>PDTX01000015.1 GCA_002749065.1 Bacteroidia bacterium | reverse complement strand
CCTCCAGCACCTCGAAGTTCGCCTTGTTGCGCAGCAGGCGCTTGATGGCCCAGTCGAAACGGATGTGCTTGCCCGCCATGGTGTGCTTGCTTAAGGGTTGTACAAATGGTTCCTGCGGCGCGAAGGTAGTAGCTTTCGCTGATGCGATGGCGCGCGCGGGGCGCTTTTCTCATGCTCATGGCGTATTTAGCATCCCTCCCATACGCACCGCTCCTCCCATTCGATATGCGCCTTCTTGCCGATTACCGCGCCCACGGCCCACACCGGTTTCTGCCCGCCGATGTGCTTGGCCGTGTAGCTGTTGGCCACCGCTTGCTCCAGCGCCCGGGTGGCAGTCATCCCCCCGCGCTTCATTTTCAGCTCCAGCACCACCACCATCCGCTCGCCGAGGATCTCCACATCCGATATGCCACCCGCGCCAATCTGCTCCACCCGCACATCGCCCCGTACGCCCGCAAATATGAGGTGCACCGCATCCCGATAGCGGCATTCCCGCAGCGCCCAGGCCTCCTCCGTGTCGCCATCGTGGTCGTGCGGCAGGCTCGCCAGGAATGCCTGGATGCATGCCTCCAGCGCCTTGACGTCCGTCCCGTTCAGTGCCCGCACCAGGTTGCGCTGCAGACCATGAAGGGTGCCGTCCCGCATTATTCCCAGAGTCCGGGGGGCCAGGATGCTCATGATGCTCTCCCGCACCTCCTGGTTGGGGAAGTCCAGGCGGTATTGCCCATCCGCCTCCACACCCTTGATTGTCAGGTAGCCCGTCTGGTAGAGAAAGGCCAGTGGGTCGCTATGCTCGTAGCTGAATTGCATCAGCTCCGTCCTGCTCGCCCGGAGCTGCCCATCTAGATTTAGCACTCCTAAGGCATCATAGCGGGGGATTAGCGCATCGACGCTGCTCATTGTGCCGGTTAGGGACCAGTAGTCGTCGAGCCTGCAATCGCAGAGAGCATGCACCAAGCCGTAGGGGTTGTATACGTCCTCCTCCTTCTCCGAGAAGCGGTAGCCGTCATACTTGTATTTGAGCTCCTGCATCAGCTTGTCCTCGCTCCACCCTTTGGTATTGGCCATGTGGATTAGCTGCTCGGAGAGGTACTCATGTATCTCCTGCTCGCTAATTCCGCAGATAGCATTGTACTCCCCATCAAAGCTGATATCCACAATGTTGTTGAACCCGCTGAAAAGCCCCACCTGTCGCAGCTGGCTGACACCAGTGGCCATCAGGAAGCGAAGGGATTCGTCCGAGGCCTTCAGCGTTTTGTAGAAATTCCGCAGGCAGGTTTTCACCTCATCCAGCAGCCCATCGTCCCCCTTCACCAGCGCATCGAGGATGGGGCTGTCGTACTCATCTATCAGTACCGCCACACGCGGGAAGCCCGCCTCGTCGAGACGCTCGAAGAGCTCGTCGAGGGCTTCGAGCGCGCTCTCCGATTCGAGGGTAAGCCCATTCCGGCGCGCCAGCTTGCGTACCTCCCGGAGGATGATCTGCTGCATCCCCTCTACGCTCGCTCCCCGCTTGCTGAAGTCGAAGCGTAGCACGGGGTGTTTGACCCAGGCATTAGCCCCCTTCGCCTCCTCCAGCACCTGGAGCCTGAGCCCCTCGAAGAGCTCCCGCTCCCCCCCGAAGTAGCTCGCCAGGGTGCTGAGTAGCATGCTCTTGCCGAAGCGCCGGGGGCGGCTGAGGAAAACGACCTTCCGTTCATCCGCCAGCCGCCATGCCAGGGCGGTCTTGTCCACGTAGTACATGCCATCAAGGCGGATATTCCGAAAGCTCGCCGTCGATGTGGGGAACTTGCCTTTCTCTATTGCCATGGGTATCCATCCAGATTATAGGCAAAGATACGAAAAACCATGCACAATCCGCCGGAGATTGCTACCTTCACCCCACTATTCAAAGCCCAAAAGCCAATCCCATGCGCCGATTCCCGAGCCTGGTCCTCACCCTGACGCTGGCCATACTGGCCACCCACGCCTACTACTCCTACCCCTGGTCGGGCCCGCGCGAGCGGGTGCTCAACCCCGCCCTGTGGGAGAACCCCTACAGCTACTTCGAGAACTACCGCTGGATGCCCGTCGGCGGCCTGGAGCTCAGCACCATCTCCTGCAAGCTCTCCCTCGACCCGGACGGCGGGCTGGGCCTGGGCTACCTCATCGACCTGCACGCGCGCTACCGGAAGGGCGACACGGCCACGCACAGCCAGGTGCAGCGTATCCGCACAGTCAACTCGCTGGAGGATGAGCACCTCATCGCCCATGCGCCCCGCGTCCCCAGCGGGCAGACGGCCGTCCCCCTGCGCGACTACCTGCTGCGCCACGGGGAGGAGCAGATGGCACCCCGCTACCCCCACGTGTCCGGCCATATGTGGCTCGCCTTCCGCACGGGGCTCGTGCCGCCGAAGTACCTGGAGTTCACCACCCCCGGCGGGGAGAGCCTGCGGGTGAATACCAATCCCCTCTTCCTCCTCCGCGAATCCACCCCCACCACCGTCATCGCGTTGCTGCTGCTGGCCCTCGGCCTCTACCTCCTGCTGGGCTACCCCACCATGTCCTTGCTGCTGATGCTGCCCCCGTGCGTCGCCTTCACCTCCGACTACCAGCTGTGGTGCGCGCTGCTCTACCTCTGCGTGGTGGCGTGGCTCGTCCCCATGCGCATGCACCATATCTCGGCCCGCGCCCCGCTCTTCCGCCTGCTGTGGCGCGACTGGTTGACCACTCTCTTCGTCGCCCTCACCCTCATGGTCTACCTCTTCGTGTACCACACCCCCGCCCATGAGAGCTGGTTCTGGCGGGTGGTCCTCGTGCTGCTCTTCATGGCCTTCATCATCCTTGCCCTCTGGGGGCTTTTCGATGCCGGCAGCCTGCTCTACATCCATTTCCGCTACCGCGCCCGGCGCGTCGTGGCCATCGAGCTGTCCAACCCCGTGAGGGTCGTGTCCAAGAGCGCGAGCCAGCGACGCTTCCCGGAGTTCTTCTGCGATGTCGCGATGGAGGACCCGGCCGGGGAGCGTCTGCGGCTGCCGGGAGTGCAGATACACCTTCGCGACTACCGTCGGCTGGTGGCGGGCCGTCCTGTCCGCATCACCCGCTACAGGACCGATGGCCGGGGGAGCTACATCTTCTACTAACCCCCATAAACCTCCGCAAACTCGTCGGAATGCTAGGAAATCGCTGCTATATTTGCACCCCCTACCGTGGCGTGGGAAAATAATTGGCATGGCATGAAGGTCTACCTGGAGTTCAAGGACGGCGCTTCGGACAAGTTCTGGGCGATAGAGGTCAGCGGCTGCGCGCATACGGTGCGCTTCGGGCGCAGCGGCACGGAGGGGCAGGAGAAGGTGAAGGAGTTCGCCAGCGAGGGGGAGGCGAAGAGGGATGCGGAGAAGCTCGTGGCCGCCAAGCGGCGCAAGGGCTACGTGGATGCCGCGCCCCCGGCGGGCCCGCCTCCGCCCACGTCGGAGATGCTGGATTGCGAGCCGCTACCCGGGGGGAGGGCGGCCCTCTTCGTGGAGGTCAAGCTCAAGCCGCTCAACGACTTCCGGGCGAAGTTCTGGAAGCGGCAGATGGATGCCCTGCTGCGCGACACGATGTACGACGGTTCGTACCGCCTGGAGAGCACCCAGCGCCTGGACGACCTCAGCGCGGAGTTTGAGGTCATCGCCGCGTGGACCGTGCCGGGCATGCCGCACGAGGTGGAGCGCGACGCGCAGGGCCTGATTTCGGCCATACGCTACCGCATCAACGGCATGGAGGTGCTCTCGCTTCAGCGCGATGCGTCGGAGGCCGGGTGGTTGCTGGGCAGCATCCGCCCCTTCTTCCTACACGAGCGGGAGCGGGGCTTCCTTTTCGGCCGGAAGCGGGATGTGATTGAGGGCACGCGGCGCTTGCTATCGCGCTACGCGGCCTACCTCGCAGAGCAGGTCGAGGTCCTCGAGGGGGCGGAGCTGGAGCACAGCAAGGGGGAGAAGATACGCGCCGTGGCCGAGGGCAACATCGCCATCCTGGCCCAGGACCTCATGCACGGGGCGGGCTACACCTACGCGCTGGAGGAGAAGGAGAAGTCGGTGCGCCTGTACATCCGTCTACATGCCGGGAGCGATGCGCGGTGCCTGGAGCTGAGCCTCCCGCACCGTACCTTCCCCAAGCGCATAGCGGACGTGATGCCCACCGTGGCCGCCGTGGAGCGGCTGCTGGCCGAGGTCGGGGTGCCCTTCCTCCTCGGGAATGCGGACGGCGCGCCCGAGTGGGGCAGCGTGGAGCTCACCGGGGACAACGAGTACTTCCTGCAGAGCAAGACTGCCGACCCCCGGCGGGTCAAGCTGGTACGGATGGGGCAGGAGGCCCTGAGGCTGGCCTTCCCCAGCCTGCTCGAGGGCTCGGGCTACGGGGAGTACTCCCTGGAGCTGCGGAGCGGCTTCCATCTGTACCGCGATGCCTCCACGGACGAGTCGTGTATGTACCCCGCCATCCTGCACGTGAAGATGCCCCAGCGGAAGGTGCTGCACCTGCTGTTCGACTACGAGACCTTCACGGACTACCTCCCGGCCATCGTGCCCACCATCCGCCTCGTGGAGGCCACGATGGCCAGCGCGCCGCTCGCCTTCAAGTACCACAGCACGAGGTACTACCAATACGAGAGCCTCGCCTGGCACGAGCCGGGCCACTAGCAATGCAATATCAATACCTAAGTAATAGCAATGGCAATGAGGAGAAAACTACTTTTTACGCGATGCCTGTGCCTGATAGTGGCGCTGGCGCCCAGCCTGAGCCTCCGGGCCCAGTACAAGCCGCCCACCTTCCCCAAGGAGACGGCCTACGAGAAGCGGGTGTACGCCGTGGCGGAGAAGTACATCAAGGAGGGGCTGGAGGGGACGAACAAGCGGATTAAGGACGGGGACATCCGGGAGGTCCGCCGGGCGGGCCGCATCATGGACGTGGAGGCCATCCTGTTCCTGGTCGCCTCGGTGTACGGCGAGCGCCACACCGAGGAGGAGACGGAGGACTTCATAGAGAGCATGCAGGACGAGCTGGCGGCGGCCCGTAAGCTCCGCACCCCGGAGGACGACCGCCGCGATAGAATTCGGCAGGAGGCCCTCTCGAAGGCCGCCGATGGCACGCCCCACGAGGAGGAACCACAGGCCGGGAAGGGGAAGAAGGGGAAGCGACCCAAGCGGAAGCTCAGCCAGAAGGAGCAGGAACGCCGGGCCAAGGAGCAGGAGCTGGAGGAGGCGACCCATGCGCTCAAGGCGATACTGGGCGACCAGGTGGAGGAGCGGCCGAAGCCCAAGCGGAAGCGTAGGCCGAAGTCGAAGCGCAAGCAGAAAGTCCAGTAGGGGCATCGTTCGCCTCGTCTCGGCTCCCCCCCTACTCGGAGGGTGGGGCCTGGCGTGGCGTGCCGAGCTGCTGGTCCACCAGCCTGCTGAAGCGGATGTAGTAGCCGATGCCGGCCAGGCCGAGCCCCACGGGGAAGGCGGCCCATACCCCGAGCGGGCCAAGGCCCAGCGGGAAGGCCAGGAGGTAGCTCAGGGGGATGCCCACGGCGAAGTAGCCGATGAGGGCGACCAGGGCCAGGGAGTTGGTCTGCCCGGCGCCGCGGAGCGCGTTGGCGTAGGATATCTGGAGCGCGTCGGGTGGCTGGTAGGCGATGGCGCAGAGGATGAGCGTCTCGGCCAGGGCGATGACCTCGGGCGAGTCGGTGAACAGGGCGGCGAGGGGGTGGCGGCAGGTGATCATGATGAGGGCCAGGACCGCCGAGGAGGCCAGCACGGTGTGGAAACCGGCGTTGGCGGCGCGCTTGGCGTTGCGGTACTGCCCCTTCCCCCAGAAGTGGCTGACGCGGATGCTGGCCGCCGAGCCCAGGCCGTAGTAGGTCATGAAGCCGATGCTCTGCGCGGTGATGGTGACCTGGTGCGCCGCCAGGGCGATGTTGCCCAGCCAGCCCATCAGGAAGATGGAGGCGGTGAACATGCCCTGCTCCAGCCCGAGCTGCAGGGATATGCGGCTCGACTTGGTGAAGACCTCTCGCCGGGCCTCCGCGCCTGGCAGCCGGTGGCGGAAGAAGCCCAGGCGTACGCGCCCCAGCGATTTGGCCCGCAGCAGGACAAGCAGCAGGGCCAGGGGCATGAATACGCGGGAGATGAGGGTGGCCATCCCGGCGCCGAATAGCCCCCACTCGGGCAGGCCGAGGTGCCCGTATATCATGAGGTAGTTGCCGACGACGTTGAGGGCGTTGCCCATGAGCATAATCCACATGGCGGTGGAGGTCCGCCCGGCGGTGTCGGTCACCAGCTTGAGGCAGGAGAACAGGCAGACGAAGGGCAGGCCGATGAGGTTCAGCAGGAAGTAGGGGCGTATGAGCGGGATGAGCCGGGGTGGCTGGCCGAGGTGGTCGAGCCGGAAGTAGAGGGCGAGCATGGCGGCGGTGAGCAGCAGGGCGAAGCGGAGGTTGGACCACAGCCCCGTCCGGAAGATGGCGCCGGCCCCGACGCTTTCGCCCCGGCCGAAGCGTTGCCCCATCAGTGGCACCAGGCCGAGGGAGTAGCCTATCATCAGGACGATGGGCAGGTTGAAGAGGCTGATGCAGAAGGCGGAGGCCGCGAGCTCGTCCACGCCGTAGTGGCCAATCATGGCGCTGTCGATGAAGCCGAGGGCGATGTGCCCGGTCTGGGCCACGACGATGGGGAAGCCCAGCCGGAGCGTGCTGCGGTAGTGGGGGCTGAGGCGTGCGAAAAGGCCCCCTTGGCCCTGCGGGCTGTGGGTCCTCATGGCCTAGGCTTGCTGCCCACGGATGCGCAGGAAGACCTTGTCGCCCCGGCGGACGCGGGCGGGTACGCGCATGGAGACGACGGACCGCTGCGGGGCGGTGGGCACGGTCTGCTCGTCGAGGCGGATGTCGTGCGCGGCGACCTCCAGCACGCCGGTGGTCTCCCCGATGATGAACAGCTCGTCGCCCTCGTTCAGGGGTAGGGCCTCCACGCGGATTTCGGCCACGCCCACCCGGGCGAAGTAGTTGGTCACCAGGCCGAGTATCTGCTTGCGCTCCGTGGCCGAGGAGCCGTACTTCGACGACCACTCCCCGAGGTGCTGGCCGAGGTAGTAGCCGTCCCAGAACCCGCGGTTGAACACGGTGGCCAGCATTCGTTGCCACTCGGCGATGCGCTCCGGCCCGTAGCTCCCGTCGGCGATGGCATCGAGGGCCTCGCGGTAGCAGCGCGTCACCATCTTGACGTACTCCGGGCTGCGGGCGCGCCCCTCGAGCTTCAGCACCCGGACCCCGCTGTCGATGACCTTGTTGAGGAAGTGGATGGTGCACAGGTCCTTGGGGGACATGAGGTACTGGTTTTCGACATCAATCTGGTTGCCGGTCTCCCTGTCGGTCAGGGTGTAGGACCGGCGGCAGATCTGCACGCACTGCCCCCGGTTGGCCGATCGGTTGGCCTCGTGGAGCGAGAGGTAGCACTTGCCGGAGGTGGCCATGCAGAGCGCGCCGTGGGCGAACATCTCTACGCGCATGGGCTGGCCGCTGGGCCCGCATATCCCCTGCTGCTCGATGTCGCGGGTGATGCGCCCCACCTGCTCCAGGCTGAGCTCGCGGGCCAGCACGGCCACGTCGGCCCACTGGGCGTAGAACTTGAGGGAGAGCGTGTTGCTGATGCTTAGCTGGGTGGAGAGGTGCACGGGGAGCCCAGCCTCCCGCGACAGGACGATGGCGGCCTGGTCCGAGGCGATGATGGCATCGATCCCGGCGCGGCGCGAGGCATCGAGGAGCTGAGCTATGGCGGGCAGCTCCTCGTTGTACAGGATGGTGTTGACGGTCTGGTAGACCCGCACCCCGGCCGTGTGGCACTGGTCGACCACGCGGGCTAGGTCCTCCTCCCGGAAGTTGATGTTGGACGAGGCGCGCATGTTCTGCTCGCCCACGCCCAGGAACACGGAGTGCGCGCCTCCCTGTATGGCGGCGGTCAGGGAGGGGAAGTTGCCGGCCGGGGCCATCACCTCGATGTGCTCAGTCGGCCGGGCTGCTATTTCAACGGGCATGATTGTTGGTCGCTTTGCTTTGGCCCGCGAAGTTAGGATTTTTCGGCGAGGCCTGCCGACCGGGCTTCGCCCCCTCTCTAGGCGGTCGCTACGAAGCGTGGCCGATGCGTGCGGTGCACCTCGGAGTGGTGGTGCTCATGGTCGTGGTCCTCGTCATGATGGTGGTGCTCATGATGATGCTCGTCCTCATGATGATGGTGCTCATGATGGTGGTGGTGATGGTCGTGCCCATGGTCATGCGTCAGCTCCAGCAGCATCTGCGCACCGGCGATGATGAAGAGTAGCGCCATGACGAGGTTGAGCCACTTCTGCACCCGCAGCATGTTCTGGTAGAACCGGCCGACCGACGCGAAGCTGTAGGCCACCAGCCAGGCGATGACGATGACCGGTATGGCCGTGGCGATGGCGAAGATGAGCGGCAGCCAGAGCCCCCAGGGCGAGGTGGCCGTGAGCGGCAGCAGCAGGCCGAAGAATATCGCGCCGATGGCCGGGCAGATGCCCATGGCGAAGAGCATGCCCAGGAGGAATACGCCCAGCATCTTCCGCTGGGCCAGCTTCTCGGCCTTGGTCGTGAGCCGGGGGATGGACACCTTCACGAAGCGCCCGAAGAGCATGACCAGCCCGGCGAGGATGAAGAGCGAGCCCACAATCAGCGGGCCGTACCTCCCCAGTAGCTGCTGCACCGGGGAGATGGTGGCCTGCGCCCGGAGTATGGGGACCAGGATGAGCGCCAGGCTCAGGTAGGTGACGGTTCGGCCGGCCGTGTAGAGCAGGCCGTAGGCGAAGATGTTGCGCCGGTCGAGCTTGCCCTTGGCGATGTAGCCTATGGCCGTGACCGAGGTCGCGAGGGTGCAGGAGTCGATGGCGACCAGCAGGCCCAGGAGCGCGGCCGTGACGGGGCTCGCGAGCTGCCACGACAGGATGTGGCCCAGGAGATGCTGTAGGTCTAGCATGCCTTCCGGTGGCTCAGTAGCTCTTTGACCTCCTGCGCATTGAGCTTCTGGGCGGCCGAGAGCACCTCGCCGTCCACCACGATGGCCGGGAAGCCGATTATGCCAGCCTTGATGGCGGCGACGACATCCTCCGAGGTCTTGATGCTGGCGCTAATCCCCAGCTGCGCCACGGCCCGCTCCACTGCGTCGATCTGCGCCAGGCAGCTCGCGCAGCGGTCGGTTACGAATATGGTGATCTCCATCTGTTCTCCTGCTTTTCCCATTCGTTTCTGTATTGTGGGTCTGTTCGTTGGCCATTTTTCCTAGTCGCAATGGCATTGCGAATGTAGGAAATAATTCTAAATAACGGGTTTTCCCCCCGCTATTGCTCCGTCAGCCACTGCTTGAAGGACCGGGGCGCGTCCACCGTATCGGGGTAGTCGTACTGCATGCCGAGCACCGTCCGGTGGGTGGCCCAATCGTAGGCCGGCGAGAAGATGTTCTCCTGCTCGCGGAGGAAGTCGCCCCGCATCCCCAGCAGCTGGCAGAGCGACTGCGCGAAGAGGTCGTTGATGAAGAGGCGCTCCCGGGCGTTCATGATGCGCGCCCACATGGCGGGGTGCGACTGCGCGAAGCGGGGTGTCGCGTAGGCGATGAAGGGTATCCGGAGGCCCGGCATGCTATCCGAGTGCGTGAGCGCGTCCGGGTTGTTCGAGTCGTCGTACAGGGCCTGCGCGTGGTCCGAGAAGAAGATGACCAGGGCATCGTCTGCCTCGTAGCGGCGGATGATTTCCCCCAGGACGTAGTCGCCGTACAGTACGGCGTTGGCGTACTCCGCGATGGTGGCGCGCTGGTGCTCCGGCTTGTCCGGCACGTCCTCGGCGGTGAATTGCTCGAAGCCAATCGGGTAGCGGTGGTTGAAGCGCGAGTGCTGGCCCATCAGGTGCACGAACTGGCAGAAGAGCTCGGTGCTGTCGGCGCGCTGCAGGAGGTAGGGGAGCAGGGCGCCGTCCATGTCGTTGAGCTTCTCGGCGCTCCGGTCCTGGGAGGCGTACATCAGGTAGAACACCGAGTCGCACGCGTTGGCGATGGCGGAGATGGGCGCGGAGTGGTAGTCGAAGTGCAGCTGGTTCGATGCCCAAGCCATGCGGAAGCCGGTCCGGGCCAGCAGCTGGGGGAGGGTGGGGGTCTGGAACCACTGCGTGTTGGCGCTGTCGATGTTGTGGGTGCTCAGGCTCTCCGGGACGCTCGAGATGGTGTGCGACGCTGGGGCGATGGCGTTGGGGTAGAGTGCCATGCGCCCCGTGGTCAGGAGGCTGTCTATCCGCGGCGTGTTGGCCAGCGGGTAGCCGTAGCAGTGCATGTACTCGCGCCGGGTCGACTCGCCCACGATGATTACCAGCGTGAAGGGCTTAATCTCCCCGTGCTGCACCTCCACCTCCGCCTCGCGCTGGCTGATGCTGGCCAGGTACTTTTCGAAGTGGCTCCGCTCCCAGCGGTACTCCATGTAGCCCCAGAAGAGCTGCTCGGGCGCGGAGTGGATGAGGTAGCGGATATTCGGTTTCCATAGCCCGTCCCTGAAGCGGAAGTAGGAGGCCGTCGCGATGGTGTTCATGGTCAGGAAGAGCCCCAGGGTGAGGGAGGTGAGGGCCATCACCAGCCACCGCCCGAGCGCCACCCGGGGGTGTAGGAGGCGGTGGACCGCCGCGGAGAGCAGGCCCACGCCCGCCAGCGAGAGGAGGGGCCAGCGCATCGGGCGGTAGAAGTCCGGGTTGGTCAGCAGCTCCATCGCCTCGCGCTGGTTCGTATTCAGGACCACGGCCATGACCCGGGAGGAGATCCAGTGGCCGAAGTTCACCACCAGGTAGAACATCACGATGCAGAGGACGGTGGTGAATACGACCATGCCTCCAGCCACGAGGCGCCGCAGCGGTCCACGCCGGATTTTGGACAGTATCAGGATGTTCAGGAAGCCCTGCCCGAGGCCGAAGGCCGTGTCGAGCGCCACGAGGTCGGGGGGGAAGCCCCTGATGCTGTGCTGCGCCCACAGCATGGTGAGCGTCAGTGCCCCGGCGGTGTAGAGGAAGAGCCAGAGGTATCTCCCGAGGGTCGTATTGACTGCGGCGGCTAGCGACTTTCCGATCATCTGCATGCTTTTGGAGTGTTCATAGGAATGCGCAGCGGGTCGGGTGGGCTAGAGCTTCTGCAGCTTGGCGAACTTCAGCAGGAGGGTGCGCGTGCCGCTGACATCGAACTGCACGATGGCCTTCACGTCCTGGCCCTCGCCCTGCAGCTGCTCGATGTGCCCCCGGCCGAAGCGCGCGTGCAGCACCCTGTCGCCGGCCTGCAGCTGGTCTATGGGCGTGATGGCCGCGGGGTCAATCTGGTGGGCTGGTGGCGCTTTGGGCTGCGGCCGGTTGATGCCCCTGGGCCTGATGGAGGGGGCGTAGCCCCCCCCGCCACTCGTGCCCTCCAGCCCCGTGCTGCGCTGCTCGCTGGCCAGCTGCTGGAGGTAGCCGGGGCGGATCTCGCTCAGGAAGCGCGAGGGGGCGTTCTGCACCGTCTTGCCGAAGGCCCGGCGCTGCGCGGCGTGCGTCAGCATCAGCCGCTTGGCCGCCCGCGTGACGGCCACGTAGCAAAGGCGCCGCTCCTCCTCCAAGCCGCTCGCCTCGCGCAACGACCGCTCCGAGGGGAAGATGCCCTCCTCCAGACCGACGATGTACACGTGGTCGAACTCCAGCCCCTTGGACGAGTGCACCGTCGTCAGGGTCACCCGCCGCCTGTCCGCCTCCTCATCCACGTCCGTGTCGCTCAGCAGCGAGACCTCGTCCATGAACATGGCCAGGGTCATCATCTCCGCGTCCCCCCGCTCCACGGTGCTGACCGCCGCCTCGTCGATGTTGGACAGCAGCTCGTCGATGTTGTCCAGGCGGGTCTGGTTCTCGGCCTGCGTTTCGTTGCTGTAGGCCGACTTGAGGTCCACCGCCTCGAGCAGCTCCTGGGCCACCGTCAGGGCCTCCTCGCCCAGGGCCCGGCCGATGAAGGGGGCCACCGCGTCGCGGAAGCGGCAGAGGGCCCCGAGCGTCCCGCTGCGGATGGGCAGCCCCTCCTGCTCCGCCGTCTCCAGCAGCCGCCACAGCGAGCACCCCCGCGCCTTGGCCGCGGCCTCGAGGTGGCCCAGCGTCGTGGCCCCGATGCCCCGGGCCGGGACGTTGATTACCCGCAGCAGGGCCTCGTTGTCGTCCGGGTTGATGACCAGCCGGAAGTACGAGAGCGTGTCGACTATCTCGCGCCGCTCGTAGAAGGACTTGCCCGCGTAGATCTGGTAGGGGATGTTCTTCTCCCGCAGGGCGATTTCGAGCTGCCGCGACTGGGTGTTCGTCCGGTAGAGTATGGCGAACTGGTCGTAGCCGCTCTGCTCCGCGAGGGCGGTGCGGAGGATGTCCTGCGCCACGGTGTAGGCCTCGGTGATGTCGGTGAAGCAGCTCTTGATCTGGATGCCCTCGCCCCCGCTGGTGGCCGCCACGCAGCTCTTGGGTATCTGGTGCGGGTTGTGCGCGATTAGCTGGTTGGCCGCCCCGACGATGCTGGCCGTGGAGCGGTAGTTCGTCTCCAGCTTGATGGTCTTGACCCCCGGGTAGAGCGTCGGGAAGCCCAGGATATTCTGGATCTTCGCCCCCCGGAACGCGTAGATGGACTGCGCGTCGTCGCCCACCACGCAGAGGTTCTGGTGCGCCCCCGCCAGCTGGTAGAGGATTTTGTCCTGCACCGTATTCGTGTCCTGGTACTCGTCCACCAGGATGCGCTTGAACTGCTCCCGGTACTTCTCCAGCACGTCGGGGTGATGGGCGAAGAGGATGTAGGTGCGCACCAGGATGTCGTCGAAGTCCATCGCGTTGGCCTTCCGCAGCGCGTCCATGTACCGCTCGTATATCCGGCCCGTCTCCGGCCGTTTGGCCATCCTGTCCTGCAGCTGTATCCGCTCGTCGGTGCAGTAGGTCTGCGGGAATATGAGCTGGTTCTTGGCCATGCTGATACGGGCGGCGATGGCGGCCGGCTTGTAGGCGTTGCCCTCCAGGCCGTCCTCCTTGATCAGGCGCGAGAGCAGGGTCCGGGCCGTTGAGGTGTCGTAGATGGAGAAGCTGGACGTGAAGTCGGTGTGCTCCGCCTCCCGGCGCAGTATCCGTAGGAAGACCGAGTGGAAGGTGTTCATCCAGATGGAGCGGGCGACCTCCTGGCCGACCACCCCCGCGATGCGCGTCTGCATCTCCCGGGCCGCCTTGTTGGTGAAGGTCAGCGCCAGGATGTTCCACGGCCGCACCCCCTGCTCTATCATGTGGGCGATGCGGTAGGTCAGCACGCGCGTCTTCCCCGACCCGGCCCCCGCCACGATGAGCATCGGCCCCTCCAGCGTGAGCACGGCCTCCCGCTGGGCCGGGTTGAGCGATTTGATGTAGTCCTCCATAGGCGGCGGGGCTGCCTTCGGCCCGTCCGGCCGCGCCCCCTCGGGCTAGGCGTTCATGTAGCGGCTCACCGTGGCGATGATCTGCGCCACGATGCGCTCCTGGTCCTCAGGGCTCAGGCCCGTATGTATGGGCAGCGATATGACCCGCTCGCAGAGCGCATCGGTGGTGGGCGTGCGGTGCCCGCGCTTGTACTCCCGCAGCGCTTCGTGCGCGAATGCGGGGACGGGGTAGTGGATCTCGCTCTCCACGCCGAGCTGCTGCAGGTCGGCGCGGAGCATGTCGCGCAGCTCCCTCGACACCATGCGCAGCGTGTAGGTGCTGAAGACGTGGGTGGCGTACACGTCCTGCGGCGGGATGGCGGCCTCCGGGTGGTAGATCAGGCCCGTGGTGTAGCGCATGGCGTTCTGCCGCCGCTGCTCCGCCCACGCGTCCAGGTGGCGCAGCTTTACGCGGAGTATGGCCGCGCTCGTGTCGTCCATCGGGCTGGGTCCCACCTTGGCGCGCACGGCCACGGCGATGTCGTCGTTGTCGGTGTAGGCTGCGCCCCCATTGCCGGGGGCCCCCCAGGGCATGCGCTCGTGGAAGGAGGTCGCGGCCACGCTGCTGAACGCCCCGGCCTTCCGCCACTTCTTGTGTATCCGCACATCCGCCCCGAGCGACTGCGCGTTGTCCTCCACCATGGCCAGGCGCCGCCCCTTGGCGATGGTCCGCACCAGGTGCATGTTGGCCGGCTGCCCGAAGAGGTGCCCCGGGAGTATGGCCCGGGTCCGCTCCCCGATCACCTGGCGGATGAAGTCCCCGTGGAGGTTGAAGTTCTCCAGCTCCACGTCGACCATCACCGGGGTGTAGCCCGCCTGGGCCACGGCCTGCGATGTGAGGGGCGACCCGAAGGCCGGGGTGACAATCTCATCGCCCGGCGCGAAGTCCCGCACCCGGCCCAGGGCCTCCAGCCCCAGGGTGAGCGCCTCCAGGCCGCTGCCGCAGATTATGGCGTGCTTCACGCCGAGGTACGCGGCCAGCTCCGCCTCGAGGGCCTCGACCTCCTGCCCTGCCTTTACCCCCGCGAGGGCCTCCTGCAGCTCCTCCTGCACGGCCCCCCCAAGGTGGGGGTCTACCATTACTATTGGCTTCATGATGTGATGTTAAGCGCAGTGGGGCAGTGTGGCTGCAGGTGGCCCTGCGGCAAATCCTTAAGGTCTTACGGAGTACGTGATTTTGCGCGGCTACTTGGCCACGCCGATGGCGCGCGTCTCCCGGATGACGGTCACCTTCACCTGGCCGGGGTAGGTCATCTCGTCCTGGATGCGCTTGGCGATTTCCACGGCCAGCCGCTGGGCATTCCCGTCGCTGATCTTCTCGCTCCCGACAATCACCCGCAGCTCCCGCCCGGCCTGTATGGCGTAGGTCTTCTCCACGCCCGGGTAGGTCAGCGCGAGCGTCTCCATGTCCTTGAGCCGCTTGATGTACGACTCCACCACCTCGCGCCGGGCCCCCGGCCGGGCCCCCGATATGGCATCGCACACCTGCACCAGCGGCGCGATAAGCGAGGTCATCTCTACCTCGTCGTGGTGCGCCCCGATGGCGTTGCACACCTCCGGCTTCTCCTTGTACTTCTCCGCGAGGCGCATCCCCAGGATGGCGTGCGGCATGTCCGGCTCCTCGTCGGGCACCTTGCCGATGTCGTGCAGCAGCCCCGCCCGCTTGGCCAGCTTCACGTTCAGCCCCAGCTCGCTGGCCATCACCGCGCAGAGGTTGGCCACCTCCCGGCTATGCTGCAGGAGGTTCTGCCCGTAGGACGAGCGGTACTTCATCTTCCCCACCATCCGCACCAGCTCGCCGTGCATGGGGAACACCCCCAGGTCGATGGCCGTCCGCTTGCCCGTCTCCACGATCTCCTCATCGAGCTGCTTCTTCACCCGGGCCACCACCTCCTCGATGCGCGCCGGGTGGATACGCCCGTCCTGCACCAGCTGGTGCAGCGCCAGCCGGGCCACCTCCCGCCGCACCGGGTCGAAGGCCGACAGCACGATGGCATCGGGCGTGTCGTCCACGATGATCTCCACCCCCGTCTCCGCCTCCAGCGTCCGGATGTTGCGCCCCTCCCGGCCGATGATCTTCCCCTTCACCTCGTCCGAGTCGATGTGGAAAACCGTCACCGAGTTCTCGATGGCCGTCTCGGTGGCCACCCGCTGTATCGACTGTATGATGATGCGCTTGGCCTCCTTGTTGGCGTTGAGCTTGGCCTCGTCGATAATCTCCGCCGCGTAGCTCACCGCCTCCGAGTGCGCCTCCTCCTTGAGCGACTGCATCAGCAGCTCCTTCGCGTCGTCCTTCGACATGCCCGCCAGCTGCTCCAGCACGGCCACCTGCTCCTGCCGCTTGCTCTCCACCTCCTGGCAGAGCCGGTCGTAGCGCTCGGTCTTGGCCGCGAGCTTCTCGCCCAGCGCCTCGTTCTCCTTGCGCCGCTTCTGCACCTCCCCCTGCTGCTGCCGCAGGGTGTTCTCCCGCTGCTTGAGCTGCCGCTCGGCCGCCGCGAGCTTCTCCTCGCGCTGCTCCTTGGCCTTGATGAACTCCTTCTTCTTGCGGAGGAAATGCTCCTCGGCCTTCAGCTCCTTCTTCTGCTTGAGCAGCTCGGCCTCCGTGCTGGCCTCCTCGAGTATCTCGGCGCGCCGCTTCTGCAGCAGGTGGTTCCACAGCCCGTAGCTGAGCCCGAGGCCCAGCACGAAGGCCCCGGCCACGATAAGTATCGTTAGTATCATCGACTCCATCATAGTATTACGTCACATCGCTCGCCCCCCGGCTCTGCCCCCGGCTGGGGGGAATGCCCGCAAACGCCGCCCGGTTTCTGGTAACCCCGAAAGAGTACCGAAGGGGTGGCCGCCACACATCAGGCTTCCATCGTCCGGGGCCGAAGCGCCGAATCCCCGCCCGTGAGCGGGTTACCAAGGCCTGCCTTTAATCGGCTGAGTCCTTCCCCTAGATTGTAATCGCTGAGTTCCGCAACTGGAGCGGCGCCTGCGGGCAAGGGCATCCTGTTCTGTTCAAAGAGCGAGCTTATGAATTCTGTAAGTAGTTAGTTACCTGTTCCCGTATCGTCTGTAGCTCGGCGTGCACCAGGCGACGCTCCTCCAGCAGCTTCTCCCACTGCATGTTGAGGATGATGCTCTCCACGGCGATGGCCATCAGCCCCGCGGAGGTCGAGCGGATCGCCGGGCTCCGCTTCTTCTCCTCCAGCTGCCGCTGCAGCTCTTCGAGCGCCCGGTCGAGCAGCTCTTGCGTCTGCTGCGGGACGCTCAAGTACAGGCTGACCCCGTCAATCTCCACCTTCCGCCCTGACTCGCCTTGCTCCGCCATTGAGTGTGTCTAAATTACCGTATCGCGGCGCCTCTCGCCCCCGGGGGCTACATGCGCAGCAGTTCCAAACTCTTGTCCAGCTGGCTGACAATCTGGTTGATCAGCTCCCGGGCCGTCCGGGCATCCTCGCTGTCCGGGCCGAGGCTCGCGGCCA
Organism: Bacteroidia bacterium; assembly: GCA_002749065.1. Lineage (GTDB taxonomy): Bacteria > Bacteroidota > Bacteroidia > Bacteroidales > CAJPTX01 > Bacteroides_D. The sequence goes on along the minus strand of PDTX01000015.1, from coordinate 64,036 downwards.
TCTGCGCCAGGTCCGCCCGGGTGCTCGCCCGGCCGAGCTGCGCCTCCAGCGTGCGTAGCTCCTGCTCGAGCTCCCGTATGCGCGCGATGAGCCCCGCCTGCGCCTTCGCGCGCTGGGTCTCCCGCTCGAGCAGCTGGGTGACCAGTCGCCCCAGCGTGCTCACCTCTTGCATCAGCTCGGTCTGCATTACATCTTGATGTTGTGGGGCAAAGGTACATACTTTTTCAGTTTCTCAAAACCGCCCCGCCGGAGGGGTCGCCCCGGCCGGCATGTCCCGCCGAGCGCGCGCAGGCGCCTCGGGCCCGCGCGGCCCCCCCCGCCCCGGCCGGGTAAGGGCCGCCTTTTTGGCCAAACCGCCCGGGCAATATCATGAACGTTTTGCTGGTGTCAGAATATCTTGCTACCTTTGTAGACCTATTGCACCACGGCGCGACCGGCCTCCGTCGGCCCGCCGGGCGTGCGGCACGTGGAGTATACTAACCAAAAATAGACTAGCTATGGTTAAAGATGTGAATGCACTCTTTTCTGACAGTGCGAACCGGATGAAGAAGTCCGCAATACGCGAGCTGCTGAAGCTGACCCAGAAGCCCGATATCATCTCCTTCGCGGGGGGCCTTCCCGCCCCCGAGAGCTTCCCGGTGGAGGAGCTCCGCGCCATCACCGACGAGATGCTCAAGACGGTCGGCACCCAGGTGCTGCAGTACGGCTCGACCGAGGGCGACCCCCTGCTGCGCGAGCAGATCGTGAAGCGCTACAAGGCCCAGGGCCTGAAGGTGGAGCAGGAGAACGTGCTGGTGGTGACGGCCTCGCAGCAGGCGCTGGACCTCATCCCCAAGATCTTCATCAACCCGGGCGATAAGGTGATCTGCGGCCTCCCCTCCTACCTGGGCGCGCTCCAGTCCTTCCGCAACTACGGCGCGGACCTGGTGGGCGTGAAGCTCGACGAGAAGGGCATGCGCTCCGACCTCCTGGAGGAGGAGCTGGCCAAGCTGCAGAAGGCGGGCCAGAAGCCCAAGTTCCTCTACGTCATCCCCGACTTCCAGAACCCGGCCGGCATCACCATGCCCAAGGACCGCCGCCTGGAGATCATCAAGATCTGCCAGAAGTACGATGTCCTCATACTCGAGGACAGCCCCTACCGCGAGATCCGCTTCGAGGGCGAGGAGCAGCCCACGCTCTACTCCCTGGCCGACGAGGGCCGCGTGGTGCTGCTGGGCACCTTCTCCAAGACCTTCGTGCCGGGCTTCCGTATCGGCTTCGTGATTGGCGACCCCATCGTCGTGGACAAAATCATCATGGCCAAGCAGGCGGCCGACCTGTGCACCCCGCCCTTCGTGCAGCGCATCGCGGCGATGTACCTGGAGAAGGGCCTCTTCGACAAGAACCTGGGCGCCATCATCGCCAACTACAAGGAGAAGAAGGACGGCATGATCGCGGCCTTCGAGAAGTACATGCCCGAGGGCGTGAGCTGGACCAACCCCGAGGGGGGCCTGTTCCTGTTCGTCACCCTGCCGGAGTACATGGACGCGGAGGAGCTGTTCAAGATCGCCATCGAGAAGAAGGTGGCCTTCGTGCTGGGCAATACCTTCTACTGCGACGACAAGGGCAAGAACACCCTGCGCATGAACTTCTCCTACATGTCCAAGGAGAAGAACGAGGAGGGCGTGAAGCGCCTCGCGGAGTCCATCAAGCAGCTGATGAAGTAGGGCTGCCGCCCCGCATACGCGCCAGCCTTCGGGCTGGCGTTTTTTTTTGCCTCTTAATCCCCGCCTGCGCGCTGGGGTAAACAGGGCGAGGCCCGGCGCGGGCTGCACGCCGGGCCTCGCCCTGAGTGTGGGTTCCTCCCGCTACAGCTCGAAGGAGGCGATGCGGCCGTGGAGCTTGTTGATGACCTCGATGAGCTCCTTGTGCAGCACCTCGATCTTGGTGTTCTGGCTGAGGTTCCGCTCCGATATGGCGACCAGCTGTGTCACGGCGTCCTCAATCTGCCGGAGGGCTTCGCTGCGCGCCACCTCCTGCTGGCTGATGGTCTCGGCCAGCCGCTTCCCCTTCTCGATGTTGGGCTTGATGCGCGCGACGTGGTGGTCGACCCTGGACGAGGTGTCCATGCCCTGGGAGATAACGCGTGAGATGGACTCGGCCATCTCGGCGCTCTTCTCCGCGAGGTTGCGGACCTCGCTGGCGACGATGGCGAAGCCCCGCCCATGCTCCCCGGCGCGGGCGGCCTCCACCGCGGCGTTGAGCGCGAGGATGTTGGTCTGCCCGGCGATGGCCTGCACCACGCTGATGAGCTCGTTGATCTGCGCCATGTGCTCGACCATGGTGGTGGAGGTCGCCGTCAGGTCTTTGAGGTCCGCGGCGTTGGTGTCGGCGATTTGGAGCATGGCGTGTGTGGCCTCCACCGATTCGGTGATGCTCTCGGAGATGTGGCCGATGGACTGGTGGATATCCTGGACGGACTTGGCCTGCGACTCGCCCCCGCGCTGGAGCTGCAGCGAGATTTCGGTGAAGAGCCGGTTGGACTGGGTGAGAATCTTGTCGTAGTGGACCAGCTCCCCGAGGTTCTCACGTAGGTTCATGCGCAGCTGCTGCACGCTGGTGCCCAGGGTGGTGAGGTCCTTGTTGCGCATCTCGATCTGCTGCTGCCCCTCGCGGAGTATGCCCTCGGACAGGAGGGTGAGCTGCTTGATGGCGATGGACAGGGGCGCGGCGAGCCAGCGGGAGATGAAGTGGGAGAGCAGGTATAGGGCGACCGCGCCGACGGCGAAGAGGGTGAGCAGCTTGCCGGAGAGCAGCAGCAGCGCGCTGTAGAATATGGCCATGGGGATGTCCACGATGACGGTCCAGCACCGGCCGGAGGTGGCGAGCTCGATCCGCTGGGCCGTGCGCATGTACTTCTTCTGGCCGTAGGTCACCTCGTAGCGCTTGTTGATGCTGGGCAGCTGCTGCTTGATGGCCGCGAGGTGGTGCTGGCTGTTGGTCTGGCTGCTGAGGTGCTTCCCGACCAGGCTCTTGTCGTAGGCCACGATGATTTTCCCGTCATCGCCCACCACCATCATGTGCCCGTTGTCGTGGCGCTGGGAGAGCTGCAGGGAGTTGCTCAGCGCGTTGAAGTCCAGGTCCAGGACGACGCAGCCGGCGGGCTTCCCCTTGATGTCGATGGCCTTGATGATGGAGATCTCCTCGGTGGGCTGGCCGTCGACCACGTCGGTGTAGATGTCGGTGATGTAGAGCTCGGCCCCCTCGCGTATCTTCTTGAAGTAGGGGCGGTTGAGGAAGAAGTTGCTGCTCTCGTAGTCGTATGAGGGCTTGCCGGCCTTGTTCTGGAAGAGCCGGGGGTGAATCCTGCCGTCCCTGCGGAACCAGCCGGTGAGGAAGTGGGTGAAGGGGCCGGAGTTGTCGCGCATCCGGTAGTAGGCGTCCATGGTGTCGAGCATGTCGGGGTCGACCATGGTGTAGGCCCCGAATATGTTCTTGTGGTTCTGGAGGGTCCGCTTGAGGATTTCGCGGTACTCGCTGCGGACCTGCCGGCCGTGCTCGGCGCTGATGGCCAGGAAGTCGGCATTGGCCTGGGCCGTCTCGGTGGCCCTGCAGATGAAGCCGTCGATCGTGGCGCGGACCTGCTCGATGGTGTGGTTGGACTGGGAGGAGTAGTAGTCCCGGGTGGATTTGTAGATGTCGGTGGCCGTGAGCGCGAACAGCAGGACGAATACCAGGGCGAATATGGTGAAGTAGGAGGCGTTGAGTTGGAAGCGAAGCGTCTGTTTCTGGTTGCTTAGTAAGCCCATGTTAAGAATGGATATTTGAGAAATACAAGTCCGTTTATCAATATTTCTAAGCAGTTCGTCACCGATTTGCTCGGCAAATGTATATTATGCACTTCAATTCTACAAGCTGGATGCGCATGCTTTGCGCGGCGGCGCGGTGGCATCGGGCGAGGTCTCGGAGCTTTTGGCTACCTTTGCGCAGTAATTTAAAATGTAGATGTACTATGGGCAGACGGGGGAGGCATCCACGCCTGAAATCGATCCGCATGGAGAAGCTAGCCGCTGAGGGCAAGAGCCTTGCGCATGTGGAGGGGGCGGTGCTCTTCGTGCCGGGCACGGTGCCGGGCGATGTGGTGGAGGTGCAGGTCAACCGGCGGAAGGGGACGGCCTGGGAGGGCTACGTGACGGCCTGGGAGGAGCTCTCCGCGCTGCGGGTTCAGCCCCCCTGTCGGCATTTCGATCACTGTGGCGGATGCCAGTGGCAGATGCTGCCCTACGAGCTGCAGCTCGAGGCCAAGGAGGAGCAGGTGCGCGAGCAGCTCCGGCGGCTGGGCGGGGTGGAGCTGCCTGAGCTCGACCCCATCCTGGGGGCCGACCCCACGCTCTACTACCGCAACAAGCTCGAGTTCACCTTCAGCCCCCGGGGGTGGATCACGGAGGCCGGCCAGGAGGAGGCGGGCTTCCCCATGGCGCTGGGCTTCCACGTGCCGCGGCGCTTCGACCGGGTGCTCGACATAGAGGAGTGCCTGCTGGAGCCCGACCCCGCCAACGCGCTGCGGAACGCGGCGCGGGACTTCGCCATCGCCCAGGGCTACAGCTTCTACGACCCCAAGGTGCAGCAGGGCTGGCTGCGCAACCTCATGGTGCGGGTGACGACCACCGGGGAGGTGATGGCTCTGCTGGTCATGGCCTACGACGACCCACCCCGGCGCGACGAGCTGCTGGGCCACATCGCCGGCCAATTCCCCGGCATCACCTCCCTGCTCTACTGCATCAACCCGAAGGTCAACGACACGATCTACGACCTGGAGGTGCACACCCATAGCGGGCGCGCCTACATAGAGGAGCAGCTCGCCGACCTCCGCTTCAGCATCGGGCCGAAGTCCTTCTACCAGACCAACTCCCGCCAGGCGGAGCGGCTCTACGCCCGGGTGCTGGAGATGGTCCAGCTCGCGCCCACCGACCTGGTCTACGACCTCTACACCGGCACGGGGACCATCGCCCTGTACGTGGCGCGCCATGCGGCCAGGGTAGTCGGGGTGGAGACCGTGCCGGAGGCCGTGGAGGACGCGTGGCTCAACGCGCAGCGCAACGGGCTGGAGAATGTGGAGTTCCACGCCGGGGACGTGCTCCGGATGCTGAACGAGGACTTCGTGCAGCGCCACGGCCGGCCGGATGTGCTCATAACGGACCCCCCGCGCGTGGGCATGCACCCCGGCGTTATAGACACCTTGCTGCGCCTTCGCCCCAAGCGCATCGTCTACGTCTCCTGCAACCCGGCGACCCAGGCGCGGGACCTCCGCCTGCTCGACGAGGCCTACCGCGTGGAGCGCGTCCAGCCTGTGGACATGTTCCCGCACACGAAGCATGTGGAGAACATCGTGAGCCTGGTGCTACGCTAAACGAAAGAGGCCGGGCCAGCTAAGCCCTTGATATTCAAACCGACAAAGGCAGAGAATTATGATATACGACATCGTGATTATAGGCAGCGGCCCGGGGGGCTACGTGGCCGCCCTGCACGCCGCGCACAATGGCCTTCGGGTGGCCGTGGTGGAGCGGGAGCATCTGGGGGGCGTTTGCCTCAACTGGGGCTGCATCCCCACCAAGGCCCTGCTGCAGAGCGCGCATGCCTGCGATGCCATCCGCGGCGCGGCCGACTTCGGGATACGGCTCGGCCCCATAGAGGTGGATATGGAGCGCGTCGTGGCGCGTTCGCGCGAGGTGGCTGGCAATATGAGCAAGGGCGTGAAGTTCCTCCTGGACAGGGCGAAGGTCGAGGTCGTGGAGGGGGTGGCATCCCTGCTCTCGCCCACTGAGGTCCGCGTGCTCGCTGCCGACGGGTCGGAGCGCATCCTGAAGGCCAGGGACACCATAGTGGCCACGGGCGCGAGGGCCAGGGAGCTCCCCTCGCTCCCCCTCGATGGCGAGCGGATAATCGCCTACCGTGAGGCCCTTTCGCTGGGCTATAGGCCTGACTCCATGGCCATTGTGGGCTCCGGGGCTATAGGGTGCGAGATGGCCGAGTTCTACGCCGCGCTGGGTACGAGCATTACCCTCATCGAGGCGCAGGACCAGCTCATGCCCCTGGTGGATGGTGACGTGGCCAGCGTGGTGGGCCGGGTATTCCGCCGGAAGAAGGTGAAGACGATGACCTCCGCGGCGGTTCTGGGCGTGGAGGTTTCGCCCGAGGGCTGCCGGCTGCGCATCGAGACGAAGAAGGGGGTGGAGGAGCTGGAGGTGCAGGTGGTCCTCTCGGCGGTTGGTATTCAGCCCAATACGGAGGACCTGGGCCTTGAGGCGCTGGGGGTGGAGATGGATAGGGGGCGCATCGTGACCTCGCTCGGCGGGGCGACCAATGTGGAGCATCTGTACGCCATAGGCGATGTGTGCACCACCCCGGCCCTGGCGCATGTGGCCTCCGTGGAGGGGGCGATGGCCGTGGATGCCATCCTGGGGCGCGAGCTCGATGCCCGCCGCATGGCCAACATCCCCTCCTGCACCTACACCACGCCGGAGGTGGCCTCCGTGGGCCTGACCGAGCGGCAGCTGCAGGAGCGGGGAGTGGAGTACTTCGTGGGCAAGTTCCCCTTCACGGCATCGGGGAAGGCCACGGCCATGGGCCAGCGCGACGGCTTCGTGAAGCTGCTGTTCCGCAGCGACAGCCGGGCGCTGGTGGGGGCGCACATCATCGGGGCGAATGCCACTGAGCTCATCGGCGAGCTCTGCCTAGCTCTGCGCCACGGTAGCACGCCGAGGGCCATCTACGGGACGATGCACGCGCACCCCACCCTGGGCGAGTGCGTCATGGAGGCCGCGGCCCAGGCCGATGGGGTGGCGCACCACGTGTAGGGGAGGCTAGTCGCGGATTACGGTGTAGCCCTTCGTCTCGAGCCGGAGGATGCGGGAGGGGAGCCTCCCGTCGGTCGTCTCGTCGTACTGGCGGGGGACGGCGTAGTCCACACCGCTCGTGATGCTCTCGGGGATGCTCTCGTAGCCCTTGTAGGGATGCCCGTGGATGTTGGCCGAGGTCGAGGTGATGGGGTGGCGTAGCGTCTCAATGAGTATCCGGCAGAAGCGGTGCCGCACGACGCGTATGCCGATGCTGCCGTCGCAGGCCTTGAACCTGTTGTCGATGCCGACCGAGTGGGGGAATATCAGGGTGAGTGGCCGCTCGGAGTCGCGGATTAGCTGTTCGGTCTGCTCGCTGAGGCTGGGCACGTACTTGCGCAGCATGTCGATTGATGCCACCAGGAGGATGAGGGCCTGGCTCGTGGGTCTGCCCTTCAGGTCGAGGAGGTGGCAGAAGGCTTCCGGGTGCTCGATGGAGGAGCCTAAGCCCCAGATGGTGTCGGTGGGGTAGAGTATTACCCCCCCCTGTCGTAGCGTCTCTACGGCCCTGCTGACCGTTCGCCCCAGCTCGTTCATATCCTGCATATTTTGGTCCTGCAGTACTTATCCATACCGTTTATATTTTACGTCTTTAACTTGATTTTGTTACGATGGGCCACCTCGCCGTGCGCGGGTGCGCCGGATGCCGCGCTCACAGCGGCATCCGGGTGGCGCTGCCGGCTACTCCTCGAGGCTGTGGATGACCAGCCCGGAGCGCAGCTTCGGCTCGAACCAGGTGGTCTTGGGCGGCATGATGTTGCCGGTGTCGGCTATGTTGATGAGCTGCTGCATGGAGACGGGGTAGAGGGCGAAGGCGACCTTCATCTCCCCGCTGTCCACCCGTTGCTGGAGCTCGCCCAGGCCGCGGATACCGCCCACGAAGTCTATGCGCTTGGAGGTGCGTAAATCCTTAATACCGAGTATTCTATCCAGCACCAGGTCGGAGAGGATGGTGACATCCAGCACGCCTATGGGGTCGCAGTCGTTGTAGGTGCCGGGCTTGGCCACGAGGGAGTACCACTGCCCGCCGAGGTACATGCCGAAGCTGTGGAGGGTGGCCGGTTTGTACGGCGCCGCGCCCTGTTGCTCCACCTCGAAGCTCTCGGCCAGCCGCTCGAGGAGCTCCTCTTCGCGCAGCCCGTTGAGGTCCCGGACGACGCGGTTGTAGTCGATAATCTGGAGCTGCTCGCTGGGGAAGATGACGGCCAGGAAGTAGTTGTACTCCTCCGTGCCCTTGTGCTGGGGGTTGAGGGCCTTCTTCTCTGCGCCCACGCGCGCGGCGGCGGCGGTGCGGTGGTGCCCGTCGGCCACGTAGAGCGCCGGTATGCTGGCGAATATCTCGGTGATGCGCCTGCTCACGGCCTCGTCCTCAACCACCCAGAAGGTGTGGCCGAAGCCGTCGCCCTCGGCCACGAAGTCGTACTCCGGGGCTTGCCCCCCCACGATGCTCGACACGATGGCATCCATCTCCGCCACGGCCGGGTAGGCGAAGAACACCGGCTCGAGGTTCGCGTTCTGGTTACGCACGTGGCGCATCCGGTCCTCCTCCTTCTCCGTGCGCGTGAGCTCGTGCTTCTTTATCCGCCCCTCGACGTAGTCCTCGAAGTGGCACGCGGCCACCAGCCCGTACTGGGTGCGCCCGTCCATGGTCTGGGCGTAGATGTAGTAGCGCTCCCGCGGGTCCTGGGCCAGCCAGCCCCGCTCGCGCCAGAGGCGGAAGTTCTCCACGGCCCTGTCGTAGGCCTGTGGCGAGTGCTCGTCCGCGATGGGGTCGAAGTCGATCTCCGGCTTGATGAGGTGCAGGAGGCTCTTCTCCCCGGCCTCGTCCCTGGCCTCCTGCGAGCTGAGCACGTCGTAGGGGCGCGAGGCCACCTCCTTGCAGAGTTCCCGGGGGGGGCGTATGCCCCTGAATGGTTTGATTCGCATGGTTTTATCCTGTTAGATGTTGAGTTGGTGCGTTGTGTCTCCGTAGAGCAGGTAGGCCACAATCTGCCGTGCGGCCTTGAGCCCGGCGTTGATGTTGGCCTCGGCGGTCTGCGCGCCCATCTTCTTGGGGGTGAATAGCACCCGGCCCTCGAACTGGCCGAACTCCTCGCTCCGCTCGGGCATTACGTCCGCGATGTACTGGAGGTCGTCGCGCTCGGCCAGCAGGCGGAGTAGCCCCTCCTCGTCGATTAGCTCCCTGCGCGCGGTGTTGATGAGCGTGCCGCCCTGGGGCATGCGCCTGAGCAGCTCGTAGTTGAGGATGCCCGTGGTGTGCGGGTTGGCGGGCACGTGGGTGGAGACGTACTGGCAGCGCTCGAAGAGCTCCTCCAGGGTGTCCAGCACGGTGATGCCCTCCTGGGCGAGCTTCTCCTTGTCCTGCTGGGGGATGGAGTAGCAGTACACGTCCATGCCCATGCCGTTGAGCACCTGGCCGAGGATGCGGCCGATGTTCCCGTAGCCGTGTATGCCGATGCTCTTGCCGCGCAGCTCCGTGCCGGCCATGCCGCTGTACTTGTTCCGCGCCATCATGATCATCAGCCCCACCACCAGCTCCACGACGGCGTTCGCGTTCTGGCCCGGGGTGTTCATCGCGACGATGCCCCTGAACTTGAGGGCCTCCAGGTCGAGGTTGTCGTACCCCGCCCCGGCTCGGACCACTATCCTCAGCCGCTGGGCGGCCTCGGCCACCTGCCGGTCCACCCGGTCGCTCCGCACAATCAGCGCGTCGGCGTTGGCCACGGCCCTGAGCAGCTCGCTCTTCTGCTGGTAGCCCTCCAGCACCGCGAGCTTGAGGCCCGCCTCGTTGAGGATGGCCCGTATGCCATCGACGGCCACCCGGGCGAAGGGCTTCTCAGTGGCAACCAGTACTCGTGTCATAGCAATCACTTTTTGAATGAGTATTACAAGTAAAAAGGGCTAGGTCGTCTCGAACGCCTAGCCCTTGTTTCACCTATTGAGGTACAGCCTATGTTGCGGCTATGTGCGTTCTCGCTCGTATTCCTTCATCCAACCGACCAGCGCCCGGGAGCTCTCCAGGGACAGGGCGTTGTAGGTGGAGGCCCGGAAGCCGCCCACGGATCGATGACCCTTCACGCCCACCACGCCGCGCGCGGTGATGTACTCCAGGAAGTCCTGCTCGAGCTCCTTGTACTCCTCGGCCATGACGAAGCAGATGTTCATCAGCGAGCGTGAAGACTCCTCCACTGTGCCGATGAACATCCTGTTGCGGTCTATCTCCTCGTATATGAGCGCGGCCTTCTCGGCGTTATGCCGGGCCATGGCCTCCAGCCCCCCGAAGTCTCGCACCCACCTGAGCGTCTCGCGCATGGTGTAGATGGCGAAGCAGGGGGGGGTGTTGAACATCGAGCTCTGCGCCACGTGCGTCCTGTACTGCAGGATGGTCGGGATGTCCCGCGTGACGCGCTCGAGCATGCTCTCCTTGATGATGACGAAGGTGACCCCGGCGGGCCCCACGTTCTTCTGCGCGCCCCCGTAGATGAGCGCGTATTTGCTCACGTCGAGCGGCCGGCTCATGATGTCGGACGACATGTCGGCGATGAGCGGCACCGGGCTGTCGATGTCGCGGCGTAGCTCCGTGCCGTATATGGTGTTGTTGGTGGTGATGTGGAGGTAGTCTAGGTCGGCGGGGATGGGCCCTACCTCGGGGTAGTAGCTGAAGTTCCGGTCGGCCGACGAGGCCACCCTGACCACCTCGCCGAAGAACTCCCCCTCCTTGATGGCCTTCTTGGCCCACACGCCCGACTCCACGTAGCCCGCCTTGGTGTTGAGGAAGTTGTAGGGCACCATGAGGAACTGCATGCTGGCCCCGCCCCCGAGGAACAGGACCTTGTAGCCCGAGGGGATGTCCAGCAGCTCCTTCCACAGCGCCTCGGTCTCGTCGGCGATGGCCTGGAACTCCTTCGAGCGGTGCGAGATGCTAATGAGCGGCAGACCGGCCTCCTCCAGCTCCAGCACCGCCCTTGAGGTGGCCTCCAGAGCGGGCTGTGGCAGTATGCATGGCCCCGCGTTGAAATTATGTTTCTTCATAGCATTTCGCGACTTTCACAGTCCCTCACCGGCTACAAAGTTTACACTTTTCACCCTAAACACCAAATCTTCCGGGGTATTTAGTTGGAGGAACTTTCCTTTTCGGCCTTTTCCCTCCTCGGCATGAGCTGATAGCCAAGGCTTAAGCACCCGTACATGTTGTGCATGTCCATGCTCACGCCCTTGAAGCCCTCGACGAAGATGGAGCGTACGCCCACGGCCAGGCCCGCCTCCACGAAGAAGCGGTCGGTGACGCGGTGCGTGCTGGCGATCTCCACGCCCCAGTCCCACTTGCGCAGCTCCTTGCTGAAGTCGAAGCTGGCCGACGTGATGCTGATTCTTTGGCGGAGCGTGGCGCCCTCCTCGGGGATGGTCCAGGTGTAGCCGTTCTGCGCGGCGCCGGTGAACGAGCCGTAGAGCAGGTAGGAGATGTAGCCCCCCAGCCTGAGGCGGTAGCGCGGGCTGAAGCGCCAGCCGATGTCGAGCGGCAGGGTGGCCATGGCCATGTTGATGTTGGTGATGTTCTCGCCGGTGAAGTGCCCGTCGAACTGGGTGATGTTGCCCTTGTCGTCCTCCTGCCGCACGGAGGTCTTGAAGTACTGCACCTTGGCCCTGGTGCGCATCCCCTTGTACTCCAGCCGTATGCCCGAGCTGAGGGTGAGCCCCCGCCAGAGGACGAACTCGCGGTCGAAGGCGATGACGGGGCTGAAGTTGGGGCTGTAGGAGAGCGGGCTGATGTTGTCCGCGATTCCGAAGGGGGCACTCGCGCCCACGTTGAGCCCGACGCGGACCGAGGCGTTCTGCACGATGCGCTTGGCGTAGTACGCGGTGTTGCGCACGACCCGGGCCTCATCCGGCTGCTCCGCCACCTCGGCCTTCGCCCCGGCGCGCCCGGCCAGCAGGCAGAGCGCCAGCATGGCGAGCAATTGTATTCTGCGTGGCATCTCTACTTCAGCGTGATTTCAAAGTCGTCAACGATGAGCTTGCTCCCTATCGCGCCGATTGTCGAGGCCCCCTCGCTGCTGGAGCTCAGCACGATGCTGTACTTGAGGTCTGCCCCCTCGGGGATTTCCTTCTTGTAGACGAACTCGAGGTCGAAGCGCGTCCATTCCCCCCGGGCGGTGCAGTCGTCGAGCCGGGCCTCGGCGATGATGTTGCTGCTGCTGGAGACGTTCTTCCCGTTGAGCGTCTCGCCGTGGTAGAGGATGGCGTAGAGGCTGAAGGTGTCCTGCCCGCCCAGCGAGCTCCCGCTCGTGTTGATGCGCGTCGCCCCCGGCCTGTACTTGTACCAGCCGGTGAACCTGTCGGGCTGGTGGCCGGGCCAGAAGACCCCGAACTGCGGGGCGGCCTCCGGGTCGCTTATAACCACGTTGCCGTTGAACGACCCGAGGAATAGCGCCCCGGCCGCCAGCGAGCGACCGTATTTGCCGAACTCCACGGTCTCTATCGTGGCGGCATACTGCCCGCTGTGGCTGTCGCTCGTGCGGTATACGGGGTACCAGTCGGGCTTGCCCGTGAACTGCTTTGCGACGGCCATCCCGGGGTTGCTGCTGCTCCACCCGCCCTTGGGGTGCATGTAGCCGTCCTCCTGGTTCCACCGCTCGAAGTCGAAGCGGAGGCCCTTCACGGCCTGGCGCACGGTGTAGGTCTTGGTGATGGACTTGTCCTCGCTCGTGATTTTGAGCCTGAAGGGCTTGCTCAGGTCCACGGTGCTCCCGCTCTCGAGGGGCGACCCATCCTCCCGCGTCACGCTGGCCCCCGGCGATGCCTCGAACTCGATGCGCGCATTCGAGAGGTTCACGCCCGCGGGCTCGAAGGTGACCTTGGTCCCGTCAATCTTGCAGTCCTCCGAGGCGCCCTCCACGGTGCAGCGTAGCAGCTCGGCCTCGAAGTTCAGCCGCTGGTCCACCACTATGGTGTACACGCGCACGATGTTCCCGTCCTCCGACTGCACGCGCACCTGCAGGGGTTGGGTGAGGTTGTAGGCCTGGCCGGGCAGGAAGTCCCCGTGCTGGGTGGTGGCCTTGGCCCCCTTCGAGAGGGTGAATTGCGCCGTGAGGCTGCTCGCGTCCACGCCGCTGCCCCCGAAGAAGGTGAAGGTGTTCCCGGCCTGGGCGGGCTTCTGCAGGCCCTCGAGGCGGAGGTCGAGCAGCTCGGCCCTGTCGTTGAGCCGCTTCTCCACTATTATCTTGTACTCGGTCACCTGCAGGTCATCCTCGCTCTTGAGCGTCAGGGTGAGCTCCTTGCTGAAGTCGGCCGGCACGTTGGTGGTCAGCCCCTCCACCTTGGCGCCCTTGGAGACCTCGAACACCGGCGTGAGGCTGCTCACGTCCACCTTCTCGTCCACCGTGAAGCGCAGCGTGTTGCCCTTGGGCTTCTGGGGTGTTGTCAGCCCCAGGAGGCTGAAGGACTTGAGGGTGGGCATGGGGGAGATCTCATTCGAGACGATGAAGTGGACCGTGTAGTCGCTGTAGTAGACCCAGGCCGCATCCCGGTAGCTCCGGAGGACATTCGGTCGTCCCTTCGAATCGCGCTGGGTGAAGTCTATCGCTGTCCCCCCGTCCTTGTCGATTTTGATGGTGTACTTGCCGTCGATGGTGTACTTGCTGCCATCGGGCCCGTACAGCCAGACGGACCGTGGCCCGGCCCACCAGGCATACGCGTACGTGAAGGTTGGTCTCAGCTTGGTTAGGTCCGAGCCGGGTGGCACCACGCAGTAGATGTCTGTGCCCTTGATGGCTATGTCGGCATTTAGGTTCTTAAAGCCGAAGCTGCTGAGGATGGTGCCGGAGTAGGGCTCCCCCGATGACCGCACCCTGACCTTGTACGTACGCTTGTGCAGCCCATCCTGCGAGGTGACCACGAGGTCGCGTGCACCGGACGAGAAGTTCCACGCCTCGGCCGAGCCCCAGTTGCACGTGGCCCCCTTGCTCATGGTGATGGAGCTGTAGCGGATTTGCGATAGGCTCTTGCTGCCCGCCACGCCGAACAGCCATTCGTTGCCCCCGACGGCCACTGCATCGCCTATGCCCTCGAGCTGCAGCCCCTTCAGCTCGGCCTCGCTGCTCCGGAAGGGGTCTACCATCACGGTGTAGCGGCTCGTGGCCGTGCCGTCCGCGGAGGTGACGGTCACCACGACCTCCTTGGTGAAGTCCTTCCACTCGCCGATGGTCAGGTCGCAGGTGGCCCCCTTGCTGAGGCGGTAGATGGGCTCGGCCCGGGTGATGTCGAGCTGCGGCTCGGCCTCGTAGTATATCCTCGAGCCCTCTATCGTGGCCAGGCGGGTGCTGCCCGCAAAGCGGAAGCTCTCTATGGTCGCGCCGCTCTGCACGTTCTTGTCGGGGTGCGACACGCTCAGGAACCACACGCTCTGCGCGCTCTTGTCCTCCGAGGTGACAATGACCACCAGGGGCCCCTCGCTGAAGTCGTGGGCCTGGCCGGGTTCCACGTTCGCGGTGGCCTTCTCCGAGATGGTGAAGCGGGGCACGAGCTGGGTGAGGTCCACATCCTCCTTGACGATGAGGCGTATGCGGGTGCCCCGTTGCGAGCGGTCGAGCGGCTCCACCCCGTCGATGGCGAAGTTCTCCAGCATGGCGTCCGGGCTGAGCTTGGGCCCGAGGTCCACCACGGGGGGCGCGTCCAGCTTGCTCAGGGTGAAGGTGTAGGTGCGGATGTTGGCCCCGTTCTCGGAGACCACCCTCAGCTGGCGGGGCTCGGTGAAGTCGAGTATGTCCCCGCTCTGCACGCCCTCGATGTGCGCGCCCGGCGAGAGCTTGTATATGACCTTGAGCTGGCTCAGGTCCGCCGTGTGGGGCAGCTCCTTCACGATGTCGGTGCGGTCCAGCCCGCTGGACTGCTTGATGGTGTCGCCCAGCAGCTGCACCCTGTCGCGCCCCTCCTGGGTGGCGAACTGTATCCATTCTATCTCCGCCTCGTAGTTGCCCTTATCCTTGTCGCACGAGGCCATCGTCCATGCGCCCAGCAGCAGCGCCACGACCGCTAAATAAAGTCTGTTCCTCATGTTTTTTCCTGAATTATTCTGCGCGCAAATGTAACAATATTCCTCAGTCTACCCCCCGGGCGGGGGTTTTTCTCGCGGTGGAAGCGGAAATCTGGCGTATTCCTGGCTCTTATGCGGCGTGATGCTACCGTATTTCAGGCGATTTACTACCTTTGCGCGCAATGGATATGAATAGGCTACGATACATTCTGGTGCCCGCTAT
Source organism: Bacteroidia bacterium (assembly GCA_002749065.1). Taxonomy (GTDB): domain Bacteria; phylum Bacteroidota; class Bacteroidia; order Bacteroidales; family CAJPTX01; genus Bacteroides_D. The sequence goes on along the minus strand of PDTX01000015.1, from coordinate 48,906 downwards.
CGCCCTGGCCCTGGTGGTGGGGCTCGGGGCCTGCGGCACGAGGAAGAACAACGGCTTCAGGCGGTCGTACCACCGTCTGACCTCATACTTCAACTACTACTTCAACGCCGATGAGGCCTACGCCAAGGGCATGCTCGAGGCCGAGAAGACCATGCGCTACGACTACACGCGCATCCTGCCCTTCTGCATCGCCGGGCGGGAGGAGGCCGCCCAGGGGGCCAGCACCGACATGGGGACGGCCATCACCAAGAGCTCCGACCTGATCAAGTTCCACTCCATCACCGCCAAGCCGAAGCGCTCGGAGAAGGCCATGAGCCCGAAGCAGAAGGAGTTCTACAACCAGAACGAGTTCAACAAGTACGCCCGCCGGGCCTGGCTCCTGATGGGCAAGGCGCAGCTCTGGAGCGGCGAGCTGGACAAGGCCCGGGAGACGCTCGAGTTCAGCATGCGGCAGTTCGCGGCCCAGCCCGAGGGGTGGGAGGCCCAGCTCTGGATGGCGCGCATCGACATGCTCCACGGCGCGTTCGTCGAGGCGCGGGAGCGGATGCTGGCCCTGGAGAAATCGCCCCTGCGCCCCAAGCGGCGGCGTGCGGACTTCCTCCTGAGCTCCATGTGGGCCGACCTGCATATCCAGATGGAGGACTACCCGCAGGCGCTCCCCCACGCGGTGAAGGCGGTGCGCCTCTCGGCCCGGGGGCTGGAGCGCAACCGCTGCCAGCTGGCCCTGGCCCAGCTCTACGAGCGGAGCCAGCAGTACCCGGAGGCCTTCGCTCTCTACAAGAAGGTGTCGCGCCACGCGGACGACTACCGCATGCGCTTCAATGCGACGATACGCTCGGCCTTCCTGGCGGCCCAGGTGGAGGGCAAGAGCATGGACAAGTCCCTGCTGCGGATGGCCCGCGACGAGAAGAACGCCGAGTACCTCGACCTGATATACTACGCGCTCGCGCAGATCGCCGCGGCGGAGGGCGACACGGCCCGGTCGATAGACCTCTACAAGCAGTCCGCGACCAAGAGCGTGTCCAACGTCCAGATGAAGACCGTCTCGCTCCTGGAGGTGGGGCAGTACTACTTCCGGCATCGGGACTACCTCCAGGCCCAGGCCTACTACGACTCCGCCATGGCCATCCTCCCCGAGAGCTACCCCAAGCGGGAGGAGGTGCTGCATACCGCCGGGGTGCTCAACACGCTGGTGGCCAATGAGCGCATCGTGCAGCGGGAGGACAGCCTGCAGCGCATCGCCCGCCTGTCGAAGGCCGAGCAGGAGCGCGTGGTGCGGAATATCATCTCCGACCTGCGGGACAAGGAGCGGCTGGAGCAGTCGCTGGCTGACACCCGCCGCCGCGCGGGGACCCCAGCCACCCAGGGGGCGGGGAGCAGCCGGGCCTGGTACTTCTACAACCCCAGGTCGATATCCCGTGGTCAGGCGGATTTCCGCGCATCGTGGGGCGCGCGGCGGCTGGAGGACAACTGGCGGCGGAAGGACAAGTCGCTGCTGGAGCTCTCGGGTTTCGCCTCGTCGGACGATGCCTCGCAGACCGGCCAGCAGCGCCTGACGGACCGGATGCCGGAGTACTACCTACGCCATATCCCCGCGGGCGATTCGGCCCTGCGAGCCTCCGATGCCCGCATCGGCGAGGCCTACGTCGCCATGGGCAACGTGCTGAGCGACGAGCTGCGCGACTACCCGGCGGCCGTGCGGCGCTACGAGCAGCTGGTGGACCGCTACCCCAAGTCCCCGACCGCGCCCCAGGCGTGCTACCTGGCCTACGTGGCCGCCCAGAAGGCCAGCCTGGCCGATAAGGCCGCCGCGCTCAAGAGCCGCCTCCTGAGCCAGTACCCCGAGAGCCCCTACGCGCTGAAGCTGTCCGACCCCGCCTACCTAGAGCGTCTGCTGACCCGCCGGCGGCAGAACGAGGAGCTCTACGCCCAGGGCCTGGCGGCCCTCCAGCAGGGCGACCGCCGGGGGGCGAACGCCATGGCGGCGCAGGGGCTGGAGGCCAACCCGAGCGGGGAGTACCGCCCGCAGTTCGAGCTGCTGTCGGCCCTGTCGGCCGGCTCGGAACCCGCGAGCCTGGAGCAGGTGGAGGCCCTCAAGGCGATGACCCAGCGCTACCCCGCGCACAGGGCGGGGGCCTACGCGCAGGATGTGCTCAACGCCATCAAGCGGCGGGAGCTCGTCGGCTCGCAACCCGTGGCCGTGCTGGCCCCCTTGGCGGCCCTGGAGGGGGAGGATAGCCCGGCCTCCTCCGGGCGCTTCGTCTACTCCTCCGGGGAGCACTACGTGGGCTTCATCATCCCCGATACGGCCAACCTGAACACCTACAAGTTCCGCACCCTGGGCTTCACCGTCGACTACGACGTGAACCTCAACTTGGAGGTGCACGACCAGCCGTGGGGCCAGGGCTGGCGGCTCATCCTGGTGAAGTCCTTCCCCAACCCCAAGGATGCGCAGCGCTTCTACGCGGCCTTCCGCGGGGCGGAGTTCCTGGCCGACTACCGCAACAGCCTCATGGTCATCTCGCCGGGCAACCTCGCCGTGCTCGAGGAGCTGGGCGTGCTGCGGCCCTACATGAATTTCTACAACAGTAACTACCGCTAGGGCCCCCATCGGCCCGCCAATCGTAAGAATATATGCCTAAGAAGAACATACTCTGGGTGGATGATGAGATCGAGCTGCTCAAGCCGCACATCATCTTCCTGGAGAAGCGGGGATACACGGTCTCCACGGCGACCAACGCCGACGACGCCATGGACATGCTGGAGCGCTCCCCGTGCGACCTGATTTTCCTCGACGAGAACATGCCCGGCCTACGGGGCCTGGAGGTCATACAGCACTTCAAGCGGATAGCCCCGACGGTGCCCATCGTGATGGTGACCAAGAGCGAGGAGGAGGACATCATGGACCGGGCGGTGGGGGCCAAGATAGCCGACTACCTCATCAAGCCGGTGAACCCCTCGCAGATGCTCATCTCGCTCAAGAAGCACCTGCACGAGGGCGACCTGGTGCAGGCCGGGACCACCAGCGCCTACGAGAGCGACTACCGCAACGTGGCCAACCTGGTCAACACCGCCAGCACGCCGGAGGACTGGGTGGAGCTCAGCATCCAGCTCTCGGAGTGGCGGCTCTCCCTGCTGGACCTGAACAACCGGGAGATGATGGAGATGCACGACCAGCAGCAGCTCGCGGCCAACGCGGCCTTCGAGAAGTACATCCGCCGCAACTACCTCCGCTGGTTCGCGCCCAACGGGGAGCACCCCTGCCTCTCGCCCAACGTGCTGCGCGACAGGGTATTCCCCCACATCGACGCGGGCGAGTCGGTCTTGCTCCTGGTCATAGACAACCTGCGCTTCGACCAGTGGCGCATACTCCGCGAGCTGATGGCCCCGCAGTGGAAGGTGGACCGGGAGGGGACCTACTACTCCATCCTGCCCACCGTGACGCAGTACGCCCGCAACGCCGTATTTGCGGGCCTGATGCCCCTGGAGATCAGCGAGCTGTACCCGGACCTGTGGGTGGCGGAGAACGAGCCGGAGGGCAAGAATGCGCATGAGGAGGAGCTGCTCCGCCGCCACATCCAGCGGCTGGGCAAGAGCTACAAGATGGCCTTCTACAAGGGGGCCAACCTGGGGGGCACGCCCCTCAAGGACGGCAACTACATGGAGCTGCTGCGCAACGACCTCACCGTGCTGGTCTACAACTTCGTGGACATGCTCTCGCACTCGCGCCACGACATGCAGATGGTGCGCCAGATCGCCAGCGATGTGCACGGCTACCTCTCGCTGACCGAGTCGTGGTTCAAGCACTCCGACCTCTACCAGTTCCTGCAGAAGGTGGCCCAGTACCCCGTGCGCCTCATCATCACCACCGACCACGGCTCGATACAGGTCAAGAAGCCGCTCCGCGTGGTGGGCCACAAGGACACGACCACCAACCTGCGCTACAAGATGGGCAAGAGCCTGGACTACAACCCCAGGGAGGTCTTCGAGGTCATCCGGCCCCAGGAGGCGCACCTGCCGCAGTCCAACGTGTCGAGCCGCTTCATCTTCGCGCCCCAGAACGGCTACTTCGTCTACCCCAACAACTACAACCAGTACGTCAACATGTACCGCGACTCCTTCCAGCACGGGGGCATCTCCCTCGAGGAGATGATAGTGCCCATCGTGTCGCTGCGGCCGCACTAGCCCGGCTACGCGCCCCCCGCTGCCCACGGCAAGGACAACACCACCGGCATGAGCCACTACGCCATTCCGCTCCCCGGGCTTAAGGACCTACCCCAGGCCGCGGCCCGCTTCGACGAGCTGGCGGCGGGGCATACCCTCATCGCCTTCTGGGGCGGCATGGGCTTCGGGAAGACCACCTTCATCAAGGCCCTGGCCCGCCGCTGGGGGGTGGTCGACACGGTGACCTCGCCCACCTTCTCCATCGTCAACGAGTACCGCACCCGGGCGGGCGGGCGGGTCTACCACATGGACTTCTACCGCCTCTCCTCCATCGAGGAGGCCCTCGATCTGGGGCTGGACGACTACCTCCACGAGCCCGGCGCGCGCGTGCTCATGGAGTGGCCCTCCGTGGTGGAGCCCCTCCTCCCGGCCGAGCGGCTCGACGTGACCCTGCGGGTGGACGACCGCGGGCAGCGGACCCTGCACCTCGACCTCTAGCGCGCGCCATTCCATCACCCAAGCAATAAGAACACTCCGACACGACAATGAAAGCAACCCTTCGAGTACTCCGCCTGGTGGCACGCCTGCTGCTGGGCCTGACCTTCACCTTCTCGGGCTTCGTCAAGGCCGTGGACCCCTTCGGCACGGCCTACAAGCTGCAGGACTACTTCACCGCCTTCGGCCTGGACGGGCTGCACTCCTTCGCGGTGCTGCTCTCCATCCTCCTCTCCGGCGCGGAGCTGCTGCTCGGCCTGCTCATGCTGCTGGACGAGCTACGACCCGTGGCCACCTGGGGCATCTTCCTCTTCATGGCCCTGTTCACGCCCCTGACCCTCTACCTGGCCATCGCCAACCCGGTGACCGACTGCGGCTGCTTCGGCGACGCCATCAAGATCAGCAACTGGCAGACCTTCTACAAGAACCTCGTCTTCTTCGCCGCCGCCATCCTCCTGCTCATCGGCCCGTGGAAGCGCAAGCTCCACCTCGCCACCCGCCGCCGCTATGCCCAGTTCGCCCTCTGGGGCCTGCTGGCCCTGGCCTCCGTCGCCCCGGGCATCCACGCGGTGCGCCACCTCCCCATGCTCGACTTCCGCGCCTACCACATCGGCGCGAACATCCCCGACGGCATGACCACCCCCCCCGGCGCGCCCGCCGACGAGTACGCCACCACCTTCGTCTACCAGAAGGACGGCAAGCAGCAGACCTTCACCGAGGAGAACTACCCCTGGGAGGACAGCACCTGGACCTACGTCTCCAGCGAGACCGTCCTCGTCAAGCCGGGATACCAGCCCCCCATCAAGGACTTCTACCTCAACAACGCGGACGGCAAGGACGTGGCGCTCGACCTCCTCCGCGCCCCCGGCGACCTCCTCATGGTGGTGAGCCCCTTCATCGAGCGGATATCCGACGGGGATGTCGCCCGCCTCAACCGCCTCTACGACACGGCGACCGCCCTCGGCGTGCGCATGATGCTGGCGACGGCCTCCCCGCTCGAACTCCGCCGGCAGTTCGAGGCCAAGGGCCTCCGCCTCCCCGTCTACATCGGCGACGAGCGGGTGCTCAAGACTGTCATCCGCGCCTACCCCGGCGTGCTGCTGCTCCACCAGGGGACGGTGGTCGGGAAGTGGACCATGGGCGACCTCCCCGAGGCCTCCTTCTTCGCCCGCAACCCGCTCGCGGCGGCCGTTGCGGACCTCTCCGGCGGTGCGGACCGGCGGGCCCTCTACATGCTCGCGGCGGCCCTGCTCCTGCTGTGGGGCTTCCAGGTCGCCATGCGGATGCACGAGCGGAAAGGGGTATAGCATTTTTTCATACCTTCGCGACGCTGTAGGACAGAGCCGCTCGCACCGTGGCCCCCATGAATACGAAAAAGTAAGCCGTCATGAACGACAAGAACCTCGCTGCCACCCTCGAAGAGCTACAGATACTGCCGGAGGAGTACGACAGGATAGTCGGGCTGCTGGGCCGGGAGCCGAACTTCACCGAGCTGAGCATCTTCTCGGTGATGTGGAGCGAGCACGCCTCCTACAAGAACAGCATCCGGTGGATCAAGACCCTCCCGCGCGAGGGGGAGGCCCTGCTGGTGGGGGCCGGGGAGGAGAACGCCGGGCTGGTGGACGTGGGCGACGGATGGGGCTGCGCCTTCAAGATAGAGAGCCACAACCACCCCTGCGCCGTGGAGCCCTACCAGGGCGCGGCCACCGGCGTGGGCGGCATCAACCGCGACATTTTCACCATGGGCGCGCGCCCGGTGGCCCAGCTCAACTCCCTGCGCTTCGGCCCGCTCGACAACGCGCGGACGCGCTGGCTCTTCGACGGGGTGGTGCGCGGCATCGGCAACTACGGCAACTCCTTCGGGGTGGCCGTGGCTGGCGGCGAGATCATGTTCGACCCCTCCTACGAGAGCAACCCGCTGGTGAACGCCATGTCCGTGGGGCTGGTGCGCCCCGAGCGCATGGTCTCGGCCATCGCCCAGGGGGCGGGCAACCCGGTCTTCATCGTGGGCTCGTCGACCGGCAAGGACGGCATCCACGGCTCGACCTTCGCTTCGGCCGACATCACCGAGGACTCGGCGCAGGACATCCCCTCCATCCAGGTGGGCGACCCCTTCGCCGAGAAGCTCCTCCTGGAGGCCACCCTCGAGCTGGCGGGCACCGACGCCATCGTCGGGATGCAGGACATGGGGGCCGCGGGCATCATCTGCTCCACCTCCGAGATGTCGGCCAAGGGCAAGAGCGGCATGCGCGTAGAGCTGGACCGCGTGCCCATGCGCCAGGAGGGCATGACCCCGGACGAGATCCTCCTCTCGGAGTCGCAGGAGCGCATGCTGGTGGTGGTCAAGAAGGGGCGCGAGGAGGAGGTGAGGGCCATCTTCGCCAAGTGGGACATCAACTGCGTGCAGATTGGCGAGGTGATAGACCAGGACCTGCTCGAGTTCTTCTTCCACGGCGAGCTGGTGGCCCGCGTCCCGGCCGACTGCCTGGTGCTGGGCGGGGGGGCCCCCGTCTACGAGCGGGAGCACCGCGAGCCGGCCTACTACCAGGAGTACAAGAAATTCCGCATCGACGATGTGCCCGAGCCGGAGGACCTCGTGGCCGTCGCCCGGGAGCTCATCCAGAGCCCCAACCTGGCCTCGAAGCGCTGGGCCATAGAGCAGTACGACACCATGGTGGGCAACTACAACCTCTCGGTCAACATGCCCTCCGACGCGGGCCTGGTCGCCATACGGGGCACCGAGCGCGCCCTGGCCCTCACGGTGGACTGCAACGCCCGCTACGTGAAGGCCGACCCCGAGGTGGGCGCGCAGATGGCCGTGGCCGAGGCCGCCCGGAACGTGGTCTGCTCGGGCGGGCGACCCCTGGCCATCACCAACTGCCTGAACTTCGGCAACCCCTACAACCCGGAGGTGTACTGGCAGTTCGTCAACGCCATCAAGGGCATGGGCATCGCCTGCCGCAAGCTCGGCACGCCCGTGACCGGGGGCAACGTGAGCTTCTACAACCAGTCCAACATCAACGGCCGGGAGGAGACCGTCCTGCCCACCCCCACCATCGGCATGCTCGGCCTGGTGGAGAAGAAGGCGCACCGCACCGGGCTGGCCTTCCAGTCGAAGGGCCACGTAATCTACCTCCTCGGGCACACCTACAACGACATATCGCAGTCGGAGTACCTCATCCTGCACCACGGCATCACGGCATCCCCCGCGCCGAGCTTCTCGATCGAGCAGGAGTGCGAGCTGCAGAACGTCCTGGCCACCATCATCGAGAAGGGCCTGGTCGCCTCGGCGCACGACGTATCCATGGGCGGCCTGTTCCTCACCCTGGTCGAGTCGTGCATACCCGGCAACCTGGGCTTCGACATCACCACCGACGCCGAGCTGCGCATGGACGCCTTCCTCTTCGGCGAGGCGGGCAGCCGGGTGGTCGTGTCCATCGCCCCGGAGCACGAGGCCCAGTTCCTGGACTTCATGCTGGAGCAGAACGTGCCCATGACGGCCATAGGCCACGTCACGCGGTCGGAGATCCGGGTGGACGACGTGTCCTTCGGCTTCATCAAGGACTACCGGAAGAGCTACGAGAACGCCATCGGCGACATCATGGCCTAGCACTCCCATGCCCAAGCGCAACGTTGAGGGGCTGTTCAACCGTATAGCCCGTCGCTACGACCGTCTGAACCGGCTCATCTCGCTGGGCTGGGATGCCCACTGGCGCGAGGTATGCATCCGGCGCGTCATGGACGATGCGCCCGCCGACATCCTCGACCTCGCCTGCGGCACGGGCAGCCTCACCCTGTCCCTGGCCGAGCGCATGCCCGATGCCCGCATTACCGGGGCGGACTTCGCCGCGGAGATGCTCAGCGTGGCGGAGTACAAGATGTCTCAACGGGGGCTCGCCGGCCGCCTCGCGCTCCACCAGGCCGCCGCGGAGCAGCTCCCCTTCGGCGACCACTCCTTCGACGCCATCACCTGCGCCTTCGGGGTGCGCAACTTCGCGGACATCCACCAGGCCATGCGCGAGTGCCGCCGGGTGCTGCGCCCCGGGGGGTGCATGACCATCCTCGAGCTCGCCATGCCCACCGGCTTCGTCCGCCGGCAGCTCTTCAAGCTCTACGCCTACAGCATGCTCCCCCTCATGGGCTGGATATTCGCCCGGGCCTTCCACGAGTACCTCTACCTCCCGAGGTCCATCGCGGCCTTCTCCCGCTCGCAGGTGCTCTTCAAGGCCCTCGAGCAGGCGGGCTTCAGCCAGCCCAGCGTACGGCGCATGAACCTCGGGTCCGTCATCCTCGTGTACGTCCGGGCATGAGCGAGGAGAAGAGGGGGCGGCGCATACAGGACCTCACCAGCGATGAGCGTCCCCGCGAGCGGCTCATGGCCCAGGGGCCCCAGGCCCTGTCGGTGCCGGAGCTCATCGCCATCCTCCTGGGCTCGGGCACGCTCACCAAGTCGGCCATAGAGGTCGGCGCGGACCTCTTCCTCAACGAGGCCAACCACAGCCTCAAGACCATGGCCCGCTTCGATGCCAGTCGCTACATGCGCATCAGCGGCATCGGGCCCGCCAAGGCCGTCACCCTCATCGCGGCCTTCGAGCTGGCCCGGCGCAAGGAGCTGGAGGTGGACGACCGCACCCGCATCGCCAGCACCCGGGAGGCCTACGCGCTCTTCCGCCCCCGCCTGGCCGACCTCGACCATGAGGAGGCCTGGGCCATGTTCCTGAACCGCTCCTCGCGCCTGCTCCGGCTGGAGCGCATCAGCCGCGGCACCTCCAAGCACGTGCTCTTCGACGTGAAGGCCATCGCCCGCATGGCGCTCGACCTGGATGCCGACGCCATCATCTGCGCGCACAACCACCCCGGCGGCGTGTGCCGCGCCTCCAGGGATGACATCGCCATCACCAACCAGCTCCAGGCGGCCCTGGCCCTCTTCCAGGTGCGATTGCTGGACCACCTCGTGCTCACCCAGACCGACTACTACTCCATGCGGTCGCACGGCGAGCTGAGCGACCTGTAGCCAGCCAGCCCCTGCGCCGGATTACCGCGGACCGAGGGCAGAAGTCTCCCCGTGCGTCCCTCCCCTCCGCGCAAAATCATTACCTTTGCTAGCGAATATAAAGGGAGTGCGGTTATGCTGGTAAAGACCTACGGTAGCGCGGTCCACGGGATAGAGGCCCAGACCATTTCGATAGAGGTGCACGTGAGCAAGGGGGTGAACCTCTGCCTTGTCGGGCTGCCCGACAACGCGGTGAAGGAGTCGGAGCATCGCATCCGCTCGGCCTTCGCGACCAACGGGCTGGCCTTCCCCCGTCAGGCCGTGGTGATCAACATGGCCCCGGCCGACATCCGCAAGGAGGGCTCGGCCTACGACCTCCCGCTGGCGGTGGGCATCCTGGCGGCCTCCGGGCAGGTGGATGATGCGCGCCTGGGCGAGTTCATCGTCATGGGCGAGCTGTCGCTCGACGGGACGCTGCGGCCGGTGCGGGGCGTGCTGCCCATGGCGCTGCAGGCCAAGAAGGAGGGTTTCCGTGGCATCATCGTCCCGGCGGGCAATGCCCACGAGGCCTCGGTGGTGCACGGGCTGGAGGTCTACTCGGCGGGCGGGCTCAGCGAGGTGGTGTCCTTCCTGCAGGGCGAGGGGGATGCGCTCCGGCTGATGGAGCATGAGGGCTACGAGGTCTTCGCCAGCACGGGGGATGAGTACGAGCAGGACTTCTCCGATGTCCGGGGCCAGGAGGGGGTGAAGCGCGCCCTGGAGGTGGCCGCGGCCGGGGGGCACAACCTGATCATGATAGGCCCCCCCGGCTCGGGCAAGACCATGCTGGCCAAGCGGCTGCCGACCATCCTCCCACCGCTGACGCTGGACGAGGCGCTGGAGACCACCAAGATTCATTCGGTCCTCGGGCTGGTGCCCTCCGAGCAGGGCTTGGTGCGGGCGCGTCCGTACCGCAGCCCGCACCACACGATCTCGGACGTGGCGCTGGTGGGGGGCGGGCAGTTCCCCCAGCCGGGCGAAATCAGCCTCGCGCACAACGGCGTGCTCTTCCTCGACGAGCTGCCCGAGTTCAAGCGGAGCGTGCTGGAGGTCATGCGCCAGCCGCTGGAGGAGCGGCACATCACCGTGTCGCGGGCGCGGTCGAGCGCCGACTTCCCGGCCTCCTTCATGCTGATCGCCTCGATGAACCCCTGCCCCTGTGGCTACTACAACCACCCCACCAAGGAGTGCGTCTGCACCCCGGCGATGGTGCAGCGCTACCTCAACAAGATATCCGGCCCGCTCCTGGACCGCATCGACATGCACATCGAGGTGGTGCCCGTGCCCTTCGAGAAGCTCTCGCAGCTGCCCCTGAGCGAGGACAGCCGCACGGTGCGCGAGCGGGTGGTGGCGGCGCGGCGGATACAGCAGGAGCGCTTCCGCAGCGCGGGGATACACTCCAACGCCCAGATGTCCAGCCCGATGATACGGGAGTACTGCCGGCTCGACGAGGAGTCGCTCCGCCTCATGAAGAACGCCATGCGCCAGCTGAGCCTCTCGGCGCGGGCCTACGACAGGATACTGAAGGTGGCCCGCACCATCGCCGACTTGGACGACGGCGGCCCGCTGCAAACGGTCCACACCCACAAGGATTCGAACCTTGGCTAACAGAACCAAAATCTGCTGTGCTACCGTTACACCATGGGTCAAATGCGGTGCAAAGGTAATGCTCTTTTTCTACTGCGCAAGGGCGAGGGGGGTATTTTCTAATCGAGATTTGAATCGGGGGCCAAATCATGGGCCTTTGCTCGTCATCGGCCTCCCAGCCGTATGGCCGTAGCGTCTTCGTGCATTGGGCCTTAGCTTCGCACCAATCCTGTCTGCCCCCCAAGCTCCCCCCGGTTCGCCCGCGATTGGCAGGGGCAAAGCCCCGCGTCGCGCCGTGCCGAACGCCCTGTCGCCAGCCGGGTGAATGGGGCACGGAGAAGCCCGCACCCCGCTTGCAATTCCCGGCCAAAGGCCCGGAGGGGTTTGGTTATATCCGTGAAATGTATGAATTTTGTGGCGTTTACGGAGTTTCCCCACGGATTGTTCGCCCGGCGTTGGGCCAGTCCCGCAAATCGGAGGGTTTTTACAGGTGCATATGGGTAGTCGGATCGCAACGGCCTTGCTTTCGGTGTATGATAAGGGAGGGCTCGATGGGGCGGTGGCCGCGCTGGTCGAGCAGCGAGTAGATTTGCTCTCCACGGGGGGGACGTACGACTACCTGCTGTCGCGGGGCGTGCAGGCCAGGCGGGTGGAGGACCTGACCGGCTACCCGAGCATCCTCGGCGGGCGCGTGAAGACCCTGCATCCGGCCGTCTTCGGGGGGATACTCCACCGCCGGGGGCATCAGCCAGACCTCGACGACCTGGCCCGGCACGGGATAGGCCCGATAGACCTCGTGGTGGTGGACCTCTACCCCTTCGAGCAGGCGCTGGCCCAAGGCGCGGGCCAGGAGGAGCTGGTCGAGAAGGTGGACATCGGCGGGGTGTCGCTGCTGCGGGCGGCGGCCAAGAACTACCGCGATACGCTGGTGGTCTCGAGCCGGGCGCAGTACCCGGAGCTGGAGCGCATCCTCCGTGAGCAGAGGGGGGAGACGACCCTCGCGCAGCGCCACCATTTCGCCGCCCAGGCCTTCGCGCGCACCGCGGCCTACGACATGGCCATCGCCCGGCACTTCACGGTGAGCGACCCGCTGGCCGACCAGACCCCGGAGCCGGGCGTGCGCCTGGCCGCCGGCCTGGCCCCCGATGCGCCCATCCACCCGCTTCGCTACGGCGAGAACCCCCACCAGAAGGGCTACTTCCTGGGCGACCGGGACGCGATGTTCCGCCAGCTGCACGGCAAGGAGCTCTCCTACAACAACCTCTTGGACCTGGATGCGGGCCTGGGTCTGCTCGACGAGTTCGAGGCGCAGACGGTGGCCGTGCTCAAGCATGGCACGCCCTGCGGCCTGGCCTGCGACGCGACCCTTGCGGAGGCGTGGCGGCGCGCGCTGGCGGGCGACCCGCAGTCGGCCTTCGGCGGGGTGATACTCACCAACGCCGTGGTGGACGGGGAGACGGCCCGCGAGATGGATGCCATCTTCTTCGAGGTGTGCCTGGCCCAGGGCTTCTTGCCCGAGGCGCTGAACATCCTGCGGCGCAAGAAGAACCGCGTGCTGCTGGAGCGGGGCCCGGGCCGGATGCAGACCTCAAGGACCCGCACCGCGCTCAACGGCGTGCTGCATCAGGATGCCGACCGGGATGAGGACATCCTCGGGGCGAGGACGGTGGCCAGCGTCCGCCAGCCAAGCCCGGCCGAGCTGGCCGACATGGCCTTCGCCAACCGCATCGTGAAGCACTGCAAGAGCAACGCGATAGCCATAGCGCGCGGCGGGCAGCTCATCGGCGTGGGCGCGGGCGAGACCAGCCGGGTGGACGCAACGCGGCACGCCATCGAGAAGGCCCGCGCCTTCGGGCACTCGCTGCAGGGGGCCGTGCTGGCCTCCGACGCCTTCTTCCCCTTCGCCGACTCGCTCGAGCTGGCCGCCGAGGCGGGCGTGACCGCCGTGGTGCAGCCCGGGGGCTCCATCCGCGACCAGGAGAGCATCGCCCTGGCCGACGCGCGCGGCCTGGCCATGCTGCTCACCGGCATTCGACACTTTAAACACTAAAGTATACCATTCCTCATATGGGTTTATTCAACTTCTTCACACAGGAAATCGCCATAGACCTCGGCACGGCCAACACGATCATCATATACAATGATAAGATTGTCGTTGACGAGCCGTCGATCGTGGCGATGGACCGCTCCACGGGCAAGCTCATCGCCATAGGGAACGAGGCGCGGCAGATGCAGGGCAAGACCCATGAGCATATCAACACGGTGCGGCCGCTAAGGGATGGTGTCATCGCGGACTTCGACGCCGCGGAGCAGATGATACGCGGCATGATCAAGCTCATCAACAAGCGCAAGCGGATGTTCTCCCCGGCGCTGCGCATCGTGGTGTGCATCCCCTCCGGGAGCACGGAGGTGGAGATACGGGCCGTGCGCGACAGCGCGGAGCAGGCCGACGGGCGGGATGTGTACATGATATACGAGCCGATGGCCGCGGCCCTGGGCATCGGGATAGACGTCGAGGCGCCCCGGGGGAGCATGGTGGTGGACATAGGAGGGGGGACGGCCGAGATCGCGGTGATCGCCCTGGGGGGCATCGTGTGCAACCGCTCGGAGCGGATCGCCGGCGATGGCTTCACGGCGGACATCCAGGCCTACATGCGCCGCCAGCACAACATCAAGATCGGCGAGCGGACGGCCGAGGACATCAAGATCGCCGTGGGGGCGGCCCTGCCCTCGCTGGAGGACCCGCCGGAGGACTACCTGGTGCACGGGCCGCACCTGATGACCGCCCTGCCGGTGGAGGTGCCGGTGAACTACCAGGAGATCGCCCACTGCCTCGACAAGTCCATCAGCAAAATCGAGATGGCCATCCTGAACGTGCTGGAGCAGACCCCCCCGGAGCTCTACGCCGACATCGTGCGCTCGGGCATCTACCTGGCCGGCGGGGGCGCCCTGCTGCGCGGCCTGGACAAGCGCTTCTCCGACAAGATTAAGATACCCTTCGTTGTGGCTGAGGACCCCCTGCGCGCTGTGGCCAGGGGGACGGGCATCGCGCTGAAGAATGTCGAGAGCTGCAAGTTCCTCATGCGCTAGTAGGCGTGAATACGCTCCTCGCGCTCCTGAAGCGCCATCAGGCATTCCTGGTCTTCCTGCTGCTCGAGGTCTGCGCGCTGGTGATGCACTTCAGCTATGACTACCGGGTGAAGGCCGGGGTGGGCCTGCTGTCGCGGAGCGCCGAGGCCTCGGTCGAGAAGCTCGTCTACAGCTTCAGGGCCTACCTGGACCTCAACGAGCGCAGCGACCGGCTGGCCGCGGAGAACCTGGAGCTGCGCAACCGCCTGGCGGCCATGGAGTACGCCCGGGGGGAGCGCGAGTGGGAGGCTGACTCGGCCGGGGAGGGGCACTTCCGCTTCATCGCGGGCGAGGTGGTCAACAACAGCGTGGCCCGGGCGCACAACTTCTTCACGGTGGACCAGGGGCGGGAGGCCGGGGTGCGCGAGGGCATGGGCGTGCTCTCGTACGGGGGCGTGGCCGGGGTGGTGGTGGCCTCCACCGGGCACTACGCCGCGGTGATATCGGTGCTCAACCGGGACCTCCGCATATCGGCCAAGCTGCAGCGGTCGGGCTACGTGGGCACGCTCAAGTGGGACGGCGAGTCGTACCAGCGGGTGCTGCTCACGGAGATACCGCACCACGTGCCCGTGACCCCGGGCGATACGGTGGTCACCAGCGGCTTCTCGAACATCTTCCCGAAGGGGCTGCTCATCGGCCTGGTGGAGGGGGTGGAGGTGCGCGGCGCGGACTTCCTGACCCTGCGCGTACGGCTCAAGGCGGACTTCAAGCGCCTCCACCTGGTCAGCATCGTGGCCAACACCCACCGCGAGGAGCTCGACAGCATCGCCACGCAAATGGTGAGCGAGGATGAGAGGTAGGCTGGGCTCCTTCGCGGCCCTCTTCGGGGCATCGGTGCTGCTGCAGGTGCTGCTCTTCGACAACATCGAGGTGATGGGGGTGGTCGCCCCCTACCCCTACCTCATCTTCATCCTCCTGCTGCCGCGGGGCACCAGCCGCGTGCTGGCCGTGGTGCTGGGCTTCGCCCTGGGCCTACTGGTCGACATCTCCTCCTCCACCCTGGGGCTGCACGCCGCGGCCACCACCCTGCTGGCCTACCTCCAGCCCCTGGCCCTACGGGTGCTGGGCGGGCGCGAACGGGAGAACGCCACCGTCCCCTCCCTCCGCCAGATGGGCCTGGTGTGGACCCTGGAGTTCACCCTGCTCCTGACCCTGGCCCACCACGCCCTCCTGCTGGTACTGAGCGACCCGAGCTGGGGGCACCTGACCCTGCTGCTGCTCAAAATCGGCGGCTCCACCCTCCTGAGCACCTTCATCATCCTGCTGGCCGAGACCTTCATCTTCGCCGCGCCCACAGACTCAAACTAGCACCCGTGCCCTTCCAGCTCAACCGTAGGCTCAGCATCAGCGGCATCTTCATCGCGGTGGCGGTGGTGATGCTGGCCAAGCTCTTCTACATCCAGGTGGTCAATACCTCCTACCAGGTGTCGGCCGACAGCAACGTGCTGCGCCGCATCGTCCAGTACCCGGCGCGGGGCATCATCTACGACCGCCGGGGCGAGATCCTGGTGTACAACGAGGCCGTCTACGACCTGATGGTGGTCCCCTCCCGGGTGAAGCCCTTCGACACCCTGCGCCTCTGCCGTCTGCTGGAGATAACGCCCGACGACGTGCGCGTGGGCCTGGCCAGCGCCAAGGCCTACTCCTACTACAAGGAGAGCCTCTTCGCCAAGCAGCTCTCCCAGCGGGTCTTCGGCCGCTTCGAGGAGCACCTCCACGAGTTCCCGGGCTTCTACGCCCAGCCCCGTACGCTGCGGTCGTACCCCCAGCCCATCGCCGCGCACCTGCTGGGCTACGTGGGCGAGGTGAGCGAGCGGCAGGTGTACGAGAACCCCTACTACCGCTCGGGCGACTACATCGGCATATCGGGCCTGGAGAAGAGCTACGAGAAGGAGCTGCGCGGGCGCAACGGCGTGAAGAACTTCATGGTGGACGTGCGCAACCGCATCAAGGGCAGCTACGCGGAGGGGAAGTACGACACCGCGGCCATCGTCGGCACCGACCTCCACCTCTCGCTCGACAGCAAGCTGCAGGCCTACGGCGAGAAGCTCATGGCCGGGCGGCGGGGCGGCGTGGTGGCCATCGAGCCCGCGACCGGCGAGATCCTGGCCATGGTCTCCGCCCCGGCCTACGACCCCAACCTGCTGGTGGGCCGGGTGCGCTCGCAGAACTACCGCGGCCTCGACACCATGGGGAGCAAGCCCCTGTTCAACCGCACCATCATGGCCCTCTACCCGCCGGGCTCCACCTTCAAGCTGGTCAACGGCCTGATCGGCCTCCAGGAGGGGGTCATCACCCCCCACACGGGCTACGCGTGCTACGGGCGCTACAACGTGGGGCGCGGCGTGGGCTGCCATATCCACCCCCCCGTGCATAGCCTCTCCGACGCGGTCTGCACCTCGTGCAACTCCTACTTCTGCCACACCTTCCGCGCCATCCTCGACAACCGCCGCTACGACAGCATCGAGGGCGGCTTCAGGGCCTGGGAGCGGCGCGTCCGCAGCTTCGGCCTGGGCGACAGGCTGGGCATAGACCTCCCCGGCGAGCTCAAGGGCATCGTCCCGACGGTGTCCTTCTACAACCGCTACTTCCGCAAGGGCGGCTGGAGCTCCCTGACGGTGATATCGCTGGCCATAGGCCAGGGCGAGATGGGCACCACCCCCCTGCAGATGGCCAACCTGGCCGCCACCATCGCCAACCGGGGCCACTACTACACGCCCCACATCGTGCGCAGCCTCAAGGGGAAGACCGACACCGCCTACACCACCCGGCGCGTCGTGGCCGTCGACCGGAAGCACTTCGACCCCGTCGTCAAGGGCATGTGGGAGGCCGTCAACAGCGTGGGCAAGGGGGCCACGGCCCGCCTGGCCGCCACCCCCGGCCTCGACATCTGCGGCAAGACCGGCACCTCCCAGAACCCGCACGGCGAGGACCACTCCATCTTCATCGCCTTCGCGCCCCGCGACAGGCCCAAAATCGCCATCGCCGTCTACCTGGAGAACGAGGGCTTCGGCAGGACGTGGGCCGCCCCCCTGGCCGGCCTGATGGTGCAGCAGTACCTCACCGACACGATCAAGAACAAGCACATAGAGCGCTACGTTATCAATAGGGGGTGGAACTAGCCCCGCGGACGGAGCAGCGAGAGGACACAAGGAATACTAACACACGAACATGAGCGGAATGAAGAGAAGCAGTAAGCTATTGCTGGGCCTACTCCTGGTGGGCCTCGGATTGGCGTACGCCTGCGGCGGGGGCCAGACCTCCGACCCGCAGGTACGGGAGCTGGAGGGCCAGGTGGACTCCCTGCGGCGCACCGACAGCCTCAAGGAGGCCACCCTCAACGAGTTCTTCACCTCCCTCGCGGAGATAGAGAAGAAGCTCGAGCTGGTGTCGGAGAAGGAGCGGCTGGTCAACGCCGACATGGGCTACATCTGGAGCGGCGACCTAGAGGAGACCAAGCGCGAGCGCGTGGCCCAGAACATGGAGGAGATCAGCCAGCTCATGACCTCCAACATGAACACCATCGACCGCCTGGGGAAGATGCTCCAGAGCTCCAGCATCAAGGTCTCGCACCTGCAGCTCATGCTCGACGACATGCGCGGCCAGCTCCTCCAGCGCGACTCGACCATCAGCATGCTGCGCACCCACGTGGAGGTGCTGCGCCTCAACATCGACTCGCTCAGCCAGGCGCTCGACTCGGCCGGCCTGGCCAACCTCCAGCTGGCCAACGAGGTCTACGAGCAGCGCCGGCAGATGGACCAGGCGTGGTACGCCCACGGCACCAAGAAGGAGCTGCAGGAGAACGGCATCATAGAGCGCAAGGGGGGCTTCCTGGGCATAGGGCGCAACAGCGCGCTCAAGGACGACTTCAACCCCGGCTACTTCACCAGCATCAGCATCGCGGAGACGGACTTCATCCCCTTCGTGGACAAGAAGAACGGGGTGGACGTGGTCACCCCCCACCCGGCCGAGAGCTACGCCATCGCCACCAACGCCAACGGCGTGTCGATCGGCCTGCAGATTAAGGACAAGGAGCAGTTCTGGCGGGCGACGCACTTCCTGGTGATTGTCATCAAGTAGGGTGGGGCATCGCCCCGGTATACCCGCAAACGGCAGAGGCCGGGCAGTGCGCCCGGCCTCTTTTGTTCTCCTGTTGGCCTCCGATGCGGCCGGGGAGGCTATATCTCCCAGGTGTCGCCGCTGTGGAGCAGCTGCTCCATGTTGTGGATGGTGCCGTGGTCGGCCACGTCAATCACCTGGTCGCGCACCAGGTCGTCGTAGGTCGGGAAGGGCACGTTGCGGATGACCCCCAGGGCGACGGGTAGCTCGGGGTAGGCCATGCTCACCAGCAGCATGTGCAGGCCGGGGTTCTCCTCCTCCGCGTCGTGGATGAGGATGTCCTTCTCGTCCCATCCGCCCTTGCCGATGTCCACGGCGCGGAGCTTGAAGCCGTCGAGCACCAGGCCCTTGTCCCTATCCTTGCCGAATATCATGGGCTCGCCGTGCCGCAGGACGATGGTCCTGTCGGCCCGGTGGTCGCGGTGGGTGATGTCGTTGTGTATCCCGTTGTTGAATATGACGCAGTTCTGCAGGACCTCCACGACCGAGGTGCCGTCGTGGCGCGCGGCCTCCACCATGATGTCGGCCGTGAGGCTGGTGTCGACGTCGAGCGAGCGGGCGAAGAACTTGCCGTTGGCCCCCAGGAGCAGCTGGCCGGGGTTGAAGGGTTGCTCCACCGTGCCGAAGGGGCTGGTCTTGGTGACGGCCCCGCAGCGGGAGGTGGGGCTGTACTGCCCCTTGGTCAGGCCGTAGATCTCGTTGTTGAACAGGATGATGTTGATGTCGATGTTGCGCCGTATGGCGTGGATGAAGTGGTTGCCGCCGATGGCGAGCGCGTCGCCGTCGCCCGATATCTGCCAGATGCTCAGGTTGGGGTTGGCCACCTTGGCCCCGGTGGCGATGGCGGCGGCCCGGCCGTGGATGCTGTGGAAGCCGAAGGTGTCCATGTAGTAGGGGAAGCGGCTCGAGCAGCCGATGCCCGAGATGACCGCGAAGCGGGCCTTATCGTAGCCGCGCTCCTCCGCGACGTGGGGCAGGGCCCGTTGCACTGCGTTCAGAATGCCGTGGTCGCCGCAACCGGGGCACCACCGCACCTCCTGGTCGCTCTTGAAATCCTTGACTGTATACTTGATGTTCGACATGACTCTCTGGGCTAAAGGTAGCTATCAATCTTTTCCACCAGCTCGTCCACGCTGAAGGGTTGCCCCATCACCTTGTTGAACTGCAGGTACTCAAACTCTGGCAACTCCATGCGTAGGTAGTTGGCCATCTGGCCCATGTTCAGCTCGCAGACCAGGAGCCGCTGGTGCTGGCGGAATATCTCGGCCAGGTTGCTGGGCAGGGGCTTGATGTGGGAGATGTGGCAGAGGGCGACGCGCTTGCCGTCGCGGACCATCTGCGCGACGGCCGAGTGGGTGTGCCCCCAGACCCCGCCCCAGCTGATGACCAGCACCTCCGCGTCGGGCGCGCCCACCACGGTCTGCTTGGGTATCATGTTGGCCACCTTCTGGACCTTGGCGGCGCGGAGCTCCACCATGCGCTGGTGGTTCTCCGGGTCGGTGGAGACCGAGCCCAGCACGTCGAGCTTCTCGAGCCCCCCGACCCTATGCTCGAGGCCGTGCACGCCCGGGAAGGCCCAGCGGCGGACCAGGTTCTCGTTGCGCTTGTAGGGGTAGAAGCGCGAGCCGTCGTGTATGGCCTTGGCGATGGGCGGGTTGATGGCCGGGTAGCTGCTCATGCTGGGGATGAGCCAGGGCTCGGAGCCGTTGGCGATGAAGCCGTCGGTCAGGAGCATGACCGGGGTCATGCGCTCCAGGGCGATGCGCCCGGCCTGGAAGGCCATGTCGAAGCAGTCGCTCGGGCTCTTGGCCGCGAGGATGACCATGGGCGCCTCGCCGTTGCGGCCGAAGAGGGCCTGCATGAGGTCGCTCTGCTCGGTCTTGGTCGGCAGGCCGGTGGAGGGGCCGCCCCGCTGCACGTTCACGATCACCAGCGGGAGCTCGGTCATGACGGCCAGGCCCAGGGCCTCGCTCTTGAGGGAGATGCCCGGGCCGGAGGTCGTGGTCACGGCGAAGCTCCCGGTGAAGGCCGCGCCGATGGCGGTGCAGATGCCGGCGATCTCGTCCTCCACCTGGAGGGTCTTCACGCCCAGGTCCTTGCGCTTGGAGAGCTCCACCAGGATGTCGGTCGCGGGCGTGATGGGGTAGGAGCCGCAGAAGAGCGGCAGGTGCGCCTTCTCGGCCGCGGCGATGAGCCCCCAGGCGGTCGCCATGTTGCCGTTGATGCTGCGGTACTTCCCCTTCTTCATCTCCACCCCGGGGATGTGGTAGGTGTTGGCGAAGGCGTGCGTGTTGGCCGCGTAGTTGAAGCCGTCGCGCAGCACCTTCACGTTGGCCTCCACGAGCCTGGGCCGGGCGCGGAACTTCGTCTCGAAGTAGCGCTCGGCGTGCTCGGTGGGCCGCTCGAAGAGGTAGAAGAGCATGCCCAGGGTGAACATGTTCTTGCAGCGCATGACGCTCTTGATGTCCAGGCCCATGCCGTCGAGGCTCTGCCGGGTGAGCTCGGTGATGGGCGCGAAGATGACGTTGTGGTCCTGGAGCTTGAGCTCCTGCACCACGTCGTCGGTCTTGTAGCCGGCCTTCAGCAGCCACTTCTGGATGAAGGTGTCGGAGTCCAGGATGATGGTCCCGCCCTTCTTCATCCACCGGGCGTTGGCCTTCAGGGCCGCCGGGTTCATGGCCACCAGCACGTCGCAGTAGTCGCCGGGGGTGTGCATCGGGCCCTTGCCGATGTGCACCTGGAAGCCCGATACGCCCCCGATGGTCCCCTGCGGGGCGCGGATCTCGGCCGGGTAGTCCGGGAAGGTGCTCACCCCGTTGCCCAGGAGCGCGGAGGAGTCAGAAAACAGGGTGCCGGTCAGCTGCATGCCGTCGCCCGAATCACCGCTGAAACGGATGACCACATCATCCAGCCCCAGGGGGTGTTTAGCCGCATTCATAGCGATATATGTGTTAGAGATTTACATTGCAGAAGAACGCTCGCGCGGGGCCGCAGCCTCGCCCCGTAGCCCCGAATCCGGGCGACATCCAGCCGGGCTGGCCGCGCGCAGTGGGCCCCCTACGCGAGGCAAAGGTAAACCTTTTGCGCTATTGACCAGTATTCTTGCTACCTTTACCCGGAACTCTAAGCGCCAGACCATGCCCAGAATACAATGTACGATAGTGCTCGAGAGCACCGGCTCGACCAACACCTACGCCGCGGAGTACGCCGCCAGCCTACCGCGCCCAGCGCTCATCATCGCCCGGGAGCAGCACCACGGCCTGGGCCAGCGGGGCAACACCTGGGATGCGCGGCCGGGCGATGTCACGGCCTCCCTGCTGGTGGACCTCCCCCTCGGGCCGAAGGGCAGCCCGGCCGTGGCCGCGGAGCATGCCTTCGTGCTCAACCAGGCCGCCTCGCTGGCCGTCGGGGAGGCCCTGGCCGCGCTCGGGGTCCATAGCCAGGTGAAGTGGGCCAACGACATTCTCGTGGGCGAGCGGAAGATCTGCGGCATACTCATCAGCACGACCCTCCAGGGGGAGTGGCTCCGGGGCGCCATCATCGGCTTCGGGCTCAACGTCGCCGCGCGCCCGCAGTCCCCCGCCCACTACTGCCCCCCGGCCGTCGGCCTCCAGGAGCTGGTGCCGACGGTGCCGGACGCGGCGCAGCTGGCCGAGCGCATCGCCGAGCGCATCATCAAGCAGCTCGACCGGCTGCCCCACGGCGAGCAGGATGAGATACACGGCGAGTACCTCGAGCGGCTCTTCTGGCGGGAGGGCTACCACCCCTTCATCGTCGGCGCGAGCGGGGAGCGCATCGAGGCCCGGATTGCGGGCATACTCCCGACGGGCCAGCTGCAGCTGGAGCTGCGCGACGGGCAGCGGAGGAGCTTCCTGTTCCGGGAGGTCTCGCACCGCATCGGCTAGCTAGTCCATGGATTTCTGGGGTATGCGCCACCGGCCACCCCTGAAGATGCGCCAGCTGGCCACCAGCTGCAGGGTGCCGTTCTGCCCGTCGATCTCCAGCGCCCCCTTGCGCAGCAGCCCCAGGCTGTGGAAGTAGAGGACGGTCGCCAGGCTCCAGCCCCGCTCCGTGTAGCCCAGGGAGAAGCGGGTCTGCCAGCTCGGCATCAGGGCGAAGTCGCGGAGCATCTCGCGGTGGAAGGCGAGCGAGGCGCCCAGGGTGAGCTCCCCGGCGAAGAACCAGCCCTTGAACCTGTCCGGGAAGGGGAATACCGCGGAGATGCCCAGGAAGGCCTCGCTCAGGAAGCGGCCGGTGTCCTTGTCCGCCTCGGAGAGCAGGGGGTGGTTCAGCGAGATGTGCTGGTAGTAGCCCCCCAGGCCCATGGGGAAGCTCACGGCCATGGTCTTCTGCCGCTCGGCCTGCTCGAAGGCCGCGGCGTAGGAGAAGTCGTCGCCCCGCAGCAGGTAGCTCACCCGGAAGCCGTAGCGGTCGAAGTAGAACTTCGGCTGGTAGGATATGCTGTCCTCCCGCTCCTGGGAGTAGAGCCCCCGGTAGCGCATGGCGTAGGCGTCCAGGGTGATGTAGCGGCCGTAGTAGTGGTACTGGATGTCGAAGTAGCGGGTCGGCGCGTCGTCGATGGCCCGGGTGTAGGGGATGTCCATCGTGTAGCTGATGCCGATCATCTTCCAGGCCAGGCCTATCCCCACGGCCAGGGGGGTGTTCGCCTTGTAGTACTTGGAGAAGAGGCGCTCGTCGCGTATCCCGATGGAGGTGATGCGGGCCTGGACGAAGGGCCGCACGGTGAGCAGCTCGTGGTACTTCTCGACGTAGGCCGTATCCCTCCTCATGAAGTCGAACAGCTGCGCGGCGGCCCGTGGGCTGGCCCCGGCCCAGAGGATGCATAGCAGCGCAAGGAACCGAATTCTCCCCATGCCTCCAGCTACCGCGTTTGCTCCTCCGCGGCCCGTCGCTGCAGGCGGTTGTCCTCGAAGCGCCCCTCGCCCCGCAGGAGCCACAGCAGCGCGAAGGTCAGGCCCCCGTTGAGCATCAGCACCTCGTAGCCCAGGCTGTAGCCGTAGGCGCTCAGGAGCCAGCCGCGGAGGAGCCAGCAGGCGACCGGTGAGGCGATGGCGACCAGCGGCACGGCCCACTCGCGCGTCCGGCAGTGCGTGAAGAGGCCGAAGGCGTAGATGCCCAGCAGCGGGCCGTAGAGGTAGCTCACCGAGGTGAAGAGCGTGCCGATGATCGAGCCGCTGTCCAGCGCCCTGAAGCCCAGTATGATTAGGACCATGACCGCGGACATCGCGGCGTGCACCACCAGGCGGACGCGCCTGACGCGGGCCTCCTGCCCGTGGGGCATCTGGAGGATGTCGAGCGTCACGGAGGTGGTCAGCGCGGTGAGCGCGGAGTCGGCCGAGGAGTAGGCCGCGGCGATGACGCCCAGGGTGAAGAGTATGCCCACGATGGGGGGGAGGAGGCCCCCCGTGGCCAGGGTGGGGTAGAGCTTGTCGGCCGCGGGCAGGGGGTCTAGGCCCAGCCGCCCGGCCAGCATCACCAGCAGCACGCCCAGCGAGAGCAGCAGCAGGTTGATGGGGATGAAGCCGTAGCCGTAGGTCACCATGTTCTTCTGCGCGTCGCGGAGGGTGCGGCAGGCCAGGTTCTTCTGCATCATGTCCTGGTCCAGCCCCGTCATCACCACCGGGATGAAGGCCCCGGTCAGGAGCTGCTTGGGGAAGAACTGCGGGCTTTTCCAGTCGTCCAGGAAGAGAATCCGGGAGCCCTCGTGCTCGCCGATGGCCGCGACGGCATCGAGCAGGCCGAGGTCCAGCGCGCCGCAGACGTACACCAGCGAGATGATGACCGTGAGGAACATCACCAGCGTCTGGAAGCTGTCGGTCCAGATGATGGTCTGTATGCCGGCGCGGTGCGTGTACACCCAGATGAGGGCCAGGGAGATGAGCACGCTGGCCCAGAAGGGCACGCCCCAGGCCGAGAACACCAGCGCGTGCAGCACGGAGGCCACCACGAAGAGGCGTAGGGAGGCGATGATGGTGCGGTTCACGATGAAGAACCCGGCGCCCGTGACGTAGCTCACGCGCCCGAAGCGGTCGGCCAGGTAGGAGTAGATGCTGGGCAGGCGGAGACGGTAGTACACCGGCAGCAGGACGTAGGCGATGATGTAGTAGCCCACCACGTAGCCCAGCACCATCTGCATGTAGCCCATGCCGGTGGTCTGCACCCAGCCCGGCACGCTGATCATGGTGATGCCCGAGAGGGAGGTGCCGATCATGCCGAAGGCGATGGCCCACCAGGGGGCGGTGCGGTTGCCCCGGAAGAAGGTCGCGTTGCTCGCCCCCCGCCCCGTGAGCCGGGCGATGAGGAAGAGCACCCCGAAGTAGCCAATCAGGAGGATGGCGCCGAGCGTAGCGTTCATGTCATTGCGGTGTTTGGTTAGCGGCTGGTGACCCGTGCGCCACGGCGGGATTGGTGGGGACTCTCCCCGTGCGGCGCGGTCCGGGCGGGTCGGCGGAGAGCTACCCTCCGCCGGTCCTCTAGCGGGGGGCAAATATAGGGGAAAGCGGACGAAGAGCAAGTTTTTTGCCCCCGTTGCGCTGGCTGCGGGCAGCGCATCCTCTCCCATTCCGCCCCCCTCACCGCCCTCATAAACCGTTTTTTCCGTAACTTCACCCCGCGAATCGGCCCCCAAAAAAATGTACCCGTATGGCATACCCATTCTCCCCCCAGGATATTCAGCAGATGGAGGACCACGGCCTCACCCCGTCCCTGGTCCAGGCCCAGCTAGAGCATTTCCGCACCGGTTTCCCCCGTCTGCAGCTCGAGGCCCCAGCCACCCTAGGCCGGGGGATTATCCGCCTCGCCCCCGCCGAGCTGCACGCGCTGCAGCAGACCTACGATGCCAGCCGGAAGAGCCGCTGCAAGTTCGTCCCGGCCTCGGGCGCGGCCACCCGCCTCTTCAAGAAGCTCCACGCCTACCTCGAGCAGCCCGGCGCGGAGCATCCCCTCGGCGCGCCATTGGCCAGCTACCCCTTCGCCCCCGTGGTGGAGGCCCACCTCGCGCGGCGCGGCCAGCAGGTCGTCGAGCTGGAGGCGAAGGGGGACTACGCGCCCATAGTCCGCGCCCTGATCGGCGACGATGGCCTCCGCCTGGCCGCCATGCCCAAGGCCCTGATACCCTTCCACCGGCTCGAGGATGGGAGCGTCCGCACCCCCGTGGAGGAGCACCTCGTGGAGGGCGCGCTCTACGCCCGTCAGGCCGACGGCACCGTCAGCGTGCACTTCACCGTATCGCCCCAGCACGAGGCCGACATCCGCCGCCACGCCCAGGCCGTCCTCCCGGCGTATGAGCAGCGCCACGGGGTCAGGTACCAGCTCGACTTCAGCCAGCAGGCGGCCTCCACCGACACCATCGCCGCCCGGCCCGATGGCTCGCCCTACCGCGATGCCGACGGGCGGCTCGTCTTCCGCCCGGCCGGGCACGGCGCGCTCCTCCAGAACCTCGGCGCGATGGAGAGCGAGATGGTCTTCATCAAGAACATCGACAACGTCGCCCCCGACCACCTCAAGGGCGACACCGTGGCCTACTCCCGGGCCCTGGGCGGCCTGCTCCTCAAGACCCAGCGGGAGATTTTCGACCTGCTCGACATCCTGGACACCAAGCCCGCGCCGGAGCGCGTATTCGACCTCCTGACCCACGCCGTGCGGGAGCTGCAGCTACGCCCCGCAGCCCGGCTGACGGATGCCCCCGCCCGCGAGCTGGGGCCGGAGCGGGCCGACTACCTCAGGCGTATGCTCAATCGGCCCCTCCGCGTCTGCGGCATGGTCAGGAACCAGGGCGAGCCGGGGGGCGGCCCCTTCTGGGTGCGGCATGCCAGCGGGGAGCAATCCCTCCAAATCGTGGAGACCTCCCAGATGGACACCACCCGCCCCGAGGTGCAGCGCATGCTCCGGCAGGCCGAGTACTTCAACCCGGTGGAAATCGTCTGCGGGCTGCGCAACCGGCACGGCGAGCGCTTCGACCTCCAGCGCCACGTGGACCCCGCCACGGGCTTCATCGCCCGCAAGACCATCGGCCACGACGAGATCCTGGCGCAGGAGCTACCCGGGCTGTGGAACGGGGCCCAGGCCGACTGGATTAGCCTCTTCGTGGAGGTCCCCCCCTCCACCTTCACGCCCGTCAAGGAGATAGCCGACCTCCTGCGCGCGGAGCACCGATAGGCCCGCAGGAGCGTTCCGTGGGCCGGGGATGACCCGCTTAGACCCCGCGCCGACGGGCTTGCCGGATGGGCAATTTGCGCTACCTTCGCGGAGCTTGTGTAGCGGGTAATGGACTAGATTATAAGGAGGTAAAAGCTTATGGTGCGCGAGATGGACATCAGGGTGGTGGGGGTAATCCCGGCCCGGTACGCGAGTACCCGGCTGCCGGGCAAGCCCCTCGAGCTCATCGGTGGGCACCCCATGGTGGAGTGGGTATACCGGCGGGCAGTCGCCGCGCTGGGCTACGCGATAGTGGCCACGGACGATGAGCGGATTGTGACGGCCGTGGAGGCCTTCGGCGGGCGCGCCGTGCTGACCAGCCAGGCCCACCGGAGCGGCACGGACCGCGTGGCCGAGGCGCTGGTGCATCTGCGGCAGGTGGGCGTATCGCCCGAGCTGGTGGTCAACGTGCAGGGCGACGAGCCCTTCCTCGACGGCGACAACCTCCGCCGCCTGGTCCTGGAGTTCGACGACGAGCGGGTGCGCATCGCCACCCTCGTCCGCCCCTTCGGCCAGGGCGAGGACGTGCAGAACCCCAGCTGGCCCAAGGTGGTCCTCGACCAGGAGGGGGATGCCCTCCTCTTCAGCCGGAGCGCCATCCCCTACGCACAGAACGAGGCCCTGCTGCCCGATTGCCCCCGCTACAAGCACATCGGGGTGTACGCCTTCCGGGCCAACGTCCTGCAGGAGGTGTCGCGCCTTTCGCCCACCCCGCTCGAGCAGCTGGAGGGGCTGGAGCAGCTCCGCTGGCTCGAGAATGGATACCGCATGCGGGCCGTGCAGGTGGAGGACGAGGGGCTGAGCGTGGACACACCCGCCGACCTGGCCCGGGCCAGAGAGCTGGCCGAGGGACGATGGCTGGACTAGTCCGCGTCGGCATCGTCAGCGACACCCACTCCCACTGGGACGAGGAGGTCGAGGCCTTCTTCGCCGATTGCGCCGAGCTGTGGCACGCCGGCGACATCGGTAGCCTGGAGGTGCTGGACCGCATGCGGGCCTTCCGCCCCGTGCGCGCGGTGTGGGGCAACATCGACGACGCGGCCATGCGGCGGGAGGTCCCCCAGGAGCAGGACTTCACCCTGGCCGGGCTGCGGGTCTACATGCGCCACATCGGGGGCTACCCCGGCCGCTACGCCCCGGGCGTACGGCGGCGGCTGCTCGAGCTGCGCCCCGACCTCTTCATCGCCGGCCATTCGCACATCCTCAAGGTGCTGCACGACGAGCTCCTCGGCCTGCTGCACATCAACCCCGGGGCCTACGGCCGCGAAGGCTTCCATACGCTGCGCACGGCGGTGCGGCTGGAGCTCGCCGGGGGTAAGCCCGTGGGGCTCGAGCTCTTGCGCCTGCCTAGGCACGGAAAATAATCCGCGCCGGTATGGATTAATTCCGCGGAATGTTGTACCTTTGTCGGGTAGTTTTCGCACTAAGGTAGAAGATATAAGGTTATGGAAGGAAGAGAAAGTTTGGGATACACGGATAGCCGTGACGATAGGAACGATGTGCATTCAACTGCGGTGAGAGCAGGGAAGCGGACGTACTTTTTTGACGTGAAGGCGACTCGTAATGATGACTACTACATTACGATCACCGAGAGCAAGCGCCGCCCGGGCGAGGAGGCTTCCTACGAGAAGCACAAGATATTCCTCTACCGGGAGGACTTCGTGAAGTTCAGCGAGGGGCTGGCCGAGGCCATCCACTTCATCGTGGAGCAAAAGGGCGAGGTGGAGCCCCGCGACGAGGGGGATTACTATTCGAGTGAGGAATAAGAGATAGCTTAGGTGATAGGCGGGCGCGACGAGCGAGAGGTGCCCGCTCTACGATTACTACAGGCGGGTTTGCGACTCCGACACGATGGGGACGCAGACCCGTTTTCCGTGTCGGGCGGAGGGCCAGCGGCGCGAAAATCGTTAATTATCCCTTTTCTACGC
Organism: Bacteroidia bacterium; assembly: GCA_002749065.1. GTDB lineage: Bacteria > Bacteroidota > Bacteroidia > Bacteroidales > CAJPTX01 > Bacteroides_D. The sequence goes on along the minus strand of PDTX01000015.1, from coordinate 20,235 downwards.
GCCGGGTACACGATTAATGGCTATATTCGCGCTGCGAGTGTCGCAGTATAATGTCTAATTTATTAATCGTTTTAGAGTAATTGATATGTTGAGTGAGCAGATGGAGCCCCAGCCCGGCCAGGAGCCGCAGCCCGCTGAGGTGGAGACCAAGGCGCAGGGTGCCACCACCGAGGAGTGCGGCGACCCCTCGATGGACTGGGAGCAGCTGGAGAGCGATAGCTTCTACTCCGAGTCGGAGTCGATGCAGTATACAGAGAAGTACGCGCAGACCCTCTCCAACATCGGTGACGATGAGGTGGTGGAGGGCACGGTGCGCCTGGTGACCAAGCGCGAGGTGGTGATAGACCTGGGCTTCAAGTCCGAGGGGGTGATTAGCGTGAGCGAGTTCCGCTACAACCCCAACCTCGCGGTGGGCGACAAGGTGGAGGTCTACGTGGAGAGCCAGGAGGACAAGGCGGGCCAGCTCTGCCTCTCGCACCGCAAGGCGCGGGTGCTCAAGGCGTGGGACCGCGTCAATGAGGCCTTTAGCAACGATGAGATCATCAAGGGCTTCATCAAGTGCCGCACCAAGGGCGGCATGATTGTGGATGTCTTCGGCATCGAGGCCTTCCTGCCGGGCTCGCAGATCGATGTGCGCCCGATTCGCGACTACGACATGTACGTGCAGAAGACCATGGAGTTCAAGGTGGTGAAGATCAACCAGGAGTACCGGAACGTGGTGGTGTCGCACAAGGCGCTGATCGAGGCCGAGCTGGAGGCCCAGCGCAAGGAGATCATCTCGAAGCTGGAGAAGGGCCAGGTGCTGGAGGGCACGGTGAAGAACATCACCTCCTACGGCGTGTTCGTGGACCTGGGCGGCGTGGATGGCCTGGTGCACATCACGGACCTGTCGTGGGGCCGGGTGAACCACCCCTCCGAGGTGGTGGACCTGGACCAGAAGCTCAATGTGGTCATCCTGGATTTCGACGATGCCAAGAAGCGTATCGCCCTGGGTATTAAGCAGCTGACCCCGCACCCGTGGGATTCGCTCAGCGAGGAGATGAAGGTGGGCGACATCGTCAAGGGCCGCGTGGTGGTCCTGGCGGACTACGGCGCGTTCGTGGAGGTGTACCCCGGGGTGGAGGGCCTCATCCACGTGTCGGAGATGTCGTGGAGCCAGCACCTGCGCAGCGCGCAGGAGTTCCTGAAGGTGGGCGATGAGGTGGACGCGCAGATTCTGACGCTCGACCGCGAGACGCGGAAGATGTCGCTGGGCATGAAGCAGCTCAAGCCGGACCCGTGGGAGGGCATTGAGAACCGCTACCCGCTGGGCTCGAAGCACCCGGCCAAGGTGCGCAACTTCACGGGCTTCGGCATCTTCGTGGAGATAGAGGAGGGGATAGACGGCCTGATCCACATCTCCGACCTGAGCTGGACCAAGAAGATCAAGCACCCGGCCGAGTTCACCAAGGTGGGCGAGATGATCGACGTGGTGGTGCTGGACCTGGACAAGGACAACCGCCGCCTGAGCCTGGGCCACAAGCAGCTGGAGGAGAACCCCTGGGACGTGTTCGAGTCGATCTTCACGGTGGGCTCCGTGCATGAGGGCACGGTGATGGAGATCTTCGACAAGGGCGCAGTGATTGCGCTGCCCTACGGCGTGGAGGGCTTCGCGACGCCCAAGCACCTGGTGAAGGAGAACGGGACGAGCGTGAAGCAGGATGAGAAGCTGGAGTTCAAGGTGATAGAGTTCAACAAGAAGAACCGCCGCATCATCGTGTCGCACAGCCGCATCCATGAGGACATCCGCCGCGAGGGGGCGCGCGTTGAGCAGGCCCAGCAGAAGAGCAGCACGGAGCAGGCCAAGAGCGTGGTGCGTCGCATCAACTCGAGCCAGGAGCGTACGACGCTGGGCGATATTTCCGACCTGGCCAAGCTCCGCGAGAGCATGGTGCAGGAGGAGAATGAGAAGTCGGGCGATAAGGGGGCGACGGAGTAGCTCTGCTCGTCCTAGCTGAGTAGCAACGTGGGGCTGGTAGCATGCTGTGGGACATCGCCGCATCTGCCAGCCCTGCGTGTGTCACTGTCGTGTACCCGGGCCTGATGGGGACCCCTTAAATTGCCGCGAGCTGCGGTCAACGAATGGAGAATTTTACCTTGGAGCGTCTTGAGCGCTACACCCTGCTACGTGTGAATGTACCGCGCCTGGATGTGGCGATAGCCTCGGCGCTGAAGGCGGAGTTTGTGCTTCTTTCCGGCACCATGTCGCACAGGGTGCTGCTGGACCTCTCGGCCTGCAAGAGCTGCGATTCGTCCGGCCTGGGGGCCATCCTCGTGGGCCATAGGCAGTGCCGCGACGCCGGGGGCCGCCTGGTGCTCACGGGCCTGAGCCCCATGGTCGAGAGCCTCATCGCCATTTCCCACCTGGACAGCGTGCTGGCTGTGGCCTGCAGCCAGCAAGAGATAGAGAGCGCGTTTGGCGGATAGCGCGGGCGGGAGCCCCCGTCCCCCAGCACGCCAGCCCACCGGCCGCGCACCGTAACTTATCTAATTCTGTTGGTATGAAAATAAGCGAAATCGTTGCAGACCAGCGCCGTAGGCTCGGTTTGAAGCAGTATCAGCTGGCGGAGCGGACCGGAATAGCCCCCTCGCAGCTCTCCATCTTCGAGCGTGGCTCGTCGGGCATGGTGACCACGAACCTGGAGAAGGTGCTCGACGCGCTGGGGCTACACATCGTGTACGACCGCCAGGGGGTGCAGCAGGAGCTAGCCAAGAAGTGCGCGCAGGTGCTGCGCGAGCGTGGCATAGAGGAAGTCCGGGGGGTCTCCCGCGAGGAGATCGCCCTGCTGATGGACAACGACGACCTCCTGCTCATGCCGATGGTCAGCGACGAGCTATACCGCCGCTACTGCAAGTCGCAGATAGTGGACGAGACCAACACCTGGAACCATTTCGCCAAGCTGGTGCAGGATGCGCTGATTTACGGCGACCTCTAGCGGGCGGTATGCTTCCCAATGTTCGTGCCGCGGCGTGTCCTTCGAGCTGACCATCCTGGGTAGCGGCAGCGCCCGCCCCATCGCCGAGAGGTGCCCTTCGGCCCATGCGCTGCTCCATGGCCGGTGGCTGTACCTCGTGGACTGCGGCGAGGGAACCCAGCTCCAGCTCGCCCGCTACGGCCTGCCCCTCGAGCGCATATCGGCCATCTTCCTCACCCACCTGCACGCCGACCACGTGCTGGGGGTATTCGGCCTCCTGGCCACCCTGAGCATGACCAACCGCACGGCCCCCCTGCGCATCTTCGCCCACCCGGCCTTCGAGCCACTGCTTCGCATGAACCTCGACTTCTTCGTGGAGCGCCCCTCCTTCAGCGTGGACTTCCGCCCCTTCAGCGACGACCCGTACGAAACCCTGCTCGACGAGGGCAACATGACCGTGCGAACCGTGCCACTGCGCCACCGGATACCAACCCGAGGCTTCATCTTCGAGGAGAAACGCCTCCCGCCCAACATCCGTCGCGATGCCGTGCGCGAGCATGGCTTGAGCCCCGAGCAGGTGCGGGCCCTGAAGGACGGCGAGCCCCAGCGGCTGGCCTGCGGTCGCATTCTGCGCCCCGGGGAGGTCCTCTACCAGAAGCAGCAGCCCGCGAGCTACGCCTACCTGAGCGATACCTCCTTCTCCCCCGAGCTGGCGACTCACCTCCAGGGGGTGGACTGCCTCTACCACGAGGCCACATTCATGAACGAGCTGGAAGACACCGCCCTCGCGACGGGCCACTCGACGGCGGGGCAGGCCGGCCAGATGGCCCGGCTCGCGGGGACGAAGCGCCTGATAGTGGGCCACTTCTCAGCCCGGTATAGAGACCTCGCCCCCCTGCTGCGCCAGGTGCAGGAGGTCTTCCCCCACGCCGTACCCGCCCGCGAGGGCGAAACCCATAGCATTTAGGTTAAACGAATTATGTAGTCATGGACGAGTCGATTCTGGTCATCTCCATCGGTGTGCTGATATTTGTCTCACACCTCTTCACGGCGATCTTCGAGCGGCAGGGTATCCCCGATGTGCTGCTGCTGATGGGCGTGGGGATTCTGATCGGGCCGGTATTTGGCCTCCTGAAGCCGGACGACTTCGGGATAGTCACGGGCATCTTCACCACCATCACCCTGGTATTCATCCTCTTCACCGGGGGGCTCGAGCTCTGCGTGGAGAGCATGAAGAAGTCGCTGCGCTCGATGATGCGCCTGACGATGCTGAACTTCTTCGTGACGGCCGGGGTCGTGGCCCTCATCGCCTGGCTGGCCATCGGCCTCTCGCCCCTGGAGGCCAGCATCCTGGGCACAATCCTGGGGGCCACCAGCAGCGCGGTCGTCATCCCCCTGGTCAAGCAGCTGGCCATGCGCGAGGAGTCCAAGACCGTGCTCATCCTCGAGTCGGCCTTCTCCGACGTGCTCTCCATCGTCTTCGTGCTGGCCTTCATCCAGGCCCACGACTCGGGCAGCGTGCGCATCGGCGGCATGATCGGCGGGGTGATTAGCTCCTTCACCCTGGCCTGCCTGGTGGGCGTGATGAGCGCGATGGGCTGGTCCATGCTCCTGGAGAAGGTCCGCACCGTCAAGAACTCGATGTTCACCACCCCGGCCTTCGTCTTCGTGGTCTTCGGCATCGCCGAGGAGCTCGGCTTCAGCGGGGCCATCAGCGCCCTGGCCTTCGGCTTCTCCCTGGCCAATATCGAGCTCTTCCAGCTGCGCTACATCCGCCGCTTCCGCCACGTCTGGCTGGAGACCTTCAACCAGGTGGAGCACCAGTTCTTCAACGAGATCGTCTTCCTGCTCAAGACCTTCTTCTTCGTGTTCATCGGCATGTCGATGAACTTCACCGACATGTGGGCCCCCCTCTTCGGCGTGCTCATCACGGTGGTGATCTACGTCATCCGCGTGCCCATCGTGCGCCTGGGCGTGGCGACCAAGTTCCCGGTGATGGACCGCACCATCATGGCCTCCATGTCGCCCAAGGGCCTGGCCGCAGCCGTGCTGGCCGGCCTACCCCTCCAGGCGGGCCTGCCGGGCGGAGCGCTCATACGCGACATCGTCTACGCGGTGATCCTGACCAGCATCGTCATCACCAGCGTGATCATCCCCTTCCTGACGCGCACCCCGGCCATCGCCAACTTCTACGGCTCCATCTTCTCGACCTCCTCGAACCCCGCCTGGGACCAGGTCGCGCTCGAGGACGCCGCGCCCAAGCCAGCGCCTAGCCCCGCCGAGCCACCCAGGGAGGAAGCCCCCGCGGACCAGCAAGCCCCCGGGGAGTTGCCCCAGGAGGAGGCCCCCGGGCGGGAGGCCTAGCGGCCCGATGCCAACGCTCGCCCTGCCCATTCGGCGTGTTTCTCCGGTATTTATCATGCTTAGCCGGTAAGGTTAAGGAAAAAGTGCTACCTTTGCCCCGCTCATTATCCTAGTTAGGTGCGTGGCGAGCGCACGAATATGAACGGCGAAAATTTAGGTATAGTAAGTGGACACACTGAGTTACAAGACGGTTTCGGCCAACGCGGCGACCGTAGAGAAGGAGTGGTTCGTCGTCGATGCGACCAATATGGTGGTCGGTCGGCTGGCGAGCCGCATAGCCCTCATACTCCGGGGCAAGCATAAGCCGTCGTACACACCCCACGTGGATTGTGGCGACAACATCATCGTCATCAACGCGGAGAAGGTTCGCTTCACCGGCAAGAAGATGACCGATAAGATCTACTACCGCTACACGGGCCACCCGGGCGGCAAGCGTATGACCAACCCGGCGACGGTGCTGGCCAAGCATCCCGAGCGCATCCTGGAGCACGCGGTGAAGGGCATGCTGCCCAAGAACCGCCTGGGGCGACGCCTCTTCCACAACCTGTTCGTGTACGTTGGCCCCGAGCATCCGCACGCGGCGCAGCAGCCAAAGGAGTTGGATCTTTCAAAGAAATAGGAGGATAACATGCAGATATTTAATGCAGTGGGCCGCCGTAAGTCCGCGGTGGCGCGCGTATATCTCAGGGCTGGCAGCGGCCAGATAGTCATCAACGGGAGGCCGCTGGAGACCTACTTCCCCTCCCCGCTCCTGCAGTACGTGGTGAAGCAGCCGCTCGAGCTGCTCGAGTCGCTGGACACCTACGACATCAAGGTGAACCTCGATGGCGGGGGCATCTCCGGCCAGGCCGAGGCGGCGCGCCTGGGCATCACCCGCGCGCTCATCAAGCTGGATGCCGAGTACAAGCCGCAGCTCCGCAAGGCGGGCTTCGTGACGCGCGATGCCCGCGTGGTGGAGCGCAAGAAGCCGGGTCGGCCCGGCGCACGCAAGCGCTTCCAGTTCAGCAAGCGTTAGAGGAATCGGACATATTTTATACACCTTAGCTGGCAGGCGTTGCTGCGCTTAAACCTCCGAGACCCACGCCACGTGGCTACTCGGGCGTTGCCATGCTAACAACACAATAGCAGGTTATGCCAAAAGCAACCTTTGAGCAGATGCTCGATGCGGGGGTACACTTCGGTCACCTCACGCGCAAGTGGAACCCCAAGATGGCGCCCTACATCTTCATGGAGCGCAACGGGATACACATCATCGACCTTCAGAAGACCCTCGTGAAGATGGACGAGGCGGCCGCGGCCATGAAGCAGATTGCCAAGTCGGGGCGCAAGATTCTCTTCGTGGCCACCAAGAAGCAGGCCAAGGAGGCTGTGGCTGAGCGGGTGAAGCCCACGGGGATGCCCTACGTGGTGGAGCGCTGGCCGGGCGGGATGCTCACCAACTTCCCCACCATCCGCAAGGCCGTCAAGAAGATGAGCAACATCGACAGGATGGAGCAGGATGGCACCCTGGCCAACCTCTCCAAGCGGGAGCGGCTGCAGGTGCAACGCCAGCGCGAGAAGCTCGAGAAGAACCTCGGCTCTATCGCCGACCTCAACAAGCTGCCGGCGGCCCTGTTCGTGGTCGACGTGGCGAAGGAATACATCGCCGTTCGTGAGGCCAACCGCCTCAATATTCCGGTATTCGCCATGGTCGACACGTGCTGCGACCCCACGGGTATAGACTTCATCATCCCGGCCAACGATGATGCGACCCGCTCAATCGAAATCATCATCGATGAGATGGTGAACGCCATCCAGGACGGGCTCATGGAGCGCAAGATGGAGAAGGCGGCCGACGATAAGGCCCAGGAGGAGAAGGAGGAGGCGAGCGAGGGGGCTGCCCCGGCGGAGGCCAAGGATGCGCCCGCGCAGGAGGTTGCGAATGAGCCAGTTGTGGCTAGCGATGACGAGTAGGTAACCATCATACAAATATAGAGAAAGGAAATATTATGGCAGATGTAACAATGGCCGATATCCAGAAGCTCCGGAAGCTGACCGGTGCGGGTATGATGGACTGTAAGAAGGCTCTGGTGGAGGCGGAGGGTAATTTCGATAAGGCGGTTGAGCTAATCCGTGAGCGTGGGAAGGCGATTGCCGCCAAGCGCGCTGACCGTGAGGCCACTGAGGGCGTGGTGCTGGCCGCCAAGAACGCTGAGGGCAACCGTGTGGGGATGCTCTCGCTGAGCTGCGAGACGGATTTCGTGGCCAAGAATGCCGACTTCGTGGCGCTGGCGCAGAAGGTGCTGGATGCCGCCGTGAAGGAGGGGGTCAAGGAGCTCGATGCGCTCAAGGCCATGCCGCTCGAGGGCAAGACTGCCGATACGCTGGTGCAGGAGTTCTCCGGCGTGACGGGCGAGAAGATGGAGCTGGCCTACTACGCGGTGGTGGAGTCGCCGTCGGTGACCTTCTACATTCACCCCGGCAACAAGCTGGCCTCCATCGTGGGGGGGAGCAAGGCTGGTGCGGATGAGGCTGTGCTGAAGGATGTTGCCATGCAGATTGCGGGGATGAACCCTGTGGCCGTTGATGCGGATAGCGTGCCGGAGGAGGTGAAGAAGAAGGAGTTCGAGATCGGCCGTGAGCAGGCGCGCAACGAGGGTAAGCCCGAGAAGATGCTCGACAAGATTGCGGAGGGCCGTTTGAACAAGTTCCTCAAGGAGAATACGCTCATGGCGCAGGAGTTCGTCAAGGAGGGGAAGATTACCGTGGAGCAGTACCTGGCGCAGAAGGATAAGGAGCTGAAGATACAGGCCTTCGCCCGCTTCTCGCTGCAGGACTAGTCCCTAAGTCATATCATGTAAAGAGCCCGGTGATTGGTTTCACCGGGCTCTTTTCGCATCTTGTCAGTATTTCGTCAGTACTTTGTTGTATCTCGCATTCCCCTGATATTCGGTTCTTCGGGGGCTACTTCTCGGGGTTCATCTCCACCTCCACCCTCACGGCCTTGCCGAATATGCGCCGGGCGGTCTTCTGCAACGATTTGGGGCTGAGGCTCTTCACCCTTGCCTCGTAGCCGGTATGCAGGTCGATGCCGTTGCGCTCCCGCTGCAGGATGATGCTCTGCCAGTAGCCGTTGTTGCGCACCTTCTCGCCGTAGAGCTTCAGGAAATGCTGCTTGGCCTTGTTCACGTCCGCCTGCGAGATGCCCTTCTGCAGCCCCTCGAAGAGGCGATGCACATGCGGCACGGCCTCGCGGGCAAGGTTGGGGTCGGTGGTGAAGAAGACGTACATCGAGGCCAGCGGCTCGGGGAAGTAGCGCAGGTTGGCGCTCTGTCGTACGCCGTAGGTTAGGCCCCGCTCCTCGCGTATCTCCTCGGTGTAGCGTAGGCCGAGGATGTGCTCCAGGGCCTCGAGGTGGAGGAGGTCATCTGCGTTGTATTCCCCCCGGCCGTAGTACACGGTGGCGTAGCTCGTCTTGGGCGTGAGCATGACCTGGGTGAACTCCTCGCGGGTTCGTTCCGCTGGTGGGCGTACGCCGTCATCCCGCCACCCGGTCGGCTTGCCCTTGGGGAGGCTGGCGAGGTACCGCAGCACGTAGGGGCGTATGCTGTCTGGGTTGAACTTGCCGACGATGCTCACGGTGAGGCCGCTGGCGTTGGGGAGTAGGGTCTGGTAGGCGTGCTTGGCCCGGCTGAGCGTGACCTCTCCGAGCTTTTTCATCTCCAGGCTCTGGCGGCGGGGGCTATCCTGCGAGAGTACCCGCCGGAGGCGTTTGCTGAAGATGTCGTCTGGGTTCTTCTCGCTGTTGGCCAGTATGGTGCGGAGCCTGTCCATGAGGGTGTTGAAGGAGGCTGGCTCGAAGCGTGGGGCCGTGAGCTGGAGGTAGAGCCGCTGGAACATGAACTCTACGTCCTCGGGCTTGGTCGTTGATATGCCGCTGAGCCCCACCTCGAGGTCGTCGATGGATACGCTCGTTGCGACCCTATGCCCCGCCTGGAGTTTGGCCAGCTCTGGGCCGCTGTGCTCGCCCAGGCCGCTGAGGCTGATGATGGAGGTGGCCAGCTCGGCGGAGAGCAGCTCCTCGGTGGGGAGCGTGGACAGCCCGCCCTTGGCGAAGCCCCTGATGCGTATCTCGTCGTCCTTGAAGTCGGTGGGCTTGATGATGATGCGCATGCCGTTGGAGAGCGTCCATACGTCCGTGCCGAAGGGCCCCTTCTCCTGCCGAACGATGCGGCCGGGCCGGGGCATCTGGGCGATGAGGGGTTTGTCCTCGACCCTATCCATCCACGGTTCGAGGGTCTTTCGGTGGCTGGCCTCGAGTATCCGGCGGGCCTCCTCCTCGGTGGGTAGCTTATCCTTCTCGCTCTCAGGGGCCTGAATGAAGAGGTCTACGTCCATGCCGGGCATCATACCGCGCATGGAGGCGTTGATCTCCTCCAGCGTGATGGTGGGTAGCAGCCGGCGGGTGAGCTCCATCTCCTGGCTGATGCTGGGTATGGGGCTACCCTTGATGAAGTGGTCCATGTAGGACTGCACGAAGCTCCGGTTGGGCAGCTTTTCGCGCTCGCTGTAGGTGGCCTCCCAGCCGCTGAGGTAGCTCTTCTTGGCGCGCTCGAGCTCTGTGGCCTGGAAGCCGTTCTGGCGCACGCGCTGCATCTCGGTGGCCAGCCCCTCGAGGGTCTGCTTGGCCTTGCCGGGGGGGCTGATGGCGATGAACAGGCTGTTGTCCATGGGGGCAATCAGGTTGACGTAGCCCCCGAAGGCCGCCAGGAAGGGGGGCTCGGCCTGCTGGGACAGCTCGCTCATGCGGGCGTTGAACATCTTCACGGCGAGCTGCCGAATCATGTCCTGGCGGTAGAACTGGTGGTCCTTGCGCGCCTCGGAGAGGGGCGGATGCCTGTATATCAGCTCCATGCGCACCATGGGTAGCTCGGGGTCGGTGTAGGCCATGTAGTGCAGCCCCTTGGACGCGGGCATGGTGATGTGGGGCTTGGGGGTTTGCTCCTTGGCCTTGGCGATGTTCCCGGCCATGCGTAGTACGCGCTGCTCCATGGCTGGGGCATCGAAGTCGCCCACTATGATGATGGCCTGGAACTCAGGCCTGTACCACTTGTGGTAGAAGTCCGTGAGGCTCTGGTGCGAGAAGGTTTTGATGAGCTCTATGTCGCCTATGACGTCGCGCTTGGCGTACTTCGTCCCCCGGAACAGGAGCTGCTGCATGGCCGAGAGGGCGCGCCATTGGGCGGTGCGCCGGGTGCGCCACTCCTCGACAATGACGCCACGCTCGCTCTCAATCTCCTCGGGGGCGAAGGCGATGCTGCCCGACCAGTCGCACAGCACCTGGGTGCAGGAGTCCAGCAGCCCGCTGCGCTCGGTGGGCACATCGGATACGTTGTAGCAGGTGATGTCCTGGGTGGTGAAGGCGTTCACGTCCGCCCCGAACTTCACGCCGTTGTGCTCCAGGAAGTCGATGAGCTTGTGGTGGGGGAAGTGCTCGGTGCCGTTGAAGGCCATGTGCTCGGTGAAGTGCGCGAGGCCGTTCTGGTGGTCCTCCTCGAGGATGGCGCCCACGTTGTGCAGGATGTAGAACTCGGCCCTTCCCTTCGGCTCGGCGTTGTGGCGTATGTAGTAGCTCAGGCCGTTGGGTAGCCGCCCCATGCGGACGGCGGTGTCCACGGGTAGCGGCTTCTCCATTAGGCTGCGCGGAGGGGTGTTGGTCGCGTGGCTCGCCTGGTGGAATATGAGGGTGAAGAGGGCCAGCAGGCTGAGCCCGAGGGGTGCGATTAATCGCCTCATCGTCTGGGGTTTTACGTCGGGCTAGTGCCCCTTGATGGATATGGGGGAGAGCCCTTCGTGGGTGTTGAACTGCAGGAGGAATATCCCCTGGTTCTCGTACGAGCCGTAGCCCTGGTGCTGCTCGAAGTCGAAGTGGTTCTGCGTGAGCCGGGGCGGGATGCCCGAGAGGCAGAAGCGGAAGTCCTCCCCGTACTTGGTGAGGGCGGCCAGGAAGTAGGTCGCGACGTCGTAGCCCTGGAAGGCGAACTGCGAGGGTTCCGCCGTGTAGGTGGTGCGGAATTCCTGCACGAAGCTGACGGTGCGCTCGTTCTTGTAGTCCACGTGGAAGGGGTAGAAGAGCGTGACCTTCAGGCGGGTCAGGTGGTTGAAGTCGAGGTTCATCTTCAGCCACTTGCTCATTCCGTACACCTGCATGTGGTGTTTCCCGGCGATGGCCTTCTCGTTGAGCGCGCCGAGGATATCGCTGATGAAGGGCTCGCGGGTCGAGGGTATGACGATGGTGCTGAGGCTGTCGGCCCAGAGCGTGTTGCTGAGGGTTGAGATGTACTTTTCGGCCACCTGCCCACGGGGGATGGTGAAGACCTTCAGTCGGTCCGCGGGGAGGGTGGCCCCGGCCATCTCGCTGCGCAGCATGAGCTGGACATTGCTCACCAGCTCGGCATCCTTGATGGACTCCTCGTGGAAGAGGATAATCTGGCCTTTGGCCTTTTTCCGTAGGCGGGCTACCATCTCCCGTAGCTGGGTTTTCTCCGAGGGGTTGGCGTGGAAGATGAAGGGGTTGGCCTCCAGGGTCGGGGTCTTGCTCGAGAGCGGCGACACCATGCTGATGCGGTTCTGCGCCCCGTAGAGGCTGACCTCCGTCACGTTGCGGGGGTACACCGGCCCGACGATCAGGCTGGACCCGGCCAGCGAGTCGGCATCCAGTATCTGCTTGACGCGCTGTATGCTGCGCTCCGTGTCGAACACCCGTAGGTGCACCGCGTAGCCCTGCTTGCTGATCTCCTCCATGCCCAGGAGGAAGCCCTGGTAGAACTCGAGGAAGCGCTCGTCGCTCTTGACCGTCTGCGGGGGTGAGCTCATGCTCTTGGTCTCGGGCTGCAGGCGGAAGGGGAGTAGGAGCGACACGATGAGGGGCTTGTCCTTCGGCCAGGCGGGCATCTTGGCGCACATCTTGGCGTTCTCGAGCCGCTTGTAGCTCGTGCGGTCCATCCATTCGGGCCGCTCGAGGTGGAAGGTCTTGGCGTCCTTGACCTTCGCGCCCTTGGGTATGGTGAGGCGCTGCCCGGTGGCCAGGGCGTGGGTGCGCAGCTGGGGGTTGGCCTCGATGAGCTCGTCCTGCGATATCTCGAATTTGCGGGCTATGCCGTAGATGGACTCGCCGGCCGTCACGATGTAGGCCCCGTCGGGCTGCCGCTTGCTCTGGTGGATGCTGTCGTAGCGCCGGGCGGCCGCCCCCATGGGGATGCGTATCGGCTCGCTCACGCTGAGCACGTCCCCCTTGATGGAGTTGGCCTCCCGGATGGCGTGCACGCTCACCCCGTATATCCTCGCGAGCTGGAAGAGGCTCTCGCCCGGGCCCACGATGTGGAGGCGGTAGTCGCGCTGCCCCACGGGTTTGTGGCGTTGCCCGTCGGGCACGGGTATGCGTATCTTCTGCCCGGCCTTCAGGCCGTTGTACAGGTCCGGGTTCTGCGAGACGATGGTGGCCAGCGGCACGTTGTACGTACGGCTGATGGCGTAGAGCGTCTCCTCCTTGACCACGGTATGCACCCAGTACTCCCGGCCGTCCACCACCACTCGGGGTGCGTCTATGCCCTTGGCGGCCCGCAGGGGTGTCCACAGCAGCGACACCCCCAGGAGCAGCACAAGATACGGAACTATCTTCTTCATTGCCTCAGTATCTGCGGTTTCGGGCTACCAGATGGTGGGGCGTTTGTCCGCCGACCGGTAGTAGGGCGACTGCTCGCTCACCTCGAAGGCCTCGTAGAACTCGTCGATGTTGTACACCGCCCCGTTGACGCGGAATTTCCCCGGCGAGTGCACATCCTCCTTGAGGCGGCGTAGCTGCTCCTCCTCGGTGGACTTATTGCGCCACACCTTCGAGTAGGCCAGGAAGAAGCGCTGCAGGGGCGTGAAGCCATCCACCTCCCTGTTCGCCTCCTCACCGGTGGCCTGCAGCTGCTGCTTGAAGGCCGCCATCGAGATGACCAGCCCGCCGTAGTCGGCCAGGTTCTCCCCCAGGGTGAGCTTGCCGTTCACGTGCTCGCCCTTGAGCAGCTCGAAGGCGTCGAACTCCTCCACCAGCAGCTGGCACTTGGCATTGAAGCGCTCCGCGTCCTCCTTGGTCCACCAGTCCCGCAGGTTCCCCTCCTTGTTGTAGAGGCGGCCCTGGTCGTCGAAGCCGTGGGTCATCTCGTGCGCGATCACCACGCCGATGGCGCCGTAGTTCATCGCGTCGTCCGCCTCCATGTCGAAGAAGGGGGGCTGGAGGATGCCGGCCGGGAAGACGATCTCGTTCATCGTCGGGCTGTAGTAGGCGTTGACCGTCTGCGGGGTCATGTGCCACTCCGTGCGGTCCACGGGCTGGCCGAGCTTCGACATCGTGTAGTTGAAGCTGAAGGTGTAGCCGTTGCGCAGGTTGGCGGCGTAGCTCTCCGGCACGATGATCAGGTCCATGTAGTCGCGCCAGCGGTCGGGGTAGCCCACCTTCACCACCATGGCGGCCAGCTTCTCCTTGGCCTTCTCCTTGGTCTGCGGGCTCATCCACTCCACCGCGTCGAGCCGCTTGGCGTAGGCCGCGCGGAGGTTCTCCACCAGGGCCACCATCCGCTCCTTGGCCGCGGCCGGGAAGTACTTCTCCACGTAGAACTTGCCGACGGCCTCCCCGAGGAACTGCTGTGTCATCGTGGCCACGCGCTTCCACCGGGGGCGCATCTCCTTCTGGCCCGTGAGCGCCGTGCCGTAGAAGGCGAAGCTCGCCTCCTCGAATGCGTGGCTCAGGCTCCCGGTGTAGGCCAGCAGGTAGTGTAGGGTGAGGTAGTCGCGCCAGAGGCTGATGGGCTCCGAGACCAGCAAGCCGCTGATGGCCGCCAGGAACTTCGGGTTGTCCACCAGCATGGTGTCGGGCTTGTTCACCCCGAGGTTGAGGAAGTAGCCGTCCCAGTTGATGTTGGGGCATAGCTTGGCCAGCTCCGCGGCGGTGAGCTTGTTGTATATCAGGTGCGGGTCGCGGTACTCCAGGCGGGTCAGCGAGGGCTCCGCGAGCTTGGTCTCCAGGGCGAGGATGTCGCGGGCGGTCGTCCCGGCCTGCTCGGCGTCCCGGCCCATGAGCCGGAAGAGCGTGTCGACCATCCGCAGGTAGGCTGCCCGGAGCTCCTTGCTCCGCTCATCCTCGTTGAAGTAGTAGGAGCGGTCGGGCATCCCCAGGCCGGACTGGTAGAAGGAGAGGATCATCGCCGTGGCGTTCTTGCTGTCCTGCTCCACCGTCACGTAGAAGGGGTTGCCCCCGCCGATGGACCGCTCGCGGGCGATCTCCCGCACCACGTCCTCCGGGGTCTCCAGCTGGCCGATTAGCTGGAGGTCGGGCGCGATGGGCTTCAGCCCGGCCTGCTCGATGGCCGCCGTATCCATGCCCGAGCGGAAGAAATCCCCGATTTGCTGCCACTCCATGCTGCCGCTGTCCCCCTGCCGCTCGGCCGCCGCGAAGAGCAGCTCCTTGATGCGCGCCTGCGTCTCCTCCTGCAGCACATCGAACGCCCCGAAGCGCGCCCGGTCCGACGGAATCTCCGCTCGGGATATCCAGCCCCCGTTGGAGTACTCGTAGAAATCGTCCCCGGGGGCCACGCTCGTGTTCAGGTCCTCCGGGTCTATTGGCTTGTGACTCATGCTGTTGCTATTGCAGGCTGCGAGCGTGAGCGCCACGCCGGCCAGTAGTAAAGAGATGTGCTTGCTCATAATTCGTTGCGTCTACTGTGTGTACGATTGGCAAAGTTAGCAAATTCTGCGAACTTACTGCATGTCGCAGCTTGCAACTGTGCCACACCGAGGGGCTTACAGGCCCCCGGCCACGCAACGCGGAGAGGGCGGATGCAGCCAAGCGCCCGCCCTTAGCACTCATTCCGCCCCCTATGGTGTTGATCTAGAGGCGCTTTATCCCCACCGCCTCCTTCACCAGCCTGAGGGTCTCCCTCGAGCTCTCGCTGGCTCGGGCGGCCCCCTGCGCGGCCGCCTCGGTCAGGAGGCTGGCATTGCCCATGTAGTACTCTATCCGCTCGCGGATGGGGGCGGTGGCCGCGATCATGTCCTCGGCCAGCTGCTTCTTCATGTCGCCGTAGCGAATGCTGCACGCGTCGTAGGCCTCCTCGAAGAACTTCAGGGTATCGGGCGTGGAGACGTGGCGCATCAGCGTGAAGAGGTTCTCTATGGCCTCGCTCTTGGCCTGCTTGGGCTGCGTGGGCCCGTTGTCGCTCTGCGCCTTCATCACCTTCTTGCGGATGACCTCCGGGCTGTCGCTCAGGTAGATGGCGTTCCCCTCCGACTTGCCCATCTTGCCCGAGCCGTCGAGGCCGGGGATTTTCACCAGCGGGCTCGCGCCGGTGTACGACTGCGGCTCGGGGAACAGCTCCACCTCGTACATCCGGTTGAAGCGGTTCCCGAAGGTGCGGGCCATCTCCAGGTGCTGCTCCTGGTCCTTGCCCACCGGTACTATGTTGGCCCGGTGCTGGAGGATGTCGGCCGCCATGAGGGTGGGGTAGGTCAGCAGCCCGGCGTTGATGTTCTCGGGCTGCTTGCGCACCTTGTCCTTGAAGCTCGTGCAGCGTTGCAGCTCGCCCAGGTAGGCGTTCATGTTCAGGAAGAGGTAGAGCTCCACCACCTCGGGCACGTCGCTCTGCACGTAGAGCGAGCATTTCTGGGGGTCTAGCCCGGCGGCCAGGTACTCGGCCATCACCTGCCGCACGGAGGCGTGCAGCTCCTTCGAGGTGGGGTGCGTCGTGAGCGAGTGTAGGTCCGCGATGAAGAAGAAGCAGTTGAACTCTTCCTGCATCGCCACGAAGTTCTTGAGTGCCCCGAGGTAGTTCCCCAGGTGGAGCTTTCCCGTTGAGCGTATGCCGCTTACCACGATGGGCTTGCTGCCGTTTGCCATGATTCTGCCTTTCTGTCCGTTGTACTTCGATTGTGCTCCTGAGCCTGGTGCTAGAGCGATATGACGAAGCAGTCGGGGTAGTCGCCCAGCAGCTGCGTCCTGTAGTCCAGGGCCTCCTTCTTGGTGGGGAAGAGCCCGATGATGAGCTTGTAGGTCTTGCTGCTCTCCGTGCTGATGATCTCCACCTTCAGCAGCCGCTTGAAGCGCGCCTCCAGCTCGGCCGCGCGCCGGAGCATGTTGCTCTGGTCGTTGTAGGAGGCTATCTGCACGCCGAAGCCTTTGAGCGCGTGGCTCGCCAGGGGCTTGACCTCGAGGCTGTAGACCTCCTGCTCGCCCGGCTCATGGGCGGTGCTGCTCGGCGTGGGCTTCGGAGCGGGGCTTGGCGCCGCGGCCTTGGGCGCGGGCTTGGGTGCGGGCTTGCTGGCCGGGGCGGGTGGGGGCGTTGGCTTGGCCGCGGTCGGGCTGGCCGGCTTGCTGGCGGCTTGCCCCGCGCTGCCCCCCTTGGCCATCTCTATCCGGACCTTGGCCATCCCGCTGGTCACCATGTCGATCTCCTCCGCCGCGGCCCGCGAGAGGTCGATGATGCGGTTGGCCACGAAGGGCCCGCGGTCGTTGACCTGCACGGTGGTCGTCTTCCCATTCTCGAGGTTGGTCACCAGCAGCTCCGTGCCGAAGGGCAGCGACATGTGGGCGCAGGTGAACTTCGCCTTGTCGTAGCGGTCGCCCGAGGCGGTGGTCCGTCCGTGGAACTTGTCGGCGTAGAAGGAGGCTATCCCCTCCTGCTTGAACGTACCCTGCGCTGGGGCCATGCTGATTACGCCGACCAGCAGCGCGAGTAGTAACATTGCGGTTTTCTTCATCATGGTGCTATTTTCTCCTGCAACTTAGTGAATGTGCGTGTATACGTAATGGAAATGCTGTGCTGGCGGAGGTTGGAGCGGGGTTCGTTCACCCCCGCGATTCGCTCCCGGGCGTAGAGGTTCGTGAGCCGGTAGTAGAAGCGGTAGTCGAGGTGGAAGTCGCCGATGCCCGTGGCCATGCCCAGGCCGCCTCCGCCGCACATCCCGACCCCCAGCCGGTTGTAGGCCCAGCTCTGGAGTGCCATCCGCTCCGTGCGCCCTCCGATCCCGGCCTGCTCGGCCAGCAGGTAGTCCAGAAAGCCTCCCCCCTGTAGCCGCAGCAGCAGCCGTTTGTACTTGTAGTGAAGGTCGGTGACGAGGGGGAGCTGCAACCACACATTCTCCACCCTGAGCCACTGGCCAACCCACTCCCTAGCGCCTCCCTTCCTCGGACGCAGCTCGACCGTCTCGTAGCCTGTCCGGGCGAAATTCACCTCCAGCTGCATGCCGAAGTACTTCTCGGCCGAGATGCCGAACACGAGCCCCCCCTCGAGCTTGAGCCCGGACCGCCGGTACTGGTAGGGCTGGAAGGTGATGCTGCTGATGCCGACCCCCGCCCTGGCCCCCACCTTGAAGGTGAGGGTATCCACCTTCACCTCCTGCGCCCCCCCGGCCTGCAGTAGGCCCAGGAGCGAGAGCAGCAGTAGGAGTAGGCGACGCATGCCGGGCAGCACGAGCGGGCTACTAGCCACGCGCCAGCTTCTCCTCCACCGACTTGACCTTGGCCTCCAGGCGGTTCGCCCCCTCCGACTTGATGTCGAAGGTCGCCGACACGTACACCCGCTTGCTGTCGGGGGCGAGCGCATCGTAGGCCGCCTGCATCACCCTGAAGGCATCGCCCAGCGTGGGGGTCTCCACGATGGTGCTCATGGCCGTCAGCTGGCTCGGGTAGCCCTGGTCGCGGATGGCCTTCTCGAGCTTGGCCACGTAGGGCGACATGCTCCCCACCTTGTCGGTCGGGAACATCGCGAAGTTGACTAGTACTGACATATTCAATCCTCCAGTTTTTCGTAGTTTATCGGTATATCATACTCCCAGTTGGGGCGCATGATGATGTCCCTGTTGCCGAGGTCGTTACGGTGGTATCGTACCTTCTCGGGCTCTAGCCCCCGGGTGTAGTCGCCCGCATCCCATTGCCCATTCCCATTGGCATCATCGATGATGCGTATCCACACCGTTGCGGGGTCAAGGTACGTAAAATCCGCGGAATGGCCCGCTTGCTGCCGTAGCACCTGCTTGTACTTACCCGCCGGGATTAGCTGTATCAGCGCGGTCTGGGGGGCGGCCTCCAGCGCGATGCGAAGAGTGGCGTACCGGCTGGGGTTCAGCCCCTTGAGGCTCATCCTGAGGGTGTCGTTCGTGCGCCCAAAGAGGTTCTGCACCGCCCCGGGCTCCACCCTCAGCCGGTACTCCGTGTTGGGTTTCCACTCGTGGGTGATGGTAATCCGCCGGGGATGCACCGCCGGGTCGTAGCCCACCCTGGGGGCGAGGGCGGTGGAGTCGGGCAGCGAGTATAGGACGAAGCGACCCGTATCCAGTAGGGTGGTGGGCGAGCTCAGCGAGAGGCTCACCGTGTCCCACGGTCGGAGGGCGGCGCTCTGCCGGCAAACAAGCGAGCTCGCCATGCGCGTAATCGTGCGCTTTCGGTTCTTTCGGCCCTGCTCCACGGTGGTGCGGTTCGTCCCGAAGGTACGCTCTAGCCATCCGCCCTTCTCCTCCGTTTGGCCCTGTGGCACAGAGTCTTTGGTCCCAGCCTGTACGCTATCCGTCGTGGTGCTGGCTTGCCCCTTGGGCTCCTCCTTGGGGAAGGCATAGGTCAGCATGATGGTATCGAGCCATGTTTGCAGCCCGCCGGCGGAGTCCGTCCGCTGGTACTGCAGCCGTGTGGCTATCGTGTCCCGCCGGGCTATTGTGCTGTCCATAATCCAGTAGCTCACCGTATCCCCATTGGCCGACTGCTCCTTGACCAGCGTGGCATCGGGGGCATTGAGTAGCGTGGCCTGTAGCCCCCCGACGGGGCGGGCCGAGAACACGAAGGAGAGCCGATTGGCCAGGGGGCGCCTCTTCGTCTGGAGGCGGTATCTCTTCACCTCCCGCACGAAGGCCTCCAGCACCGGCACTTGTTGCACCCCCAGCGTATCGCCTGCTAGGATGCTCGTTTGCAGCTCCTTGAGGAAGGCGATTGTATCCTTCGTATTGCTGTATATCAGCTTGTTGGACGCATTCTTAATGCCGAAGACCTTGTAGCGACCGCTCGGGATGCGCATGATATCGAAGACCCCTGCGCTGTCCGTTCGGGCGACAAAATCGGGGGGCCTGGTCCGGGGTAGCGAGTCCACATCCTGACGGTAGATGCCGACATTCATGTTCAGGACGGGGCTGTGCGTCAGGGCATTCCGAACACGGCCGAATAGCCGTGCGCTGTCGATGCTTGGGCCCGTGCTGAAGGTCAGGCTGAAATCCTCCATCGGGAGGCCCTCTGTCAGGTCGACGACGGACCGGCCGAATCGAAGGTTGTAGGTCGTGCTGTCGGCCAGCGTATCCCGGATTTTCACCTCCACTGTGCGCCCCTTGACCACGGCCACTATCGGGTATTTCAGCGGTGGCGACATGTAGATATTCCGGTTGGGGGATTTGAGCTTCACGTATTCGTCGAAGGCCAGGCGGAGCCTCTCGGGGCGGGTCATGGTGCTACCCGGCAGGGGGTCGTAGCCCACGATGCGTGGCGGAACGCTGTCACGCGGGCCACCACCAGGAGCGACTATCCGTGCGCAGCCCATCCCCAGCAGGGTGAAGGCGATGGCACTAAGGAATACCCCCGCGACAATGTATATCCCGTGTGTTCGCATCTATGAATTATAGAATCTGTCGCGAAGATAATCAATACTATGGAATACCCTTTCGTGGCGTTTGCTCTCTCCTGCGCGCGCTGGCCACAGGCGTAATGCGCTAAAAAAGAGCGGGCTCGCGGAGGCGAGCCCGCTCCATTCGTCTTGCCGCAGGGGCATCCCCCCGCCGCCCTCGGGCTACCGCCGCACGAAGCGCAGGGTCTGGCCCTGGGCGCGCAGCAGGTACACGCCGGGCGCGAGGGCGGCCACGT
>PDTX01000014.1 GCA_002749065.1 Bacteroidia bacterium | reverse complement strand
CACCAACCTACGAATTCTATAGGCCATGAAGCTACAATTCAAGGAGCAGGGCTACCAGCTGGCGGCGGTGGCGAGCGTGGTGGACGTGTTTGAGGGGCAGCCCAGGGTGGAGGGGCTGCAGTACCAGGTGGACCCCGGCAGCCGGGCGGGGCTCGATATGGATGCCGCCGGGGTGCGGAATGCCGACATCGCCCGGGACGTGGCCAGCCGGCTGCTGGCGCGCGTGCAGGCCGTGCAGGGGCGCAACCGTGTGGCCCGCTCGGAGGTGCTGCATAGCAAGCTGGGGGCATGCCAGCTCGACGTGGAGATGGAGACGGGGACGGGCAAGACCTACGTCTACACCCAGACCATCTTCGAGCTGAACCGCCTGTACGGCTGGAGCAAGTTCATCATCATCGTACCCAGCGTGGCCATACGCGAGGGCGTGCGCAAGAGCCTGAGCATGACCGAGCAGCACTTCCACAGCCTCTACGGGAAGAAGCTCCGGCACTTCGTCTACGACAGCAAGCACCTGCAGAAGATAGACGAGTTCGCCCGCGATACGCAGATTGGCGTGATGATTATCAACATGCAGGCCTTCAACCGCGAGATGGGGAAGGAGGGGGGCAGCCGGGACGCGCTCATCATCCACTCCCGGCAGGACAGCTTCAGCTCGCGGCGGCCGATAGACGTGATCGCGTCCACCCGCCCCATCCTCATTCTGGATGAGCCGCAGAAGATGGAGGGCAGGAAGACGCAGGGGGCGATGCAGACCTTCAATCCGCTCTTCTCCATCAACTACTCCGCCACGCACCGCACGGCGCACAACCTGGTCTACGTGCTCGACGCCCTCGATGCCTACAACCAGCGTCTCGTCAAGAAGATAGAGGTGGTGGGCTTCGAGCTGAGGAACATCCTGGGGACGAGCGCCTACCTCTACCTCTCGGACATCATCATCTCCACGGATAGGCCCCCCTGCGCGAAGATTGAGATGGAGGTGCGGGAGGCGCACGGTATACGCCGTAGGGTCAAGAGCTTCAGCTCGCGGGACGACCTCTACCATACCTCTGGGCAGCTGGAGGCCTACCGGGGCTTGGCCATCAAGGACATATGGTACGACCCCGATGCGCCGGAGCGTAGCGGCGTGGAGTTCACCAACGGCAGCACGCTCTTCCTGAAGCAGACCTGCGGGGACGTGGAGAGCAAGCACAAGGCGCGGATACAGATACGGGAGACCATAGCCGCGCACCTCCGCAAGGAGGAGGAGCTGTTCCGGCAGGGGGTGAAGTGCCTCTCCCTCTTCTTCCTGGACGAGGTCAGGAACTACCGTCGCTACGACGAGGCGGGGCAGGCCCAGCTCGGGGAGTACGGCGAGATGTTCGAGCAGGAGTACCGGGCCGCGCGGGACGAGAAGCTCCGCTCGCTCATCCTGGACCCCGCCTACAGGGCCTACCTTGAGCGGGACGCAATCGCCGCGATACACGCGGGCTACTTCTCCGTGGACAGGAAGGGGCGGGCCATCGACAGCAAGGAGAAGCGGGGGGCCGAGGGGAGCGACGATGTCAGCGCGTACGACCTCATCCTCAAGAGCAAGGAGCGCCTCCTGAGTCTGGACGAGCCGGTGCGCTTCATCTTCTCGCACTCCGCGCTACGGGAGGGCTGGGACAACCCCAACGTCTTCCAGATCTGCTCCTTCCACCAGTCGCAGAGCAGCACCAGGAAGCGGCAGGAGGTGGGGCGTGGCCTCCGCCTGTGCGTGGATGCCAAGGGCGAACGCCTCGACAGCGCGGTGCTGGGGCGGGAGGGGGTGCATCGCCTCAACCGCTTGACAGTGGTGGCCGCCGAGTCCTACGCCGCCTTTGCCACGGAGCTGCAGAAGGACCTCAAGGAGAACCTCTACACCCGCCCGCAGGTGGTCACCGTGAAGGGGCTAGAGGGGCTTACGGTGTGCGCCGAGGGGGAGGAACCCTACGTCCTGGACGAGACCCAGGCGCAGGAGGTGTATCTTGAGCTTCGTACGAAGGGCTACATCGATGCGAAGGGCGAGCCGACCCCGACTTACCACGCCGCCCGCCGTGAGGGGACGCTACTCCCCATAGAGGGGCTAACGTCCGAGGTCAGCGAGGCTGTCTACCGCCACGTGGAGCGAATAGCCACGGGCGCGAAGCTGGAGGACCTCGTGGAGAACGCGGTCAAGCCCGACATCCACAACCAGCTCAATGGGAACTTCCACAAGCGGGAGTTCCAGGAGCTATGGAAACGTATCCACCACCACAGCTCGTACCGTGTGAGCTTCGATAGCGAGGAGCTGATAGCGAAGTGCATTGCGGCCATAGACCGGGAGCTGCAGGTTCCCCGCCTGGAGTACCAGGTCAGGCGGGGCGAGCAGAAGGAAACCCTTAGCCAGGAGGAGGTGCGTACGGGGGAGATGCTGACGCTCCTCGAGAGCGAGATGGTGCATCTGGAGGGTGCCCCCGTGAGCGAGGTGCGCTACGACCTGCTGGGGGAGATAGCCCGCCCGACCTGCTCTCGCCGCCTGACCGTGGCGCGCATCCTCATGGGGATACGAGAGGAGAAATTCGCCATGTACCCGCAGAACCCCGAGCGCTTCATACAGGAGGTGCGCCGCATCCTCACCGAGCAGCGCGCCACTCTCATTGTCGACCACATCAGCTACAACCTGCTCAAGGACACCTACGACAGCAGCATCTTCACCGAGGAGAAGCACGAGGTTACTGCCCGCGCGCACAGGGGGGATAAGAGCGTGACGGACTACGTCTTCACGGATAGCGCCGTGGAGCAGCACTTCGCCACGGAGTTGGACGCTGCCCGTGAGGTCGTTGCCTACGCGAAGCTGCCCAGGGGCTTCCAAATCCCCACCCCGCTGGGCGACTACAGCCCCGACTGGGCCATAGCCTTCGACGAGGGGGCCGTGAAGCACGTGTACTTCGTGGCGGAGACCAAGGGGAGCATGTCCTCGCTCGACCTGCGGGGCGTGGAGGAGGAGAAGATAAAGTGCGCCCGTCGGCTCTTCGCGAAGATTAGCAACGGGGAGGTGAAGTACGAGGTGGTGAGTGGCTACCAGGCCCTGCGCGATGTGCTGGGCGGGAGGGGCTGACGGTTTCACGAAGCTGGGGCATTACTCCTGCCGCCCGCCGTCCGGTATTTCCCGGCTGCGCGCGCTGCGCTGGGGGCGTACTCCGTGCGGTGTGCGATGGGCCGGCGATGGCCATATCCCGTCTTTTTCCTACATTTGCGGGTGCTACGCCGAGGAGGTGTGGCGCGAGGTAGAACCAGTAATTACAGAGTTTGCGCAATGATGGAAATCAGGGTGAATGACGAGGTTCGGCAGGTGCCGGAGGGCACGAGCGTTTCGCGGCTGGTGGCGCTCCTCGGCCTCGAGGGCCAGGGGGCCATATCCGTGGCGGTCAACGGCAGCATCGTGCGGGCGGGCGGCTGGGACGGACACCAGCTGCAGGCCCAGGACCAGGTCATCATCCTCACCATCGCCCAGGGCGGGTAGGCCGGGGGTGGTGGGCGCGGCCCATCGGACCCGGTCGGTGTGGCGACAAACGATAAGGCTTAGACACAATGAACCAGAATAATTCCTGTGAGTACATCACGCAGATGCCCATAGACGGCTCGAAGAAGGTCTACATACAGTCGGAGCGCGACCCCCGGGTGCGCGTGCCGATGCGCCGCATAGACCTCTCGGACACCGTGGCGCCCGACGGCCACCGGCGGCCCAACGCGCCCGTGTACGTGTACGATACGTCCGGCCCCTTCACCGACCCCGACGTGGAGGTGAACGTCATGGAGGGGATACCACGGCTGCGGGCGGGGTGGATTGCCGAGCGGGGCGATACCGTGGAGCTGCCCGGCCTCTCCTCGGAGTACGGGCGGATGCGCCTGGCCGACGAGTCGCTCGCGCACCTGCGCTTCCCCCACGTCAAGCACCGCCCGCTGCGGGCCAAGGAGGGGCATGGGGTCTCGCAGATGTACTACGCGCGGCAGGGCATCGTGACGCCCGAGATGGAGTTCGTGGCCGTGCGGGAGAACCAGAACATGGAGGCCATGCACCGGGCCTACGGGGGGGCCACCGAGATGCCCAAGCCCATCACCGCCGAGTTCGTGCGCGATGAGATTGCGGCCGGGCGCGCCATCATCCCCTGCAACATCAACCACCCGGAGCTGGAGCCCATGATTATCGGGCGGAACTTCCTGGTGAAGATTAACGCCAACATCGGCAACTCGGCCGTCACCTCGGGCATACACGAGGAGGTGGAGAAGTCCGTGTGGGCCTCGCGCTGGGGCGCGGACACGGTCATGGACCTCTCGACGGGCGACAACATCCACGAGACGCGCGAGTGGATTATCCGCAACTCGCCCGTGCCGATAGGCACCGTGCCGCTCTACCAGGCCCTCGAGAAGATAGACGGCGACGTGGAGAAGCTGACCTGGGAGGTCTACCGCGACACGATTATCGAGCAGGCCGAGCAGGGGGTGGACTACTTCACCATCCACGCGGGCCTGCTGCGGGAGTACGTGCCATACACGGCCAAGCGGGTGACGGGCATCGTCTCGCGCGGGGGGGCCATCATGGCCAAGTGGGCCATCATGCACAAGCAGGAGAACTTCCTCTACACGCACTTCGACGAGATATGCGACATCCTCGCGGCCTACGACGTGGCGGTCTCCCTGGGCGATGGGCTCCGCCCCGGCTCGATTGCCGACGCCAACGACAAGGCGCAGTTCGCCGAGCTGCAGACCCTCGGCGAGCTGGCCACCCGCGCGTGGGCCAAGAACGTGCAGGTGATGATAGAGGGGCCGGGCCACGTGCCGATGGACAAAATCGCCGTGAACGTGGAGCTCGAGCAGAAGGTGTGCCACGACGCGCCCTTCTACACGCTCGGCCCGCTGGTGTGCGACATCGCCCCGGGCTACGACCACATCACCTCGGCCATCGGCGGGGCGATTATCGGCTGGCACGGCACGGCCATGCTCTGCTACGTGACCCCGAAGGAGCACCTCGGGCTGCCCAACCGCGACGACGTGAAGGAGGGGGTGATCACCTACAAGCTCACGGCCCACGGGGTGGATTTGGCCAAGGGGCACCCCTCGGCCATGTACCGCGATAACGCCATGAGCAAGGCCCGCTTCGAGTTCCGCTGGAACGACCAGTTCCACCTCTCGCTCGACCCGGAGAAGTCGCGCCGCTTCCACGACGAGACGCTGCCCGAGGGCCACGAGGAGCACTTCTGCTCAATGTGCGGCAAGAAGTTCTGCTCGATGCGGACCTCGCAGCAGGTGCACGAGTACGCCGCCAAGGAGTAGCGTTCGGCATAAGAAAAACAAGTAGGGGGATGGCTATCTGCTAGGATGGCCATCCCCCTACTTCATGTGGTGTTCTCCCCGGCGGTCTAGTCCAGACCCGGCTGGTCCGTTAGGTCCATCACCCTCTCTAGGCTCAGCCCTGTAAGCTCGGCCACCGTTTTGGCATCCATCCCGCGCGCGAGCATCGAGCGGGCCACCTTCTCCATTCCTTGCTCTATCCCTTTCTCCATTCCTTTCTCCATCCCCCGCTCTATCCCCTGCTCTATTCCCCGCTTTATTCCCTGCTCCATCCCCTGCTGCAGGCCCTGCTCCATTCCCTGCTCTATCCCCTCCTGCACCCCCTCGCGGAAGCCGTCGGCCCGGGCCGTGTTCATGATGTTCCTCCAGTCGTTTTGGGCCTTGAGGCAGTGGTGGTAGGCAGCGCGCTCCGCCTTGGTGAACTCGGCGATGTGGGCCTGCTGGAAGAACTTCTCGAAGACCGCCTCGCTCAGCCGGCCCGGCCGCTCCGCCAGCCGGTAGAGGTGCTTGAGGGCGTAGAGCCACTTCTCGAAGCCGGTCTCCAGCTCCTCGAGCTTCTTGTTGAACTTGGGCATCAGCAGGTAGATGTAGGTGAGCTTGCGGTAGAACACCTCCTTGAGCTCGGTCTCCATGAGTTGCACGTCGTAGCGGTACTTGTCCGGCCCCCCCGTATCGTTGTCGAAGACGAAGTCCAGGATGGCGATGGTGTACACGGGCCGCAGGCGGAAGTCCCAGTCGTTGGGCTGGGCCTCCTCCTGGATGGGGAAGGTGGAGTAGAACACCGAGCGGTCCTTGAAGAACTCCTGCCTGGCGCGCTGGAGCTCGACGATGAACTTCTCCCCGCGCTCATTCTCGCAGTAGAGGTCGAAGATGGCCCTGCGGTCGAACTGCGTCCCGCCCAGGTGCTCGGTCTTCAGGTAGGTGAGCCGCTCGATGACCTGCTGGCCGCGCAGCAGCTCGTTGAGGAAGCTCATGAGCAGGTCCTTGTTCTCCTCCTGGCCGAAGAGGCGCTTGAAGCCGAAGTCCGTGAAGGGGTTGATGTACGTTGCCATAGTGCTTGCGTCTTAATCCGTGGGCAAAGGTAGGGAAAATCGCGCGGTTTCACCCAGGCCGGCGGGCCCGAAATGGGGCATGACCGGCGGGCCGGAAATGCAGTTCCGGATAATTTTGCCTATCATTGCCCCCCAATACACGATGCGCTATGGAAGATATCAGGACGCTAGTACAGTTCTTTGAACGCTCGGTGGGCAAGTGGCCCGACAACCCCTTCATCTGGCAGAAGGAGGGCGGGGAGTACCGGCCGACGACCTACCGCCAGACCCATGAGGAGGTCCGCGCCATCGCCGCCGGGCTCATCACCCTGGGCATTGAGCCGGGGAGTAGGGTGGGGCTGCTCTCCGAGGGCCGTAGGCTCTGGATAGAGAGCGAGCTGGGCATGCTCCATGCGGCCTGCGTTGAGATCCCCCTGAGCATCAAGCTCGAGGGGGCCGACCTCCAGTTCCGCCTGCACCACTCCGGGGCCGTCGCCGTCATAGTCTCTGAGGGGCAGGCCCAGAAAGTGGAGGCCATGCGCGCCCAGCTGCCTCAGCTCCGCCACATCATCCACCTCGACCCCAAGGACCAGCCCGGCGACGGGGAGGTCTCCATGGCCCGCCTCAAGGAGATGGGGCGGGAGGCCCTGGCCCGCGACCCCGAGGTGGTCAGCCGCGTGTCCGACCAGATACGGCCCGAGGACTTCGCCAACATATCCTACACCTCCGGCACGACCTCCGACCCCAAGGGCGTTATCCTGACGCATCGGAACTACGTGGAGGACACCGTCAACACGGCCCAGCTGGTGACCATCCCCGAGCACTTCGTGCAGCTGGTCATCCTCCCGATGGACCACAGCTTCGCCCACGTGGCGGGCATCTACTCCTTCATGTACCGGGGCGCGAGCCTGGCGATGGTGCAGGCGGGCAAGTCGCCGGTGGAGGCCCTGCGCAACATCCCGGTCAACATGCGGGAGGTCCGCCCCCACATGATCCTCTCCGTCCCGGCCCTGGCCAAGAACTTCCGGGCCAACATCCTCAAGGGCATCAAGGACAAGGGGGGCTACGTGGAGGGGATGTTCAGCCGCGGGCTGCGCGTGGCCTACGCCTACAACCGCGAGGGGCACAACCGGGGGCGTGGCCTCCGCGCCCTCCTCTACCCGCTGGTGCGCCTCTACGACAGGCTCATCTTCTCCAAGGTCCGGGAGAGCTTCGGCGGGCGGCTCGAGTACTTCATCGGTGGTGGGGCCTACCTCGACCTCGACCTCCAGAAGTTCTTCTACGCGATCGGCATCCCGATGTTCCAGGGCTACGGCCTCACGGAGGCCACCCCCATCATCAGCACCAACAGCCCGGAGAACCACAAGCTCGGCACCTCCGGTCGGCCGATACCCAATATGGATGTCCGCATCGTGGACGAGGAGGGGCACGAGCTCCCCCGGGGGCAGAAGGGCGAGATCTGCGTCAGGGGGGGCAACGTGATGCTGGGCTACTGGAAGAACGAGGTCGCCACGGCCGCGACCATCGTCGATGGCTGGCTCCACACCGGCGACATGGGCTTCCTGGACACTGACGGCTACCTCTCGGTGCTGGGCCGCTTCAAGAGCCTGCTCATCGGGATGGACGGCGAGAAGTACAGCCCCGAGGGCATAGAGGAGACCCTCGTGCAGCACTCCGCGCTCATAGACCAGGTCCTGCTGCACAACAACCAGCGCCCCTACACCACCGCCCTGGTCGTGCCCAACGGCGAGGCGCTCCGGGCGGCCCTCGCCCGGCAGCGGGTGAACCCCCAGAGCGAGGAGGCCGCCCGGCGGGCCATAGAGCTTATCGACGCGGACATGGCCCTGCTGCGGACCGACCCCAAGCTCAAAGACCTCTTCCCCGAGCGGTGGCAGGCCAGCACGTACGCCATCGTCGACGAGCCCTTCAGCGAGGCCAACGGCTTGCTCAACAGCACCATGAAGCTCATCCGCCACCGGGCCGAGGAGCGCTACGCCGCCCAGCTCGAGCACATGTACACCCCGGAGGGCAAGCCCAGCTCCAACCCGAGCAACCTGGCCGCAATCGCGGGGTGGTTGGCCCCCTAGCCAGCGTGCCGCGTGGGTAGGTGGTCGGGATTTTTATATTACCTTCGCGGGGTATATAGCCTTTGACGGATGGACGAGCAGGACTACGGTTCAGTACTTTTCAGCAAGGCGGTGGAGGCCTTCGCGCAGCTCCCCGGCGTGGGGCCACGTACGGCGCAGCGCTACGCCCTCCACATGCTGGAGCAGCCGGCGGAGCAGCAGGCCCGCTTCGTGGCCGCCCTGCGCGACTGCGCGGACCAGCTCCAGCGTTGCCCCCGCTGCAACGGCTTCTCCGACACGGGCGAGGCCTGCGCCCGCTGCGCCGACACCCGCCGCGACGACACCCTGCTGTGCGTGGTGGCCGACGTGCGGGACGTGATGGCCCTGGAGCGCGCCGGGCAGTACCGCGGGCGCTACTTCGTGCTGGGCGGGCTGATAGACCCCATGGCCGGGCGGGGGCCAGACCAGCTACCCCTGGACCAGCTGCAGTCCACCATCGCCCGCCAGCGCCCCGAGGAGCTCATCCTGGCCTTCGCGGTGAACATGGAGGGCGACACCACGGCCTTCTACCTCCAGCGCCACCTGCAGAGCCTCAACATCCGCATATCGACACCCGCAAGGGGCATCCCCTTCGGCGAGCGGCTGGACCAAGCCGACGAGCAGACCCTCGCCAGCGCCCTCCAGGACCGCCGGGTGCTCTACACGCCCGCTGCGGCAAGCGCACGAATCGGAGAGATGGCCGACAAACTTTGATGTACACTATGAAGAGAATGACCGCCTACCTAGCGGCCCTACCCCTGCTGCTGCTCACCCTGCTACCCCTGACCACCACAGCGAAGCGAACCGAGAACGATCCCCTGTCGCTGGGCGTACGGGCGCTGCGCAACAACGAGCTGGGGGCCGCCGAGAACTTCCTCTCCACGGCCTACCGGCAGAACAGGAAGGACACCGTCTGCATCTACGCCTACATCGAGACCTGCATACGCCTGCGCAAGGTCCGCAAGGCCGAATCGCTCATCAAGGACGCCATGGACGAGTACCCCAAGAGCGTGGAGCTGCAGCTGAAGCTGGGCATCGTCCAGAACCTCAAGGGCGACTACACCGCCGCGCAGAACACCTTCCAGAAGGTGGAGGGCATGCTCTCGAAGGGCTCGTCCGACTGGGTCACCCTCTACATCAACCACGGCCTGGCCATCCTCTACACCGGCGACGCGGAGGCATCCCTCCCGTGGTTCGACAAGGCCCTGGACCTCTCGCCCCGCAACGCCACGGCCTACAACTACAAGGGCTCGGCCTTCTACATGATGAAGGACTACGTGTCGGCCGTCGATGCCTACGATGCCTCCATTGACATCGACAACCGCAACGTCATGTCGTTCTACAACCGGGGCATGGCCTACCTCAAGAGCAAGCGCCAGCATGAGGCCTGCAAGGACTTCCACATGGCCTGCAAGATGGGCAACACGAATGCCTGCAAGACGGTGATGCTGGAGTGCAAGAAGTAGGATAAGCAGCGCGCCGGGGTATGGGTTCTCCTAGGGGTTTTGGCTACGCGCCGCTGCAGAGGGGCCTCCGTGGGCTGCTGCTCCTGGCCGGACTGCTCCTGGGCCTACCCCTCCCCGGGCTGGTGGGCCCGGCGGCGGCCCGCATCCCGGACAGCATGCTCTTCGACCTCTCGGGCTACAAGGGCCACCAGGAGGAGGGGGATGTGCAGCTCGAGGGGAATGTGGAGTTCTTCTGGGGGCAGCTCGTCAGCCCCTCCGACTTCGCCCAGGGGCGCTACTACAAGCCCCGGGTGGTGCGAATCCCGAGCTCATGGACGGATTATCGGGTGGCCGGCAAGCTCCTGCCGGCCGAGGGCTACGGCACGTTCCGGCTCCGCCTCGTCCTCCCCAAGAGCGACACGGACGTGGAGTACGGATTGCATTTCCCCACGGTCTTCAGCAGCTCGCGGCTCTGGGTCAACGGCCAGCTCATGTCGGGGGTGGGCCGGGTGACCAGCGACCCCTACGCCGCGCAGTCCAGGGTGCAGGACCTCATCATCCCGATTCTGCGCCAGTCCGGCCACATGCGCGATACCGTTGAGGTGGTGCTCCAGGCCTCCAACTACGTCAACCCCCAGGCGGGCGTGGTCCACGCGCCCCGCTTCGGGGAGTACCGCCAGCTGCAGCGCAACTCGAAGCTCTACGAGAACTTCACCTACATCATCCTGGGCATCAGCCTGGCCCTCCTGCTGGTGTGGCTCTTCCTGTTCTCCAACAACCCCTTCACCATGCGGAGCTTCTGGCTGGTGCTGCTGGTGCTCTCCACGGTGGCCCGCATCACCGTGGGGGAGTCCTCCTTCATCCTGGAGTGGCTCCCCGACGTCTCCTGGTCGGCCTTCTTCAAGGTCCGCTACGCCTGCAACAACGGGGTGATTATCGCGCTGACCATGCTCGCCAGCAGCATCTACCCGGCCGGGGCCAGGCGGCTGGCGAACCTCGCCCTGCTGGCCGTGGGGTGCCTGCTCACGGTGCTGGTCCTGGTGACCCCGCCGATGCTCTTCACCCGCTACGAGTGGGTATTCTTCACCTACATCATCTTCACCTCCATCTACCTGATGTTCTTCATCATGCTGCGCGCGGTGATTGGTCGGCAGGAGAACGCGCTCTTCGTGCTGGCCGGCCTGGTGCTCCTGGGTTTCGCCTGGATGGTCGACCACCTGCTGATGCTCTCGGGCTCCTCGACGATGCGCCCGCTGATTGCCATCGCCATGGGGGGCTTCTTCTCGATGCTGATTATCATCATGATGCGGCGGCGCAACGATGTCCTCATGCGCTGCATTCAGGAGCGCGATACCCACCGTGCGCAGCTCGAGCAGGCCCAACGCCAGGTGGGGGAGCAGTCGGCGGAGTATCAGGAGCTCAAGCAGCGGCTGAAGCAGAACATGCGCCTGCTGCGCGAGTCGAAGTGGATGGGCGCGAGGTTCTCCGAGCTCTCCCGCCTGCTGGCCTGCAGCACCTCCGCGGGTGTGGAGCGGCTCTGCCGACTGGGGATGGAGAGCCTGGCCCGTGGCATAAAGGCCAACGTGGGGGCGCTCTACATCGCCCGCTACGGCGAGAACCTCCAGCTAAGCCTACACCTTGTGGCCCAGCACGGTATGCTCTCCGAGCAGGTGAGGGAGTATGGGCGAATAGCGGCCGGGGAGGGGATTGTCGGGGCATGCTACCAGGACAACACCTTCCAGCACCTGACGGACCTGCCGATGGACTTTCTGCCCATCACCTCGGGGCTAGGGGCCTGCGCGCCCCCCTCGCTGGTGCTCCTACCCCTGCAGTCGGAGACGGGCATGGTGGGCGTGCTGGTGCTGGGGCGGCTCTCCCCCTTCAAGAGCTACGAGGTCAGCTACCTCAAGCACCTGGGGCCGGTGCTGGCCAACAGCATCCAGAATGCCTCCGCCGGCGAGTCGATGCGTGGGGAGCTGGAGAGCCTGCAGGACGAGTTGGCCCTAGCGCGTATGGGCGATGGGGGCGTGGCGGAGAGTGGCCATTTCAGGGAGACTTAGGTATATGGAGAGGATAGAGTTCGCGCTCGAGGGGCGACCCTACATAGAGCTGATACGGTTGCTGAAGGCCGTGGGGATTGTGCCCTCGGGCGGCGCGGCCAAGGTGGCGGTGGAGTCGGCCCTGGTGCGACTGGATGGGGTGGTGGAGCACAGGAAGCGGGCGAAGGTCCGCCCCGGGATGGTGGTGGAGTACCTGGAGTTCAGGATAGAGGTTCAGGCCTAATCTGCCTGAAAAAAAAGCGGGGAATAGGGTTAAATACTTGCCAATTTTATTTTTTGTTGTACCTTTGCACTGTCAAATAAATTGTGACTCTGCTTCTGGAGCGGGGTCAATCATTTTAAAAATGTGCATTGCGATGAAGAAGATGAGGTTTGTATTGCTGCTGGCCATCGTGGCCCCGTTGCTCTTCGCCTCCTGCAAGAAGGCGGAAACGACGGAGCTGCCAATTCCCAAGAACGAGATGGTCAAGGTGAACCTGAAGGTGGGGGTTAAGATGGCCGATGATGCGACTGACTACTCGGATGTGACGGAGGGCCTGGGGGCTAAGCTGGTCTTCACAATCCCGCAGAGCGAGCTGCATACCGGGCCGGACTACCTCAATGAGGCTATCGTGGTGAACCTGCCCGCCACGGAGGTCGAGCTGCCCTGCCCGAACGATGGTAAGCCCCACGAGTGGAAGGTGTCCCTGCTGCCCTTCGACAATACCTACACCGTGGGTGGCAAGCAGAAATCCTATCGGTATGAGGGGGCTCCTGCCAGCGTGAGCCTGATTGTGGGCCAGCCATTGCAGACCGTCGTGCTCAAGTACGATGCGGCGGCGCCGAATGTTTACTAGGAGGAGGTGCTACAGATGAAGAAGGCAATAGTTGCAATCTGCGCGCTGCTGGCCCTGGGCGGCGCAGTGCGGGCGCAGGCGGTGTCCGACACGCTGAAGAGCGCGCCCCGGCGTATGGATGGGCCGAGCGCGGAGTATAAGGGGACGAAGTACTTCCCGAGGGCGGGGCATATCGGCCTGGGTATCAATGCTATGCCCATTTTCAACCTCATGGGTTCTGTCTTCCACGAGAAGGCCATGGCGCCCACGGATTACGGCATCTACGGTCGCTACTTCCTGACGGATTTCACGGCCTTGCGGATGCGTGCGGACGCGAATTTCGGCACGACGGAGACTACGAGCCGGACCGTGGTCAACGACGATTTGGCCGCGTCCAAGGGGCACCTGGGCGTGGTGGAGGACCTGCGGATTGTGCGGAAGAGCGGCTACC
This sequence comes from Bacteroidia bacterium, assembly GCA_002749065.1. GTDB lineage: Bacteria > Bacteroidota > Bacteroidia > Bacteroidales > CAJPTX01 > Bacteroides_D. The sequence goes on along the minus strand of PDTX01000014.1, from coordinate 33,211 downwards.
AGTTCCGTATGGGCTACATGGCATTCCGTGGCCAGGACCGCTTCCGCGCCTTCCTCGGGGGGGACGTGTACTACAGGTTCGACCACACGGTGACGGAGTTTAAGTACGGCAACGCGATGAATGTGAAGAATCTTAATCCGACTACCCATAATTTTGATGCATCGGACCCCAACGTTTTGGCCCCTGCTCCGGCCACCAAGCGCCTTCTCTATAGGAATGGTGGCCAGCAGCATACCATGGGCCTCTCGGGCTTTGCGGGTGTTGAGTTCTACTTCATTCCCCGTGCTAGTATAGGCTTTGAGGTGGGGCTGAATCTCGGCGCTACGCTCAGTACGCGCGGTGAGGTGCATACCGAGGAGATAAGGGATAAGACCTACTTCAAGCAGGAGGTGGTCGGGGGCAAGGAGGAGTCGATTTCCTTCGCGAGCAAGTCCCCCGGCTTCGCGAATTTCTTCGTGATGTTCCATTTCTAGGGGCTACGTAGCACGACGACTGGGCGGGGCGCCAACGCGCCCCGCCTTTTTTTGTCTGGGCTTAGAGTTCACGCCGGAGGCGGGCGGTGGCCAGGCCGAGCTGGTGCCTGTACTTGGCGACGGTGCGTCGGCTGATGGGGTAGCCGGCCCGGTGCATGCGGTCGGCGAGCTGCTCGTCGGTGAGGGGTTCGTGCTTGTCCTCCTGGTCGATGAGCTGCTGGAGGTGGTTCTTGGCCTCGAGGGTGGTTTGGGTCTCGGTGGTTTCGGCCGCGCTCGGGGAGGCGGGGGCGAGCTCCCGGGCGAAGAGCTGCCGCAGGGGGAGTATGCCCCATGGGGTCTGTATGTACTTGCCGTTGGCCACGCGGGAGACGGTGGAGAGGTCCAGGCCGGTGGCGCTGGCGATGTCCTTCATCATGAGGGGGCGTAGCCGGTCTGGGTCGCCCTCCTGGAAGTAGTCGGCCTGGGCCGCGAGGATGGCCTCCATGATGCGGGTGAGGGTGCCGTTGCGTAGGCGTATGGCCTCGATGAAGCCGCGCGCACTCTCGATGTGCTGCCTGACGAAGCTGGCGGTCTCCTGCTCCTGCGTGCTGAGCTCGCGCTGTTGCTGCTGCGCCTGGAGGTCGCTGAGCATCTGGGCATAGCGGTGGCTCACGCGGAGGTCGGGGCTGTTGCGCCCGTTGAGGGTGATGGTCCGCTCGCCATTGCCGTCGATGGTGAGGTGGAAGTCGGGGGTGATGGTCTGCGCGTAGCCGCTCTCGGTGGCGGGTATCTCGGGCCGGGGGCTGAGGGTGGCGATACGCTCGATGGCCTGCTGGAGCTGTGGCTCGGTGCAGCCGAGGGTGCGGAGCATCTGCTCGAAGTTCCGGCGGGTGAGCGCCTCGAATGCCTCCTGGAGCACCCGGCGGGCGAGGGTGGCCTCGAGGGAGGTGTCGCCGCGTAGCTGGAGGAGGAGGCATTCGCGGAGGTCCTTGGCCCCGATGCCGGCGGGGGGCATGGACTGGATGAGGCGCAGGGCTTCGCGCCAGCGGGCGGGGTCGATGTCGTGCGACTCCAGGAGGTACATCTGGTCGCGGAGGTCCTCGAGGTCGGTGCGCAGGTAGCCGTCGTCGTCGAGGTTCCAGATGATGTACTCGGCCGCGGGCCGTAGGTCGGGGGCTACGCGGAGGTGCTTGAGCTGCTCGACGAGGTGCTCCCGGAAGGTGGTCTGCGCGGCGATGGTCCGCTCCTCCGTGCCGGGTTCCGCTGCGCCCTGGCGGGGTAGCTCGTCGTAGCGCAGGTCGTCGGGCAGGTAGTCCTCCGGGGCGAATTCGTCCGCGGGGCCGGGCGCGTCGTCCGGGGTCTCGCCCCCCTCCGGCGGGCTGTCCTCCTCCTCGAGGGTGGGGTTCCGCTCGATCTCCTCGGTCACCCGGCGCTCCAGCTCGTGGATGGGGAGGGCCAGCATGCCGATGACCTGCAGCTGGAGGGGGCCGAGGTTCAGGCTGAGCTTCTGCTGGAGGGATAGGCGTGCTTTTCCCATTGTTCACTGCGGTTTGGCGAGCGCAAAGATAGGCTTTTTGCCGTGGCTCGCGGGGCCTGGGGGCCTCGACTCCCTATTTTCTGGCGCGGGGGGCTTGGAATTACTTTAGAGTTTTTCTAACTTTGAAACCTGAAGAAAAAAGGTAGGAGGGCCCTGGTCGGGGGGGAGCACGCCGTGTGTAGTATCAACAACCTAATAAGAGTGATAGTATGAAGACGTACCCTACAGACAAGATTCGCAACGTGGTATTGCTGGGCAGCACCGATGCGGGGAAGACGCTCCTGACTGAGGCCATGCTGCTGGAGGGCAAGGTGATCGACCGCAAGGGGACGATTGAGGGCAAGAACACCGTGTCGGACTACAGCGAGATCGAGCAGCTCAACGGCAAGTCCATCTACTCCACGGTGCTCTACACCGAGTTCATGGGCTGCAAGCTGAACCTGTTCGACACGCCGGGCTCGGACGACTTCCTGGGGGCGGTGATATCGGCCGTCTCGGTGGCGGACCTGGCCGTGATGGTCATCAACGCCCGCCACGGGGTGGAGGTCGGCACGGAGATCTTCGGCCGCTGGACCCGCAAGATGGCCCGGCCGGTGATGTTCGCGGTCAACCAGCTCGACCACGAGAAGGCCAACTTCGAGAACACGCTCGAGAGCCTGCGGCAGGCCTTCGGCAAGAAGGTCAAGCTGGTGCAGTACCCGCTGAACGCGGGCGAGGGCTTCGACGCCATCATCGACGTGCTGCTCATGAAGATGTACCGCTACAAGGGGGAGAGCGGCGAGCGGGAGGAGCACCCCATCCCGGCCGAGGAGCTGGAGCGCGCGACGGCCCTGCACCAGGAGCTGGTGGAGTCGGCCGCGGAGAACGACGAGAGCCTCATGGAGCTCTTCTTCGAGAAGGGGAGCCTGGAGGAGGATGAGGTGCGCGTGGGGCTGGGCAAGGGCATGGCGGCGCGGGACATCTTCCCGGTCATGTGCACCTCGGGGCTGAAGACCATCGGGGCCAAGCGCCTGATGGAGTTCATCGTGAAGGTGGGGGCCTCCCCGGCGCAGACCCCGCCCATGCGGGACGTGGAGGGCCAGGAGCTCACCTGCGATGCGGGCGCGAAGACATCGCTCTTCGTCTTCAAGACGGCCGTCGAGCCGCACCTCGGCGAGATCAACTACTTCAAGGTGATGAGCGGGACCCTGCGCGAGGGCGACGACCTCACGAATATGGCCACCCAGGCCAAGGAGCGCATGTCGCAGCTCTACGTGGTGGCGGGCAAGAACCGCACGAAGGTGGGCGAGCTGGTGGCGGGCGACATCGGCGCGGCCGTCAAGCTCAAGAACACTAAGAGCAACCACACGCTCTGCGCCGGCGGGCTGGCCGTGGTGCTCCCCCCGCTGGCCATGCCCAACGCCAAGTTCCGCACCGCCGTCCGGGCGACCAACGAGGCGGAGACCGAGAAGCTGGGCGAGCTGCTCAACCGCGCCCACCAGGCCGACCTGAGCATAGGCGTGGAGTTCTCCAAGGAGCTGCGGCAGATCATCCTTAGCGGCCAGGGCGAGCACCATCTCAACATCCTGAAGTGGGAGCTGGAGCACCTCCACAAGATGAGCGTGGAGTACTTCCCGCCCCGCATCCCCTACCGCGAGACCATCACCAAGAGCGCCTCGGCCGACTACCGCCACAAGAAGCAGTCCGGCGGCGCGGGCCAGTTCGGCGAGGTCCACATCATCATCGACCCCTACGTGGAGGGCGAGCCCGCGCCCACCAAGGCCAAGGTCAACGGCAAGGAAATCAACCTGAACGTGCGCGACACCCAGGAGATCGACCTCGACTGGGGGGGCAAGCTCGTGTTCTACAACTGCATCGTGGGTGGGGCCATCGACGCGCGCTTCATGCCCGCCATCCTCAAGGGCCTGATGGAGAAGATGGAGCAGGGGCCGCTCACCGGCTCTTACGCGCGCGACATCCGCGTGGCCGTCTACGACGGGAAGATGCACCCGGTGGACTCCAACGAGATCTCCTTCAAGCTGGCGAGCCGCAACGCCTTCCGGGCGGCCTTCCGCGAGGCCGGGCCAAAAATCATGGAGCCCATCTACAACGTGGAGGTCCTCGTGCCCTCCGACCGCTTGGGGGACGTGATGAGCGACCTGCAGAACCGACGGGCCGTCATCATGGGCATGGACAGCGACGGGGGCTTCGAGCGCATCAAGGCCCGCGTGCCCCTGGCCGAGCTGGCGCGCTACAGCACCGCGCTCAGCTCCCTGACCAGCGGCCGGGCGACCTACACCATGGACTTCGCCGAGTATGCCGCCACCCCGGGCGACATACAGGAGAAGCTGCTGAAGGCGCACGAGGAGCTGGAGGGCGAGGAGGCCTAGATGGCATGCCCCTTTTCACTGAGCAATGCCTTACCGTATGTCGGAAAATTCGCCCCCCCGCATCGCCCTGCGGGCCCCAGAGCCTGAGGACCTGGAGTACCTCTACAGCTACGAGAACGCCCCGGAGCGCTACGCCGAGGGGACGGTGGTACGCCCCGTGAGCCGCTACCAGCTGCGGGCCTTCGTGGAGAGCGGCGGCGGGGACGACGAGCAGCTCCGCCTGCTGGCCTACCGGCCCGACGACAGGGTGCGGGTGGGCTGCCTGGACTTCTTCCGCATGGACGGGGTGCAGCGTACGAGCTACCTCGGGCTGGGCATCTTCCCCCCCGGGCTCCGTGGCCTGGGCTACGGCCGCGCCACGCTCCGGGCTGGGCTGCGCTACGCCTTCGGGGTGCTGGGCCTGCGGGCCCTGGCCGTGGAGGTGATGACGAGCAACGCCCCCACCCTGGCCCTGTTCGAGGCGGAGGGCTTCGGGCGGGTGGGCCTGCTCCCGGAGTGGCACCGCACCCCCGACGGCCTGCTGCACGACGTGGTGGTCATGACCCGGGGCGCGCCCGACCGCATGCCCTAGCCAACCGGATGGAGACCGCCCCGCCACGATAATGCACGTAGCGGGGCGGTTTCTCCCTGCGCGTATTGCGGCCCTTTGCGGGCGGATTGTCTAGCCGAAGGTGTGGAACGAGTCGCCGCCCTTGAGGTTCACCCGCGGCGGGAGGATGAGCACCGGCACGGGCGACTCGCAGAGGAAGCGCTGCGACTTATCGCCAATCAGGAAGACCGGGAGGCCGTTCTTGTCCTGCTCGGTGATGACGATGAGCGCGTCGGGCTTGTCCTTGCTGAAGGTGATGGCCGCGTCGACGAAGTCCATCCCCTCTACATGGTATACCTTGTACTCCACGTCCTGCTTCTTGAGGTACTCCTCCACCTGCTTGGTGTAGGCGGCTAGCTTCTCCATCAGCTTCTCGGAGGGCCTCTCCGCGATGGCCAGGATGCTCACCGGGCAGCCGTAGACCTTGGCCGCGTTGGCGACGTAGGCCGCCTTCTGGCGCGAGCCGAAGGAGGTGTCGAGGGGGAGGATGAGCTGGCCGAAGCGCCGGGCCTCCACGCCGTGGTGTATGGTGTAGACGGGCTTCTGCGAGGCCGAGATGAGGCGCAGGGCGTTGCTCCCGATGAAGAGCTCCTCGAAGCCCGAGGCCCCGTGGGTGCTGGCCACGATGATCGTGTCCTCGTCGGCCTCCGCCTGGGCGCAAATCTCCCGGTAGACCTTCCCGTAGCGGATGACGTACTCTATCGGGATGCCGCTGGGCACTATGGGGGTGATCTGCTCCAGCGCCTGGTCGAAGCGCTTCTTGATGGCTTCCTTCTCCCGCTCTATCTCGGTGCTGCTCAGGCCACGGTTCTTCTGCACGTGCAGCAGCTGGATGGTGGCCTGGAAGTAGTCCGCCAGCTGGGCCGCCAGGGAGATGCCATTCTGCGCCTCCCGGGAGAAATCGTAGGGTACAATGATCTTTTTCATAGCCATATGCTCAAGTTGAACGGTTTGCGACATCCTCTCGCTCGTCGAATGCGCTATCGTCAACAAAGGTAGGGATTTTTCCCGGATTTTCCATACCCCGCTACGCCTGCCCGTCGAGCAGCCGCTCCACCACCTCGCCCAGGTGCCGATGCTCCAGGGCGTGGATGCGCTCGGCCAGGCTGTCGGGCGTGTCGTCCGGGTGCACCGGGCAGTCGAACTGGGCGATGATGCCGCCCTCGTCGTAGCGCTCGTTGACGTGGTGTATGGTGATGCCGCTCCGCGCCTCGCCCGCGGCGATGACGGCCCGGTGGACGTGGTGCCCGAACATGCCCTTCCCCCCGAAGCGGGGCAGGAGGGCGGGGTGGAGGTTGACGATGGGCCCGGGGAACCCGCCGATGAGCTCCCCCGGTATCAGGCCCAGGAAGCCGGCCAGGACGATGCAGCCCGCGCCGTGCGCCCGGAGGGTGTGGAGGAGCTCGCCCCCGGCCAGCGCGCCCCGCCGGCAGAGGTAGGTGGGCACCCCGGCCCGGTGGGCCCGCGCGATGACCCCGGCGGCCGGGTTGTCGCACACCACCAGCGAGACGGCGTGGCGGTGCGGGGGCGCGAAGCGCTCCATGAGCCGCTGGGCGTTGCTCCCGGAACCAGAGGCGAAAACGGCTATTCTGCTCATTACCTACGTTTTATGTCGCTCCAGAGGGGAGCGAAGGGTAAAAAAAGTGCTTCTCGTAGCGCGAAAATATAAAGATTTCATATACCTTTGCCGCCGAGTAGGCGGTGTGGTCGCCCTTGGTTGGCGAGTGCCCAGCGCCTTTCGGACAGTGCGGAATTATTAACCAATAATGGGTAAGACTATGGACGTTACGGGAAAAGTGAAAGCTATCATTGTGGACAAGCTGGGCGTGGACGAGGGGGCCGTTGTGCCGACTGCTAGCTTTACCAACGACCTCGGTGCCGATTCGCTCGATACGGTAGAGATTATCATGGACTTCGAAAAGGCGTTCAGCATCACCATCCCCGATGAGGAAGCCGGCAAGATAACCACGGTGGGCGAGGCTATAGCCTACCTCGAGTCGCACATAGAGAAGTAGATAAGGGTATCTCTGGACGTCAAACTATCCGGCACATGGATCTCAAGCGTGTAGTCATTACGGGGATGGGGGCCTTGACTCCCATCGGTAACAATCTTAAGGAGTACTGGGATGCCCTGGTCGCTGGGAAGAGCGGTTGCGAGACGATAGCAGGTTTCGACGCCTCGAAGTTCAAGACCACGGTGGCCTGCGAGCTGAAGGGCTACAGGGCGACAGACCACTTCGACCGGAAGGAGGCGCGCAAGCTTGATCCGTATGCCCAATATGCTCTGGTGGCCGCCGAGGAGGCGATGCGGGATGCCGGCTTCGCCGACGGTGGCTTCGACCCCAGGCGCTCCGGGGTGGTATGGGGCTCCGGGATAGGGGGGATTCGGACCTTCTGGGAGGAGGCCAAGGGCTTCTTCGAGGGGGGGGGCATGCCCCGCTTCAACCCCTTCTTCATCCCGAAGATGATATCCGACATCGCGGCCGGGCAGATATCCATCCGCTTCGGCCTCAGGGGGCCGAACTACGGCACGGTGTCCGCCTGCGCCTCGTCCACCCACGCCATCATCGACGCGACCAACCTGATTCGCCTGGGCAAGGCGGACATGTTCGTGACCGGGGGCTCGGAGGCCGCGATCAACGAGGCGGGCCTGGGGGGCTTCAGCTCCATGCAGGCCATCTCGACGCGCAACGACGACCCGGCCCGGGCCTCGCGCCCCTTCGATGCCGACCGTGATGGCTTCGTGATGGGCGAGGGGGCTGGCGCGCTGGTGCTGGAGGAGTACGAGCACGCCCTGGCCCGTGGCGCACGGATATACGCGGAGGTCGTGGGCTCCGGCATGACGGCCGATGCGCACCACCTCACGGCACCGGACCCCGAGGGGGAGGGCGCCGCCACAGTGATGGCCCTGGCCGTGGAGGAGGCGGGTATCGAGCCCAGCCAGATGGACTACATCAACGTGCACGGCACCTCGACCCCGCTGGGCGACGTGGCCGAGCTACGGGCGATAGAGAAGGTGTTCGGCGAGCATGCCACCCAGATCAACATCAGCGCGACCAAGTCGATGACCGGCCACCTCCTGGGCGCGGCCGGGGCGATAGAGTCGATCGCCACGGTGATGGCCATGGTGCACAGCCTTGTGCCGCCGACCATCAATCTGGAGAAGCTGGACGAGAACATCAACCCCAAGCTGAAGCTCACACCGAATGTGGCGGAGAAGCGCGAGATACGCTACGCCCTCTCGAACACCTTCGGCTTCGGGGGGCACAACAGCTCTGTCCTCTTCAAAAAGCTCGATTAGCCCTTGCTGCCCGGCTTTGAGGGGAAACTAGTACTGGCATCCAGCTCTCGGCACACCCCTTGCGGGGAGGTCTCCGGCGAGCTGGATGCCTTTTTGCGTGCCTATATGCAGGGGGCGTTCGCCATTGCGCTGGGCGAGCCGGGTATCTACTACCTGGCGCTGGCCCACGTATCGGTACGCCTCAACGGGCCTGACGGTCAGCGCCTCTCCAATGAGCGGCTCGAGTTCCTGGGCGATGCGGTGCTGGAGCTGCTGATGTCTGAGGCGCTATACAGGCGCTATCCCGACATGAGCGAGGGGGACCTGACGCGCCTGCGCTCGCAGCTGGTCTCCCGGCAGTATATCAACCGCTGGGCTGAGGAGCTGGGGGTGGGGGAGGCGATGGCGCGCATCCACGGCGTTCCGCCCGAGTCGCGGCACATCCTGGGCAACGCGCTTGAGGCGCTCTTCGGGGCGATGTTCCTGGACCGGGGGCTGGAGCCGGCCCGCTCGGCGCTGTCCTTTGCCATCCTCGAGGCGCGGGTGGATTGGCAGCATCTACTCGACCACATGGTGGACTACAAGTCGCAGCTCCTGCACTGGGCCCAGGCGGGGCAGCATGCCGTGGAGTTCGTGATGGGCACCTACCGTTCGCGGCCGCCGCGCTTCACCTGCCGCCTACTCGTGGATGGCCAGGAGGTGCTGACGAGCATACAGCCCTCGAAGAAGGAGGCGCAGAAGCAGGCCGCCAAGCTCTTCATCCAGTCGCTCGGCGAGCAGGGGGCGCGCCTTCAGGATTGCGGAGATTGCGAGGGGGAGGATGCCTAGCCGCTAATCCTTTTTCAGCCTATTATCCTTATTACCAGTCCCTTCTTCCCATCCCCTGGGGTTTTCGCGCCCCCTGTTCCCGTGCGTTGCTCTCCGGGGTAGCACCCTGCTTGCGGATGTCTCCGCGCTTCGGCTCAGATTTGCATTCGCCCCGTGCCTGGCCTATGGCGTTTCGGCGAAAAAGTCTACCTTTGCGATTGGATTCCGGCTTTGCTGCGGGCAGCGGCTGGGGAGGGGTTTCAATTCAAATTCAAAGACGACAGCATGGAATTTACGGTATCGAGCGGCTTGCTGCACAAGCATCTATCCAACGCCAGTAGGATTTTATCCGGCAAGCCCACCTTTCACATACTGGACTACCTTCTGATGCGGGTGGAGGGCGAGACGCTCAGCATCATGGGCTCGGACCTGGAGAACACCATCCTCACCGCGCTGCGGCCCGAGTCGGTGCAGAGCGAGGGGGCGCTGGCTGTCCCCTCGAAGCTGCTCCTGGACACGCTCAAGGAGTTCCCCGACATCCCGATGCACTTCACGGCCAACATGGAGAGCCTGCAGCTGGAGGTCAAGTACGGCACGGGGACCAAGGAGGGGGAGTTCAGCTTCTCCTGCCAGCCGGCCGATGAGTTCCCCGAGATGCCGGTCCTGGAGCAGGATGAGGTGACCAGCATCGAGACCACCAGCGATGTGCTGCTGTCGGGGATCTCGAAGACGCTCTTCACGGCCAGCGTCGACTACCTGAGCATGCCCCACATCTGCGGGGTGTACATCGAGGCCAAGCCCGAGCACCTGCGCTTCGTGGCCACGGATGCCAACCGGATATCCTGCTACACGCGCACGGACATCCACTGCGACGGGGAGCACGGGGTGCTGCTCAAGAACCGCCCGGCCCAGCTGCTGCAGGCCATCATGTCGAGCGATGGGGAGCCGCTGCTCATCGAGTTCGACAGCCGCAACCTGCAGTTCACCACGCCGATGTACACGCTGGTCTGCCGGCTGAGCGAGGGGAAGTACCCCGACTACGAGAAGGTGATCCCCACGGGCCACCCGGACGAGATGGTGGTGGACCGCATCATGTTCCTGACGGCGCTCAAGCAGGTGGCCCCCTTCTCGCACAAGGGGAAGAACCTGGTGGAGCTCAGCATGGAGGATGCCGAGCGGCTGACGGTGCGGGCCCGGAATACCGACTCGGGCAGCGAGGCGCACCAGCAGCTCCTGATGCAGTACAAGGGCGAGCCGCGCAACGTGTACTTCAACACCCAGCTGCTGACCGAGTCGCTCCCCATCATCGCCTCGCAGGAGGTGCTGCTGAGCTTCTCGCCCACGGCCAAAAACTCGATGCTCCGCCCCACCATCATGGAGAGCGAGGAGGAGGATTTGCGCATGGTCATCGTCCATAGCAACGCGGATGTCTACTAGGGTGTAGCCAGCGAGCCAAACGATTAACCATAGGCCTCCTATCTACCCAGCTAGGAGGCCTTTTCAGTAGTACGATTATGCCACTCAAGCTTAGCAAACCGCTGGTTGTGTTCGACCTGGAGACCACCGGGGTCGACGTCGCCACCGCGCGTATCATCGAGATTGCCATGGTCCGGGTGGAGCCGGACGGCTTCGAATCCACCCTCAGCTCGCGGGTGAACCCGGGGATGCCCATCCCCCCCTCGTCGACGGCCATCCACGGGATTACGGATGCCGACGTGGTGGAGGCGCCGCGCTTCATCGACCTCATCCCCGAGGTGGACCAGTTCATCCAGGGGGCGGACCTGGGGGGCTACAACTCCTCGCGCTTCGACGTGCCCCTGCTGGCCGAGGAGTTCCACCGCAATGGGGCCCACCTCGATGTGTCCGGCCGGCAGCTCATCGATGCCATGGCCATCTTCAGCCGCATGGAGCCGCGGACCCTGGTGGCGGCCTACAAGAAGTTCTGCGGCAAGGAGCTCAAGGATGCGCACTCGGCCCTGGCCGATACGATGGCGACCAAGGAGGTGCTCTTCGCCCAGCCCGACTACTACGAGGAGCTGCCCTGCGAGGTGGAGGCCCTCTCGGTCTTCTGCCGCGATAGGGACTACGCCGACCTGGCCGGGCGCCTGGGCTTCGACAACGACGGGGACGTGGTCTTCAAGTTCGGCAAGTACAAGGGCGCGAAGGTCAAGGAGGTCTTCGCCCGCGATGGGGGCTACTACAACTGGATCATGAACAGCGATTTCCCCATCGGCACCAAGGATGTGCTCACGCAGATATTCCGTGCGATGAGGGCACGCTAGCTCTGGTGGAGGATGAGGGATGAAGATCGTTCGGGCCATTGAGCATGTCGGGCAGCAGGGGTACTCAGGGGTGGGATACGTCCCGCTGCTCTGCGCGGATACGGCCCGGGTCAATCGTGGGGAGGCGGTCTACCTGGCCCATCCGGAGCACGCCTACTCCCTGACCCCCTGCCTGTACGCTCGCCTCCGGGGCGTTTGCAAGTCGGTGGATGGGGGGCAGGCCGAGTGCTACGTCGAGGCGCTGGGCCTGGCCCTGCACCTCTGCGACGAGACGCTGCGGGATGCCCTCCGCCGGGATGGCCTGCCGTGGACCAGCGCCGTGAGCTTCGATCGGGCCATCGTGGCCGGTGAGCCCGAGCTCCGCCTGGCCGACCTCCCCCCAGGGCCGGAGAGCTTCGCCCTAAGGGTGGGGGCAGAGGAGCGCCGCGGGGGTGGGGAGCCTCTGGCCGGCCGACTCCTCAGCACCATCAGCGGCTTCTCTCGGGTTCTGAGTTTCAACACGGGCGACTGGCTGCTACTCCCCCTGATGCCACCGGCGGGGCTGGTGTCCCTCCCCGCCCGGGTGCAGCTGACCCTGGGCGGGCATCTCCTCCTCGACGAGCATATCCGCTAGCGCCCTCCCGGCCGCACGCCCCAGCACCTCTGCCCGAAAAGACACTAACCCTTTCGTACCCGACCATGCTCCCGATAGTTCTCGCCCTGCTTCTGCTCCTCTCTGTGGTCTGCATCATCGTGGTGCAGGTGCAGCGAATTCAACGGCGGCTGCGGGCCCGTCGCTTCGAGCGGCTCTCGAGCTACCCCCTGCCCCGCTGGGCCGTCCAGGAGAGCTACCCCCGGCCCGTGAAGGGTGGTGGCGGTTGGCACAAGTTCCATGCCCTGGCCGAGCACCGTCTCCCCCCCTCGGCCAGGGGGCGCTGGCAGCCATCCTTCGAGCAGCTCATTGAGACCGCCAAGTTCCTCAGCCACCTACCGATTATCTCCAGCGCCGCACCCTTTGGGCGCATCCCCGACGGGCCGCTCCCCCCGGGCCGAATGGCCTACGCGAAGCTGCAGACCGACTACTACCGCTGGGTGCACGGCCCCTCCATCACCCTGAGCATGAGCCAGGAGTGGTCCATACGCCTCTTCCCCCACGGCCTGTACCTCCTCCCCCCGCCCCGCGAGGAGGAGGGCCTGACCTTCCACCCGCTGGAGGAGCTCTCCCTGACGCAGACCTACAGGTATATATACAACGACGGGAAGGGCTGGCACCTGGTGAGCCACCTGGCCGACCTCCCCCTCGGCCGGGCCAATTTCACCGGGCCCCTGCTGGTGGTCGCCTCGCTGACCATCGAGCCCCTGGGGGTGGAGCTCCTCTCCTCCGACACCCTGCTGGCCTTCCACTTCGCCGACTCCCTCGGCGCCTTCCGCCACACCGTGCTGGGTATGCCCGTCCCCGAGCGCATGGAGGAGAACATGACCTTCATGGCCCAGCGCAACGAGGCGATGGTCATCGGCTACCGACAGCGCATGGAGAACGTCCGCGGCGTCGAGCAGCTGGTCTGCCTGCACTCCTGGGCGGAGGTCGTCGGGCTGGCGAACCTCTCGGCCAACATGCTCCAGGCCTTCTCCGACTCGCAGTACTGGTCCGGCTGGCTGCCCCTCTCGCCCTTCGAGCAGATTGTCGAGATGCGCCGCGCCGGGGAGTTCGCCTCCCCCGAGCCCCTCCACGCCGGCTACGCCCAGCGCCTGCAGGAGGAGCAGTTCGTCTACATCCTCATGCTCGTCGAGCAGATAGAGCACCTCCTGTCGCGCAGCACCGTCTCCCTGGTGGAGGAGGACGAGCGCCAGCAGGCCATCCTGGGCGACCTCCTCACCTTCCTCTACCACGCCAACCCCACCGCGAGCATGGAGAACCTCTCCACCATCCCGGTCCTGATGTTCTACTACATCTGCAAGCACGGCGAGCTCATACGCGATGCCCAGCACCTCGACCACCTGGTGCGGCACGACCGCTTCTTCCTACGGGCCTGCTACGCCGCCTACTCGCCCTGGGAGCAGAGCGCCACCCCCTTCACCCTGCTGCGCAGCCCCCGCCTCTTCAGGGACATCGACCCGCGAACCTACGCCGAGTTCACCCTGAGCCTCTGGCGGCTGGTCGACACCATGCTCTCCCTGGAGGGGATGCCCTCCAAGGAGATGGCCACCCGCCTCATGCGCCTGGAGGAGTCCATCGCCGAGGAGTTCGGCCCCAGGGTGTGGCACCAGGGCATCAAGCAGGACGACTTCACCAGCTTCTTCCGGACCGAGGAGCACCTCAGCAGCCGCTCCCGCTCCAGCGGCCAGCTCAACGTCTACAACCAGATGCTCCTCCACCAGCACTGGATATCCTACTTCTCCCCCAAGCTGCGGGAGCACCCCCCGCGGGTACTCCTCCCCATCCTCAACCTCCTGGGCCCCCCCGGCAACGGGCAGAGCAGCCTGGTCGGCGCCCTGGCCGACATGTACATCAACACCCTCCCCTCCAGCCTCCAGCGGGTCACCCGCGTCATCGATCTCCAGCGGGAGCTACCCGCCCTCCGCTACCGGACCGACCTGAAAGCCAACCACGGGCACACGGTGATACTCATGTACCCCGAGCAGGAGATGCGCATCGAGGAGGAGATGGAGGAGGGCCTCGCCGCCCTCAATCATTTCTTCCGCCTCGACGAGGGGAGAAGCCTCATCGTCAACATATTCCCCCGCCCATCCTACATCGGCTACAAGCTCTTCAACATCATGGTCGAGGGCTCCCCCATACCCATCATCAGCGAGCTGGTCACCCCCTACGCCCCCCGCGACGCCGAGCGCATCTTCCTGCAGAAGGCCTACCGCCTCTACGTCGGCGTGCAGGGCGTGGGCGAGGCCTACGTCCGGAAGTACTACCACGACTACCAGCAGCAGGACCCGCGGCCCCTCCCCAACGACCGCTTCATCGACGAGTTCTTCAACCTCTCGATGGCCCAGATGGCCGGCCGCGTCCAGCGCCTGCCCGATGGGAAGCCCATCGACACCTTCGAGCGGTCCATCAGCCCGGACGACATCTCCGCGGCCTACGCCGAGCTGCTGAGCAGGCATCCCGCGCCCCGCTAGCCAGCCCCCAGACCAATACCCGCGACAGTATGCAGATGAAAGACTACACCCAGGGGCCCATCGGCCGCCAGATTATAGACCTGGCCCTCCCCATCATGGGGATCGCCTTCATCCAGATGGCCTACACCCTGGCCGACCTGTTCTGGATAGGCCACCTGGGGAGCATACACACCGCGGCCGTGGGGGCCGGCGGAATCTTCCTGTGGATAGCCCAGTCGCTCTGCCTGACCACCAAGGTGGGCGCCGAGATCACCATATCCCAGAGCCTGGGGGCCAAGCGCTTCCAGCGGGCCTACCGCTTCGCGCGCCACGCCCTGGCCCTCTCCATCCTCTTCGGCCTGGCGTGCGGCATCGTCATGCTCCTGGCGCGCCGACCCCTCATCGCCTTCTACGGATTCCAGGAGGAGCAGACCGTGGAGCTGGCCGTCACCTACCTCGGCATCATCGCCACCGGCATGGTCTTCACCTTCGTCAACTTCACCTACTTCGGGATGTACACCGGCAACGGGCACTCCCGCATGGCCCTCATCGCCAATGGCACAGGCCTGACCATCAACCTCCTCCTCGACCCCCTCATGATCAACGGCTACCTCGGCTTCCCGCAGCTCGGCGTGGCCGGGGCGGGCTACGCCACGGTCTTCTCCCAGGGCATCGTCACGCTCATCTTCTGGGGCGTGAACCTGCGGCGCGGCGCCCCCTTCCACCGGGTGTTCCACGGCTTTCGGCCCTCCCGCCTGCTGGCCTGGCGCATCGTCGCCATCGGCGCGCCGGTCGCCGCGCAGAGCGTCCTCTTCGCCCTGGTCGCCATGACCCTCGCCCGCCTCGTCGCGCGCTGGGGCGACATGGGCGTGGCCATCATGTCGCTGGGCGCCGACATCGAGGCCCTCAGCTGGATGACGGCCACCGGCTTCGCCTCCGCCCTCGGGAGCTTCGTGGGGCAGAACTGGGGGGCCGGCAACTACCAGCGCGTGCGCCGGGGCTACCGCGTGACGCTCGCCTACTCCCTCTCCCTCGCCCTGCTCGCCACCCTCATATTCATCTTCCTCGGCCGCCCCCTCTTCGGGCTCTTCATCCCCGAGCCGGAGGCCATGGCCGAGGGCGGGCGCTACCTCCGCATCATGGGCTACGCCCAGCTCCTCATGGTGCTGGAGATCACCACCAGCGGGGTCTTCAACGGCATAGGGCGGACCAGCATCCCGGCCTACACCGGCATCGCCCTCAACCTCCTGCGCATCCCCCTGGCCCTCTGGTGGGGGAGCTACTCCCTGAGCGGCATATGGTGGGCCATCGGCCTGTCCATGATGCTCAAGGGGCTGGTCCTGTGCGCCTGGCTCCTGCTGGAGATGCGCCGCTTCCCCGACCGGCGAACCATCCGCCCAGCCTAGCCGTTCGTAGGGTATGGCCCGGCGAGAGTGACGCTCGCTACCTCTGCCACCCGCGGGGTGGCGTAGCGGGGACGGGGGGCCATCGACTAACCGGCCATGGGCCAAAAACACAAGACTATGGAATTGACAAAGAAGATGCAGGATGCCATCAACGAGCAGATTAGCAAGGAGATGTGGTCGGCCAACCTCTACCTGTCCATGAGCGCCTACTGCGCGCATATCGGCCTGGATGGGTTCGCCCACTGGATGCTGCTGCAGAGCAGGGAGGAGATGGACCACGCGCAGGACATGATGCGCTTTCTGCTCATGCGGAGGGGCGAGGTGAAGATACAGGCCGTGCCCGCGGTGGAGACCAACTTCGGTACGCCCTGCGAGGTCGCCGAGGCCTTCCACCAGCATGAGTGCCTGGTGAGCGGGCTCATCCAGGGGGTGATCTCCGTGGCCCGCGCGGAGGGCGACATGGCCTCCGAGGACTTCTTCTGGGGGTGCGTGCGCGAGCAGGTCGAGGAGGAGGACAACGCCTCCCGGATGGTGGAGGACTTCAGGATTGCGGGCGAGAACCGCGCCGCCCTGATGCACCTCGACCGGAAGCTCGGCCAGCGCGCCGCCGCGGCAGAATAGGGTAGCGCCCCATCGGCGTGATGCCCCCCGGAGGCCGCGTGGTGCTTTCGGGGGGCTTTGCGTGGGGGGGAGGGATGCTAAATCGGTGCGTCCTACTGTTATGCTTAACCCTCGTTCCTTCGCAGCGTGGCGGCTTGCCCCTCCACCCTCCCACCCAGCAATCCGCCGGGTGAGTAGCATTGCAAATCCCGCCTCCGGTTTGCCAATCCGGAAAAAAGCACTACCTTTGCGGAGCGAAAGAGGCAGGGGGGAGAGCATATAGGGGTGAATTCTTCTATTCATGATTCAGTAGCTCAGCTGGTAGAGCATATCCCTTTTAAGGATAGGGTCCTGGGTTCGAGCCCCAGCTGAATCACAGCGGTGGGCGGAGCGTCTTGTCGTTCCGCCCACCGCTTTTTCAGGGTACGCCGCTTCTCCTCGTACCGCCCTCCAATCACCGAGCGTAGGGGTTTCCCCTTGGTGTCCGGCTTGCGGATGCCTCCGGATGGCCGTGTGAGGCCTCCGGCCTGCGCGCTCTTGCCTGGTAATGCTCACCCCGGCGGTATTCGGCCTGCCGGGGAGAGCGACAAAATAATGGAAATGGCTACATCAGAGACGAAAATAGTGGTAAAGGACCTCACGCTGATCTTCGGGAGGCGGAAGGAGGAGGCCCTGCGCCTGCTGGAGGAGGGTTGCTCCAAGGCGGAGATCCTGGAGCGGACCGGCTGCACCGTGGGGGTGAACCGGGCGAGCTTCGAGATTAAGACGGGCGAGTTCTTCGTCATCATGGGCCTCTCGGGGAGCGGCAAGTCGACCCTCCTGCGCTGCCTGAACCGGCTCATCGAGCCGACGGCCGGCGAGGTCATCCTCAACGGGGAGAACATCACCAAGAAGAACAACAAGGAGCTCCTGGAGGTGCGGCGCACCGAGATGAGCATGGTGTTCCAGAAGTTCGCCCTCCTGCCGCACCGCACCGTGCTGGAGAACGCGGCCTTCGGCCTCGAGATCAAGGGCGAGGCCAAGGCGACCCGCCTGCGGAAGGCCCAGGAGGCGCTCAGCACCGTGGGCCTGGGCGGCTTCGAGCAGCAGTTCCCCTCCCAGCTCTCGGGGGGCATGCAGCAGCGCGTCGGGCTGGCGCGCGCCCTGGCCAACGACCCGGAGGTCCTGCTCATGGACGAGGCCTTCTCGGCCCTGGACCCCCTCATCAAGTCGGACATGCAGGACGAGCTGCTCGACCTCCAGGACAAGCTGCACAAGACCATCGTGTTCATCACCCACGACCTGGACGAGGCCATCAAGCTGGGCGACCGCATCGTCATCATGAAGGACGGGGTCATAGAGCAGATCGGCAACGCCGAGGAGATCATCACCAGCCCGGCCAGCGACTACGTGGCCGCCTTCGTGGAGAAGGTCGACCGCAAGAGCATCATCACGGCCGGCTCCCTGATGTTTGAGAAGATGACCTCCTGCCGCGTGCCCAAGGACGGGGTGAAGGGGGCCCTGCGGAAGATGCGGGCCGCCTCCCTGGACGTGCTGCCCGTGGTGGACGAGCACAAGGTCTTCCTGGGCTTCGTCTGGCTCAAGGACGTGCTGGCGGCCGACAAGCGCGGGGAGACGGACCTGGAGCCCATCGTCCGCACGGAGGTGCCGAGCGTCTACCCCCACTACACCGTGGAGGAGATGATGCCCACCATCACCGAGACGAAATCGCCCATCGCCGTGGTGGACCCCCAGACCGGCAAGCTCAAGGGCGTGGTCACCCAGGTGTCGCTCATCAGCGAGGCCACCCGCTTCGACACCGGCGAGATAGAGGATTTGAAACAAAAGGCATTGGAGCAGTAGCATGGAGAAAATCATAGATATAGGGAAGTATATAGAGCTGTTCGTCCAGTGGTTGATGCTGCATGGCCGGCCGGTTTTCGACTTCATCAAGGACGCGGGCAACGGGTCCATAGAGGGCGTGGAGGCCGTGCTGCTCTTCGTCCCCTTCTACATCATCATCGCGCTCTTTGCCGTGCTGGCCTACTTCAAGGTGGGCAAGGGCATGGCGCTGTTCTCCGTGCTGGGCTTCGTGCTGATCTACCTGATGGGCTTCTGGCTCGAGACCATGGAGACGCTGGCCCTGATCATCGTCTCCACCCTGACGGCCCTGGCCATCGCCATCCCCCTGGGGATATGGGCGGCCAAGAACGTGTGGGCCAATAGGGTCATACGGCCGGTCCTGGACCTGATGCAGACCATGCCCGCCTTCGTGTACCTCATCCCGGCGGTCCTGTTCTTCAGCATCGGGAAGCTGCCCGGGGCCATCGCGACCATCATCTTCGCCATGCCCCCGGCCGTGCGCCTGACCACCTTCGGCATACAGCAGGTGCCCGCCGACCTGGTGGAGGCCGCCAGGGCCTTCGGCGTGACCAACCGCCAGCTGCTCTTCAAGGTGGAGCTCCCCCTGGCCATGAAGACCATCCTCAACGGGGTGAACCAGACCATCATGATGGCGCTCTCGATGGTCGTCGTGGCGGGCATGATCGCCGCGGGGGGGCTCGGCGAGAAGGTGCTCGAGGGAATCAACAACCTCGATATCGGCCTGGGCTTCGAGAGCGGCCTGGCCGTGGTGATCCTGGCCATCATCCTCGACCGGGTGACGCAGGCCTTCGGCAAGGAGCCCGAGGGGCCCAAGGAGTAGCCCGCAGGAAATAGTAAGATGTTTAACCCTAAATAGGATAGGTATGAAGTATAGGATTATGTCGGTACTGGCCGTGCTTGCGCTGCTCTTCAGCGCGTGCGGCGGCGGGGCGGGGAGCTCCAGCAACGGGAATGCGGCGGACAGCGTGGCGGATGCCAACGAGCCCGTTTCGAAGAAGGAAATCAGGATGGCCCTGGTGGATGGCTGGGCGGAGGGCGTGGCCATGACCCATTTGGCCACTGAGGTCCTCAAGGCCCAGGGCTACGAGGTGACGATTCAGCGGGCCGCGGTGGACCTGGTGTTCGCCAGCCTGGCCAACGGCGACCTGGATGTGTTCATGGACGTGTGGTTGCCCGTGACGCACGGCAGCAAGGTGGAGAAGTTCAGCGGCCAGATAGAGCAGCTGGGCATCAACTACGACGCGGCCCGCATCGGCCTGGTGGTGCCGAAGTACGTGGAAATTGACCGGATTGAGGACCTGAATGCGCACGCGGAGAAGTTCGACGGTAAGATTATAGGTGTGGAGTCCGGCGCGGGCATAACGGCGCGGACGAACGATGTCATCAAGGAGTATGGCCTTCAGCTCGAGCAGGTCAACTCCTCCTCCATCGCCATGCTGGCCGAGCTCAAGAAGTCCATCGATGAGAGCCGCTGGGTCGTGGTGGCTGGCTGGATTCCCCACTGGAAGTTCGGTCGCTACGAGCTCAAGTTCCTGGAGGACCCGAAGGGGGTGTACGGCGCGGCCGAGACCCTCGAGACCTACTGCCGCAAGGGCTTTAGGGAGGCCGACCCAATGGCCGCGAAGTTCTTCGCCAACTTCCACATGGACGAGGCGCAGATGGCGGACCTCCTCCTGAAGATGGAGGGCGAGGGCGAGAAAACCGACATCGCCAGGCAGTGGATGGAGGAGCATAAAGAGCTGGTGGATAGCTGGCTGAGGTAGCGCCCCCGATATTATTCCATGATTTTAGCCCCGGGGGTCTGCTGCGTGGGTGGCAGGCCCCCTTTTGGCAAGGTGGCCCGTGGGGCCCGCCGGGGCATTGTGTAACTAAACGATATAGAGCTATGAAATTAAGAATTATGACTGTACTGGCCGTGGCCACCCTGCTGCTGAGCGCGTGTGGTGGCAGCCCGAGCGGCTCATCCAACTCGGGTGGGGCGGGGGCGACGGAGGCCAAGGAGCTGTCCATCGCCTACGTGGATGGCTGGGCCGAGGGGGTGGCCATGACGCATCTGGCAACGCAGATACTCCGGGAGCAGGGCTACGACGTGAAGCTCAAGAAGGCCGCGGTGGACATGGTGTTCGCCAGCCTGGCCAACGGGGACGTGGATGTATTCATGGACGTGTGGTTGCCGGTGACGCACAAGAACAAGGTGCCCAAGTTCGGCGACAAGATCCAGCCCTTGGGGGTCAACTACGACCAGGCGCGCATAGGGCTGACCGTGCCCAAGTACGTGACGCTGAGCTCTATCGAGGAGCTCAACGCCAGCGCGGAGAGGTTCGACGGGAAGATTATCGGTATCGAGTCGGGCGCGGGGACCACCGAGATGACCAGCAACGCCATCCGGGACTATGGCCTCGCGCTGGAGCAGGTGAACTCCTCGACCATCGCCATGCTGGCTGAGGTGAAGAAGGCGCTGGATGAGGGGCGCTGGATAGTCTTCACCGGCTGGATCCCCCACTGGATGTTCGGCCGCTACGAGCTCAAGTTCCTGGACGACCCCAAGCAGTCCTACGGCCCGGGTGAGACGGTGGAGACCTACTGCCATCAGGGCTTCCGGGAGGCCGACCCGGTGGCCGCGCGGTTCTTCGAGCGCTTCCACCTCGATGAGGCGCAGATGGCCGACCTGCTCGTGGCGATGGACGCGACGGGGGACAAGTTCGAAATCGCCAAGCAGTGGATGGCCAACCACCGGGAGCTGGTGGACAGCTGGCTGGAGTAGCCGGGGGCTACGCGCAGGGTGCATGGGGGCATTTCACCGCGGGTGGGTGCCCCCTCTTCGTCTCTTCCTCCTACCTTCTCTTGACTATCTGCCGGCTCGCCAGGTCGATCAGCGGGCAGAGCATGTGGCGTATATTCTCCTCGCTGATGCGGTGGCCGTCCTCCATGAACAGCGCCTGGTGGTAGTGCTGCTTATACTCGTCGAAGAAGGAGAAGAGCTCGTCGTTGGTGGCGAACAGGGCGTAGGTGTTGATGCGGTCCTCCTCCTTGATGGCCTCGTAGAGCCGCGCCCGCTGCGCTCGGTACTTCTGGACGATGTCGTTGGGCCACTCGCTGCGCTTGGTCACCTCCTCCGCGGGGTCGCAGCAGGGGTTGATTACGATGCGGGTCTTCTCGCGGAGCTGCAGGGTGATGAACGCGCCGAGCGACGAGCCGATGATGAGGTCGATGTCGTTCTCCCGGATGTAGCCATGTAGGAATTGCAGCGCCTCGTCGGGGTCCTCGGAGAAGGAGGGGGCGAAAATCTTGAACTTCGAGGGGGGGAGTATCTTTCGTAGCGTGGTGGCCGTACGTGAAATGGTATCGGCAGGGCCTTGCCGCTTGCCGTGAACGTAGAGAATTCTGGTCTTCATTCTGTTTTCCATTGCTTTTGAGAACGCAAGGTAGCCATTTCCCACTTTTATAAAGCAATCTTCCATCTGCGAGGCGGAGGACCAGCCTCCGATTTTGACGAACGGCATTTGCTGTGGGTTTTTCCCCGCAATAGATGCAAATAACTTGGCAAAAAGAGTTAATTTTGTGCATCTATTCTAAAGCAACGATATGGGTAAACCTAAAGAATGGGTGGTGAAAAGATTATGGTAATATCCTGCACCGCTGACCGCCTTACGGCGCATGCTCCCTGCCCAGGAAGCCGCTCGGGTAGGCCCATGATGCTGGGGGGAAAGTGTGCGCCAGGGGGCGCTGGTGGTTGGCCATCGTCCCCCCAAACTTGCCGCCCGGCAGAGCCCGCGTGGTTGCTGCGCTACCATAAAAATGGGCGACCAGCGCATGCGCGCTGGTCGCCCATTTCCCTTGCCGGCCTCTGGCTTAGAGCACCAGCATGGCGTCGCCGTAGGTGCCGAAGGTGTACTCCTCCTTGATGGCCACGTCGTACATCTCGCGCATGAAGTCGTAGCCGGTGAAGGAGGCCACGGTCATCAGCAGGCTCGAGCTGGGGAGGTGGAAGTTGGACACGATGGCGGTGGGGATCTGCACCCGGTAGGGGGGGAAGATGAACTTGTTGGTCCACCCGCTGAAGGCCTTCACCCGTTGGTCGGTGGTTACGGAGCTCTCCAGGGTGCGGATTACGGTGGTCCCCACGGCCAGCACCTGCTTCTCCTCGTCGAGCGAGGCGTTGATGAGCCGCTCCGCGCTCTCGGGTATCTCTATCTGCTCCGCGTCGGCCTTGTGCTTGGAGAGGTCCTCCACCTCTATGCGCCGGAAGTTGCCCAGGCCCGCGTGCAGGGTGACGTAGGCCTGGTTTATGCCCTTGATTTCGCAGCGCTTGAGCAGCTCGCGGGAGATGTGTAGTCCGGCCGAGGGGGCCGCCACCGCGCCCTCCACCTGGGCGTAGATGGTCTGGTAGCGCTCGTCGTCTATGGCCTCGACCTTGCGCCCCACGCTCGCCGGGAGGGGGGTGGTGCCCAGCTTGTAGAGGCGCTCCTTGAACTCCTCGGCCGTCCCGTCGAAGAGGAAGCGGAGCGTCCGCCCGCGGGAGGTCGTGTTGTCCACCACCTCGGCCACCAGGATGTCCCCCTCGCCGAAGAAGAGCTTGTTGCCGATGCGGATTTTGCGGGCGGGGTCCACTAGCACGTCCCAGAGCCGGGTGGTGGGGTCGAGCTCCCGCAGCAGGAATACCTCTATCGTGGCGTTGGTCTTCTCCTTGATGCCGTGGAGCCGCGCGGGGAAGACCTTCGTGTTGTTGAGCACTATCGTGTCCCCCGTGCCGAAGTAGCCGATGAGGTCCTTGAAGCGCTTGTGCTCTATCTTCCCGTTCTTTCTGTGCCCGACCAGGAGCCGGGCCTCGTCGCGCAGCTCGGAGGGGTACTGGGCGATGAGCTTGGACGGGAGCGGGAAGTCAAATTGCGATAGTTTCATCTCTCTTTGCAAATTCTAGGTTTTGTGGGTGGGTATGGATGTTCTCTCTACTGGTCCTGCTGCTTCTTGGTGGCGTACAGCGGCGCGATGGCCGTGATGAAGGCCTCGAGCTCGGCCACCGTGCTGGCCCCCTCGAGGGTGAAGTCGCCGGAGCGGCTGCGGCGCAGGGCGGTGAGGTAGGCCCCGGAGCGGAGGGCCTGGCCGAAGTCGCGGGCGATGGCCCGGATGTAGGTGCCCTTGCTGCAGCGTATGCGGGCTTCGACCTGCAGCCCGCGGATGCTGAGCAACTCGAATTCGTGTATCACGATGGGGACGGGGGCGAGCTCCGCCTCCTGGCCCCGCCGCGCCAGGTCGTAGGCCCGCTGGCCATCCACCCGCTTCGCGGAGAAGAGAGGGGGGACCTGCAGCATCTCGCCGACCATGCCGCGGGCCACCTGGCGGACTAGCTCCTCGGTGATGTGCTCGGTGGGGTGGGTGGTGTCCACGGCCGTTTCGCCGTCGTAGGACGGGGTGCTGGCCCCCAGGGTGAAGGTGGCGTAGTACTCCTTGTCGGCCGCGGTGAGCCCCTGCGCGAGCTTGGTGGCCCTCCCCACGCAGACCACCATCAGGCCGGTGGCGAGGGGGTCGAGCGTGCCGGCGTGGCCCACCTTGATCTTCCTGTACCCCAGGTGGTGGCGCAGCAGGTACTTCACCTTCCCCACCACGTTGAAGGAGGTCCATCCCAGCGGCTTGTTCACCAGGAAGATGTGCCCCTCCCGGAGGTCCTTGCCGGGGCTGTAGCTCGTGAGCCCGCTGCTGTTCTCCATCGGTGTGTCCCTCCCCGTGGTCGGCATCGGCTACAGCCCGTAGATGATGGCCACGCTCCCGGCCGCGGCGCAGTAGAGCGCGAACCATAGGAGCTTGCCGCGGCGCACTAGGTGCAGCATCCAGCGGCAGGCGATGTAGCCCGATACGAAGGCGGCGATGGACCCGGCCAGCAGCGGCATGGCGCTGATGCTCCCGGCGGTGAAGTCGCCCCCGAGCAGCTCCAGTAGGTTCATCCCGATGATGGGCGGCAGCACCATCAGGAAGCTGAACTCCGTGGCGGCGGAGCTCGATACCCCGCTCAGCAGGCCGAGCGATATGGTCGTGCCGCTGCGGGAGAGCCCCGGGACAACGGCCAGGGCTTGCCCCAGGCCCATGATGAGCGAGCTGGCCAGGGTCGGCTCGCCCCGACTCAGCCTGAGGCCACCCCCGCCCCCCTTGGGCGCGAAGTGCGCGCAGACCAGCAGCAGGGCCGTGTGCAGCAGCATGCAGCCCACCATGAGCACACTCCCGGCGAAGAGCAGCTCGAGCTGGTCCTTGAGCAGGAGGCCGACCAGGCCCACGGGCAGCATCGACACCAAAATCTGCACGATGTACCTCGTCTCCCGGTTCCACTCCAGGCGGAGCAGCCCCTGCAGCAGCCTGAGGATTTCCCGCCAGAACACGGCCATCGTGCTCAGCACCGTGGCCCCGTGCACCGCCACGGTGAAGGCCATGTTCTCCTCGGGGGCAACCCCCAGGATGGCCTTCCCCAGCTCGATATGCCCGCTGCTGCTCACCGGGAGGAACTCCGTCAGCCCCTGGACAATCCCCAGGATGATGCCCTCTAGTACGGTCATCACGGCTAGCCCCTATTCTTCGGGCGGTACATGATGGCGTATATCTCGAAGAAGAAGCCGAGCATGACCACGATGGGGGCCAGGGTGATGTGGCGGAAGTCGTATATCGTCTCGCTGAACACGTTCGGGTCCTCCGATTTGCCCCCCATCATCAGCAGGAAGCCCAGGACGATTATCCCGAAGCCGATGGCGATGAGTATGTAGTTCTTCCTCCCGAAGGCGAGCCGGGCATCCCCCTCCGGGGCGGTCTCCAGCCGGTTCTTTGAATTGAGCATCATGCGTTTGCTTTTTCGCCAGGCCCGCCGCGTTGCGCAGCGCGGGTCGCGGTGACCGTGGCGCTTGGGTTGCTAATAGTATAGGGAGTCGGTCGATAGGTGCAGGTACTTGCTCACGGCGAAGTAGGTCGTTAGCACGTTGATTACCACGCCGATGACCAGGGTGAATACGCCCACCAGGCCGAGCATCGCGTACTGGTGTACGTTCACCAGGTTGTAGAATTCCTGCTGCAGCACCCAGACGGTCTCCACAATCAGGCCGATGGCCAGCAGGGAGGCCAGTAGGCCGTGGCGGGCGGCCCGCAGGAGGAAGGGGCGCTGGATGAAGCTGGAGGTGGCCCCCACCAGCTGCATGGTCCGGATGATGAAGCGGTGCGCGTAGATCGATATGCGTATCGTGTTGTTGATCAGCACCAGGGCGATGAAGCTCATCAGGAGGCTGAAGCCCAGGATCAGGAGGCTGATGCGCTGCACGTTCGCGTTCACCAGGGAGACCATCGACGGCTCGTAGTGTATGTCCGCGACCTGGGGGGAGTCGAGCAGGCTGCGCCCGATTTTCCGGATGCTGTCGTTGTTGGCCCAGGGTGCGCGCAGCTTGAGCTCGATGGAGGGTTTCAGGGGGTTGTACTGCAGGAGGTCGAGGAAGTCCGCGCCCAGGGCCTCGGTCAGCTCCTCGGCGGCCCGCTCCTTGGAGATGTACTTGGTCTCCTTCACGTAGCTGCGTGCCGAGAGGGTCTTCCGGAGGAATTCCGCGTCGACGGGCCGCACGTCCTCCACCAGGATTACCGAGAAGCTCAGGGTCTCCTTCACGAACTGCGACACGCGCTGCACGTTCACCAGCAGCAGCACGAGCATGCCCAGCGCGTAGAGCACCAGGGTGGTGGAGATGATGGACGAGATGAAGCTGCTGCGTAGCCGCCACGAGGCGGTGGTTCTGTGCTTACTCATGGACTATTTCCTTAGCATTAGCCTCGCCGCCTCCGCGCTTACGCCGTAGCTCCAAACCCAGGAGGAGGAGAAATCCGCCGATTATGGCCAGCCCGAAGATGAGGTCGACGTACTGCCCCATGGCGAAGAGCGGGAGGCTGAAGCTGAACTCCACGCGGTGCGTCCCCTTGGGGATTTCCAGCCCCCTGAGCAGGTAGTCCGTCCGGACGATGGGGACCTCCTGCCCGTCGATGGTGGCCCGCCAGCCCTTGCGGTACCACACCTCCGAGAATACCCCGAAGCCCCCGCTGGCCGAGCTGCTCTCGTACACCATCCGGTTGGCCTCGTGCGCCACCAGCCGTATGCTGCCCGCTACGTCGTGCTCCTCGCCGCTCTTGGGGCTTGGCTGCCCGCGCCGGACGAGGGCCACCCGCCGCAGGTCGACCTCCCCCAGCTGGGCCAGCTCCTCGTCGGCCGTCTCCACTGGCACTACGCGCTCCACGAACCACGCCGCCCCGAAGGCCTCGCGGTTCTGCGATACCTGGTACTGCCCGTCGGCCCCCCGCCCGATGATGTACTTCACGTTCATCAGGTTGAGCATCAATTCCCTACCCCCGTAGCGGTCGACGAAGTCCTGGAATATGCGGAGCTTGGCCCCGTGGTACCCGCCGATGGAGTTGTGGTAGTACGATGTGGAGGCGTCGTTGAAGGGGCTCACCGTCGTGTTGTATACCCGGTAGTAGCTGGTGTCCCGCAGGATGGCTCGGTCGGCTGGTGTCATGGGGTAGGGCGTGCTCAGGTGGCTCTTCGGCTCGTAGGATACCCCGTCGTAGCGCTTGTTCACCGGCCACATATCCACCACCACCACTGCGGCCAGCAGCAGGCCGAAGGGTAGCACCGTCAGCTTGCCCCGTAGGTTCAGGCCCAGCAGCAGCCCGGTGGCCAGCACGAAGACCAGCGAGCGGAGCGCGTCCATCCGCATGAGCGAGGCGCGGTCGCCCTCCAGGGCCCGGATTAGCTCCTGGGGGTAGCCCGCCCGGATTAGCTCCGCGTCGTACGCGCTGCTGAAGTCCCCGATGGACGGCCCGAGGAGGGCTATCGTGAGCGCGCCCCCGGCCACGATGCCGAGCGAGCAGAACAGCGCCCTCCGCAGCCTGGGCTGGGGATGCCCCCCGCCGAACCATTCCTGCAGCCCGAGCAGCGCCAGCAGCGGGATGCCAAGCTCGGCGATGACCAGTATCATGCTCACCGTGCGGAACTTGTTGTAGCCCGGGACGAAGTCGAAGAACAGGTCGGTCAGCAGCCCGAAATTCTTGCCCCAGGCCAGCAGCACCGAGAGGCCCGTCACCGAGAGCAGGGCCCACTTCAGCGGGCCGCGCACCAGTATCAGCGCCAGGACGAACAGCAGCACCATCACCGCCCCGACGTACACCGGCCCGGAGGTCATGGGCTGCGGCCCCCAGTACACGGGTAGCGAGCGTAGCACGTTGGCCCGGTCGCCCGCGCGCAGCCCGGCCCGCTTGAGGAACTCGCCCACCTGCGAGTCGTCATCCAGCTCCAGGCTCGATGCGCCCCCCGCGAAGTTCGGGACGAATAGGTTGAGCGTCTCGGCCTTGCCGTAGCTCCAGCTCGTAGCGTAGGAGCGGTCCAGCCCCCCGGTCTTCTCCCCGGCGGCCTGCGTCAGCTCCGATGCTCCGCGAATCGACGACTTGCCGTAGTCCCACGTGTGGTACAGCCGGTTGAAGTTGGCCCCCACCCCGAAGAGCATGCCCAGCACGAGCACGCCGGAGGCGATGGCGAAGCGGCGTAGCGTGCGCCCGCGTACGGCCTCCACGAGGTAGCCAAGGCCCATGGCCGCGACGACGAAGCCCCCGTAGTAGCTTATCTGCACGTGCCCCGCCACCAGGCTCAGCGCGAAGAAGAGGGCGAATAGCACCCCGCCCCAGGCGTAGCGCCCCCGGTAGGCCAGCACGACCCCCACCAGCAGCGGGGCCAGGTAGGCCAGGGCGTGCGACTTGGCGTTGTGCCCCGCGCCGATGATGATGAAGAAGTAGGTCGAGAGGCCGTAGCCCAGCGCCCCGGCGATGGCGAGCCAGGGGTTCACCCCCAGCACCAGCAGCAGGAGGTAGAATCCCGCCATGGTCAGGAATATGTAGCTCGCGGGCCGCGCACCCATCTGGAGGAGCAGGAACTCGTCCATGGCGGAGATTACGTTCATGGGGTACTGGAGCGACACCAGCACCGAGGGCATCCCCCCGAAGAGCGTTGTCGTCCACCCGGACTGCTCGCCGTCGTGCGTATCCGCGTAGCGTATCAGCTGCTCGGCCGTGCCTCGCCACTGGTCACGGTCGTGCTGACGGACCGCCTTCCCCTCCAGCAGCGGGGCGAAGTAGACGTACGAGACGGCCAGGAAGAGGAGTAGGGCGGCGCAGTGCACCACCCACCTACGCCCCTGCCACCCCCTGCTATTGCTCGATGTTCCCATGCCAAATCCCCCGACCTACTGCATGGCTGCCGCCGCCGCGATCGGGTCCTTCTTTTTTACCAGCTCTATTCCCCGCTGCAGGGTGTTGTCTATGGACGAGATGATGGGGTAGTAGCCCTCGTTGTCCAGCACCCCCCGCGCGATGTTGGCATGCAGCTGGGTGAGGATGATCTCCCCCGACTGCGCCATCTCCCCCGGCCCCGGGGTGTAGCCCTCCGACTTGGCGTAGGCCAGGAACTCCCGCTCGACCGCTTGCCGCCGTAGGTGCCGCTGCAGCGCATCCACGTCCCTAAAGCGCTTCAGCTCCTCGCGGTGCCCGTCCAGGTAGCGCTGCGCGAACTTCACCAGCAGCGCCCGGCGGCTCACCTCCCGCAGGAAGCGCGAGTTGCCCATCGTGTCCAGCGGCACGAACACGTCCGGCATGATGCCCCCGCCGCCGTACACCGTCCGCCCCCCCAGGGTGCGGAATGCCCGCAGCGTGTCCAGCTTGATGCTATCCCGCTCGTAGAGCTCCCCGTTCTCCCACCGCTCCTCGAGGTCGTGGTTGTAGGCCCGCTTCTCCCCCAGCTCGTAGGGCTTCTGGATGCTCCGCCCCGAGGGCGTGTAGTAGCGGGAGACCGTCAGCCGTAGGCCCGAGCCGTCCGGGAACTCGAACTGCTCCTGCACCAGCCCCTTGCCGAAGGTCCGGCGGCCGACTATCGCCGCCCTGTCGTTGTCCTGCATCGCCCCGGCCACGATCTCGCTCGAGGAGGCCGAGAGCTCATCCGTCAGCAGCACCAGCGGGATGTTGCGCAGCGGGCCGTCACGCTCGGTCACCAGGTCCTGCCGCGCGCGCCTGCGCCCCTGGATGTACGTTATCAGCGACCCCTTCCGGAGGAACTGCGATGCCACGAAGTGCGCGCCCTGCAGGTAGCCACCCCCGTTGCCCCGGAGGTCCAGAATCAGCCGTTGCATCCCCTGCTCGCTGAGCCGCACCAGCGCCTCGCCGAACTCCTTGGGGGTCTTCTGCGCGAAGCGCGACAGGCGGATGACCCCGATGCCGTCCTCCACCACGTAGGCCGCCTCTATGCTCTTGAGCGGAATCTTGTCCCGGACTATCTCGATGGGGATCAGCCCCTCCACCCCCAGCCGCGCGATCTCCACGCGCACCCGCGTGCCCCGCGCCCCGCGCAGCAAGCGCACCACCGAGTCCTGCCGCAGCTTCACCCCCGCAATCCCGATGCTATCCACGCGCATTATCCGGTCGCCGGCCTCTATCCCGGCCCGCTCCGAGGGGCCACCCGCGATCACGCTCTGCACGATGACCGTGTCCGTCAGCATGTTGAACACCACGCCGATGCCCTCGAAATCGCCCCGCAGCGGCTCCTGCACCGCCTCCAGCTCCTGCGCCGGGAAGTACTCCGAGTGGGGGTCCAGCTCGGCGAGCAGGGCCGGGAGGACGGCCTCCTCCACCGAGTCGAGCGAAACGCTGTCCACGTAGTCGCTCCTGATCTTCTCCAGCACCGCGCGCAGCTTCTCCCCCGCGCTGTTGTCCACTACCTGGATTATCTGCAGTGGCCGGCCGGAGCGTAGCTCGTAGAGCGTGTACCCACACAGGCCAATCGCGATGAGCGATATGACCAGCAGGGCCACGTACCCGGTCGCCCTGTTGAGCCGCTTGGCCTTGTCCACCGCCCTCGCCTCGTCCATAGCCCTGTCCACCTCCCTATTCCACATCCCATCCATCCAGCTTCGACCAATCCATGGCCACGTAATCCGTCTGTACCCCAGCCCGCCGCAGCAGCGAGAGCCCCTCCTCGCAGCGGTACATCTCGCCGTACACCACCCGCACTATCCGCGCCTGGATTATGAGCTTGGCGCACTCCATGCACGGGCTCGCCGTCACGTAGAGCGTGCCGCCCGCGCTGCTGTTCGACGACTTGGCCACCTTCGTGATCGCGTTCGCCTCCGCGTGCAGCACGTACTCGTAGGTGTTGCCCTCCTCGTCCTCGCAGATGTTCGGGAAGCCCGACGGCGTGCCGTTGTACCCGTCCGAGATGATCATCTGGTCCTTGACCAGCAAGGCCCCCACCTGCCGGCGCTGGCAGTATGAGTTCGTGGCCCATATGCGCGCCATGGCCAGGTACCGCCGGTCCAGCGCTAGCTGCTTACTATCCATCCTCAGTACCTCACGTGTTTATCGCGGATTCGAACGCACACCCGGCGCAGACGTAGGGTGGCGCAACGCCCCCGCATCATCGCCCAGTAAGCCTATATTACCCACGGCAAAGGTAAGCCCTTTTTCCGGATATGCAATGGAGGGCCCGTGCGCCCCCTACCGCCCGATACGAAAAATGGCCGCCCGAAGCGACCATGCGATGTACCCAGGGCCGGGATCGAACCGGCACGGTTTTCACCACTGGTGTTTGAGACCAGCGCGTCTACCAATTCCGCCACCTGGGCATCCGTTACCTGCCCGCGAAGGTAATCCCTTTTCCCCAATATGCAAGCGGGGGCTTAGCCCCCCAGCACCCTCGCCACCACGCTCGCGATGGTCAGCACCAGGCCCAGGACCATGATCACCACCCCCCCCACGCGGTTGAACACCACGATCTGCCGCAGGCGGATGCGCTTCCGGAAGTGGCTGACCGTGCCGCTCAGCAGGAACCACCAGCCGATGGCCCCGGCGTGGACGCCCGCCAGCAGCACGACGACCTCGTCGGCATGCCCGGGCGTGGGGGCGGCGCTCAGCAGCGCGAAGAGGGTCAGGAAGAGGAGGATGGAGAGCGGGTTGGTCAGCGTCAGCATCATCACGTACACGATCTCGCGCCAGTACGACACCGTCTCGCCCCGCCGCCGCTTCCGCAGGTCGTGCAGCGGGTCGCGCCGGAAGGTCACGTAGCCCAGCAGCACGACGATGACCCCGGCGCCCACCACGATTAGGGTCCGGTAGGCCTCCACGAAGTCGATCACCATCGAGATGCCGAACACGGCCACAGTCGCGAAGAGCGTGTCGGCCAGCCCCGCGCCGTAGCCGCTCGCGAAGCCGTTCCAGCGGCCGCGGCTCAGGGTGCGCTGCACCACCACCACGCCGATAGGCCCCAGCGGCGCGGAGGCCAGAAAACCCACGAGTAGTCCCTTTAGGAGCAGCAGCATATATCCCAATTTTGCGCGGCAAAGCTAGGCAAAAGCCTCAAGAAATGCCAACGGGCGAACCATTTACCCGGCCTGGCCACCTAGCGGTAGCGGTCCTGGTCGTCGGCCAGCAGCGAGAGGTAGCTCACGTAGCGGGAGGGGGCCAGCTCCCCGGCCTCGACAGCGGCGCGCACCGCGCAGCCCGGCTCCTGGTCGTGCAGGCAGTTCCCGAAGCGGCAGGCCCCCTTCAGGGCGAAGATGTCGGGGAAGAAGTGCGATATCTCCTCGCGCCCGAACTCCACCACGCCGAAGCCCTTGATGCCGGGCGTGTCGATGACGTAGGTCCCCTCGCCGAAGGAGAGGCGGAACATCTCGCTGAAGGTGGTCGTGTGCCGGCCGAGCTGGTAGTTCTCCGACAGCGGGGAGGTCTTCAGGTCCAGCCCCGGCTCGAGGGCGTTGACCAGCGAGCTCTTGCCCACCCCCGAGTTGCCCGCGATCAGGCTCCTCCGGCCCGCGAGCCGGTCGCGGAGCTCCTCTATGCCCTGCCCCGTGGTGGCGGAGACGGCCAGCACCTCGTACCCTGCCTCGCGGTAGATGTAGCGCATGCCCATGGCCTCGCTGGCCTCGCGCTCGCCGGGCAGGTCCTGCTTGTTGAGCACTACGACCCCCGGGATGCTGTAGGCCGTGGCCGTGGCCAGGAAGCGGTCTACGAACTCGAGCGGGGTGGCTGGCTCGGTCAGCGTCACCACCACGTAGGCCGCGTCCAGGTTCGCCGCGATGATGTGCGTCTCCTTCGAGAGGTTGATGGACCGGCGGATGATGTAGTTCCGGCGGGGGAGGATACGGTGGATTACGCCCGCCCCGTCGGCCAGCGTGAACTCCACCCGGTCGCCCACCACGATTGGGTTCGTGCTCCGCACCCCCTTCAGCCGTATGCGTCCCCGGGCGCGGCACTCCACCACCTCCCCGCCGTGCTCCACGCTGTACCAGCTGCCCGTCGCCCGGACCACCAGCCCTTCCCTTACCGTATCCTGCATCTCCGCTTTTTCAGCTCCATCATGCTACCTCTTTAGTCTCCCCGAATTTGCATAGGGCAAGGGTCAGAAAATAATTCACTAAAAGCAGCTTGTGCCTATTTGTAGCCCCTGTAGACCACGCTACCACCATTGGAATCCGATGTTCGAAAGGCGACCCTTATCGTGGTCAATGAGGCATATAGCGGCACGTCTACGCTAGTAGGACGTATCGGGGAGGCTATACAGGTCCTAATTTGCCAATTCCCAAAGGAGTAGGTCTTACATGTGAATATCGCGGTGGGAGCCACAGTCGAACGACAGTTGAATTGTATGCCCTTCGTGCCGTGTGGGGCCCATTCCGTCTCGAGCACCTCCTCCTGGCCCAAACTACTCATCCTTCCGCGTGGGTCAGTATATTCCCGCCTTGCCTTGCGGTATGGGACAATGTCCCCCACTGGTTTCCCTTCGTTATTCTTTTGCCATTGCATCAGCTCCCTTTCCTCTTCCCTTGCCTTCTGGAGGAAGCGGTTGGCCTGTTCCACATCCCTGACCCCCGAGTCGTACCACATTTTCG
>PDTX01000003.1 GCA_002749065.1 Bacteroidia bacterium | reverse complement strand
ACCACATTTTCGGCACGCCCAGCTTGGCGGCCTCCTCCTGGGTGATGTTCAAATGGACGCTATCACCCGCCTCTACCACAAACCTAGCGAGGATTTTATAGGCCGCCATCCTAGCCCTCAGGGTCGTGTCATTGCGTAGCTCGGGCGTGGCCATGACCCTCTCCTCGAAGGTCTGAAACTCGGTGGTATCTCCCTCATATGGTTTCAATTGCTCCGTGTCGTTGCAGGAATGCAGGGAGAGCAGCAGCATGCAGATGAGCGCGCGCATGGCGTAGAGTGAGCGTCCCATGGTGTAATCGTCAGTACTAATTCCCATCCCAAAGGTAGTATGGATATCCATAACTACCAACTCTTCTTGCTGTTCCCCGGTGGCTTCCCCCCGCCAGACTATGCCCCCACCATCTTGGCGTAGGTGCCGCCCGCGCCTAGGAGCTCCTTGTGCGTCCCCCTCTCCACCAGCCGTCCGCGCTGCATCACGACGATCTGCTGGGCCGTCTGCACCGTCTGCAGGTGGTGGGCGATGACGATTACGGTGCGCCCCCGCACTAGCTCCGAGAGGGCCAGCTGGATTTGGTGCTCGTTCACGGGGTCGACGTTGCTGGTGATCTCGTCGAGCAGGAGGATGGGCGCATCCTTGAGGAAGGCGCGGGCGATGGACAGCCGCTGCTTCTGGCCGCCGGAGAGGCCAAGGCCGTTCTCGCCGATTACGGTGTCGTAGCCCTCGGGTAGCCCCACGATGAAGTCGTGTATCATGGCGCGCCGGGCCGCCTGCTCCACCTCCGCCCGGGTGGCGGTCCGTCGGCCCACGAGGATGTTGCTGGCGATGGTGTCGGAGAAGAGGATGACGTTCTGCATCACGATTGATATCTGCCCGAGCAGGTGGTCGTAGTCCATCTGGCGGATGTCCACCCCGCCGATGCGTATACTCCCGGCGGTGGGCTCGTAGAAGCGGAGCAGGAGGCTGGTGATGGTGGTCTTGCCCGAGCCCGAGGGGCCCACCAGGGCGCACACCGTGTTCTCCGGCACGTGGAGGGAGACCCCCTGCATTCGGAAGCCGCCGTCGCCGTAGCCGAAGTCGACCCTCTCGAAGCTCACGTCGAAGCGCTCCGGTCGCCGTGGCGTTTCGACCTGCTCCACGACGGGCGCGTTCAGCAGCCGGGAGATGCGCCGGTAGCTATCGCTCACCCTTATGTAGTTGATATAGTGCCCCTCCATGCCCAGGAAGGGCTTGTAGAACTCCCGCGATAGCACGATGAACGTGAGGTAGGCCAGGAGGGGCAGCTCGCCCCGGTATACCCACAGGAGGCCGGCTGTGGCCATGAGCGCGAAGGAGAGCTCCATCCAGAGGGCGAAGCGCCCCAGGTTGTTGGCCGTGGCCCGGGCGGCCTCCTTGCTGCCCTGGCCGAAGGCCCGCACCGACTGCTCGAGCCGCTCCCGGAACAGCCCCTTCGCGCCGAAGACCTTTAGCACGGGGATACCCCGCATGTACTCCAGGAAGAGGCTCACCATGTCGCCCAGCCGGTCCTGCGATGCCGCCTGAATCCGTCGCCCCTGCGCGAGACCCCGGAGGAGCGAGAAAAGGGCCACCGGCAGCAGGGCCACCATGGCCAGCCCCATGCGCCAGTCCGTGCGGAAGAGCCATAGGCCCAGGATGAGCGTGAGGGCGAAGTCGGAGACCATCCGGCTCCACATGTGCGCGACCACGCCCTCCATGCTGTCCACGTCCTTGTGGATGATGGTGCTGATCTCCCCGAGCCGCTCGTTGGTGTAGAAGCCCAGCGAGAAGCGCTTCATCCGCAGGATGATGCCCTGGCGTATCTGCTCCACCAGGTCGAACCCCGCGAAGTGCTTGGCCATGTCGGCCACGGCGTTGCAGAGCGTCTTCAGGAGCAGGAGGCCGCCGACCAGCAGCCCGCTCCGCAGGGGGTCCACCGGCCCGCCGTGCATCTGCGTGTCGATGAGGCCCAGCACCGCCAGCAGCATGCCCATGCCGCAGAGGCCGCGCAGCACGAAGGCCACGATGGAGATAAGAAGGTATGCCTTGCCCCGGGGGCTGAGTGTATTGATGATGTTCCGTACCATGTCCATGCGTTTTGCTATTGCTTAAGCTGCCACTGGCTGACCTCCTCCTGCGCGCGGTGCATCTCCGCGTACAGGGGGCATGTGGCCAGGAGCTCTTCGTGCGATCCGAGGCCGACCACCCGCCCCGCATCCATCACCACGATGCGCTCCATGCGCCGCACCGTGCTCAGCCGGTGGGCTATCGTCACGACCGTGCGGCCGCGCTGCAGCTCCTCCAGCGCCTGTCCGATCAGCCGTTCGTTCTCCCCGTCCAGGGCGGCGGTCGCCTCGTCGAGTATGACTATGGGCGCATCCTTCAGCAGCATGCGGGCGATGGATATCCGCTGCTTCTCGCCGCCGGAGAGCTTCGCGCCCACCTCGCCGGCGATGGTGTCGTAGCCCTCGGGTAGCCCCGCGATGAAGTCGTGTATCATGGCCCGCCGGGCCGCGGCCTCTATCTCCCGCCGGCTCGCCTCGGGTCGCCCCATGCGGATGTTGTCCGCCAGGCTCACGTTGAAGAGGAACACCTCCTGCTGCACCAGCGCGAAGAGGTGGGCGAGGTCCTCCTCCCGGTAGCGCGAGAGGGCCCGGCCACCCAGCCGCACCGTCCCCCTGTCCGCGTCCCAGAAGCCCATCATGAGCATGCTGAGCGTGCTCTTCCCGCAGCCCGAGGCACCCACCACGCCGGTGCGGCTGCCCGCCGGGAAGGAGAGGGTGACCCCCTCCAGCGCCGGGGCCTCCTTGCCGGGGTAGGTGAACGTGACCCCCTCCAGCTCCACGTCCAGCCGGTCGGGTGGGGTGGGGCTGGAGGGTTCGGCGCGCCGGGGCTGGTCGGTGATGGACTGCACCCGGGCGAGCGACTGCTGGTACACGATGCCGAAGTGATGCAGGGTGGATAGCTTGGCGAAGGAGGCCGTGAACAGCGAGCCCAGGATGAGGGAGAGGATGAAGCGCACCGGGCTGAGCTCCCCCGTCCCCAGGAGCCACAGCCCCACCACGATTAGGGCCACGATGCCCGCCTCGAGGAATAGCCCGATAAGGCTCATCGGCCCGGTGAGGGTGTACATCATCCGCCGCACCCAGTGGAGGTAGCCCTGCATGTCGTCCAGGAGCCGCTCGGTGCGGGTCTCCTCGCGGCTGAAGGCCTTGACCACCGGGATGGTGGCCACGTACTCCAGCAGCCCCTCGGACATGCGCTGCGTGCTGTCGCCGTACTGCTTGAAGACGCGCCCCCAGTACTTCCGCACCAGCAGCTGCATCAGGAGGGATAGCGGCATGGTGGAGACCAGGGCCAGGCCCAGCCGCCAGTCGAGCGCCAGCACCGCCAGGAAAGAGCACCCCGGGAAGAGGGTGGCCGATAGAATCTCCGGCAGCCCGTGCGCCAGGTAGGCCTCAATCTGCTCCACGTCGTGGTGCATGATGTTGACCAGCTCGCCCGATTTCCGCGACTGGAAGAAGCCCAGCGGCAAGCCCTGCAGATGCTCCACGATGCGTTGCCGGAGCTTTGTGAGCGCGTCGTAGGCCGCGCGGTGCGCCCGCCAGATGGTGAAGCGCCGCAGCCCGGCGTGCGCCCCCGCGCAGAGCAGCATCGCGAGCCCCAGGGCAAGGATGTGCCACTCCTCCAGCTCGCCCGCTCCTCCACCAGGCGGGCCTTCTTACCATTCGTATTCGCCATTTCGGACCTCCCTTTTGTAATTCGACGCGAAGGTATGCCGACGCAAAGGGACAAAATAGCCCGAATACGCAGAGGAATAGCCCGAAAAGGTTTTTCTGGAGGATTTGCTACCTTCGCACCCGAATATGTCAGCCATTCCTCTATGCAGATAGAATTCTCCGCGGTGGCCAGCCCCCGCGCCTGGCTCAGGATGGTGGCCGGGGAGTTCGGCACCTCGGTGGTGGACGACGGCTTCACCCTCCCCCCGCACGTGGGCGAGGGCTTCTTCCGTGAGTACTACCCCTGCCCGGGGCTGGGCGTGACCATCAGCAGCATACGCACCGTGCAGCCCCTGGTGCTACACCGCAATGCCCTGGCCCAATCGCCCTGGCTGCCCCTGATGTTCTACACCAACGAGACCCCCCTGCAGCAGGTGGTGGTGGGCGAGCAGCCGCACAGCGTGGGGCGAGACCTCCCCGAGGGGATATTCTGCCCCTCGAGCGACGTGGAGAGCCAGTGGATATTCCCCCCGGGCATCCGGCACGACAACATCACCCTGAAGTTCCACCGGGACTGGCTGCTCGACCAGCCCTCGGCCCAGGGGAGCTACATGGGCAAGCTCCTACGCTCCGGGCACCCCTTCTACCTCTTCGAGGCGATAGGCCCCGAGATGCAGCAGTGCCTCGAGCGGCTGCGGGCGGTGCATCAGGGGCAGGAGACCTTCGCCGGGCTGCTCATCCACGCGCTCTGCGTGCAGCTGCTGCACCTCTTCCTGAGCCAGGTAGAGCGACGGCGGGATGCGGACACCCCCTACGCCCGCCTCACCCGCCGGGAGGTGGAGGCCATCTTCCGGGTGCGGGCCCAGCTGCTCGAGGACCCCGCCCATCCACCCACGATAGCCACCCTCGCGGGCCCAGCCGGGATGAGCGCCTCCAAGCTGCAGAAGTGCTTCTGTCAGGTCTTCGGGCTGAGCATGGCGCGCTACGCCCTGCAGGCGCGCATGGAGTGGGCCAAGCGCCTCCTGGCCGAGGGGCAGCTCAGCGTCTCCGAGGTGGGCTACCGCGTGGGCTACTCGAACCTGAGCAAGTTCACCGTGGCGTTCAGGAAGCACACAGGGGTCAACCCCAAGCAGTGGGGCAGGGGCTAGCGCCGGCATAGCCATTCTCCGCGCCCTGCAGCCCCGCGGAGGCCCTACCAGCGAAAAGAATGCGTATAAATTATGAGCTTAATGCGCTAATTATCAGCATTTTACATAGAAACGAAACGAAACGAAACGAAACGAAACGAAACGAAACGAAACGCTATTTTTACAGACATTTCTACTCATACAAAATATGCTGATGATGAAAAGGAAACTACTGAATTTGGGGCTGCTGGCCCTGCTCTCCCTCGGCGTGCTGGCCCTGCCGGCTTGCGACAAGAAGGACAAGGACAGCAAGCCCGCCGCGGGTAGCGGCAGCTCGCTGCAGGTGGGCAATGGGGGCAACGCGGGGGAGGACCCCGGCAAAACGCCAGAGAAGCCCAGTACCCCGGAAGACCCGAGCAAGCCCAGTACCCCGG
The DNA here is from genome assembly GCA_002749065.1 of Bacteroidia bacterium. Lineage (GTDB taxonomy): Bacteria > Bacteroidota > Bacteroidia > Bacteroidales > CAJPTX01 > Bacteroides_D. The sequence continues at coordinate 265,660 of PDTX01000003.1, read as the reverse complement.
AGGACCCGAACAAGCCCGGCACCCCTGACCCAGGCAAGCCCAGCACCCCCCAGCCCCCGCAGACAGACCCCGCGCTGGGCATCCAGTGGGTGAAGGTGGAGGGTGGCAAATTCATGATGGGCAGCCCGGATGATGAGGAGGGGCGCGAGCGTGATGAGGGGCCTCAGCACGAGGTGGAGCTCTCAGGCTTCTGGATGAGCGCGACGGAGGTGACCAACGCGCAGTACAACGCGTTCCTCAAGGCCATGGAGGACAAGGGGGGTGAGGCGTGGGAAAAGGTGAAGGAGAGCGGCTCAAATCACCCCGACCAGAAGTCGGAGTTCAAGGGGGCTAGGCAGCCGGTGGTGAATGTTTCTTGGGATGATGCCAAGGCCTTCTGCGACTGGGTGGGGAAAGGCGCGACGCTACCGACAGAGGCGCAGTGGGAGTACGCCTGCCGCGCGGGGAGCACTGGGCGCTTCTGCTTCGGCGAGGACGAGGCCCAGCTGGGCGACTACGCCTGGTACCGTGAGAATGCTGGGCGGGTAACGCACGCGGTGGGCGGGAAGAAGCCAAATGCGTGGGGCCTCTACGACATGCACGGGAATGTGTGGGAGTGGTGCTCGGACTACTGGCTTGGTGCCTACACCGCAGACCCGGTGAAGGACCCCGCTGGCCCTGCGGCTGGCCCCACCCGCGTGCTCCGTGGTGGCGAATGCAACGGAGAGCCCAGGTACAGCCGCTCCGCGTTCCGGTCCTGGTACTACCCCTTCGTTGAACGGGAATTATCCCATGGCTTCCGCCTCGTCGCGCCGCTCGCTCCCTAGTCAACCGGGCTTCGGCCACGGTTAGGCTTAAGCAGCCATCTAGGCCGTAGCCAGCTTCCATTCGGGGTCGTATCTTTGGGCTTTCTGCGTGTGGGCTTTGCGCTCCGCACCGAAAAAGCCCGGGGTGCGGCCCCCCGTTTTTGGCAAAATGCATGGCGAAGTGCGTAGGGGGGCATTCCCCGTCGGGCTGGCCGGGCGGAGGGGCCTACTAGGCTAAAGCTCGTGCCTATGCGGGGCTTTGGCCCCCACCGCTCGCCCGCCACTTGGCCGGAGTTGGGGCTAGGCTTGCGGTCGGGCAGCTGGGCCTAGTCGTAGGTCACCTCGCGGAACTCGCCCCATACCATCATCAGGACCATAAGGGTGAGGATGCCGCCGATGACCAGGCCGAATTTCTCCAGCCGTATGCCCATCACCGTATGCTGCGGCTCCTTCCCCTTCCCGTTGAGGGCCTTCGCCACCGTGTAGTTCACCGCCACCAGCGCGAGGTGCAGGATGAGCAGGAAGATGACCTGCACCCTGTGCGGCATCTCCATGGCGCGCGCTATGTAGTTCCCGCCGAATATGCCGATGCCGTACATGGCTATCGTTAGGAGGAGGCCGTAGCCCGTGAATGATATCATGCTAAGATTGCTTTGCAGGCTACTTGAAGAAGTTTGCCCAGAATTTATGATTATTTTATCTTGCTAGCGCTTAGGTGAATTCGGCTAATCCCGCGAATCCGTCTGCTCGAAGGCTGCGCGTATGGCTTTGGCTATGCGTTCGATGACGGGTACGACCACCGAATTGCCGGCCTGCTTGTAGAGGTGGGTTATGGCCAGCTCCCGGGGCAGGACGAAGTCCTCGGGGTAGCCCTGGAAGGCGAAGCATTCCCTCGGGGTCAGCTTGCGTATTCCGTGGGGTGTCAGGATTAGCGGCACATTATGCCCGCCGGTGCCCATGTTCGCCGTCAGTGTCGGGCAGACGTTGGACTTATTCTCCCGCACGTACACGCGTCGCCACTGGTAGAGCGTGTTGGCCTTGGTCATGGCCAGCTGGAGGGTGTCGTAGAATCCACAGTTCTCCGCGGCGTAGTAGTAGCGCGCGTCGACCTGCCGGTGGAAGTCCACCAAATCGGTCACGCGGCGGCTTAGCTTTACGGGTTCTGGGGGCGTAAAGTGCTTGTGGTCAGCCGGATTGAGAAAGCCCACGATGTAGACCCTCTCGCGGTTCTGCGGGATGTTGGCGTACTCCGAAGCATTGAGCACCATGGTGGTGAGCTGGTAGCCGTAGCCCTGGAGCGTTTCGCAAATTACCCGGAAGGTGTTGCCACCGTCGTGCGTTTTGAGGTTCTTGACGTTCTCCAGGAAGATGGCTCTAGCTTGCTTCCCGTGGATTATTCTCGCTAGCTGGAAGAATACCTCCCCGCGCTCGTCCTCAAAGCCCTTGCGGTAGCCCGCGACGCTGAAGGCCTGGCAGGGGAAGCCCCCCACGATTACGCTTGCGTCCGGCACCTCATCGGCCTGCACCTCGCGTAGGTCGCGGATGTCGATGCGGTGCGTACCATCGGCGAAATTTGCCCGTAGGGTTATCCCCGCCTTGGGGTCTATCTCGTTGGAGTATAGTAGCTTGAATCCAGCCCGCGCGAAGCCGAGCTCTATGCCCCCTACGCCGGAAAAGAAGCCCGAGACCGTGGGCTGTGGTTTCGAATTCGATGAATTATCCTTAGGCATCTTTAAAGTACCTATTCATGGGCTTTTTCATCAAACCTGGCCATACTCTGGAAACCTTTCCATCGCTGCTGAAAAAATTCAAGCTTAATTCCTACGCTCTCCTTGGGATGCATCAATTGGAATATTGCCTCTAGAGGGGTTTTATGCGCTGGTGGCGGTTCATTCGCTCTTCTCGATGTACACCGACCGTATGGGGTACGGGATGGAGATGCCCTCCTGGTTGTAGCGCTTGTGGAGCGCCTTGATGAAGTGGTGCTGGATGATCATCCGATTCTCGTAGAGGTCGGTGGCCATCCAGACGTGGAAGTTGATGCTGCTGTCGGCGAACTCGTTGAAGCGGACCTTGGGGTGGAAGTCCCGCGGCACGTCGGGGAACTGCTCCAGCACCTGCTCGGCCACCTCCAGGGTGACGCGCTCGACGTGGTCCAGGTCGCTGTCGTAGTGCACGCCCACCGCGATCTTGAAGTAGAGGTTCTTCTGCAGCGTGAAGAAGTTGATGGTGATGGACTGGGAGAGCTGCGTATTCGACACGATGATGACGTTCTCCTGCAGCGTGCGCAGCGTCGTGTTCCGCCAGTTGATGTCTATCACGTAGCCCTCCACCTGGTCGTCCACCCGCACGTAGTCCCCCGGCTTGAGCTGCTTGGAGGCCAGGATCTGCAGCCCTGCGAAGAGGTTGCTCAGGGTGTCCTGGAGGGCCAGCGCGATGGCCAGACCGCCGACCCCCAGGGCTGTCAGCATCGCTTTGATGTCGTAGTCCACGATGGAGGAGACCATCAGGATGCCGGCCGAGTAGACCAGCAGGCGGATGATGATGTGGAAGAGGGTGGAGACCTTGCTGTCGATTCGCCGGGCGGTGTACTTCTCGTAGATGAAAATCAGGAGCTCGGCCGTGATGAAGGTCAGCGCCAGCGTGTTGAGCACGCTCACCGTTAGGCGGTATCCCTTGTTCCATGGGAGGTCTACCGGCAGGATGAGCAGCATGTTCAGCACCCCCAGCACCCCCAGCACTAGGCTCGCCCGCTTGAAGGAGTTGAGGAGGATGGCGAGGTAGTTACGGCGCTCGCGCATGGCGCGTCGTCGTAGGGCCGAGAGCAGGGGGCGAATGGCGAAGAGCCCCAGCGCTATCCCCACCAGCAGGGTCAGAATAATCAGTAGGGTCTTGTTGCTGTACAGCGTGTCGAGTAGCTCTACCATCCTTGTGCTAATGTGTCCGCGAAGGTAAGCATTTTTTGCACCCTATAATTTTTGCGTTCCTGCTCGAACAGTTCCACCCTTTTTGTATATTTGTCCCATGGTATTCACGCCTCCCCTGCGGCCCTAACACTTACATGCCCTATGAAGAAGAAAGTACTGGTAGGTTTCGACATGATAGACCGGGGTTTCGAGCCGCTCTTCGAGCATTTCGAGGTGATAGCCCCCCCCAAGGGGCGCAACTTCACCCCGGCAGAGCTGCTCGAGCGCGTGCCCGGCTGCGAGGTGCTGTGCACCACCTTCGGGCAGCCGGTTGACCGTGCCCTCCTGCAGGCGGGGCGGCAGCTCAAGCTCGTGGCCAACTACGCCGTGGGCTACGACAACATCGATATCGCGGCGGCCAAGGAGCTGGGTATCACGGTGACCAACGCCCCCGACTCGGTCATCACCCCCACCGCCGAGCTGGCCATGGCCCTGCTGCTGGCCGTCTCCCGGCGGATTGCCGAGCAGGATAGGGCCATGCGCGCCGAGCGGGATGCCCTGACCCGGGGCTTTTTGATGCGCCTGGGGCTGGACCTGGCCGGGCGCACCGTCGGCATCCTCGGCTACGGCAACATCGGGGGCGCGGTGGCCAACCGCTGCCGCGCCTTCGGCATGAACGTCCTCTACCACAAGCGCCACCGCCTCAACCCCGAGGTGGAGCGCGGCGCGGGCATCGTCTACGCCAGCAAGGAGGAAATCCTGCGTACGGCCGACGTCATCTCCCTGCATACGCCCCTGACCGAGGCCACCCACCACTACATCGGCGAGGCCGAGCTGCGGATGATGAAGCCCGATGCGATACTCATCAACACGGCCCGCGGGCCCGTGGTCGACGAGGCCGCCCTGGTCGCAGCGCTCCGCGAGAAGCGCATCTTCGGCGCGGGGCTGGACGTGTTCGAGCATGCGGACAAGCCGCTCCCGGAGCTCTACGAGCTGGACAACGTGGTCCTCACCCCCCACGTCGGGTCGCAGACCTACGGGGGTCGGGTGGGCACCGCCGTGGAGGTGGTGAACAACGTGCTGGGCTTCGTCCTCGGCGACCGCCCCATCCATCGGGTGGTGTAGCCCGGGGAAACCGTCAAGGGTCAGCACCCCGGGGCTCGCCGCCCGGGGTGTGCTAGCGTCGTATGCTGAGCGTCTCCGGCCCGGAGCTTGGATTTTGGCGGTGCATTTTGCACCCTAAATTGCCCTTGGGTTTTGGAGGTTTCCGGAAAAGGGCTACCTTTGCGCTGGATTTGGTGCGGGCGGGTCGGGGCGATAGATTGCGGAAATAGCTCAGTTGGTAGAGCACAACCTTGCCAAGGTTGGGGTCGCGAGTTCGAGTCTCGTTTTCCGCTCTTCATCCAGTTTGGGGGATTGGTCGGTGGCCAATCCCCCTTTTTCGTGCAGGTCCGGGGGCACCGCTCCCCCTCCCGATTTACCGAAATCCAGCATCCTTTGTAGCATACCCTGGCTCGGGTTCTGGTTGATTTTTCCTATGTTCCTTATTGCTGCTTGTGGGTATTCATATTTTTTGTATCTTGCTGCAGTATTTACCACAATTCAACAGGCAGATGCCATGAAATACATACCATTCGGAGGTCTATTGCTCCTGGGCCTCATGTTTTTGCACTCGTGTGGCAGCTCGGCGTTCGAGGAGACGAAGCGGAAGGCCGAGCAGGGCGATGCGGACGCGCAGTGCCAGCTGGCGATAATGTACCGCGAGGGCGACGGAACGACCCAGGACTACGGGAAGGCGCGGGAGTGGTACGAGAAGAGCGCGGCGCAGGGGAACGCCGATGCGCAGTACGACCTCGGCTACATGTACGATGAGGGTATCTCCGTGCCGACGGACAAGGAGAAGGCGCGGGAGTGGTACGAGAAGAGCGCGGCGCAGGGCGATGTCAATGCGCTTAACAACCTGGGGTTGATGTACTTACGTGGCGAGGGTGTGGAGCAGGATTTCGAGAGGGGCCACGGGTACCTCAGCCAGTCCGCCGAGCAGGGCGATGCCGCGGCGCAATTCAACCTGGGCCTGATGTACAATAATGGCGCTGGTGTAGACCAGGATTTCGCCAAGGCCAGGGAGTGGTACGAGAAGAGCGCGGCGCAGGGCCATGCCGGTGCGCAGAACAACCTGGGCTTGCTCTACTGGTCGGGCGAGGGCGTGGAGGTCAACCATCGGCTGGCCGTCCAGTGGTTCGGCAAGGCGGCTGAGCAGGGCGAGGTGAATGCCCAGTGCATGCTCGGCGCGGCGTATCTGCTCGGCGATGGTGTGGAGCAGGACCCCGAGCGGGGCTACGAACTCCTACGGGCCAGCGCCGAGGAGGATGTGCCCTTGGCGCAGTACTACCTGGGCGTGATGTACGAGAATGGCGACGTGGTGGAGCAGGACGATGAGCAATCGCGCCTCTGGTACGCGCGGAGCGCCGAGCGGGGCAACGAGCGCGCGCAGCTGGAGCTGGGTAGGATATACCTGGAGGGGAGGGGCGTGCCGCGGGATGTGGAGGAGGGGAGGAAGTGGGTGAGGCTGGCCATGGACAATGGGAATGAGGAGGCGAAGACCTACTGGGAGGAGAAGGGCCTGTAGGGGGATTGAGGCGGGGGGATGAAGGGCGTGAATTGGCCTTGACCGTTGGGAAGGCGACAAGGAAAGGCTAGCACCCGGCAGTGTGGAGAAGGTACAGTCCAACGCACTTACCGTTTGCTAGCCCTCGTCGTGAAGTAGAAATTCGCCAGCCTCAGGGCCGACCGGGCGCGTTTCGCTACACCCGGCAGCTCACAGCCCCCCGGCCACTCCCCAGCAGCACTAGACCCAGACCCAGGTAGGCTATGTCCTTGAGGATGAAGAAGTCTGTTACCGGGAAGCCCTCCACCAGGCTGAACATGCCCGGCGTGGTGAATAGGTAGCTCAGCGTCACCGTGAAGGTCAGCACCAGCCCTATGCCCACGACGCGTCGTAGCGCCTCGAAGCGTAGGGATAGCACTAGGCCCAGGGCGATGAGTACCTCTACCGTCCCCACGATGTTCGATACCGTCTGCACGCTCATTGCCCGGTAGGCCCAGAAGGTCAGCGGGTGGTTCTCCACCAGCGATACGATGGCCTTGGCCTCTGCCTCAGTGAACTTGAAAAGCCCTATCCACAGTAGGATTATGGCCGCCCCAATCACCATGACCATCCAGCCAGCGCGGCTCACGCACTCTCCGCAAAACTTTTTCAATACGTTATCCTCCAATCAGTTAAAAAATCGAACTACTCCCTGAACTTAAACTCTATCTTCAGGGAGTTCTTCTTGAGCTTCCGACCCTTCTCCAGGTCGAGGTAGCTGCTCCCTACTTTTGTTGTCAAGCGCTCAAACTCAAGCGAAAATATGGTAGTAGACACTGAAATTATCCCCCCATCCTCGTACTCCGCGGAGAAGTAAATCGTGAAGTCGTTTTTTGCCTCCCCGAGGCCTTCCAGCTTGTCGATGGAGTACGTGATTTTCAGATTACTTTCGCCCCTTGACACTTCGGTTATCCGAACCCGGAAGTTTCTCTCCGTCCGCTCCAGCTGGCCGGAGAAGCCGTTGAGCTCAGCCGACTTGGTGCTATTCCCCGTGTTCGCGCCTGCGTCCCCGGCGGGCGTGTCCTTCTTGCATGCCACGCTCCCCGCCAGCATCGCCAGCAAAAGGCCACCCATAAGTATTCTTCTTCTCATCTCCTTATCTTTTTTAGCATCTAATAAGCCTATCTACTTCGCTCTATTCCTGCGCTACCATACTATGCGCCAGGCCGTTCCCTCTGCCTATTTCCTCCTGGCTTGCATGGATAAATGCGCAATGCCCCCTTTTGTTCGCGCTAATGCGCAATTTAGTGTGGAAAAGCCATTTCCGCTTGCTAGGCCACCACTTTGTGCCTATCGATTGTAGTTCTTACCACCACCTCCACGGGCCACCGCATTTCCTCCTGGCCAGCCAAAAGGGGCTGGCTCCTTCGCCTCTCAGCTGCGCAATCCGTCCAGTAGGTTTTCATTGCCGATTCCTCTCCGCTCCAGCGCCAGCAGCTGCTCCTTCACCTTCACCCCGCCGCCGTAGCCCCCCAGTCGGCCACCGCGCTCAATCACCCGATGGCACGGCACCACCAGGCTCAGGGCATTCGCCCCGTTGGCCTGGGCCACCGCCCGCACCGCGTGCTCCCTCCTGATGCTTTTCGCCAGCTCGCTGTAGCTCACCGTCGCGCCGTAGGGGATTTCCTGCAGCGCGGACCACACCGTTCGCTGGAACTCCGTCCCCACCATCAGGAGCGGCAGGGAGAACTCGCGCCTCACCCCGGCGAGGTACTCGTCCACCTGCCGTTTGGCCTCGTCGATTATGGGCTCGTGTCCCTCCACCATCGAGGCGTATAGCCCCCGCATCACCCGTCGGTCCGTCGTTCCGCGTCGTCGCCCGTCGCCGTAGTTCAGGAGGCAAATCCGGCCTTCGAAGGCCCCAATGACCAGCTCCCCGATGGCCGTACTGTGGCTGGAAACGGTGATAATCTTCGGCTCTATATCCATGCTGCGCCCAATTTGTCGGACCTGTCTACATTCATCCTAAAAGGAGGAGGCCACCGCGGGGCGTGTCCGCAGCGACCTCCATTGGTCTAGGCATAATCCCGGCAAACATGCGCGCATGGCTAGTCGGGTGCACTTCGCCGGGGGCTACTCCTCGATTTTGTCCCTGTACTTCCTGTCGAAGCGCATCACCATGCGGGTGCTCAGCTGGTAGCTCACCAGGATTACGGCTGGCCACATCAGCAGCGAGAGAATCTCCTTTATCATTGCTTTTTCCTCCTTGGTAGCTTAGTATACCTCAACATGGTCCTTCTTCTCCGAGTCGATCTCCTCGGGGGTCATCTTCTTGGCATCCATCTTCTTCCAGGCGTACCATATGTAGCCCAGCACGATGGGGATTAGCAGCGACACGACGCTCATGGCCGTGAGGGTGAACTTGCTCGAGGAGCTGTTGTAGATGGTCAGCGAGCTCTGCAGGTCGAACGAGGGGTAGTAGGCCGTGTTGTTGTAGCCCACGTTCAGCAGCAGGGCCAGCACGGTCAGGAAGGTGCCCAGCCCGCCGAACCAGATTCCCCCTTTCTTCTGCAGGAAGATGGTGCCGATGAGCCCCCAAAGGACCATCACGACCCCCACCAGCAGCAGGGCCAGCACGGCCGGCATGGCCAGCAGGTTGTGGAAGTACTTGTACTGCTCTAGGTAGACCTCCCCGGTGGCGGGGTTCACGGCGTAGCCCTTGCTCAGCAGGATGGAGATGAGGAAGGCCAGGAAGAATATCAGGAAGGGGATGGCGTTGTAGAGCAGCTGCCGCCGGGCCCGGGTGTCGATGGGTTGGTGGTCTATCAGGTTGATGAAGTAGAGCAGGCCCAGGCACCGCGCCAGGAAGCAGACGGCGAGCCCGAGCATGACGTTCCGCGCGTCCAGCACCGCCTCCAGGCCGTGCCAGGGGTTGCCCCAGTAGGATATCACCGGCTGGGCCAGGTTCGTCAGGTTCATCTTGCCCACGAAGAAGTCCGAGCCCGTGAAGAAGGTCCCCACGGCCGTGCCCAGGAGGACGGTCCCGAGCACGCCGTTGATGAGCAGGAAGGCCTCGAAGGTCTTCTTACCCAGCACGTTCTTGGGTTTGGTGCGGTACTCGTAGGATACCGCCTGTATGACGAAGCAGAGCAGGATGGCCATCCAGACCCAGTAGGCCCCCCCGAAGCTCGTGGAGTAGAACAGCGGGAAGGACGCGAAGAACGCCCCGCCGAAGGTCACCAGGGTCGTGAAGGTGAACTCCCACTTGCGCCCCAGCGCGTTGACCAGCATGGTGCGCTCCATCTCGTCGCGCCCCAGGGTGTGGATGAAGGTCTGCCCCCCCTGCACGAAGAGCAGGAAGACCAGCAGGGCCCCCAGCACCGACACCAGGAACCACCAGTACTGCTGCAGTAGAATGTATGTCGTATCCATCATTTCCTCGTGTTAGTCATTATCGTGCGAAGGGCCAATCTTAATCTGCTTGAACATGATGCTCAGCTCCGCGATGAGCAGCAGGGTGAAGAGCGCCGAGAATATCCAGAAGGTCACCTGCACCGCGCTCGCGTCGATCCGTGATACCGCGGCTACGGTCGGCATGATGTCCTGGATAACCCAGGGCTGGCGGCCCACTTCGGCCACGATCCATCCCGCCTCGGAGCAGATGTACACCAGCGGCACCATCACGATGGAGGCGTACAGCAGCCAGCGGCTCTTTAGGCGGTTTTTCAGCGTCAGGTAGAGCACCACGATGAAGAACAGCAGGAAGAGGCCTCCCAGCATCACCATGATGCGGAAGGAGTAGAAGGTCAGCGGCACGTTGGGCACCAGGCTCTTGGGGTCGTTCAGGTAGCCGTAGCCGAAGTACTTGAAGTTGGCCTCCAGCTCGCGCCGCCAGCTGGCCATGCCGGCGCTGTCGCCCGCCTCGCGCGACTCGGTGTACATCTTGAGCGCGTTGATGGCCTTGCGGCCGATGGCGATTTTCTCCTCGGCCGATGGCTCGGTGATGCTGTCGCCGTGCTCGTTCACGTAGGTGTAGCCCCCCTTGATGATGTCGTTGATGCCGGGCACGAAGGCCTCGCTGTCGCGGTAGCCCAGCAGGGAGAGCATCTTGGGGATTTCCATGTTGAAGACGAAGGGGTCCTTCCCGTCCATGGGCTCCTTGCCGGGGGTGAGCATGGCCACGGCCACCAGGCCCTGCCCCTTCTTCCCGTTGTAGATGCCCTCCATGGCCGCGAGCTTCATGGGCTGCTTCTGCGCGACCTCGTAGGCCGCGCCGTCGCCGGTGAAGATCACGAACAGCAGGGAGATCAGGCCGAAGACCCCGGCGATGATGATGCTCCGCTTGGCCAGCAGCTCCTCGCGCTTGTGCAGCAGGAACCAGGCGCTGATGCCGATCACGACGATGGCCGCCAGCACGTAGCCCGACGTGGTGGTGTGCAGGAACTTGTTGATGGCCACCGGCGAGAAGAGCACCTCCCAGAAGCTCACCATCTCGTTGCGGGCCGTGTCCGGGTTGAATTGCATGCCGACCGGGTACTGCATCCACCCGTTGGCCACCAGTATCCAGAGCGCGGAGAGGTTTGCCCCCAGGGCCGTGAGCCAGGAGGCCAGCAGGTGGAAGCGCTTGGAGACCTTGTTCCACCCGAAGAACATCACCGCGATGAAGGTCGACTCCATGAAGAAGGCCATGATGCCCTCGATGGCCAGCGGCGCGCCGAAGATGTCGCCCACGAACCAGGAGTAGTTGCTCCAGTTGGTCCCGAACTCGAACTCCAGGATCAGGCCGGTGGCCACGCCGATGGCGAAGTTCACCCCGAATATCCTCATCCAGAACTTGGTGGCCACCTTCCAGCTCTCGTCGCCGGTGCGCACGTAGAGCGTCTCCATGAAGGCGATGATGAAGGTGATGCCCAGGGTCAGCGGGACGAATAGCCAGTGGTAGATGGCCGTCAGCGCGAACTGCGCGCGCGACCAGTCCACCAGGGACATGTCAACTCCTTGTATCGTCAGTACCATCACTTGTTTTGTTTGGTTAGCTCCTTGAGTACATGGTCTGACCGCTCTGCGTCCGTCGAGAAGTTCGTATTCAGGAAGTTCGGGAAGAAGAAGACCTTCAGCACCAGGAACATGATGGCCAGCTTGAGGAGGATGAGCAGCCACAGGGTACGCCCCACGGTCATGCCCCGGAATCCCTCGTAGTAGAAGGAAAACACGCGCACCAGCGCCCCGCGGCGCCCCCCGTTTTGTTCCACGGTGCCTTCTCTAGCCATAATCCTGAAGTTTTTTCCTGCGCGAACCCATAGCAGTAAGATCGCGACGCGAATATAACCATATATTCGGAATGCCGCTTCGCCGCTGGCCAGCTTGATGAAATTATAATCGTTCTAGCCAAGAAATGCGAGAAAAAGCCTACATTTGCCCCGGCGGATTTGGCCGTTCGGCCGCCGCATCTACACGATGAGAAGTATGGTTAAACTACTGTCGATTTGCGTCTGCCGGAGGTCGGCTATACCCCTGTGCGTGGCCGTTTTGCTCCTGAGCCTCGGGGGGATATCTTGCAAGAAGAAGGTGAAGGACGACGGCTACAAGGACCGGCTGGAGAACCGCTGGGAGCTGAAGGGGGTGGAGTTCCTCGGGCCGGGCGGCGGCATCTACTCGCCCAGCGACGATAGGGCCCTCATGGTGCTGCGCACCATGATGAGCACCCCGCAGGTGTGGAATTTTCTACGGGGTGGGCAGGTGCTCTTCATCACCCAGCTGCTGGAGGGCGGTGAGTACCTGCCGGGAACGGCAGTCTCATTTTTTTACTCCCTAGTGGCGGCGCAGCGCAATGAGCTGGTAGTGACCTACGAAACGCACTACTCCGAGGGGAGCTACGAAATCGGGGATAGGAGTATGACCCTGAATACGAGCAATGAGCAGCTATATCGTCTGATTGACCATTACATCTACAACACCGAGGCGCTTGTTCGTAGCAAGACAGGGGTGCAGCGGGAGGAGGCCAAGGATTTTGTAAAGGCACTCAGAACCTGTAAGAAGGAGGTGTGGAGCAACGGGGTATCGGTCAGGCGGCGCTTCGTTTACCTGAGCAAACCCCCGGTGCTCAAGACCTAGGCGCGTTTTCCGGGTAATCCGCGGGGCTTACCTGGCTCTATTCCCGCCCCCACGAAGCGTTGGGGCTCGTGGTGTGGCCTTCTGGCCACTCGTATGCACGCTTACCCCCACCGTACGCCCTCCCTTCGCCATGTGAATTTCGCCCCCGAGAGCTTTTGCCCCTCTGGGGCTTTTTTCTTTTGGTGAACGCAATTCCCCATCTGGACAGCAATGTACGTGTAGCCCTCCTGTCGACTGGTCACTCTTTAGGGGTCGGTCGTAATATTATTCAGCTGCGAAGTGCGGAAGATACCAAAAAAATACTACCTTTGCACTTGACAGTTCATGCTAAAGCACTTTCTCTAAGGATGGATCTTTCTTTTATTGCCAGCTTACTGGCCAACAATGCGCGCCTCATTCTGCCCGGGATAGGCGCCTTCCTGGTGAAGGAAAACAATGGCAGTTTCCAGGTGGACAATGTTGTATTCAGCCCCTTCCTCAAGTACGACGATAAGGTCCTGCAGAATGCCATAGCCCAGAAGCAGGCGCTGGGCCCGGAGCAGGCCAAGGAGAAGGTGAAGGCCCTGGTGGCCTACGTGCAGAATGAGCTGAAGACGCGGGGGCAGTGTCCCATTCCGAAGCTTGGCCTGCTGAAGATAGACAGCGCCGGGGCCATCCTATTCCATCCGGATGCCTCCGTGTCCGCCACCACGCCAGCTCCCCAGCCCGCCCCGGCGACACCCCCCGTCACCAAGACCGAGGCGCCGGCTCCCAGTCCCGCCCCGGCGGCTACGCCCCCGGCCACGAAGCCGGAGGCTCCAGCCCCAAAGCCCACCCCGGCGGCTGCGCCCCCAGCGCCCCCCGTGACCAAGGCTCCAACGCCGGGCCAGACGGCAACTCCCCCTCCCGCAACGCCGTCCACCCCGACCCCGGCCACGAAACCCGGCCAGACACCCGAGGCCGCAACCCCGCAGAAGCCTGCGCCCCAGCCCCCTAAGGGCAAGGGCAAGCCCGCCCCGCAGAGGCATAAACCCCAGAAGAAGGCCGCAGCCCAGGGTGAGAAGACCAGCTCCGGCGGGGGGGGGCGTGCAGTCCTGGTTGTCATTCTCGTCCTGCTGCTGCTTGGTGCCGGCTACGGTATTGCCGACTACTTCTACTTCCACAAGATATTCTCGCAGGATGGTCTTCTGGCTCTGACACTAGGCCAGAAGGAAGTCGTATCCACTGGCAATGGGCAGCCCGATGCGCAGCAAGCCACTGGTCAGGCCCAAACCCAGGCTGAGCCGGCAGAGGTGTCGGAGATGGAGCAGGAGTACAATCGGCAGGCCAACCAGCTCGACCCCGGGTCAGAACCCCAGCTCCAGCCCACTCCGCCGAGCCAGCCCGAGCCTGCGCCCCGCCCCCAGCCTCAGACGGCGCAGGAGGACTATGCGCAGACCGAGGAGTACGGCCAGGAGGGGCAGGGGGCTGATGAGCAGTATGGCCAGGTGGAGAAGTACCCCAGCCCGTCAAGCACCAACATCTACCACATCATCTTCGGGAGCTTCCAGAATGTGGAGTACGCAGAGAAGCACATGGAGAACCTGGTCAGCGAGGGCTTTAATGCCCAGCAGCTTATCCGTCCAGATGGTATGCATGCTGTGGTCGTTGGCTCTTTCCCCAGCCGGGGTGAGGCGGTACGGGCGCTTTCCCGGGTTCGTACCAAATACCCCAACGCCTGGATACTCCAGCAGTAGCCGTGCGCAAACCTACCTGAGCATCTGCTCTTCTCGTCCCCCTAACCCCCGTGCAGTATGAGCGAGCAGATCGGCACTATGGCCCACCGTGAGATGGCAGAATGGGGCGGGGTGGACATAGAGCTCATCGCCAAGCGGAGGGTCTCGGGCATACGGCTCACGCGCTCCATCTTCTCACCTCTGACCGTTACGTATCCGTACGGAGCTAAGATTGAGAAGGTCAGGGAGTTCGTCGAGAAAACGGACCTCTACCTGCAGGCTAAGCGTATAGTCGAAAACCCGATTGCCAACCCCCTGCTCGACGGGCATCGCGTTCACTCCACGATCCTTCGCTTTCGCCCCAGCCAGGGTACGCTTCTCGAGACGACGCAGACCCACGGCGGGGTGTGCATCTTCGTTCCCGTGGGTCTTCCCATCAATTCGTACCCCGTGCAGCGCTACGCCTTCAGGGTGCTGAAGTCCGTGGCCCGCTACGAGGCCGGCCGGATTATCCCACCGCTCGTGGAGCAGGAGGCCCGGCGGCTGGGCCTAGAGCAGCGCTACGGCCATGTGCGCATAAAGGACATGGAGTCCCGATGGGGCTCGTGCTCCTCCAAGGGCAACCTCAACTTCTCGCTCTACCTCGCCCTCTGCAGCCCGGAGGCCTTGCGCTACACCGTCCTCCACGAGCTGGCCCACCTCACGCACCTCGACCATGGGCCTGCCTTCTGGGCCCTCCTCAGCCAGTACCTCGGCGAGGATGCCCTACTTGTCCACAACCGTACCCACCAGCAGGAGCCCAATATCCCCCGTATCTTCTAATTGCCAGCTTATACCACTGCGGGACAATGGCCACAGACCCCATGTGCGCTGCGCAGCAGCCGGTGACGAACCTTCCATTCCTCGCGCCGGGGCAGTACCCCCTGTTCCTGGCCCCGATGGAGGATGTCACCGATGTCTCCTTCCGTCGGCTCTGCAAGGAGTTCGGCGCGGATGTGGTGTGCACTGAGTTCGTCAATTCCGATGCGCTCGCGCGGGGCGTGCCCGCCTCCTTGGCCAAGCTGCGGGTGCTCGAGGAGGAGAGGCCCGTGGGCATACAGATTTACGGGCAGCACCTCGAGAGCATGGTGGCGGCGGCGAAGCTGGCCGATGCGGCCGCGCCGAACTACATCGACCTCAACTTCGGTTGCCCCGTCAAGAAGATTGCCGGGCGCGGCGCCGGGGCGGGCATGCTGCGGAATGTGCCCCTGATGCTTCAGATGGTCCGGGCGGTGGTGGCCGAGGTCTCGCGCCCCGTCACCGTCAAGACGCGCCTCGGGTGGGACGCGAACTCCATCATCATTGAGGAGCTGGCCGGGCAGCTGCAGGATGCCGGAATTGCCGCGCTGACCATCCACGGACGGACCCGGGCCCAGCTCTACACCGGCCAGGCCGACTGGGGACCCATCGCCCGGGTGCGGGCCAACCCCCGCATGCGCATCCCCATCATAGGCAACGGCGACATCCGCAGCCCGGAGGATGCCCACCGAGCCTTCCACGTGCATCGGGTGGACGGGGTCATGATTGGGCGCGCCTCCTACGGTATGCCGTGGATATTCCGGGACATCAAGCACTTCCTCCTGACGGGCGAGCAGCCCACCCCGCTCCCCATCGAGGAGCGGGTTGCTGTGGCCCACGAGCATCTCGAGCTCTCCGTCGCCGCGAAGGGCGAGCTGCGCGGCATATTTGAGATACGTCGCCACCTGGCCTGCTACTTCAAGGGCTTGCCCCACTTCAAGGAGCTGCGCCTCCAGCTCCTGACCGAGCGGGAGCCCGCCCGCCTCCACCAGCTCCTGGACACCGTCCTGCAGCGCTACCGCGGGTGGCAGCCAGATGCGGGCGCGCCATACACCCCCTGGGATAGCTAGCGGCCATGCAGAGCCTACGGAACTTCCTTCGCCTCCCGGCCGTTGGTGCCATTGTCGCCTGCGTGCTCTGGTCCGGGGCATTCGTCTTCATCAAGATTGGGGTGCAGTACCTCCCGCCGCTCCAGTTCGCGGGCATACGCTTCACCATCGCCGGGCTGCTCATCCTCCCGCTCGCCTACCGGGGCACTGGGGCTACGTCGCCCCGTAGCTTCCTTCGGCATCTCACCCATCGCCCGGGGCAGATGCTCACCCTCGGGGTCTTCCAGATTGGCATGAAGTACGCCTGCTTCTACATGAGCCTCATGTTCATCCCCGCCGCCATGGCCGCCATCCTCGGTGGTGCGGGCCCTATCATCATCGCCCTGGTGGCCCACTTCATGCAGCCCGATGATAGGCTCACCCCCCGCAAGATTGTTGCCCTCATCGGTGGCGCGCTGGGGGTCATCGTCCTGACCCTCGGGCGGAGGGACCTCGGCGCGGTGGGGGAGTGGGCCGTCCTCGGCATCCTCCTATCGCTGACCAACAACCTCATCACGGCCTTCGGCGACATCTGGGTGAAGCGCGAATCTACGCACACCCCCTCCACGGTCATCAGCTCCCTCTCGCTCATCTTCGGCGGCCTTGCCCTGCTGCTGGTGGGCTGGGCGGTGGAGGGCATACACCCCCTGCCCACCGCGACCCCGTTCTACGTCTCGCTGGCCATCCTATGCACCATCTCGGCCGGGGGCTTCAGCCTGTGGTTCAACCTGCTACAGCGCCCCGACGTGGAGGTCTCCACCCTCAACATGTGGAAGTTCCTCATCCCCCTGGTGGGTGCCATCCTCGCGTGGATCATGATGCCCGACGAGCACCCCACCTGGGTGGCCCTCCTGGGTATGCTCTTCATCATCGCCTCGCTGATGGTGCTGCAGCGGACCTTTCACCGTCTCCGCGCCCTGCTGGCCAGGTAGGCCGTCGATGGTCTTCGGGTTCGTGCCATTCGCTAGCGTGCATCCGTAGCGGATATGGCGCTGGCGATGGTGGCGATATCGGCGGCCTGGCTCGCGCGGGAGTACAGCTCCACGCCCCTTTGCTCCACCTCGAGCCTGCCCCCCCGTAGCTGGGCTAGGAGGTCGAGGAGGTGCTGCGCGAGCCGCTGCGCATCGTCCCGGCCGAAGGTGTGGCCGGAGCGGGTTTCCTCCAGTAGGTGGGCGGCGCTCCCGTCCTTCGGCCCGAGGCAGATGATGGGCCGACCGGCCGCCAGGTACTCGTAGACCTTGCCGGTGAGGATGGATTTGGCCGTGGGCGTGTCGTTGATGGCCAGGAGCAGCGCGCCCGAGCTCCTCAGCTCCTGGGGCACGGCGCTGTGGGGTAGGGGGGGCTGGTGGTCCAGGTAGGCGGCGATGCCCCGCTGCTCCGCTTCGCGCTTTATGCTCTCGTCGACCGCGCCGATGAGCCTGACCCGGAGGAGCTCGGTGGATATGCGCCCCTGCGCGTGGAGGAGGGCTAGCGCCTCCCAGAGGGTGTGGGGGTTCCTGTCGGCGTTCAGCTGGCCGATGTGCAGGAGGGTGAGGGGTAGGGTGGGGCGGTAGGGGAGCAGGTGCTCGAAGTCGGCCGGGTCGTATCCGTTGGGTACGAGGTGGATACCGTGGGGGCGTATGGCCTGGTAGTCGGCCAGCCAGCCGGGGGTTACCACGGTGACGGCATCGGCCTCCAGCAGCACGGAGCGTTCCTGACGTTCGTGTGCGCGCCTCGCCCACGCGGTGAGGGGGAGGTGGTGCATGTAGTCGATGTTGACCCAGGGGTCGCGGAAGTCGGCCAGCCAGGGTATGCCGGTGCTGCGCTTGAGGCGGCGGGCGATGAGGTGCATGGTGTGGGGCGGGCCGGTGGATATGAGGAGGTCCTGCGGGTTGTCCATGAGCCAGCGGCGGAGGTAGCGGGCCGAGGGGGCAATCCAGAGCATCTTGGCATCGGGGATGAAGAGGTTGGCGCGCAGCCACTTCACCACGCCCCGCTGGGACTTGACCGAGCCGCTGTCCACGGGGGCGTGGCCTCCCTTCCGGCCGCCAATCCCGCTCTGGGCCAGGAGGTGGCCGGCATCCAGCGCGTGTGTGCCGATGGTGCGCACGCCCGGGGGTAGGTCGCGGGCGAGGGACTCATCCCGCTGGGCGTAGGGGGCGTTGGAGGGGCAGTAGATGGTGCATTGCCATCCCAGGTCGGTGAGGTACTTGACCATCTTGAGCCAGCGCTGCACGCCCGCCCCGGCGGCCGGGGGCCAGTAGTAGGTGAGCAGCAGGAGTCGCTTGGTCTCGGGCATGGGGTGATGCTTTGGGGTGATGGTGATACCGTGGGGCAAAGGTAGGCAAAGGGGGGGAAAGTGTGCGTATGCCCAATTCTCCGTACCTTTGCCCTACACGTAATCGGATAGGTGTATGGATAGGGCTATGCAATTCATCCTGTACAACATGCCCGAGGGGGAGGGCACGGTGCAGGCCACGGTGAAGGACGAGACGATATGGCTGACGCAGAAGGCTATGGGGGAGCTGTTTGGGGTGCAGAAAGCGGCGATAAGCAAGCATCTAAAGAATATATTTCAGGAGGGTGAGCTGCTTGAGGAAGTGGTTGTTTCCATTTTGGAAACAACCAGTCAGCATGGGGCTATGGCTGGAAGGAAGCAGGTGAGCCAGACGAAGTTCTACAACCTCGACGCCATCATCTCGGTGGGCTATAGGGTGAATTCGCGCCGGGCGACGCACTTCCGGCAGTGGGCTACGGGGGTGCTGCGGGAGTACATCATCAAGGGTTTCGCCATGGATGATGAGCGCCTCAAGCAGGGCACGGCGACATTCGGGCAGGATTACTTCCGTGAGCTGCTCGACAGGGTGCGCTCCATCCGGGCGAGCGAGCGGCGTATCTGGTTGCAGATCACCGATATATTCGCGGAGTGTAGCACCGATTATGACTCCGCGAGCCAGCAGGCGAGGCATTTCTTCGCCATGGTGCAGAACCGTTTTCACTACGCCATTATGGGGAAGACGGCCGCGGAAATCGTCTACTCGCACGCCGACCATACCCGGGAGCACATGGGGCTGCAGACGTGGAAGAACGCGCCGGATGGGCGGATACTCAGGTCGGACGTGAGCATCGCGAAGAACTACCTCAGCGTGGATGAGATACGCCGTCTGGAACGCTCCGTGTCGGGCTTTTTCGATTACATTGAGGACCTGATCGAGCGGGAGAACAGCTTCACCATGGGGCAGTTCGCCGAGGCCGTCGACGAGTTCATCCGCTTCCGTCGCTACCAGGTGCTGCCGGACAGGGGGAGTATCTCGCACGAGGAGGCGGTGCGGAAGGCCCACGCGGAGTATGACCTCTTCAACCCCCGGCAACGCATAGATTCTGATTTCGAGAAATTCCAGCGGGAGGTGGAGGCTGGTAGGAAGTCGTCGCGGGACTAGGTATCAGCCGATGGTCAGCACCCGGCTCGTGTAGTCCCTCACGTCGAAGTGCAGGAGCTTGCCGTCGAGGGTGTCAGCGCGGCCGAGCAGCAGCTTGATGGCCTCGCTCGCCATGAATGCCCCGATGGTCTGCACCAGCGGCGGGAAGACCCCCCCGGCCAGCGGCACCTCATCCTTCGGCTCGGGGAGGAGGTCGCCCAGCGTTAGTCCGGCCTTCCCATGCAGGAGGGTGACCAGCCCCGTGTAGTCGTGCACGGCCCCGTAGACCAGCGGTATGCCCTGCTGCTGGGCGTAGCGGTCGAGGGCGAAGCGGGTGGCGAAGTTGTCCGTGCAGTCCAGCGCCACGTCGAAATGCTCGGGCGGGGTGGGGTGCTGAGGGTCGCCGAAGCGCGCACGCCGTAGGTCGAGGTGCAGGTCGGGGTGTAGGTGCTTGAGGTGCGCGCCGGCCAGGTCGAGCTTGGTGTGGCCCACGTCCTTTGGCCCGTACATGAGCTGGCGGGGGAGGTTGCTCCAGCTCACCGTGTCGTCCTCGTAGAGCGTCAGGGAGCGTATCCCCTGGGCGCAGAGTAGCGGCAGCGCGGCCGAGCCCAGCCCGCCAGCCCCCACGGCCAGGACGCGGGCGGATTGCAGGCGTTCTACATCCGCTGGGCCAATGTCCCCCAGGCCGAGGGTCCGGGCGAAGCGTTCGGAGGGGTGCATGCCTACTGCAGCATCTGGTCCCAGTCCTTCCACACCGACTCGTAGCCCCTGCGCCGCAGCATGGTGGCGATCTCCTCGGGCGAGCGGGAGTCCGATATCTCGAATTGCTCCAGCTCCTTGTTCTCCTTCGCGTAGCCCCCCGGCTCGGTGTGGGAGCCCGCCGAGAGGGCGGTGATGCCCAGGGGGAACATGTTGTCGCGGAAGAAGGCCGACTCGCGGGTGGTCAGGGACATCTCCACGTTCTCGTCGAAGATGCGGTAGGCCAGGATGATCTGCACCAGGTTCTTGTCCGTCACGTCGAACTGCGGCTCGAAGCTGCCCACGTGGGGGCGTAGGCGGGGGAAGGAGATGCTGTAGCGGGTTTTCCAGTAGCGCTGCTGGAGGAAGCGGATGTGCATGGCCACGGCCAGGGACTCCATGCGCCAGTTCTCCAGGCCCAGCAGCGCGCCGATGCCCACCTTGTGTATGCCCGCGGCGGCCACCCGGTCGGGGGTCTCGAGCCGCCAGCGGTAGTCGCGCTTCCGCCCGGCGGGGTGGTAGACGGGGTAGCGCGCCTCGTTGAAGGTCTCCTGGTACACGTACACGGCGTGCAGGCCGACCTTGGCCAGCTCCTCATACTCCCATGAGCTCATGGGCTGCACCTCTACGGATATCTGGGGGAAGATGGGCTGCAGGAGCTCGATGGCGTGCTTGAGGTACTCGAAGCCGCACTCCTTGGGGTGCTCGCCCGTCAGGAGGAGGATGTGCTCGAAGCCCAGCGCGCGGATGGCCCGGGCCTCCTCGAGTATCTCCTCGTCGTTGAGGGTCTTGCGCAGCAGCTTGTTCTGGTGGCTGTAGCCGCAGTACACGCAGGAGTTGGAGCAGGCATTCGAGAGGTAGAGGGGCACGTAGAGCGACATGGCCTTGCCGAAGCGCCTCCGGGTGAGCGTGTAGGCCACCTGGGCCATCTGCTCTACGAGCGGCTCGGCGGCGGGGGAGATGAGCGCGGCGAACTCGTCTATGGTCGTGTTGCCGGCATGCCCCAGCGCCCGTAGCACGTCGTGCCGCGTGGCGGAGTTTATCTTCTCCTCGAGTGCACCCCACGATGCCGCGTGCATGGGGTGGTAGAACGAACTATCGGCTATCTGCCGCTCACGTTCGAGCGCAGGCTCCGGGATTTTTACCATGGCTTGTCTCCGCATTATTTCAAATATCGGCTACCCAGCGCCAGCCGGGTGCACCCACCTCAACGGGTACGCGAAGGTAGGAAAATGCGCGGAATCTGGGCATACATCCATCGGCACGGATGCTTGCCCGCCCGGCGGCTCGGGGCAAAAGAGAGAGCCCGGCGCGTGCCGGGCTCTCTGGTGGGGTCGACCGTGTCGGCCCTGTATTTCTGTCGCCGCGCTCGGGATTTTCGCCCCGGGCCAGCGGTTTTGTAGCGGGCGGTCTACCCGGCCATGGCGGCCTTGTAGCGCTCCTCTATCAGCTCCCAGTTCACCAGCGGCCAGAAGGCCTTCAGGTAGTCCGGGCGGCGGTTCTGGTAGTCGAGGTAGTAGGCGTGCTCCCACACGTCGCAGGTGAGCAGGGGCTTGAGGCCCGTCTTGAGCGGGTTGCCGGCGTTCAGCTCCTGGGTTATCTTGAGCTGCTTCTCGCCGTCGAGGCTCAGCCACGCCCAGCCGCTGCCGAACTGCGTTGCGGCGGCCTTGGTGAAGGCCTCCTTGAAGCCCTCGAAGCTGCCGAAGCTCGCCTCCATGGCCTGGAGCAGGGCCCCCTCCGGGGCGGCCTTCGCGTTCGGCGAGAAGGCTTCGAAGTAGAAGCTGTGGTTCCAGGCCTGGGCCGCGTTGTTGAAGATGCCGCCCTCGGCCTCGCGCACGATGTCGATGAGCTCGGCGTTCTCGAACTGCGTGCCCTCTATCAGCCCGTTGAGGTTGTTGATGTAGGCCAGGTGGTGCTTGCCGTGGTGAAACTCAAGGGTTTGCTTTGAAATATGCGGGTTCAGCGCATCCAGCGCGTAGGGTAGTTCTGGGAGTTTATGTACCATAATCCTTTCCTTATATTGGTTATACGGAGCGAGCCGCTTGGCGGGCGCTCCCGACAGTTCAAACAGCTTGGCGGGCCAAATGTTACCCGAAAACGTTCTATATTTGCCCCGGCCGTGGGGAGTGGACGGGGCCAGGGGCGGATGGCGACTTGCCCTATGCCCTTGTATCGCAGCGCGATAGGTCCTATTCTCTTTGGTCTGTACCCAATATCTTGACCGCCTATGCTCGCATGCCCGCAGGATGATATTCGCTTCATGAGGCTGGCCCTCCAGGAGGCGCAGGCCGCCTTTGAGGCCCAGGAGGTCCCCATCGGGGCTGTCGTGGTTTCGCGGGGTCGCATCCTTGCCCGCGCGCACAACCTCGTGGAGGCCCTCCATGACCCCACGGCCCACGCGGAGATGCTGGCCATCACCGCGGCGACCAACGCGCTGGGCGCCAAGTTCCTGCACAACGCAACGCTCTACGTGACCATTGAGCCCTGCCCCATGTGCGCCGCGGCCCTCCACTGGGCGCATCTCCACCGGCTGGTCTACGGGGCGAAGGACCCCAAGCGGGGCTACTCCATCTTCCAGCCGGGGCTGCTACACCCCCGCACCGCGGTCACTGCGGGCATCATGGCCGAGCGCTGCGCCGGGCTCATGGAGGAGTTCTTCAGGGCCAGGAGATGAGGGCGACGCGCAATGTCCCTGAAATGTTGTACCTTTGCCCCGCCCAGCCGCCACCCCACCGGCCTAGTTATTCTTACCAATAGTAAAATCCCCGATTAGCATGATGAGGAAGCAGCTTGTTCTTCTCCCGACCCTGATACTGGCCCTGCTCGTGGCCACCACCCCGGCGTGGGCCCAGTCCATGAAGGAGGCCGTCGAGCTCTACAACCAGGCCAGCAAGGGCCTCAAGCAGCAGCCCCAGAAGGCCATAGACCAGCTCCAGAGGTGCGTCACCATGGCCCGGGGCCTGAAGACCGCGGAGGCCAAGGAGCTCGAGGAGCGGGCCCAGAAGTTGCTGCCCAAGGCCTACCACAACCACGCCAAGCTCCTCTACGAGAAGGAGCGGTACAGCGAGGCCATCGCCCAGCTCAACGTGGGGCGGGCCAGGACCAAGGACAAGAAATCCATCAAGACCTTCGACGGGATAGTGCTCCGCATCTACTTCGAGTGGGCCAAGAAGCTCATGAAGGAGAAGAAGTACGGCGAGGCGCACGCCAAGCTGGACTCCACCCTGGCGGTCAACCCGAAGTACATGCCCGTGTACATCCTCAAGGCCAAGTGCTACGAGGAGCAGAACGACGAGGCCAGGATGCTCGCCACCCTCGAGCAGGGTATCGCCAAGGCCAAGGAGTTCAGCAGCGTGAGCCGCGAGCAGGAGATGCGCACCATGTACACCAACCACCTCAAGAAGAAGGCCTTCGCTATCGAGGAGCAGGGGAAGCTCGATGAGGCCATCGCCCTCTTCGGGCAGATAATCCGGATGGACGAGCGGGATGCCGTGGCCTACCTCAAGCTCTCGGAGATTCACCATAAGAAGAAGGATTACGACCAGGCCATCGCCAACGCCGAGAAGGCGCTGCAGTACGCCCAGCCGCAGGACAAGACCCAGATATACTACCTCCAGGCCCAGGCGCTGCAGGCCAAGGGCGACAAGCCCGCCGCGTGCGA
Organism: Bacteroidia bacterium; assembly: GCA_002749065.1. Lineage (GTDB taxonomy): Bacteria > Bacteroidota > Bacteroidia > Bacteroidales > CAJPTX01 > Bacteroides_D. The sequence goes on along the minus strand of PDTX01000003.1, from coordinate 241,852 downwards.
GGCCTACAGGAAGGCCGCCAACGGGCAGTTCAAGGAGGCGGCCGAGTACCAGCTCAAGGAGCTCAAGTGCGCCAAGTAGCCCGGCTCTCCGTGGGCTGAGGCCTGTCCGTGGTGGAGGGTCTGCTACGCCCCCTGATGCATGAGAGTAGAACTCCTCGCCCCCGCCCCCACCGCCGACATCGGCCGGCTGGCCATTGATGCGGGGGCGGATGCTGTCTACATTGGCCCGCCGCGCTTCGGCGCGAGGCAGAAGGCCGGCAACCCCATCGCCGACATCGAGCGTCTGGCCGCCCATGCGCACACCTTCGGCGCGAGGGTCTACGCCACGCTCAACACCCTCCTCCTCGACGGGGAGATAGCCGAGGCCCAGCGCTGCGCCTGGGACCTGTACCACGCCGGGGTCGATGCCCTCATCGTGCAGGACATGGCCTGGGCCGGGATGGACCTCCCCCCGCTCCCCCTCCACGCCTCCACCCAGATGGACAACCGCACCCTCGGCAAGCTCCAGTTCCTCGAGGCCGTGGGCTTCACCCGTGCCATCCTCGCCCGCGAGCTGTCGCTGGCCGAAATCGGCCACCTCGCCCGGGGCACCAATCTCCAGCTGGAGGCCTTCGTCCACGGCGCGCTGTGCGTCTGCTACTCCGGGCAATGCTACCTCAGCGAGGTGCTGGGCGGGCGGTCGGCCAACCGCGGCGCGTGCGCGCAGCCCTGCCGCCTACCCTACACCCTGCGCGACGCCGAGGGGCGGGTGATGGCCCGCGATGGGCATCTGCTCTCCCTCAAGGACCTGAACCAGACCCGCAACCTGGAGGCGCTCATCGAGGCGGGCGTGGGCTCGCTCAAGATAGAGGGGCGGCTCAAGGACGCGGCCTACGTGCAGAACATCACCGCCCACTACCGCCAGCAGCTGGATGCCCTCATGGCCCGGCACGCCGACTGGGAGCGAGCCTCCGACGGTGCTGTGGAGCATGGATTTACCCCGCATCCGCAGCTCACCTTCGCCCGCCAGCAGGACGGGTACTTCGCCCATGGACGCGCGCCCCGCATGGCCTCGACCATCACCCCGAAGGCCGTCGGGGAGGCACTCGCCACCGTGCGCAGCGTCGAAGGCCTCTGCATAGGGTTGGAGCTCCGCGATGGTGCCGTGCCCCTGGCCAACGGCGACGGCCTATGCGCCGTCACGCCCGGGGGGCTGGTCGGCTTCCGCGCCAATAGGGTGGAGCAGGACCGGGTCTACACCCTCAGGCCCGTCCACGGCATCGCCCCCGGCGACACCCTCTACCGCAACTCCTCCACCGAGTTCAACCGCCAGCTGGAGGCTTGCCCCCCGCGGCGCTACTACCCCCTCCGCATGCGCTTGCTCCGGGCGGACGACGGTGGTTGGGTGCTGAAGGTGGATGACGGCATCGGCGAGCCGATTGTGCAGCCGCTGGACGCCGAAGTGGAGCAGGCCCGGGATGAGAACCGGGCCCGGCAGACCTGGGAGCGCCAGCTGGCCAGGAGCTCAGACCCACGTGTGCGGGTGGTCTCCGTCAGCGTCGAGGGTGGGGGAGTGCCCTTTCTGCCCATCTCGGCGATGAATACCCTGCGCCGGAAGGCGGTGGATGCCTGGCTCTCATCCCGCCAAGCGCGGGCCACACGGGGGCTAGCCAAAGCCCTCCGCCCCGTGCCATTGAGCGACTACATGCCAACGGCCACACCCCCGGACTACCGCCTCAACGTCACCAACGAGCTCGCCGCCCGCTTCTACGCCGCCTGTGGCTTGGACCTCGCCCGCCTCCCCCTCCGCACCCACGACATGCGCCACGGCGAGCTCATGCGCACCCGCTACTGCCTACGCCACGAGATGGACCTCTGCCCACGCCGGGGTGATGCCACGGCGGCCTCCCCCCTCTTCCTCCACCACGACGGGGGGGTGCTGCGGCTCACGTTCGACTGCCGGGCCTGCGAGATGGTCGTCACCCTGGCCGACTAGCACACCGCAATGCGCCGGGGCTGGACGCGTGGCTACCCGGCGGGCGCGAGCTTCCCCTTCAGCTCCAGCAGCCGCCCCTCCCCGTCGAAGCTGCCGTACACGATGCTCCCGTTCCGGTAGCCCGCCACGCTCTCCCCGTCCACCCGTAGCAGGCACCCACGGTCAATCAGGTAGTTCCGGAACACCTCACGGTGGTTGAAGGTCAGGCTACTGATCAGTTCCGGGAAGTACGTCAGCACCGGGCTGAGGTCGTCGAGGTCCACGGGCGCAATGGGCGCATCGTCCCCGAGGGTCATCACCAGCGCGCCGTCCCCGTAGTTGCCCGAGTAGTAGGCCTTCGCGCCGAGCGCGCCCGCAGCGATAATGCCCACCAGGTGGTCGAAGCCCTCCCCAACCTCGAGGTAGCCCTCGGCGAGCTCCTCCATGCCCTTCTGCTGGCCAATCTCCCGGAGCGCATGGGAGTGCCGCAGCAGGTTCTCGGGGATATTGCTCTGCGCGTTCGCCCAGCCCCACATCCAGGAGTTGTCCTCGAAGGAGAGCGAGCCGATGAGCTGGAAGGTGTAGCTCGCCTCCCCGAAGCTCAGCAGGCCCGTGCTCATGTCAATCCCCCAGTCCTCCTCCCCGACCAGCTCGTAGAGCGCCCGTTGCCGCTCCAGCGTGAGGCCGATATGCTGCTCGAGCAGCCCCTCGAAATCCCGGTATTCCCCCTTCTCCATCCGCCCGAAGGCCGATGCGTCCAGCGCGTTGATATCTATGCTCATGATGGAAAAATTTTAAGGCCCGGGGTAAAAGCAGCCCGGGGCTGGTTTCACTCTATCTCCCTACACCTCAACGTAGTTCGCCCCAATGTTGTTTAAATGTCCGGCCTGGGCTACACCCATTTTACACACCGTGCTGCTCGGCGCTTTGCCACCCGGGTTTGCATATTACGAAGAATAGTTCTATATTTGCGGCATCAATACCGGCCGAATGAAGGAGCAAAATCGATAGGCAATGGTGCGATACAGGGCGTACGTAGAGCTCGCAAGGGCAGCAGATATTCAGAGCGGAAGGCAGACCAAAGCCTTCCGCTCTTTTTTTGAACAAAATCGCATTTTGTTCACTATGGGATTCCTCCCCGCATGGCAAGGTAATTTCTAACTAAAATCGTAACGCGATGGCAAAACTGAGTATGAACCGTTTCTTCGAATCCTGGGCGCGGGCGGTGATGCGCTACCGCTGGCTGGCCATCCTGCTCTTCGTGGGGGTGCTCGCCGTGTCGGCCTACCTCGCCCGGCAGGTGAAGGCCGATGCGGACTTCACGAACTACTTCGTGGAGGACGACCCCATGATAGTGCGCACCGAGGAGTTCAACGACATCTTCGGCAACGACATCTTCGCCGGGGTGCTGGTGCGCTGCGACGATGTCTACCGGCCGGAGAACCTCCGCCTCATCCGCGAGCTGAGCCAGGAGCTGGAGGACTCGCTCATGTACGCGGAGCGGGTGCTCTCCCTCACGCACATGGACTTCATGCGCAACGAGGAGGGCGTGGTGGTCATAGGGCCCTTGGTGCCGGACGAGATTGCGGACCGGCCGGCCTTCGGCGACTCCATCCGGCGGGTCTACGCCTCGCGCCCCCAGCTGCGCAACTGGCTGGTCTCGGACGACGGGCGGGAGGCCTGGATATTCGTCAAGCTCAGCCCCTTCCCGGCCTACGGGCCCGATGGCAAGGCCTTCCACGACATCATCGGCGGGAAGCAGGAGGAGATCATCAAGCAGGCGAAGTACGCATCGCTCCACCCTCTGGGCACCGGCCTGCCCTACGTGGGCTACAAGAAGAACCTCTTCTTCGCCCAGGAGGCGCCGCGGGTCTTCCTCCTCTCCGTGGTGCTGGCCCTGCTGGTGCTGGCCCTGGTGACGCGCTCGCTGCGGGGGATGCTCCTGCCCATCCTCTGCTCCATCGGGGGCATCTTCTTCCTCTTCGGGGTAGTGGTCCTGGTGGACTACCACCCCGACCCGAACCTGATGGTCGTGCCAATCGTCATGGCCTTCGCCATACCGCTGGCCTACAACATCCACGTCTACAGCCTGTTCCGCCAGCGCTTCTACGCCACGGGGCGGCGGCGTGAGAGCGTGGTCGAGACCATGGAGGAGGTGGCCTGGCCCGTGCTCATCTCGGCCCTGACCACCATCGCCGCCCTGCTCACCTTCATATTCACCCCCGTGGATCCGCTCCGCTTCATCGGCTTCGGCACCGCCATCGCCATTGGCTTCGCCTTCGTATCGCTGGCGCTGCTCTTCCCGTCCCTCATGAGCTTCGGGCGCGACCGCGAGCCCCGAGCCCTCTACCGCGAGGGCAACGCGTGGTGGGACCGCCGGCTCACCGCCCTGGCGCGCTGGGTGCTGGCACACCCCAAGCCCATCCTGCTGGTGAGCCTCCCCCTGCTGGCCATCATGCTCTACGGCGCGACCCTGGTCCGCATCTCCTTCGACCCCAAGACCACCATCGGCGAGCGGGTGGAGTACGTTCGCGACATCCTCGCTATCAGCGACTCCCAGATAGGCTCCCTCTACACATACAACCTGCTGGTGGACCTCGGCGAGCCCGGCCGGGCCAAGGAGCCCGAGAACCTCCGGCGGCTCGACCGGCTGACCGAGCGCATAGAGAAGGAGCTGGCCCTGACCATGCGGACGAACTCCATCGTGCGCATCGTCAAGGACCTCAACTCGACCCTCAACGACGGCACCCAGGCCACCTACGCCATCCCGCAGACCGAGGAGGAGCTCGCCCAGCTGCTCCTGCTCTACGAGAACGCCGGGGGTACGGAGGCCGAGTACTGGATGGACTACGACTACCGCCGCCTGCGGCTGATGGTGGAGATCAGCGACTTCGACTCGCAGGTGTGCGAGGACGAGCTGGCCAGGGTACAGACCTTCGCGCAGGAGATATTCCCCGATGCCGATGTGCAGGTGGTGGGCATGCTCCCCCAGTTCATCACCATGATGCAGTACGTAGCCCGCGGGCAGATATCCACCTTCCTCCTATCCTTGGGGATAATCGCCCTCATCCTCATGGCCGTGTTCGGGAGCGTGAAGGTGGGCCTGGTGGGCATGATACCAAACCTCGCCCCGGCCATCTGCGTGGCGGGCATCATGGGCTACACGGGCATGCCGCTCGACATGATTACGGCCACGATTATCCCCGTGATACTCGGTATATCGGTGGACGACACGGTGCAGATACTCAACCTGGCCCGCCGCCAGTTCCTCCAGCACGGCAGCTACGCCCAGGCCATGAACGTGTCCTTCCGCATCGCCGGGCGGGCGGTGATATTCTCCACCCTCATCATCAGCGCCAACTTCGGCACCTTCGCCATCTCCCTGAGCAACAACCTGCTCTACCTGGGCATCCTCTCGGTGACGGGCCTGGTGGTGGCCCTGCTGGCCGACCTGTTCATCACCCCGCTCATACTCCGCAAGTTCAAGCTCTTCGGCCCGGAAACGGACGGGGGCGAAGTTTAACCCCAAAATGATTTACGACTATGAAAGCGACTTTGAGAACGAGCATCCTGGGCCTCTGCGCCCTGCTCACCAGCCTGAGCGCCGGGGCCGAGGACGGGCGCGCCATCATGCAGCGCGCGCACGACAGGCCCATGGGCGACACCCGCACCGCCGAGGTGGAGATGACCCTGGTCAACAAGCGGGGGCGTAAGCGCGTCCGCAGCCTCAGGAGCTACTCCATGGACATCGGCAAGGACCGCAAGACCATCATGCACTTCCTGGCGCCCAGCGATGTGCGCGGCACTGGCTTCCTCACCTGGGACTACGACGACCCCGCCAAGGCCGACGACAAGTGGCTCTACCTGCCCGCCATGCGCAAGACCCGCCGCATCAGTAGCGCGTCGTCCAAGAAGGACTACTTCATGGGCTCGGACTTCACCTACGACGACATGGGCAAGCGCAACGTCGATGAGGACACCCACAAGTTCCTGCGCGAGGAGGAGTACCAGGGCCAGCCCTGCTGGGTGGTGGAGTGCACCCCCAGGGAGAAGGGGCACCTCTACGCCCGCCGCGAGGTGTGGGTCGGCAAGGAGACCCTGCTCCCGCTCCAGGCCAAGTTCTACGACAAGCAGAACAAGCTGCAGCGCGTGCTCACCACCGGCAAGGTGGTCAAGATTGACGGCTTCTGGACCTACGAGGCGCAGACTATGGAGAATGTGCAGACCGGGCACAAGACCCTCATCCGCTTCAGCAAGATGTCCTTCAACCGCCCCATCCCGGAGGACTACTTCACCGTCGTACGCCTAGAGAAGGGGATATAGCCATGGAAAGCGCAAGAAACGGGGGGCGTAGCCCGCGCCCCCTCGCCCTCGGTACGCTGCTGGCGTTCTGCCTCCTGGCGGCCCCCCTCCGCGCGCAGGAGCAGGAGCCCTCGCTCCACCTCAAGGGCAACGTGGATAGCTACCACGCCGCGGGGGTGCAGAACGACGGCCGCTGGATGGCCTCCCACACCCGCGTGCGGGGCGACCTCCGCGCCCAGGGCTACGGGGCGACCGCCCGGGTGATAGCCAACCTGGAGCACAACCCGCTTTACGGTGAGGACCTCGAGATGAACCTGCGAGAGGCCTACCTCGACTACACCGCCCCGCAGTGGGGCGTGCGGGCCGGGCGGCAGATCATCATCCTGGGCGTGGCCGACGGCCTCCAGGTGCTCGACCAGCTCAGCCCCACGGACATGCGCGAGTTCCTCACCCGCGACTACGACGACGTGCGGCAGGGGGTCAACGCCGTCCGGCTGAGCTACTTCCGCCAGTGGCTCACCCTCGACCTCATCGCGGCCCCCATCTTCCAGGCCGGCCGCCTCCCGACGGACCCCCGCTCGCCCTGGGCCCTACGGCCCGACACCAAGGGCCTCCCGCTGGAGGTGGTGCCGGGCGAGCGGCCCAAGCCCCGCGTGAAGGATAGCGAGCTGGCGCTCCGCGCGCGCTTCAACCTGCCGGGCGTGGACTTCTCGCTGGTCGCCATACGGGGCTGGGAGAAGATGCCCGTGCGCCAGGTGGGGCTGGGCCCCAAGGGGGTACGTCTGCAGCTCCATCACCCCCGGCTCTACACCTTTGGGGGGAGCGTGGCCGTGCCCATCGGGCAGACCGTCCTCTCGGCCGAGGGGGCCTACATGCCCCGGCGGTCCATGGCCGGGAGCTTCGGCCTCGGGCCGCAGGAGAGGGACAATGCCCTGGGGCTGCTCGGCCTCTCGTGGTACGCGCCCCGCCAGTGGTTCGTCGGCGTGCAGGGGATGTACCGCCACATCTTCGGCTACGACAGCAAGCTGGCCATGCGCCGCGGGTGGGAGAGCCGGATTACGCTCAACGTCAGCAAGAAGCTCCTGGGCGAGACCCTCCACCTCGGCCTCAACGCGCAGTACGACGTGGGCGACAAGGGGCTCTTCTCCCGCTTCTCGGCCAAGTACCAGCTCCTGGACGAGCTGCACCTCTCCGCGGGCTACGACCTCTTCGTGGCGGACGGGGGCATGTTCGCCCGCTACCGGGACAACGACGAGGTCTGGGCCCGCCTGCAGTACTTCTTCTAGCCTGGGCCCTTGGGTAAACGAATGGGGGCTGCGCAGCGCGCAACCCCCATTCTTCTCTTGCCTTCGCGGGTAGCCCCCGCGCGGAATCTACTCCGTGACGCTGAAGGTGAGCCCCTGCTTCTCCAGCTCCCGGCAGATGGTGTCCAGCTGGTTGTAGTCGCGGGTGTCGAAGGTGACGATGATGAGCGCCTGCCCCACGGGCACGCTGTGGAGGGTGCGTTCGTGGAGGATATCGTGGATGTTGACCTTGGCCTGCTCCAGGAGGGTGATGATGCGCTTGAGCTCGCCGGCCACGTCGGGTATGAGGATCTGGAGCCGCACGCGGAGCTTCTCCTGCATCATGCCCTTCTCGAGTACCTGCTCGAGGATGCCCATGTTGATGTTCCCCCCGCTGATGACCCCGGCGACGTTCCGTCCGGCCACCTCGACCTTCCCGGCGAGCATGGCCGCGATGGGGGTCACCCCGGCGGGCTCGGCCAGCACCTTGGCGCGCTGGAGGAGGCGGTAGAGGGCCAGGGAGATCTCCTCGTCGCTGACCACCACGACCTCGTCGACGAACTGGCGGGTGAGCTCGAAGGTCAGGTCGCCGGGTATCTTCACCGATATCCCGTCGGCGATGGTGCGCTGGGTGCACCAGTTGACCAGCTCGCCCTGCTCGAGCGACTTCTGCATGGACTGGGTGCCCTCCGCCTCCACGCCGATGATGCGGATCTTGGGGTTGATGCTCTTGATGGCCGCGGCCACCCCGGCGATGAGCCCCCCGCCGCCGATGGGGACGATGATGTCGTTGACCTCCGGCAGCTGGTCGAGGATCTCCAGGCCGATGGTGCCCTGCCCGGCGATGATCTGCGGGTCGTTGAAGGCGTGCAGGTAGGTGGCCTTGGTCTGCTCGGCGAAGTCCAGGGCCGCGGCGTAGGCATCGTCGTAGCTCTCGCCCACCAGCTGCACGTCGGCCCCGTAGCCCTTGGTGGCGATGACCTTCAGGGCCGGGGTGAACACCGGCATGAAGACGGTGGCCTTGACCCCCTGCTGGCTGGCCCCGTAGGCCACACCCTGGGCGTGGTTGCCGGCCGAGGCGCACACCACCCCGGCGGCCCGCTCCTCGGCGCTCAGGCACATGATCTTATTGTAGGCCCCGCGGATCTTGAACGAACCTGTGTTCTGGAGGTTCTCCAGCTTCAGGAAGACGTTCGCCCCCACCATCTGCGAGAAGGACTTCGACCGCATCAGGGGCGTGTACTTGGTGATGCCCTTGAGGCGGTTCTGGGCCTTGACTATCTCAGAGAAAATCTGCTCACTCATATATATAAAGGTATCGTTAGCTGCCTACACCCGCCGGGTGGGGGGGCCTGCGGGTGAAATTCGCCGTAAAGGTAGCATTTTTGCGCTAGCCCATCAGGAAGCCGTACCGGTACACCCGCGCCGCGATTTTCTCCCCCAGCGCCAGTCGTCTCGCCCTGATGTCCCCCGCCAGCAACGTGTACTCCCCATCCTCGCTTCGTGTATTCATCCGCCCCCTCGGGTTCACCCCCTGGAAGTGCCGCCGTATGTCGTAGTACGAGGCGTTCGTCTCGGCATCCGGCTGCGCGTGGTAGTAGCGCCAGAGGGCGAGTCCCGCCCCCATCAGGGCCTGGGCCTCCTCCGACCACGAAACCGGGGTTTGGCCGCTTGGATACACGGTGGTATCGCTCTCGGTTTGCCGCGCTGCTACGGGCAGCTTCCCGGCGATGAAGTCCAGCATGAAGCGCGAGGCGTAGCGCTCCCGGGCATTTACGCTCTCCTCCGGAAAGGGTATCCAGTGGTTCGTACCCTCCGCTGAGGAGATGCGGTTCTGGCCGTGGAGGAGGGTGTAGGCCAGGCAGTCGGACTGGAACTCGGGGTCGGCCAGCCAGCCGTCGTCGGGCCAGAGGAACTGGTCGCGGTCGTTGAGCCAGCTGGCCGGGATGCAGTGGCGGACGGCGAAGAACACCGCCAGGACAATCAGGTTCTCCCGCCCGATTAGGGTGTGCCTCCCACCCCGCTTCCGCCGTCGCTCCGGGTTCTCGATGAAGATGGTGCTCTGGTTCTGGAAGTCGCTCCCCACCGAGGCCATGCGCCCCTTGGGCTCGGCGATGCGCCCGCCATTGCCCTCCGCGCTGAGCCACTCGGCCAGGAGCCTCCGGCCGTCGTAGCTGGCCACCGTTTTCTCACCGAGGTACTCCCCGTTCCGGTCGTAGACCCTGGCGACAATCCCGCGGAAGGTCTCCTCTTCCCGCGTATTCCAGATGGAGAAGCTGATGGGGAACCGCCCCGCGACATGGTCGAAGGTATCGGCCGGCACGAGAAAAATTTTTTCGAGCTTCGCTCGATATGTTTTTCTGAATTCTTGAAATTTTGGGGCTTGGAGATTTTTCAACTTTGAAAAATCTCCAATTGTACATTTAGGAATCTCTACATATATACGGATGAGGAACTGGGCGAAGAGCTCTCTGGCGGCCTCACCCATCTCCTTGTGGTAGCGCTGGTGAATCATGCTGGTGTGCACGCCCGACCTGCCGTGCCCCAGCCTAGCATCCCCCTCGACGTAGGGCGGATTGATGTACATCACCAGCCTCTTACGCGCCTCCGGGTCCTCGACGATGCGGCGTAGCCCCTCGGGCAACTTGCTGAAGTCGTCGTTGAGGAAGTCGAACTGGAATACGTGACCCTCAAGGAGTTTGGCCCCCTCGGCGATGCGCTGGTGCATCAGGTCCACGTCGGCCTGGTCGAGGGTGGAGGCCCAGACCTTGTGCCTGTTGGTGAGGCCAGCCAGGAGGTTGCCCGTGCCGGCCGCGCAGTCCCAGATGTAGTACTCGTCCTGCCAGTCCGCCCCCAGGTAATCGGCCAGGTACTGCTGGGAGAGCTCCACCCACAGCCGGGGGGTGAAGAAGCTGCCCTGGCGTTCGCGCACGTCCCGGGGCATGGGGGCGGGGCTGTTCCTGTCGGTCTGCATGCTGTCCTCTTGCGTTGATTGCTGCGGGGGCGGATGTGGGGCTAGCCTTTAGGCTTCCCGGGGTAAAGGTATGAAATTATGCAGAATACCCACCCGTGCTGGGCCCGCGGGCTGCGGTCCTGGGGTCGGTGCCACCTTGCGCTATTTCGGGAATATGCCTACCTTTGCGTTTGGATTAAACTAGGACAAATCGGATGGAAAAGAAGGACTTCAAGCGCTACCTCATAACCTGCGCCCTGCCGTACGCCAACGGGCCGCTACACATTGGTCATCTAGCTGGGGTGTATGTGCCGGCCGACATCTACGTGCGCTTCCTGCGCATGAAGGGGCGGGATGTGAAGTTTATCTGCGGGAGCGATGAGCACGGCGTGCCCATCACCATCCGCGCCAAGAAGGAGGGGTGCTCGCCCCAGGAGGTGGTGGACAAGTACCACGCCATGATCCGCGACGCCTTCGCCGCATTCGGCATGTCCTTCGACATCTACCACCGCACCTCCTCGAAGACCCACCACGAGACCTCCGCGGCCTTCTTCAAGAAGCTGCACGACGAGGGCAAGTTCATCGAGCTGGAGAATGAGCAGTACTTCGACCCCGAGGCCCAGGAGTTCCTGGCCGACCGCTACATCACCGGCGACTGCCCCAAGTGCGGCGCCCCGGGGGCCTACGGCGACCAGTGCGAGAAGTGCGGCAGCTCGCTCAACGCCACCGACCTGATCAACCCCAAGAGCGCCCTCTCGGGGGCCGAGCCCGTGCTCCGCAAGACCAAGCACTGGTTCCTGCCGCTGGACCAGTACCAGCCCTTCCTGGAGAAGTGGATACTCGAGGGGCATAGGGAGTGGAAGACCAACGTCTACGGGCAGTGCAAGAGCTGGCTCGATGCCGGGCTGCAGCCCCGCGCCGTGAGCCGCGACCTCTCCTGGGGCGTGCCCGTGCCGCTGCCCGGCGCCGAGGGCAAGGTGCTCTACGTGTGGTTCGACGCGCCCATCGGCTACATCTCCGCCACCCGCGACCTCACCCCCGACTGGGAGACCTACTGGAAGGACCAGGGCACCAAGATGGTCCACTTCATCGGCAAGGACAACATCGTGTTCCACTGCATCGTCTTCCCGGCCATGCTCAAGGCCCACGGCGACTACATCCTCCCGGAGAACGTCCCGGCCAACGAGTTCCTCAACCTCGAGAGCGACAAGCTATCCACCTCCAAGAACTGGGCCGTATGGCTGCACGAGTACCTCGAGGACTTCCCCGGCAAGCAGGACGTGCTGCGCTACGTGCTGGCCGCCAACATGCCCGAGGCCAAGGACAACGACTTCACCTGGAAAGACTTCCAGACCCGCAACAACAGCGAGCTGGTGGGCATACTCGGCAACTTCGTCAACCGCGTCCTGGGCCTGACCAAGAGCTACTACGACGGCCAGGTGCCCAGCCCCAGCGAGCTACAGCCCATCGACCGTGAGGCCCTGGCCCAGATTGGGGAGCTGCGCGGCCTGATGGAGAAGAACCTAGAGACCTACCACTTCCGCGAGGCCCTCAAGGACTACATACAGCTGGCCCGCCTGGGCAACAAGTACCTGACCGACACCGAGCCCTGGAAGATAAAGAAGACCGACCCCGAGCGCGTCCGGACCGTCCTCTACGTGTCCCTGCAGCTGACGGCCGCCCTCTCCCTGCTGGGCGAGCCCTTCCTACCCAACTCGGCGGCCAGGATGCGCGGCATGCTCCAGCTCGAGCTCCGGCCCTGGGATGAGGTCGCGGGCGAGCTCATAGCCCCCGGTTACAGGGTGGAGGACCCCGTCCTGCTGTTCGAGAAGATAGAGGACGAGGCCATAGCTCGCCAGCTTGCCAAGCTCAGCACCGGCGATGAGGCCCAACACGAGGGGGTGGAGGAGAAGGCCGCACCCGGCGAGGTGCTCCAGACCGCGAAGCGGGAGGTCAAGCCCCAGAAGCCGCTCATCAGCTTCGACCAGTTCGACGCGGTGGACCTCCGGGTGGCCAAAGTCCTCGAGGCTGAGCGCGTCCCCAAGACCGACAAGCTCATCAAGATGAAGCTCGACACGGGGGTGGACATCCGCACCGTGGTCTCCGGCATCGCCGCCTCCTACTCCCCCGAGGACATGGTGGGGCGGCAGGTGGTGATAGTGCTCAACCTCGCCCCCCGGAAGATGCGCGGCATAGAGAGCAGCGGGATGCTCCTTTTCGCCCAGAAGCCCGACGGCAGCTTCACCAACGTGGCGCCCGAGGACGAGGCCCTGCCCGGCACGCCAGTCGCGTAGAAATCGGCCAAGCCAGGAGGGCGCTTGTAGCCCCGCTCGCCCCGTTTCGCCCCGCCGGGAGTGAGGCGCGTAGCGTTCGGGGGGATTGTGTATCTTTGCGCAGAATTGGGAACTAGAGACGACCATGGAGAACATCAGGAATTTCTGCATCATAGCGCACATCGACCACGGGAAATCGACCCTGGCCGACCGCATGATCGACATCACCAAGTCCATCAGCGAGCGCGATGCGATGGCGCAGGTGCTCGACAGCATGGACCTCGAGCGCGAGAAGGGCATCACCATCAAGAGCCACCCCATGCGCATGGAGTACGAGCATGAGGGCACGCGCTACGTGCTGAACCTGATCGATACGCCCGGCCACGTGGACTTCTCCTACGAGGTGAGCCGGGCCATCGCCTCCTGCGAGGGGGCCCTGCTGGTGGTGGATGCCACCCAGGGCATACAGGCGCAGACCATCTCGAACCTCTACCTGGCCCTGAACCACGACCTGGAAATCATCCCCGTGCTCAACAAAATCGACATGGACGCGGCCAAGGTGGAGGATGTGGCCGAGCAGGTGATCGACCTGATTGGCTGCGCGCGGGAGGACATCCTGGCCGTGAGCGCGCGCACCGGCGAGGGGGTGGAGAAGGTGATGGAGGCCATCCTCCAGCGGATACCCCCGCCCAAGGGCGACCCCGACGCGCCCCTCCAGGCCCTGATATTCGACTCGGTCTTCAACCCCTTCCGCGGCATCATCGCCTACTTCCGGGTGATGAACGGACGGATTCGGACCGGGGAGCACGTGAAGTTCTTCAACTCCAAGCATGAGTACCACGCCGACGAGATCGGGGCCATCGGCCTGACCCTCCGCCCCGAGAAGGAGCTGAGCGCCGGGACGGTGGGCTACATCATCTCCGGCATCAAGAACTCGGCGGAGGTGAAGGTGGGCGACACCATCACCAGCGTGGAGAACCCCTGCGCGGCGGCCATCGACGGCTTCGAGGATGTGAAGCCGATGGTGTTCGCGGGGGTGTACCCCGTGGACTCGGACGACTACGAGGACCTGCGGGCGAGCCTGGAGAAGCTGCAGCTCAACGACGCGAGCCTGACCTTCTCCCCGGAGAGCTCCCTCGCGCTGGGCTTCGGCTTCCGCTGCGGCTTCCTGGGTCTGCTGCACATGGAGATTGTCCAGGAGCGGCTGTACCGGGAGTTCGACATGGACGTGATAACCACCGTGCCCAACGTGAGCTACAAGGTCTACACCACCCAGGGCGAGATGATCGAGGTGCACAACCCGAGCGGCCTACCGGAGGTGACGCAGATCGACCGCATCGAGGAGCCCATGATTGACGCGCAGGTCATCACGAACTCCGATTCGCTGGGCGTGGTGATGAAGATGTGCCTCGACAAGCGGGGGACGCTCAGGAACCAGGTCTTCCTGACCTCCGACAGGGTGGAGCTCTCGTTCCATATGCCCCTGAGCGAGATCGTCTTCGACTTCTACGACAAGCTCAAGAGCATCTCCCGGGGCTACGCCTCCTTCGACTACCACCTGAACGGCTACCAGAGCGCCACGCTGGTGCGCCTCGACATCCTGCTCAACGGCGAGAAGGTCGACGCGCTCAGCACGCTCATCCACAGGGACTACGCCTACAGCTTCGGGCGGCGCATGTGCGAGAAGCTCAAGGAGCTAATCCCCCGCCAGCAGTTCGACATCGCCATCCAGGCGGCCATCGGGGCGAAGATCATCGCCCGCGAGACGGTCAAGGCCGTGCGTAAGGACGTGACGGCCAAGTGCTACGGGGGCGACATCACCCGCAAGCGGAAGCTCCTGGAGAAGCAGAAGAAGGGGAAGAAGCGCATGCGCCAGGTGGGGAGCGTGGAGGTGCCGCAGGAGGCCTTCCTGGCGGTGCTGAAGATGGATTAGGGGCGGAGTGCCAGCGGGCGAACCGAGCGCGATGGGGGGATGATGCCATGCTAGCCATGCTGCAGCGACTTCTCGGGAAAAGCCCCTCGCAGCGGGCGCAGGCCTACCAGCGGGGTATCGCCCGTCGCTACGCCGCGAACCGCGAGGGCTGGGATGCCCACAGGGCCAGAACCAAGGGGGAGATCCTCCGCTTCGTCGAGGAGGAGGGGCTGGGCGAGCTCGCCGTCCTCGGTAGCGGCTGCCTGCTGGATGTGCCCATGGACGAGCTCCGGGAGCGTGGCGTGTCGCTCAGGCTGTACGACTACGCCCACCCGCCGCAGATTATCCAGCGCTACGCGGATGCGCCCGACGTGCATTTCGAGACGGTGGACATGACGGGCGGGGTGATGGGGGTGTTTGCCCCCGGTGCTCCATCTCCCATCCGGGTAGTGGACTACATCTCGGGGCTACACCCGCCCGACCTGGGGCTGAAGCCGACTTGCGGCGTGGTGAGCGTGAACCTGCTGAGCCAGCTGCCCTACCCCCTGATAGAGCGCTACGGCCAGGCCCTCCCCCCGGCCGATATGCTACGCGCCAGGGAGCTGCTGCAGCAGTCGCATCTGGACCTGCTGAGGCGGCAGGGACGGGCGATGCTCATCACGGACGTGGAGGAGCTGCACTACGGGCTGGCCAGCGGCGAGGAGCTGGAGCGGGTTCCGACCGTGTACACCCCGCCGGGGCTGGATAGCGAATGGGTGTGGCCCTTCGATGGGGATGGGTCGTACGCGCACGGGCGTAGGGTAAATCTGCGGGTAGTGAGCTGGCGCTGCGCCCAGTAGGTCCATTCTCCGTTTGCGCAAAAATCCCTACCTTGCGCCAGTAGCATTGTCGCTATGCCAAAAGCACACGCCTATGAGACGGCTATTCCTGGGATTTGCATTTTTGCTTCTACTCCCGCTCGGGGCAATTTTCTCCGCCTGCCAGGAGGAGGACAACCGTAGAAGCCAGCCAAGCACCGAGGAGCCCAGGACCGATGCGAAGCTGGCCATCGCCTGGCGGTGGGTGGAGGGTGGCACCTTCACGATGGGTAGCCCCGCCGAAGACTCAACGGCGGACGACTCCGAGAAGCCGATGCACCCGGTGCAGCTCAGCTCCTTCTGGATGAGCCAGACGGAGGTGACCAACCGGCAGTACCGGCTCTTCCTCGCGGCGATGGAGGCCAAGGGCGGGGCGGAGTGGGAGGCCGTGAAGAAGAGTGGGCCGAATTTTCCGGGGCTTGATGAGAAGTTCAAGGGCGATGAGCAGCCGGTGGTGAGGGTGTCCTACGGGGATGCCCTGGCCTTCTGCGCCTGGGTGGGGCACGGGACGACCCTCCCGACCGAGGCGCAGTGGGAGTACGCCTGCCGGGCGGGGGGCAGCACGAGGTACAGCTTTGGCGATGTGCTGGAGAGGGACCAGGCGAATTTCAACGAGAGCGTGTGGCGGGAGGGGGGGAAGGATATCTCGGGGCGCACCCGCGCCGTGGGTAGCTACCCGGCCAATGCCTTCGGCCTCTACGATATGCATGGCAACGTGGAGGAGTGGTGCGCCGACTGGCACAGCAAGGTGTACTATAGGGACTGCGCGCGTGAGGGCTTGGTGGAGAACCCCACCGGCCCGGAGCGGGGTATCGACCGCGTGGCGCGCGGCGGGAGCTGGTCGGAGGGCGCATGGGTGTGCCACAGCCGGAACCGCGTGTGGGATGAGCCGTCAGCCCAGTTTCTCAAGCGTGGTTTCCGCGTCGTTGCGCCGCTGGTCTATTAGCGCTTTAGCCTTTTCGCTGTAAAATCCTGATGGCCAAGTGCTAGCTAGAAGTAGATGCTGAAGGTCACCATCGGCAGGAAGCCCTGCTGGTAGGTGGTGACGTACTTGCCGAGGAGGTCGTTGTAGCGGCGCGAGTCCACGTTCTTGTGGTTGGTCAGGTTCTGCAGGTCCACGGCCAGGATGTAGTGGTATCTCGGGGCGTTGACGCGCATGGAGAGCTTGAGGTCGTTGCGGAAGTAGGGGGGTAGCTTCTGGGTGAAGTGCTCGCCGTAGTGCCGGTTGCCCGCGAAGGAGGTCTTCAGGTCGACCATCAGCGCGTAGGTGGATGAGAGCTTCCACTCGTAGCCGCTCGAGAGGTTGAGGATGTAGCCCCCGTCGAAGGCCGTGCTGCGCCAGGGGTGCTTGCTGGTGAGGCGGAATTGCGAGCGGTAGAGGGTGGTGCTCAGCAGGAGGTAGTAGCTGTCGAGGAAGCGCCGCTCGAGGGTGAATTCTATGCCCATGTTGCGCCCGAGGCCGTCGTTGCGCAGGGAGTCGAGCTTGGGGATGTGGTCGTCGGCCCCGACGTTGAGCAGGGAGAAGTTCCGGTCGGGCCGGACGGGTATGCCGTGTAGCCACTGCATGTAGCCATCGGCCTTGAGCTCCCACCCCTTGCTCAGGGCGAGCTTGTAGGTGAGGTTGAGATGCTGGCTCCGCATGAAGTCGAGCCCGCGGTTGGTCTGCGACGCTTGGCCCGTGGGGTCTTTCGTCTCGGTGAAGTAGATGTTGCGGGGGAGCATCTGGGCGTAGAGCCCGGCGGCCAGGGCGATGCTCTGCTGGGGGGTGATGTAGAACTTGAGGCCGGCGCGTGGCTCCAGGCTCTTGGCCCCGTTGAGCTGGAGGTACATGCCGTGCAGGCCGGTGGTGAGGGAGAGGCGGCTGGTCAGGAGGTGTTGGTACTGGGTGTAGGCGCGGTAGAGGTTCAGGTGGTCGCTCACGTTGGTGCGCACGGCCCGCTTGCCGGGGTCGGTGGCCTCGTCGGTCTGGTGCTCGCGGTAGCGCATCCAGTAGCGGTCGAACTTCAGCCCGGCCTCCAGGTTGCCCCGGGGGGTGAGCTGGAGGTGCAGGTCGGCCGAGAGGGCTAGGCGGTCCTCGTAGGAATTCTCCCTCCAGGTCTGGGTGATTTTCCCGTACTTCGGGATGTACTCCGCGTAGTCCAAACGGTAGTCGACGCGGGTGTAGGCCGCACGGGTCTCCACGCGGGCGCGCTGGGTGGGGCGGTAGGTCTCGCTCAGGCCCACGAAGTAGAGGGCCGAGGCGGTCTTGATGTCTGCGTCGCCGAGCTCGAGCGGCTTGTTCCGCTTGCTGTTGAGAAGCTCGATGGAGCTGCGGCCCAGCAGGGTGAGCAGGCGGAGGTCGTGCTTGGGGCCGAGGCTGAGCTTGCCCTTGAGGGTGAGGTCGTGGTAGTGCGGGTCGAGGAGGTCGAGGCCGAGGCTGCGCAGGAGGGAGAGGAGGGAGTAGCGGTAGTCGACCAGGAAGGAGCCCTTGCCCCGCTTGACGAGCGGCCCTTCGGCCCCGGCCTCGATGCCGTTCCACCCGGTCTGGCCGAGGAACTCGAACTTCTGGCTGTTGCCGTCGCGCATGGTGAGGTCGAAGATGCCCGAGGCGGCGTTGCCGTGCTGCGCGGGCCAGGCCCCGGTCAGGAAGGTGGAGGAGGAGAGCAGGTTGGTGTTCAGGAGGGTCACCCGATTGCCCGTCTGGCCGATGCTCCCGTAGTGGTTCGGGTTGCCAATCTCGAAGCCGTCGAGCTTCCACTGCAGGCCGATGGGGGAGTTGCCCCGGATGACGATGTCGTTGCGGGTGTCGTTCACGGGCACGATGCCGGCGTAGCTGCGGACCATACGGGCGGGGTCGCCCAGCGAGCCGGCGTAGCGGGTGGCCTCCTCGGGGTTGAAGACCGTGGCGCTGGTGAAGTTCGCGCGGCCGACCTTCCGGTGCTGGGCCGAGACGGTCACGCCCTCTATTTGGTAGATTTTCGGGGCCATCTCCGCCTCCACGTACAGCTCCTTGCCGGAGGTGAGGCGCAGCTCGAGCGGCACGGGGTTGTAGTCCTCATGCTCGAGGTGGAGGGTGTGCGTGCCCGCCTCGCACTGGAGGCTGAACCGCCCCAGGGAGTCGCTCAGGGTCTGCAGCTCCCGCAGGCTCACGCTGACGTTGGGCAGGGGGCGCGAGGTGCCTATCTCGAAGATGCGCCCCGTGACGCGCTGGCTGGGTGGCTGCGCCATCAGGGGGCAGAGGGGTAGGAGCAGGGCCAGGAGACCGAGGAAAGTCGTTCGCATGTCGTGAAGTTTTCTTTCTTGCTATCCGGTGGCAAAAATAGCATATTCCCGTTTTCTATCTAAGGTTTTTTCCTTTTTCCTTTCTGCGTAAAAAGCAATTTTTAAGGTCTTTAAATGGGTAATTTAGACGCTATTCAGAACGGGGTGAGGGTGGCTGCGCCGGAAGGTCGAGGAGGACAGTCCATGCTGCGAGGCTTTCCCTGTGCAATCCGTCACAAACTTTGGCGTATTTCCCCGGGGGCATGCACATCGTACGGGGAAATTCCCTACCTTTGCAAAGGTACATCCAAATGAGCCATAGCCATGCTTATCCTCAACCCCCTGTACGACACGGCCTTCAAGTACCTCATGGATAATGAGGCGGTTGCGAAGATAGTCCTCTCCACCATCCTCGGCGTGGAGGTGGTCGCCCTGAGCCCCATGCCCCAGGAGACGCCCTTCCGCATGCAGGGCTGGTCGCTCTCGCGCTTCGACTACCGGGCGGTGATACGCGACCCGGAGGGCGAGGAGCAGATGGTCATCGTGGAGGTGCAGAAGTCGCGCAGCCCCAGCCCCATCCCCCGCTTCCGGAACTACCTCGCCCTCAACTACGCCTCGGGCTTTCGCGAGGCCATCGCCTTCGACTCCACCAAGGCGCTCAAGCACCCCGTGCTGCCGGTGGTCCCCATCTACATCCTGGGCTACGACCTCGCGGAGTTCGAGGGGCGCATCATCCGCGTCGACACCCTGCCCTACGACTACTCACTGGGCCGGCACGTGGAGGTGAAGAGCCGCTTCGTCGAGCTGCTGACCCACCGCTGCCACATCCTCATCGCGGTCGACAAGGAGGAGAAGCAGGCCAAGCAGCGGAGGGGGCGGAAGGGGGCATCGCCCGCGGACGCGACCCACGCCAAGGCCTACCACCAGCTAGAGCTGCTCCTGGACCTCTTCATCCAGAAGATTGCCGGGGCTGATAAGAACGATGTGGTGGAGATAGAGGGCGACCGCTACGAGGACGGCGGGCTGAAGTCCGTGGTGGACCACCTGCATCTGGGCACCCTCGATGATGAGCTTATCCGCTCCATCTTCCTGGAGCGCACCTACGAGGACTACGGGAAGACCCTTCTCGAGGACCTCGCAACGACGGAGCGGAATCTGGAGGTTGTAGAACGCAGCCTGGAGGCCACAGAGCGAAACTTGGAGGCCACAGAGCGAAACTTGGAGGCCACAGAGCGAAACTTGGAGGCCACAGAGCGAAACTTGGAGGCCACAGAACGGAAGCGCGAAATCGCAGAGCGAAATCTAGAGGCCGCGGAGCAGAAGCGTGAAACCGCAGAGCGGAATCTGGAGGCCACAGAGCGGAATCTGGAGGCCGCGGAGCAGAAGCGCGAAACTGCCGAGCGGCAAAGGGTAGACCTCGCCCGGAAGATGGCGGGGATGATGCTTGCCATGGGCAGGCCGCTGGACGAAATCGCCAGGGAGACAGGCCTTTCGAAGGATGAGATAGAAGGGCTTACCTAGTTAGGAATGAGGCCCCAAACGGGGACAGAGATTTCCCAGCTCGAGCGCGGGGCGTGAAGGGCAGGGAAATCTGTCGGTATGCATGGCGGTACCCGTGCCGACAGTTAATGAGTTGAATTTGGGAACATGAGCAAAAGGATTAGCATAGTGTTCGTATGCCATGGGAATATCTGCCGGTCGCCCATGGCCGAATTCGTGATGAAGGACCTGGTGGCCCGGGCGGGGCGGGGCGATGAGTTCGCGATAAGCTCCGCGGCCGTGTCCCTCGAGGAGGTCGGGCATGACATGTACGGCCCGGCGAAGGCCAAGCTGCGGGAGCACGGTGTGCCCTTCGCGTGGCACAGCGCCCACCGGATAGACCCTGAGGAGTACGCCCAGGCCGATATGGTGGTCGTGATGGATGAGTCCAACCTCCGCCTGCTGCGGAGCATCGTGGGGGATGCTGGCCGGGCGCGCAAGCTGATGTCCTTCGCGGGCCGGGCGGATGACGTGGCCGACCCCTGGTACACCGGCGACTTCGAAAGCACTTACCGCGATGTGCTGGCCGGTTGCCGGGGCATTCTGCGGGAGCTGGGTGGGGCGGGGAGCGGTGGCCAGGCATGAGCGGTCTCGCCCCTCTGGACGGTGCCCGCTTGGTGAACAAAAGGGCAGCTTCTCCAGTCTATTAGGATGGAGTATTGGGTAGAAAGGTTTTTCATTACCGGCATTTTTAATACCTTTGGGATGGGAAGTAACAACGCAATAGGGTGCAATGCAATATCGTGAGGACACGCCTTTAATCAGCCAGCTCAGCAAGTGGTTTGGCTTCGACGCCTTCAAGGGGAACCAGGAGGCCATCATCCGCAACCTGCTGCAGGGGCATGATACCTTCGTGCTGATGCCAACCGGCGGGGGGAAGTCCCTCTGCTACCAGCTGCCGGCGCTCATCCTGGAGGGCGTGGCCATCGTGGTCTCCCCCCTGATCGCCCTGATGAAGAACCAGGTGGACCTCATGCGGGGCTACAGCGAGAAGGACGGCATCGCCCACTTCCTGAACTCCTCGCTCAACCGCAAGCAGATATCGCAAGTCAAGGCCGACATCCGCTCCGGCAAGACCAAGCTCCTCTACGTGGCCCCCGAGTCGCTCAACAAGGAGGACAACATCGAGTTCCTCCGCACGGTGAGCATCTCCTTCTACGCCATCGATGAGGCCCACTGCATCTCGGAGTGGGGACACGACTTCCGCCCGGAGTACCGCCGCCTGCGGCAGATCATCAACGAGATCGGCCCGGCCCCCGTCATCGCCCTGACCGCCACCGCGACCCCCAAGGTGCAGAGCGACATCCAGAAGAGCCTCGGGATGACGGATGCCACCCTGTTCAAGTCCTCCTTCAACCGCCCGAACCTCTACTACGAGGTGCGCCCCAAGGACAACGCCACCCGCGACATCCTGACCTACATCAAGGACAACCCCGGCAAGTCGGGCATCATCTACTGCCTGAGCCGCAAGAAGGTGGAGCAGATGGCCGAGGTGCTGCAGGTCAACGGCGTGCGCGCCCTGCCCTACCACGCGGGCATGGACCCGGCCACCCGCGCCAAGCACCAGGATGCCTTCCTGCAGGAGGAGGTGGAGGTCATCGTGGCCACCATCGCCTTCGGGATGGGCATCGACAAGCCCGACGTGCGCTACGTCATCCACTACGATATGCCCAAGAGCCTCGAGGGCTACTACCAGGAGACCGGCCGCGCGGGCCGCGATGGGGGGGAGGGGCGCTGCATAGCCTTCTACGCGAAGAAGGACATGCAGCGCCTCGAGCATTTCATGCAGAACAAGAGCGTCTCCGAGCAGGAGATCGGCAAGCAGCTCCTCCTCGACACGGTGCACTACGCCCAGGGCGGGGACTGCCGCCGGATCATGCTCCTGCAGTACTTCGGCGAGCGCTACGAGAAGGGCAACTGCGGCACCTGCGACAACTGCAACCGGCCCCAGGAGCGCTTCGATGGCGAGCCCGACCTGCTGGCCATGCTCAGGCTCCTGGAGAAGATCGGCGACGGCTTCCGCGGGCAGCACCTCCTGCACATCCTCATGGGCGAGGAAACGCCCGACACCAAGCTCTACGAGAACGAGAAGCTCCCGGAGTTCGGCTCGGGCAGCCAGAAGGGCCGGGACCACTGGGACTGCGTCATCCGCCAGGCCGTGGTCCACGAGTACGTCATGAAGGACATACAGCAGTACGGCCAGCTCTACCTCACCGAGAAGGGCCGGACCTTCATCCGCGAGCCGCACTCCATCCGCCTGGTCAGGGACCACAAGTACGACCAGACCGAGCGCTTCGAGACCGGCGTGGTGCCCGAGGCCGGGGCGGTGGACAGCACCCTCTTCAGCATGCTCAAGAACCTCTGCCACGACGAGGCCAAGCGGCGGAAGGTGCCCCCCTTCGTGATTTTCCAGGAGAGCTCGCTCCAGGAGATGACCATCCACTACCCGACCAAAATCGACGACCTGCAGTACATCTCGGGCGTGAGCATGGGCAAGGCGCGCCGCTACGGCAAGCCCTTCGTGGAGCTCATCAAGCAGTACGTGGAGGACAACGACATCATCCCCGTGTCGGACATGGTCGTCAAGGTGGTGCCCAAGCGCTCGCAGCTCAAGCTGCAGCTAATCAGTAGCATAGACCGCAAGATGAACCTCGAGGACATCGCGGAGATGCGCCAGATCGGCATGGATGAGCTGCTGCAGGAGATAGAGCAGCTCGTCGGGGCGGGCACCAAGCTCGACATCGGCTACTACGTCGATGAGAACGTGGAGGAGGACATCCAGGAGGACGTGTACGACTACTTCCGGAACGACGCCGAGAGCGACTCGCTCGAGGAGGCCCAGCGGGCGCTCAAGGACATGGACGTGACCGAGGAGGAGCTGCGGCTGGTGCGGATACGCTTCATCTCGGAGATGGCGAACTAGCCTCGGCTCCGTGTGGGCACTCGGCCCGTGGTCCACGGGGGAGATGCCCTGCGTGTGGGGTGTGGGGGGGATTTGCGGAGCATCTACGCATCCTGGCCACTCTGTCGAATATCCCGTTTTTTAGCCTGCGATCGATTCCTGCCGTGTATGGCTTGGGATTGTCGTTTTACCGCGGAATATTTCATCATATCCTTTTGTTTCTTCTTTTAGAAGGGTATATATTCGCGGTATTAAGAGTATAACGAATGGATATAGATATGAGAGGAAGAGTATTTTTTCCGGTCCTGCTGGCCTTTTTGATGGCGGTGGTGCTCAATTCTTCGTGCGATAAGAAGAAGGATGATGATGCGAAGGCGAAGCGGGAGAACAAGGGGGGGCGGGGCGATTCGAGTGGGCAGCAGGAGGGGGATGAGGGTGGGTCGTCGGCGGGGCAGAAGGATGGCGGGGAGCAGCCGAAGGAGGGGAAGAAGCCCGGTGCGGAGCAACCGAAGGAGGAAAAGAAGCCGGAGGAGAAGAAGCCCGGCGAGGAGCAGCCGAAGGAGGAGAGTGCGGAGGTGAGGGAGATGAGGCGCAAGCTGCAGCTGGCCGAGGAGAAGCTCGCGGAGGCGAAGGTGAAGCTGGAGGAAGCCAAGGCGGCGCTGACGCAGGAGGAGCTGGCTGCCGAGAAGTACGTTGCTGGGGTCTACGCTGAGCTGGAGAAAGGAGAGGTGGTCAAGGATCTGGTTGAAGGGATGAAAGCTAATGAGCTGAAGAGTCAGCTTGCGGCTGTAGAGATGAACAACAAGACTGCCAAAACCATTGAGCCGAAGATGCGCCAGGTAGCGGAGATGATAGCCGAGCTGAAGGGGCTGGCCACTGCCAAGGATTTCGATGGGATGAAGAAATGGGTGGAGGATAAGAAGGCTAAGAATCTGGAGGATCTGGTGGAGATTATCCAGAAGCAGGATGCGAAGCACGAGCCCTTCAGGACGAAAATCGCGATGGGGCTGATTCAGAATGGGATAGTCACTCCGGTAAATAGCTTGGGCACTACAGTTATGGTGGCAGTGGAGGAGCATAGTGCGGGTAGCACTTCCGAGAAGTACGAGGGTTTGATGGAGGTTCTTAACGGTAGCCTCAACTGCGAAACGAATGGGTGGAATAAAGAGGCTGCTTGGCTCAGGAGCAGCATGGAGCTCTATGAGGAGAAAAATTTGGCGATGATGAAGCAGGGGGTACAGGAGGCCGCCAAGCTCCACGAGGAGAAGAAGATATACCATTGGCTGGCCAAGCTGGTGGCCATCTTCCCGATGGTTGACTTTATGAACACCTTTAACGACGATAACCTTCTGGGGGGTGCTCAGCTGCAGCTGGTATTGGATAACTATAGTGGGGCGTGCTACGAAAATCTCATGAAAGAAGAAGGTTGCGAGAGGTGCAAGAGGATTAGGGGTATTCTGGATGCCGAGAAGGGGAGGTTTGAGGGTGAGTACCAGAAGTCCGTTAATGTACCTGGGAAGCAGAAGGCTATAAACTCGGCGGAGTTCCTCGTGAAGAAGACAGAGCGTGATTTGGAGGTGGCGAAAGAGAACTTGAAGAAGGCCGAGGGCAAGTAGGTCGGTGGGGCGTTCTTCCCCCGGATGGATTATATTTGCACAACTCTTAAGCTAAAGGATGGAGCTATGAAGAGAAGGTACTGCATGCTGCTGCTACTCTGCGGCGTGGTGATGGTTTCCGCCTGCGATAAGGCCAAGGATGGGAAGGTGCGGCCGGAGGGCACTGAGCAAGCCGGTGGCGCGGGCGATAGGGCAGAGGGGGACAAGTCCGAGCCTAAACGCGATGAGCCGCCACCGAAGGGTAAGGCGGGGGCGGAGGAGCCGCAGCCTGAGCCTCAGAAACCGAGCGAGCCGTCGGAGCCCAGCACGCCCGAAGAGAGCGAGAAGCAGAAGGCCATTACGGCCGCGCAGGCGGAGCTGGATAAGGCCCGGAAGGCGCTGAAGGAGGTGGAGGGCTCGCTCACTGAGGAGGAGCGGAAGTTCCCTACAGAGGAAGAGATAGTGGGGGAGATGAACGGGGAGCTGAAGGAGGAGGCGAAGTCCCATATGAGTGGGGGTGTACACGATGGTCTTAAGCATGAGATTGCTGGTCCTAGCGAGCTCGTGGTGGACGGAAGTCGACTTAAGCCCTACATGGAGGAAGTCAATCGGATAGTCATAGAAATGAATACTCATAGAACCTTCTTGCGATACCAGCAGATGCTGGAACTCATGCCATCCCTCCAGGAACAAATTGGACATATCAAGCGGGAGGCGAAGAGCGAGGCCTATCGGTCGACCATCGTCGCATTCCTAGAGATGGTGGATACGGAGGGCCTTACCCGAGACCTAGAGGCAGCAGTGCGTAATCCGGCTTCAGGGAGCAAGGAGAGTAAGGCCGTTAAGGAGCTGTTTGAGCATAATGGCTACATGCACTTTGAGGGCGGGGGGATACCCCAAGGACCTGAGGGGAGCGGCATGCCATTGGGAATGAAGTGGTCGGAACACATTGCCCTGATTGGGAGGTATGCAGCGCGCTTTGAGCAGCTACGGCTGGGCGAGATGGAGAGCGCCATGGACGTCTCGAAAGAATTTTACGATGCTGGCAACTACCTGAAGTACGTGGAAGGGTTTGGTGGGTTGTATGATTTGGCGGACAAGCTTGACAAGAATTTGGAGAATACCGCTGCCTATGTTTTCAGCAATGAGGCCATGCTCAAGACGAATGTTTATAACTATGTATATACAGTGGGCGAGGATCTGGGGGCTAAAGCCCTAGTGGCCAAGTATAATGAGGTTCGGGCAAGCGGCAAGCCAAGGCTGAAAAAGGCCCGGGCGATTGATGCGAAGAAGAGGAAAATAGAAGAGGCGCAAAAAGCGCTGGAGAAGGCGGAGCAGGAGCTGGCCAAGCTGCAGAAGGGTAGCTAATCCTCCCGGCATAATACTTGAGAATGAGGGTGGTAGCCGTTTGATGGGCTATCACCCTTTTTCTATTTCTATACCCCCAATTCTCCCTCCAGCAGCTCTCGCAGGGCCCTGTTCCCGAAGCTGAAGCCCCGTAGGTCGTGCCGGTAGGCGTAGGCGTTGCGCTGCCGTTCGAAGTGCTGCGGGGCGGCGCGCAGGGCATTCGAGTCGCGCACGATGTCGTAGGTCTTACGTAGCTCCATCAGCGAGTCCGCGGCCAGCGCGGGTTTCTCCCCGCCTGTTGGGGTGGGGCAGTGCGGGGCGAGCGTGCCCAGCCCGAAGTGCTCCGCCACGGCGCTGAGCGCCACCCGCGTCCCAGCCAGCTTCCCCTCCACCGAGTAGCCCGCGATGTGGGGCGTGGCGACTATCGCCCGCTCTAGGAGCTCGGCGGGCACGTCGGGCTCGTCCTCGTAGACATCGAGGCAGTAGCCCCGGATGCGCTTGTGGTCCAGGGCATCGAGCAGCTGGTAGTCGTCCGCCACGCCTCCCCGCGAGCTGTTGATGATGTAGGGGCGGTTGTGCTGCAGCATCCCCCGGAAGAACTCCTGGTCCAGCAGGTGGTGGGTGCGGTGTGCCCCCTGGGTCGTGTGGGGCACGTGCAGGGTGATGACATCGCACTCGCGGGCCAGGCGCGACAGCGGGAGGTAGGGGCTGGCCACCTGCCGCTCGGCCAGGATGGGGTCACACAGCAGGGTGTGTACCCCGAAGGCCCCCAGCACTCGCTGGAGGCGTGAGCCGATCTGCCCGTGGCCGACAATCCCCACCGTCCACTGCGGGTAGCTGTAGGTGGAGCTCTCGTTGATGCGGAGCATGGCCGCCAGCACCCACTGCACCACGGCCCAGGCGTTGCAGCCCGGGGCGTTCACCACCCGTATGCCCCGCTGCTGGCAGTAGTCCGTGTCGATATGGTCCGTGCCGATGGTCGCCGTGGCGATGAGGCGCACCGGCGTACCCTCCAGCAGCTCGGGCGAGCAGCGGGTGCGCGTCCGCACGATGAGCGCGTCGGCCGAGAGGCAGGCCGCGTGGTCAATCGCGCTACCCTTGATGTAGCGTGGCTCGGCGTGTGGCTCCAGCACCCCCTGGATGTAGGGGATGTCGGCATCGACGATGATGCGAGGCTTCTCCATGGCGCTTAGAGCTGGCGTTGGCGCTCGATTTCGTAGAGGATGATGCCGGCCGAGACCGACACGTTGAGCGACTCCACCTGCCCGCGGATGGGTATGCGGACGGTCTCGTCGCACATATCCAGCAGCTGCGTGGATACCCCTTCGTGCTCGTCGCCCAGCACCAGGGCCAGCGGCCCGGCGAGCTCGGCCTTGTGGTAGTAGGTGGCCCCCTTCTCGCTGGCGGCTACCAAGCGCAGGCCGCTGTCCTTGAGGTACTGGCAGGCCTGGGCGATGCTGTCCACCCGGCACACCGGGAAATGCAGCAGGGCCCCGGCGCTGGTCTTGACCGCGTCGGCGTTGATGTGGGCCGTGCCCCGCTTGGGGACCACCAGGCCGGATGCCCCGGCGCACTCGGCGGTGCGGACGATGGCCCCGAGGTTGCGCACGTCGGTGATGCCGTCCGCGACGATGATGAGGGGGTCGAGCCCCTGGTCGTAGAGTAGGGGTAGGAGCTGCTCGAGCGGCTGGTAGGTGATGGGCGATACGGTCGCGACGATGCCCTGGTGGTTGCGCTGCCCCAGGCGGTTGAACCAGGCCGGGGGGACGGTCTTCACGGGCACGCCCCGATGGTGGGCGATCTGCCGTAGCTCGGCGAGCTGCTCGCGGCCCAGGCTCTCGCTCACGGTGATGCGCTCTATCTCCCGGGCCGAGCTCAGCGCCTCCATCACCGGGCGGAGGCCGTAGACCATGTCGTCGTTGCTCCGTGGGCGGCGTTGCCATTTCCGTCCGTCGTCGTGTCGCCCCCCGGGCTGGCCGTGGCCCTCACGGCGGAAACGGGGTCTGTCCCTCCCCTCGCTATCCCTTCTATAGTCCATCTTCCTGTATAATCTCCAGTTCGTATATCTTCTCCTCCCAGCTCTTCATCAGGCTGGCCAGCTGCCGCTTCAGCGCCTCGTACTCGGCGAAGAAGGCCTGCTGGTCCGGCACCCCGCTCAGGTCGGCGAGCTGCGCCTCCATGCCCTTCACGCGCTCCTCCCCGGTGGCGATCTCGGCCTCTATCCGGTCAATCTCCCGCTGGCGGCGGCGTATCTCGTTGTTGAGCTGCTTGCGCTCCTTCCAGCCCTCGCCCCCCCCTTTCCTGGTCGCCTCCGCGTCCTTCGCCCCGCTGGCGGCCTTCTGCTGGGGGGCGTTCAGCTCGTCGAGCGAGCCGATGCGGCGCGACTCCAGGAAGGCGTTGATGCCCCCGAGGTGCTCCTTGACCCTCCCCTCGCGGAATTCGTAGACCTTGCCCACCAGCCCGTCGAGGAAGTCCCTGTCGTGCGAGACCACGATGAGCGTGCCGTCGTAGCTGTTGAGCGCCTGCTTGAGGAGGTCCTTGGCCTGGATGTCGAGGTGGTTGGTCGGCTCGTCGAGTATGAGCAGGTTGTAGGGCTTGAGCATGAGCTTGACCATGGCCAGGCGGTTGCGCTCGCCGCCCGAGAGGACGCTCACGCGCTTGTCGATGTCGTCGCCCCGGAAGAGGAAGGCCGCCAGCAGGTCGCGCAGCTTGGTGCGCACCTCGCCCACGGCCACTGCGTCTATCGTCTCGTAGACGGTTCGGCTGCCGTCGAGCACGTCCTCCTGGTTCTGCGCGAAGTAGCCTATGGCCACGTTGTGGCCGAGGCGGCAGGCCCCCTCCGAGGGCTCCAGCTCGCCCTGCAGGATGCGCGCCAGGGTGGTCTTGCCCTCGCCGTTGCGCCCCACGAAGGCCACCTTCTCGCCGCGGGCTATGCTCAGGGTGGCGCGCTCGATCACCCGCTTGTCGCCGAAATGCTTGGCCAGGTTCTTGACCTCCACCACGGTGTCCCCGGCGCGGGGCGCGGGCGGGAAGCGGAAGTGGATGCCGGAGCTGTCCACCTCGTCGACCTCGATGATCTCCATCTTCTCGAGCTGCTTGATGCGGCTCTGCACCTGGTTGGACTTCTCGGGCTTGTAGCGGAAGCGGGCGATGAACTCCTGGGTCTTCTCTATGGTCTTCTGCTGGTTCTTGAAGGCGGCCAGCTGCTGCTCGCGCTGCTCCTCCCGGGCCTGCATGAACTTGGTGTAGGGGAGGTTCATGCTGTGGCCCTGGCGCACGGCCAGCTCGAGGGTGCGGTTGGTCACGTTGTCCAGGAAGCGGCGGTCGTGCGACACCAGGATCAGCGCGCCGGGGTAGGTCTTGAGGTAGTCCTCCAGCCACTGGATGGACTCGATGTCGAGGTGGTTGGTCGGCTCGTCGAGCAGCAGCAGGGAGGGGTTCTGCAGCAGGATCTTGGCCAGCTCGACGCGCATGCGCCACCCCCCGCTCAGCTCGCGGGTGGGCTGCCCGAGCTGCGCCCGCTCGAAGCCCAGGCCGATGAGCGTCCGCTCGGCCAGCGACTCCTCGCGCCCCCCGCCCAGCAGGTGGTAGCGCTCGGTGTGGCTCGCCAGCCGCTCGGCCAGCTGCTGCTGCTCGCCCGGGGTGGCCGTCTCCAGCCGCCGGCCTATCTCGGCGATCCTCCCGCTGAGGGTCTGCAGCTCGGCGAAGGCCGTCAGGGCCTCGGCCAGGACGCTCTGCGTGTCGGAGCGCTCGATGTCCTGCGAGAGGAAGCCGATGGTGGTGCCGCCGGGGTAGCTCACCCGCCCGTAGGTGGGGGTGAGCTCGCCGGTGAGGATGCGGAATATGGTGCTCTTGCCCGTGCCGTTGCGCCCCACCAGGCCCACGCGGTCCTTCGGGTTGACCTGCAGGGAGACCCCCGTGAAGAGGTCCTCCCCGCCGAACGATATGCCTACATCCTCGAGTGATACCATACGCGCTTTTGGCTGCTAGAATTCGGCGCGAAGGTAATGATTAAGTCGTAAGGCGGCTCGCCCCGGCGGCGAATTGGCCCCCCGCCCCGGCGAACACTCGCCGCGTCTGGGTGTTCCCACTTAGGTATCGGTTCGCGCGGGCCGCGCGGGCATACCCCGTCCGGCAGGACTGCGGACGGACGTTGAACCATAGAATAGCAAGATACTTCCCAAATGCAGAGAGTAAGCGAAAACCGAAGACCAGCCCGTGTCCTGGCGCGCCGCCTGGGCCTGCTGCTGGCCATCCTTCTCATTCTCCAACTCAAACCCCAGCAAGCCATGTCGCAGAGCAAGCCGCACAGCCATAATTCGCAGCTCCAGGAGGCCACCTTCGGGATGGGGTGCTTCTGGTGCGTGGAGCCCATCTTCGAGCAGATAGACGGCGTGGTGAAGGTCGTCCCGGGCTACGCCGGGGGGCACAAGGCCAACCCCACCTACGACGAGGTGTGCCGCGGCAACACGGGCCACATCGAGGTCATCCGCATCACCTACGACCCCGGGCGCGTAAGCTTCAAGGACCTGCTCGTGGTCTTCTTCCGCATGCACGACCCCACCTCGGTGGACCAGCAGGGGGCCGACCGCGGCGAGCAGTACCGCTCCATCATCTTCACCCACTCCGACGAGCAGCGCAAGCAGGCCCAGGCCATGATCAGGGAGCTCGACGCGGCGAAGGCCTACCGCAGCCCCATCGTCACCCACGTGAAGCCGCTGACCAGCTACTACGAGGCCGAGGACTACCACCACGAGTACTTCCGCCGCAACCCGAACCAGGGCTACTGCCGCATGGTCATCGCGCCGAAGGTCAAGAAGTTCGAAGAGCATTTCCAGCGCCTCATCCGGAAGGGGAACTAAGGGGGGGCGCCAAACCATGTAAAAAAGGAGAAAGACCATGAAAAGCTTCGGCTCAGACAACTACTCCGGGGTGCACCCCCGGATACTCGAGGCGCTCGTGCGCGCCAACGTTGGGCATGTTCCGGCCTACGGGGACGACCCCCACACGCAGGAGGCCCTCCAGAAGGTCCGAAGCATTTTCTCGCCCCGCGCGGAGGTCTTCTTCGTCTTCAACGGCACGGGGGGCAACGCCATCGCCCTGCAGGCCTGCACCCGGCCCTACCAGAGCATCCTCACGGCCACCACGGGGCACATCGCCGTGGACGAGTGCAACGCCCCGGGCCGGCTGACGGGCTGCCAGATCAGGACCATCGACACGCCCGACGGCAAGCTCACCCCCGCCCTGGTGGAGCAACACCTCACCGGCTTCGGCGTGCCGCACCACTCCCAGCCCCACGCCGTCTACATCTCCCAGTGCACCGAGCTCGGCACCGTCTACACCCCCGAGGAGATATCGAGCCTGGCCACCATGCTCCACGGCGCGGGCATGATGCTCTGCATGGACGGGGCGCGCCTGGCCAACGCCGCGGCCTACCTCCGCTGCTCGCTGGCCGACATCACCACCGCCTGCGGGGTCGACATCGTGACCCTCGGTGGCACCAAGAACGGCCTCATGTTCGGCGAGGCCGTCGTGGCCCTGAGCATCGAGGCCCAGGGCGAGCTGCCCTACATCCGCAAGCAGACCACCCAGCTGGCCTCCAAGATGCGCTACATCAGCGCGCAGTTCGCCGAGTACCTCACCGACGACCTCTGGCTCCGCAACGCCCAGCAGGCCAACGCCATGGCGCGCCGCCTCCGCCAGGGCCTCGAGGAGCTGCCCTTCGCCCGCCTCCCCTACGCCCAGCAGTCCAACCAGGTCTTCGTGATCCTCCCCCCGGAGAAAATCGCCCGCCTGGAGCAGGACTACGTCTTCTACATATGGGACGAGGCCCAGCGGATCGCCCGCCTGGTCTGCTCCTTCGACACCACCGAGGAGGAGGTGGACGGGCTCCTGGCCGTCCTCCGGGAGTAGGTCGGCGGGATATGCAAGATGCTGATGGGGGCCTCCGCACGCCGCGGAGGCCCCCATCTTCGTCTCCCGCCCCTCTCTAGATGGAGCCGTTCGTCCTAGAAGCCGACCACCAGCCGGAAGTTGATGCAGCGGGCCGTGAGGTAGTTGGGGACGGCCAGCTTGCTGAGCCCCTCGCCCCCCGGGATGGAGACCCAGAGGTAGGAGGCCGTGTTGGCGAAGTCCGTGAGGTTGAGCACCTCCGCGGTGACGGACCAGTCGCGCAGCCACTTCACTCCGCTGAGCCACTGGTCGCTGTGGTGGTCGCTCCGGAATATCTTCGTGAAGCCGATGTCGACGCGCTGGTAGGCGGGCAGGCGGCCGGTGAGCCCGTAGCGGCCGTCGGGCGGGGTGAAGGGTAGGCCGGTGGCGTAGGTGGTGGCCACATGCACGTGGAAGCTGGGCCACCAGGGGAGGTAGTCCTGCAGGAAGACGGAGATGGCGAGGCGCTGGTCGGTGGGCAGGGGGAAGTAGCCGTCCTCCCGGGGCATGGCCTCTGCCCGGCGGAGGGGCTGGTCGAGCCGCAGCTGGCCCCTCATGAGCGAGAGGGAGAGCCAGGACTCCGCGCCCGGCACGAGGGTGGCGTTCACCTTCAGGTCGATGCCCATGATGTCGCCCCGGGCGGCGTTCTCGGCCTCGTAGCGGAGGCGGAGGTTGTCGACCATGTAGGGGATGTAGTGCCGGAAGTCCTTGCGGTAGAGCTCCACCTGGACCTGGAAGGGGATGTCGAACTGGGGGAAGTTCAGCCGGGTGCCCAGCACGTAGTGGACGGACCGCTGGGGGCGCAGCTTGGGGTGCAGCTCGCCGTGGCGGTCCTGCAGCTCGCGGTAGAAGGGGTACTGGTAGTAGAAGCCGCTCGCGAAGTAGGCCGAAAGGGTGGGGTAGGACAGCGGTCGCACCGTGATTGAACCCCTTGGGCTAAAGCGGATTGCGTGCTTCCAGTCCCTTGAGGTGAGCCTCCCCCCCCCGGCGAGCTCCAGCTCCAGCCCCGCGAGCTCCCACTGGTGGCGTGCGGTGAGGTAGAGGGCGCTCTTGGAGGCGTTCAGCTCGCCCCGGTTGCGCACCCGGTCGGTGGGGCTGAAGGCCAGCGGCTCGAGGGGGAGGGTGTACTCCGCGCTGTCGACAAGGTGCCACTCGTTGAGGTCCTGCTCCAGGCGCTTTTGCTCCAGCTCTAGGCCCAGCTCGTAGGTGCCCCCGTGGTGCTGGTAGCGGGTGCTCAGGCCGCCGCGCAGGACGAGGGCCTGGAGGCGGTTGCGGGCGTGGTCGAAGGCGCCCCCTATCCCCTTGTTGGCGAGGCTGTCGTTGAGCGGGTTGGGCTGGTCGCTGGGCTTGATGCTGCTGAGCCAGTACTCGCCGAGGATGTCGAAGCTCTCGGCCTCCATCGTGCCGAAGCCGGAGAGCTGGGCGCGGAGGGTCCACTGCTCGCCCAGCCGCCACCGGTAGCGCAGGTTGCTGAAGAGGGTCTGGTAGAGGTCGCGCTCCCCGCCCTCGTAGAAGATGGTCATCTGGTTGTAGGGGCTCTGGAGGTTGCCGAAGGTGGTCTCCTTGCGGGTGGGTCGGAACTGGTACTCATTGCGCATGTAGCCGCTCAGCAGCTCGAGCTGCATGTCCCCGCGGGGTGCCCAGGTGCCCTTGACCTGGAGGTCCATGAAGTTGGGGCGGTAGTCGCCCTTGGTGTCCTGGGTGTTGAGCAGCAGGCGGGTGCTCTTGTAGCGTAGGCCGACCATGCCGCTCCACTGGCCGTCCTTCTCGCCCCCCTCCAGGAGTAGGCGCGACTCGAGGAGGCTCAGGTCGAGCTTGGCGCGGTAGCCCCTGGGCTGGCGGTAGCCGATGGTCAGCGCCGAGGACATGCGGTCGCCGAGGTTGGCCGGGAAGGCCCCGGCGGAGAACTCGAGCCGCTCCACCATGTCGGGGTTGATGACCGAGAGGCCCTCCTGGCTCCCGCCCCGGACCAGCGAGGGGCGGTGGACCTGCATGCCGTCGATGTAGACGAGGTTCTCGTCGAAGCTGCCCCCGCGGACGGAGTACTGGGAGGAGAGCTCGTTGCGGCTGCTCACCCCGGGGAGGGTCTTCAGGAGGGACTCCACGCCCGCCCCAGCGGTGGCGACGGCCGATTGGTCGGGGAGGAAGATACGCTCCATGGTGGCATCGGTGCGGACGCTCGTGCTGACCTCCACCGCGCCGATTTCGGTGTCCACCAGCGGGAGGGTGATGGTGTGGCGGTGGTCGGCTGGCCCGACGCTGAGGGTGGTGTCGAGGGTGCCGTAGCCCACGGCGCTGAAGCGTATTTTGGCGGGGGAGGCATTGGGTAGGCTCAGGGTAAATTCGCCCCGGTCGTTGCAGACGGTGCCCTGCCCGGTCTCAAGCACAATCACGTTGACCGCTGGCAGGGGCTTGCCTTCCCCGTCGAGCACCCGTCCGCTGAGGGATTTGCCCTGGGCCAGGGCAGGGAGGGCCCCCAGCAGGATGAGCAGGCCAGAGGCCAGTAGCTGGGCTAGGGGGCGGAATCCGCGCTCGTATCTGCTGTGCTTGCGACCCATGGCTCGGGGGGTTCCGCTAGGTGAAGTTGGCCATGAGGTAGTGGTGCACCCTGTGGGTGGGCAGGCCCATGACGTTGGTGTAGGAGCCCCTGATGGCGACGACGGCCCCGAGGCCGAACCAGTCCTGTATGCCGTAGCCCCCGGCCTTGTCGTAGGGGCTGCCGCTGGCGATGTAGGCGCGGGCGTAGCGCTCGTCGAAGGGGGCGAACTGCACGTGGGTGGTCTCGCTGAGGCTGGTGATTCGCCCCCTGTAGCTGAGGGCCAGCCCCGTGACGACCTCGTGCTCCCGGCCCGACAGCCGCATGAGCCGCTCGAGGGCCTGCGCCTCATCCTGGGGCTTATCGAGCCTCTCACCGTCGAGCATGACGACCGTGTCGGCCGTCAGGAGGATGCCCCCGCCCGCCCGGCAACCGGCCCGGAGGGCTATGGCCCGGAGCTTGCCCAGGGCGAGGAACTCCGCCAGGTGCATGCCCCCGGTGGGATGCGAGTCGCTGGCCGCCCGCTCGTCGAAGTCGCCCCGAAGGACCTCGCACCTCAGCCCCATGCCCTCGAGCAGGGCGAGGCGGCGGGGCGATTGCGAGCCGAGGAGGATGGTGGGTACGCCGGCGTAGTCGAAGGCCATGGGCTAGGAGAGTAGGAAGACCTGGGCCAGGGGGTAGAGGATGAGGGCCCACGTCCCCGTGAGGATGAATATCTCGCTGATACGGAACTGCTTGGCCTTCTCCGAGACCAGCAGGTTGAAGCAGGCGATGAGCAGGGGGAGGCACACCGCGCCGCCGCTGTAGGCCAGGGGGGCCCATCGCCAGGCGGTGACGGGGTGGGCGATGGACACCCACGCGCCAGCCAGGAGGAAGGCGAGCATCAGGACGAAGAGCCCGATGGCGATGGTGAGCTTCGCGCTGCGCATGCCCATGCGCACCGGGAGGGTCTCCGCCCCGAGGTCGGCCCCGCTGGCGAAGTGGCGGCAGTTGCGCACCAGCGTCAGGCTGAGCACCAGTAGGCCCAGGGCCACGCCGTAGGCCAGGGTGGAGCTCCACATGCCCTCGATGGAGAGCTGGTGGAAGGCGACCTCCCGCCAGAGGAAGACCTCAACGGCCTGCACCTGGTAGGCCACCATCACGAAGGGGAGGGCGAAGGCCATGAAGGCGAGCTGGAGGTTGCCCACCAGGAACTGGTCCTTGTAGAGGGTGGAGTAGAACCAGAAGAGCCCGGCCGACACGGGGAAGAAGAGCACGTAGGCGATGCGCCCGACGGCCAGCGAGGGGTACACGGCCAGGAGGATGGCCAGGAAGCTCAGGATGCTGTGGAGGCGTATGGCCTGCCGCCGCGAGAGGTACCGGCCCACGGCCACGACTTCGGGGCGCACCGTCCGGTCCTCCTGCTGGTCGAAGTAGTCGTTGATGACGCTGCTGCCAGCCGCCACCAGGAGGCAGGCCAGCAGGAGGCAGGTCCACATGGGCCAGGTCAGGGGGTCGGGCAGCTCCGCCGCGCGGAAAACGGGGTAGACGATGCCCATCCGTACGGCCGTGAAGATGGCCAGGATTGGGAGGAGGTAGCCCGGGCGGAGCATGTGGACTATGGCGCGCAGTCGCATCGGAGTAGCTTCGCTGGTTGGGTTACTGGTTCATAAAATCCTGGCTCTCCCACCGCCCGGCGACCTTGAGCACCTGCTCCACCACGTCGCGCACGCAGCCGTGGCCCCCGCGGATGGGGGAGGTGTAGATGCAGGCCTCTTTGATCTCGGGCGCGGCATCGGCCGGGCAGGTCGGGAAGCCCACGGCCTGGAGCACCGGGAGGTCGGGCATGTCGTCGCCCATGTAGAGCACGTCCGCGGGCTGGAGCTCATGCACCATGCAGAACTCCTCGAGCGCCTCGAGCTTGCGGAGCGTGCCGAGGTATATGTCGCTCACCCCCAGGCGGCGGAAGCGCTCGGCGACGCCCTGGGAGCTGCCCCCGGTGATGATGGCCATCGGGTAGCCAGCCTGCACGGCCAGGCTCATGGCCAGCCCATCGCGGGTGTTGACCTTGCGGAGCATGTGCCCCTCCTCGGTCATTATCACCTGGTTGTTGGTGCACACCCCGTCGACATCGAATGCGAAGGCCTTCACCTCCCTGAGCCGCTCCTTGAAATTCCTTACCATCATAGCTTCATGCTCAGTGCTTTACCTTGGTCCATATGGCTCTTGCCCCCTTCCCTCAGGCCTCGTCGCGGGCTTCGGCATGGGCCCTGACGATGAGCTCGCTGAGGGTTTCGTAGAGGGGGATTAGGTCGGGCAGCTCCTCCGAGAGGAGGACCCTGTGCCGCATGAGGGTGAACTCATCGCGCCGCTTGGCGGGCCCGGTCTGGGCGGCGTGCGCGCCGATATCCAGCCATTTCTGTATGGTCTCGTGCAGGAGGGGGGTGATGACGTGGGGGTCAAGCTCGCCGCACTGGGCTATCTGCTCGCAGGCGCCGAGCAGGGCGTTGACGAAGTTGCAGCCCACCACGCCCATGAGGTGCAGGTGGCGACGCTTGCTGCTGCTGGCCGGGATGGGCCTGGCCCCTATGGCCCTGGCGTAGTCCGAGAGGATCTGTTCGACCTTCCGCGTGCTCCCCTCGATGAATATGGGCACGCCCTCGAGGCTGATGCGCCGCCCCAGGGTGAAGGTCTGCAGGGGGTAGAAGACCCCGGTCGGCACCGCGGGCAGGGTGGGTAGGGACGTGCTCCCGCTGGTGTGCACCACGATGCCCCCCTCGGCCACGCGCCCCAGTAGGTCGACGATGGCGGTGTCGGTGCTGGCCACTACGGTGAGGGCCGCTGGCTGGTTCACCCCGAAGCCATTCCCCCAGAATGCCTCCGCGCCAAAACGCCCCGCCAGCAGCTCGGCATGCTCCCGCGTCCGGCTATAAACGGACGCTATGCCAATCCCCGCCTGGGCGAATGCCTCGCCCAGCGCGCTGGCCACACCTCCGGCCCCCACCAGCGCCACGGGCCCTAGGGAGTTCCCCATGCTTTACCTGCTATACGGCGAGCATCGTTACGATGGAAACGGCCCAAATCATGAAGTACCCCAAACGGCTCATATGTCTATATATGTTAATGGTTTGCTCACTCTTGCGAAGACAAAATTACAACATTCCTTTGACCTGGCAATAGATACCGGTGATGAACAGCCACTTTTCACCCCCGGCTCCCCGTCGCATCCGCCTCCGAGCGTGCGCAGCCCTGATAAAATCCCTGCTCCTGAAGGAGCGCCTCGAAGCGCCTCAGTATTTGGTCGTTGCGTAGGCGTTCCCACAGCGGGGCGATAAGGTATCGGGGTGGTGCCTCGGCGCAGATGCGCTCTATGGCCACGGTGGGCGGGACGTGGGGGACGGCCCGGGTCAGGAAGTTCAGGTAGCCCTCCAGGGTGAAGAGGGGGTAGTCCGCGGGGTGTAGCTCGTAGTCCTTGGCCATGGCCGTTCCCTCGAGGATCTGCAGCTGGTGAAACTTCAGGCTGGCGATGGGGAGGGCGCAGGCCTGGCGGAGCGATTGGAGCATCATGGCCTCGTCCTCGCCGGGTAGGCCGAAGATGAGGTGCAGCCCGACGCGTAGGCCCGCTGCGTGCAGGTTCTCAACGGCTTGGCGGGTGGTCCGCGCATCATGCCCCCGGTTTACGCGCAGCAGGGTGCTGTCGTGCATGCTCTCCGCGCCCAGCTCCACGAATACGTGGTGGGTTCGGGCGATGTCGGCGAGGTAGCCGATGATGTCGTCCGGGAGGCAGTCGGGGCGCGTGCCGATTACCAGGCCCAGGACCCGCTCATCGTGCAGCGCCTGCCCGTAGAGCTCCCGCAGCTCGGCCAGGGGGGCGAGCGTATTGGTGTAGGCCTGGAAGTAGGCCAGGTAGCGGCTGGCCCGGCGGTAGCGACGCGCGTGGAACTCCATCCCCTCCCGCAGCTGCTGGGCAACGCTCTTGCGGGGTGTGCAGTAGGAGGGGTTGAAGGCCTCGTTGCGGCAGTAGGTGCAGCCCAGCTGGTCGAGGCGGTCGCCCCGATGGGGGCAGCTGAAACCCGCGTCGATGGTGAGCTTCTGGACCCGCGCGCCGAAGAGGCGACGTATGTACTGCGTGTAGGTGTAGATGGGCCGCTGGTCGCCCCAGGGGTAGGTTTTCGCGTCCTGCTGCTCTCCGTTTGGCCTATTCATATTACCCTGCTTACCAGCTCTATAGGCCGAGTATCCTGCACTCGGTGCGGCGGTTCTTGGCGCGCCCCTCCTCGGTGTCGTTGGTGGCTACGGGCTTGCCCGCGCCGTGCCCCACCACCTCCATGCGGCTTTTGGCTATGCCCTTGGATACCATGTAGCTACGTACGCTCTGGGCGCGGCGCCGCGAGAGGTCCTTGTTGTGGGCGGGGCTGCCGGTGTTGTCCGTGTGGCCGGCGAACTCGAGGCGCAGGGTGGGCTTTACCTTCAGGAGGGCCACCCAGTGGTCGAGCTCCACGTACGATTCGTCGCGCAGCCGGTCGGAGTCCGTGTCGAAGAATACGTTCTCGAGGGTCACCGTTGCGCCCTGGGCCTGGGGCATCAGCTCGATGGTCTTGCTCAGGGGCTTGAGGTCGGTGTGTATCCCCTTGAAGTCGAAGTGCATGGAGTTGTCGAGGTAGCCGGCCGACTGGGCGAAGAGGCCGTAGCGTCGGCCGCGGGGGAGGAGGACCAGGAAGCGCCCCTGGGGGTCGGTCCGTAGGCTCATGACTATCTCGCGCCGCTTGAGGTCGATGAGCTGCACGGTCGCCGGGAGTGGCCTGTGCGTTTTGGCCTCGACGACCGTGCCGCGGAGGTAGGAGCTGGAGTGTGGGCGCAGCGAGTCGGGCATGGGGAACTGGTATATGTCCAGCCCCTGGCGGGGGTTGCGGTCGGAGCTGTAGTAGGCCGTGTCGCCGGTGGCGGAGACGATGAGGCCCAGGTCGGCCTCGGGGGAGTTGATGGGGTAGCCGAGGTTGCGGGGCGGTGTCCAGGCGGTGTCGCTCATCCTGCGGCTCAGGTAGAGGTCCAGGTTGCCGAGGCCGGGGTGCCCCTCGGAGGCGAAGTAGAGGGTCTGGTTGTCGAAGTGGATGAAGGGCGACTGCTCGTCCAGGAAGGTGTTGATGTCGGGCCCGAGGTTGACCACGCTAAGCCACTGGCCATCAGCGTTCCGGTGGGCCACCCATATGTCGTATCCCCCGAGCCCTCCCTTCCGCTTGGAGGCGAAGTAGAGGCTGCGACCGTCGGGGGAGATGGAGGGCTGCTTGGAGCTGACGCCGCGCTGGTTGATGGGCGCGGGCAGGGCCTTCGGTGTGGTCCAGCGGCCCTTGGCGTCGCGGCGGGCGTAGAATATCTGGCACGGCCCGTAGCACTTGCTGATGTACATCTCGTTGCCGTCGGCGGCCAGGGCCTGCGAGCCCTCGTTCTCGGGGGTGGAGACCGGCGGGCCGATGTTGCGGGCGGCTCTCCACGCCTCCTTCGCCTCGCCGCGGCGGGCCAGGAAGAGGTCCTCCTGCATGTTTTGCCGCCCCTGCCCGCTGGTGCCCTCCTTGGGGAGCAGGCGGGTGAAGCAGAGGGTGCGGCTGTCGGCGCTCAGGGAGGGGAAGTACTCGTCCAGGCGGGTGTTCACCTCCGGGGGGAGCGGGGTGGGGCGGATGTCGTGCGGATGGCGGTAGGCGTGGCGGGCGAAGCGGCACTTGGCCAGGAAGAGCTGGGCGAAGCGGCGCATGGCGGGCTTCACCCCTTCGGCCCGCTGGAGGAAATGCTGGATAAGGCGCTCGCCCTCGTCGAACTGCTGCGAGAGGAAGGCCATGCGGCCCGCGTCGTAGTAGGCGGTGGGGTAGAAGCTGGAGTCTATCGCGATGGCCCTGAGGTTCGCGCTGTAGGCCCGCCGGTAGTCGCCCAGCAGCTCGTACTGGTAGGCCATGGCCAGGTGTGGCTCCACGAAGTCCTCGTACTTTGCGGCCAGCTTGTCGAGCTTGTTGAGGGCCTCGGCCGCCTTGCCCAGGTTGATGTCCTGCACGGCCTCGTCGTAGCGCTCGATGGCCCGCCGGTTGTCTATGGAGTAGGAGGACCAGGGTTTGGCCAGCGTGGCCTCCACGAGCAGGGGGAGGAGCATGCTCGTGGCTATCAGGAGTCTGGCGTAGGGTCTCATGGCCGATTTGCTATTGGTTCGCAGCACCAGCGGCGGCCCGCCCAGTGCCGGTAATCGGCCCTAAAGGTAGATATTTTCCGCCTAGAGTGGCGGCCTAGCATTTCCCATCCGCCAATTCGGGGCAAAAAAAGGATGCGCGCCGAGCCGACGCGCATCCCCAATCCTGAGCCGGGCTAGGCCCTGGCTACCAGCCTATGGCGTTGGACACGTTGATGCCCAGGTTGAAGATGAACTGCACGCCGGTCTGCGGGATCTGCACGCCCACATCGTCGCCGGTGTCCTTGTGGTTGAGGAGGTTGTCGACGGTGAAGCCCGCGGAGATACCCCGGGGGAAGTCCGCGCCGATGCTGGCCCCCATGATGAAGCGCGAGGCGTAGTGGGTGGTGTACCAGCCCTCCTGGCCCGGGTTGTTGTCGTGGTAGCTGTGCTCTATTCCCGAGCCCCACTGGCCGTTGAGGGCGCTGCGCATCGTGACGTACCTCCACCGGTAGCTGTACATGATGTTGCCCCGGGCCATGTGCGGGCGGGTGAGGGAGGTGTTGTAGCCGTCCGTCTTCTTGTCGTCGCGGGTGTAGGTGTAGGTGCCCATGAGCTGCAGGCCGATGCTGAAGCGGTAGGTCATCATGGCCTCCAAGCCGAAGATGTTCACCTGGGGCAGGTTCTGGCACTCCCGGTCGCCATACTGCCCCTGTGGCCCGTTGGGCTCCTTGAGGGCGTAGTCAATCTTGTCGTGGAACTGGTTGTAGTAGGCCGAGAGGGAGGTGTTGAAGCCCCTCCGGTTGTACTCGGCCGAGAGGGAGTACTGCCGGCTGGTCTCGGGGCGCAGGTCCTTGTTCCCGAAGATCTTGAAGAGCTTGGCCATATCGAACTCCATGTACAGCTCCTGCAGGGTCGGCACGCGGTAGCCCTCGGCGTAGCCCGCACGGAGGTTCAGGAAGTTCCACGGGCGGTACATGAGCGTCAC
The DNA here is from genome assembly GCA_002749065.1 of Bacteroidia bacterium. Lineage (GTDB taxonomy): Bacteria > Bacteroidota > Bacteroidia > Bacteroidales > CAJPTX01 > Bacteroides_D. Next base: position 200,110 of record PDTX01000003.1, on the reverse strand, counting down.
CTTGGGCGTGGCGTGGGGCTTGTAGCCGCTCGCCATGTCGAGGCGCGCCCCGCCCACCAGGTTGAGCTTCTCCTTGATGATGCTCCAGTCGGCCTGGGCGTAGACGGAGTAGTTGCGCTGGCTGTAGCCCGGCTGGCTGACGAAGAAGCGGTGCTTGAGGTCCTCGTGCATGAATTCGCCCCCCACCCCCAGTAGCACCGGGCCGATGCCCCCCGCGTAGTTCAGGCGCGCGGTGTGCCGCTTGCTCTCGTAGGTGAGCTTGCTCTCGTCGGTGTCGATGAAGTCGTAGAACTTCTCGTACTGATTGTAGTTGTACGACAGGTCCATGGAGTGCCGCTCGAGCATGCTGTAGGCGAGCTTCGCCCCCCCGCTGTAGTTGTAGAAGCGGTCCTTGTGCCGCAGCTTCACGTTGAGCGGCTTGGCGTTGCGGTAGAACGCGCCGTTCAGTTCCCCCTTGAGGTAGCGCGTGATGGGGAGGGTCAGGCGCTGGGACGCATCCCAGATCTCGTACCCGTAGATGGGCACCTCGTTCTCGAACACCTTGCGGGGGCTCACCTCCCCCTGGAACTCGGGGTTTAGCCCCTTGTCGCGCAGGGCCTTGATCTTGGGGGCCTCCAGCTTGAAGGTCTCCTGCTGGCGGTAGCTGGCCGTCGTGAAGGAGGAGAGGTTCCACTTCTTCAGGCCGATGGTGGCGCCGTACTGCTGGCTGCGGTCTACCTGGTAGCGCGCGTTCAGGTTGATGTCCACCGGGCGCAGCGCCTTCTTGGTGATGATGTTGATCACCCCGCCGATGGCCCGGCTGTCGTAGAGCGTCGAGGCCGCCCCGCGCACCACCTCCACCTTCTCGATGTCGTTCATGCTGATGCGGCTGAAGTCGATGTTGTTGGCCGCCCCCTCCCCGGCGATGGGCTCGCCGTCTAACAGGAAGACCAGCGACTTGCTGTCCAGCCCCTGGTAGCTCACCTCCGTGTTGCCGCTCATGCTGTTGTAGTAGAACTGGATGCCCGGCACGGTGTACTCCAGCAGGGAGGTCAGCCCGCTGGGGTTGATGGCCTCAATCTCCTTGTGCGAGATGACGGTGGTGATGACGGGCACCTCCTTGATCGGACGCTCGGTCCGCAGGCCGGTGACCACCACGTCCTCTATGCTGAGGAGGTCCTCCTCCAGCTGCACCTCCACCCGTATCGTCCGCTCGGGCGTGGCCAGCAGCTCCGGGTCAACGGCGACCTCCCGCGGCTTGTAGCCGATGAGCGAGTAGCGCACGACCACCGGCGCCCCCTGCCTTACCCGGGCGACAAGCTCAAACTCCCCCCGGGAGTTGGTACCCGCGCCGTAGACCGTGCCAGCAATCGTGGCGACCGCCCCCGTCAGGGGCATCCCCGCCTCATCGCTTATCCTACCGGCAATGACTATCTGGCTCGTCGGCGTTTGCGCAGCCAGGGGGAGCACCGTACCAAGCAGCAGGCCACCCAGCAGCACAGCGAATAGATGTTTTCTCATGGTGATGTGAGATTACTCGTGGTTGGCAAATATTTTGGGGAAATACCCCACGAAATATCCCCACAATTCAGGATGGGGGAACCCATTTCGTGACCAAAGCGCCGCGGCAGATGCCAAGCCCTGCCGCGGCGCTAATCCTGGGGCCAAGCTACTGCAGCTCCTTGGCGACGACGGTATGCTTCCACGCATCCGAAGCCCTCTTCGCGTAGATACGCAGGGCGTAGACCTTGCCGCGCGACTTCAGGATGAAGACATTATCCTGCAGAAAGTGTTCCCTCGGCATATCTTTGCTCACGGTCTTGTCGAATTTGGCCAGCTCCGAGTTGAAGTACATCTTGGCGTACATCTGGTAGAAGTGTTCCTTGGTGGGTAGCATATGCACCAGGGCCTCTTCCCGGCCCCCCTTCACCTCGCCCGTGAAGGTGGTGATGTACTCATCCTCCACCCAGGGCGCATCGGCCCCGGGCACAGCGTTTACCTCGTTGAGGTCGGTCTTGTCCGTCATGATGGCCGCCCCCTTGTTGGTCGCCGGGTACCAGTGGTGGAAGGCGATGTCCCAGTCGGTGGGCACCGTCTGCTCCTTGGGCGCAGGCACCACCTCCGTGCCGTCCACCTTGTAGTACGGCCTGGGCACCTCGTGCCGCTCCTGCTTTCCGGTCTGGAGGTTGATGTAGGTGATATGTCCAAACTGCACGTGGAGAGTACCCTCGATTTCTATCTTCTTCGCCTCCGTGGGTACATCTATCCCCGCACCCTTTCCCTTGCCGCTGTCCTTATCCTTCTTGCAGGCCAAAAGGGCCAGGCCGCCCGCGAGGAGCAGGGCCATAATCCATAGTCTTCTCATCGCAATCTTGAGTTAGTATTAATAATGGTTGCCCGCAAAGGTAGAAAAATCGGGGGAATAGCAAAACAAGCGAAGGGGGTGTATTTTTTCATCCCCCGCATCTTCTGCGGCTCATCGCTTTTTCGTACATTTGCCACCCCATGAGGAATGCGCTCGAAGCCCCCATATCGCTCGTGCCGGGCGTGGGGGAGCGGTACGTGAAGCTGCTGTCGCAGGAGGCGGACATCGTCTCGGTGGGCGACCTGCTGGCCTACTACCCCTACCGCTACATCGACCGCTCGGTGCTCACGCCCATCCGCGGGATGAGCCGCGAGGGCGAGCACTACCAGTTCGTGGCCCAGCTGGTGCACATAGCCTGCGAGGGGGTGGGGCGGAAGCAGCGCTTGGTGGTTGATTTTCAGGATGCCAGCGGGCGTATCCGCTGCGTCTTCTTCAAGGGCATACAGTGGCTCTACAAGCGCTTCAGGGTGGGGGGGCAGTACCTGGTCTTCGGCAGGCTGAGCGTTTTCGGCGGGAGCGTGACCATGGCCCACCCCGAGGTCAACCTCTACAACCCCCAGCAGCAGGACCGCATCCCCATGGAGCCACTCTACCACGCCAGCGAGAAGATGAAGAAGGCGGGCCTCAACTCGCGGGGCATACTCCGCCTGATGGGTGCCGCCCTCCAGTGGGCCCGGCCCCACCTGGCCGAGTACCTCCCGGAGGGCCTCCTCTCGCGCTACCGCTTCATGCCCTACGGCGAGGCGGTGACGGCCGTGCACTTCCCCCGGGACGGCGAGCAGGCCCGGCACGCCATCGGGCGGCTCAAGTTCGACGAGCTGTTCGGCATCCAGGTCCAGCTCCTCCAGCTCCACGAGTCCTACCGCATCGCGTACAAGGGCTTCGAGTGCCCCCGGGTGGGCGAGCTCACGCACCGCCTCTACCGCGAGGCCCTGCCCTTCGACCTCACCAACGCCCAGAAGCGCGTCGTGCGCGAAATACGTGGCGACATGGGCAGCGGCCGGCAGATGAACCGCCTGCTGCAGGGGGATGTCGGCAGCGGCAAGACGGTCGTCGCGCTCTTCACCATGCTCCTGGCCGCCGACAATGGCTACCAGGCCATGCTCATGGCCCCGACCGAGATACTGGCCCAGCAGCACTTCGGCACCCTCTCGAGGATGCTCAGCGGGCTCCCCGTGCACCTGGCCCTGCTCACCGGCAGCACGCCCGCCAGGGCCCGGCGCGAGATACTCGTGGGCGCGGAGAGCGGCTACCTCCACATCCTGGTGGGCACGCACGCCCTCATCGAGGACTGGGTGCGCCTCCCCAAGCTGGGGGTGGTGGTGGTCGACGAGCAGCAGCGCTTCGGGGTCGACCAGCGGGCCAAGCTCTGGCGGAAGGCTGAGGGCTACGCGCCGCACGTGCTCATCATGACGGCCACCCCCATCCCGCGGACCCTCGCCCTGACCCTCTACGGCGACCTCGACGTGAGCGTGATAGACGAGCTGCCCCCGGGCCGAAAGCCCATACGCACGGCGCACATGTACGAGACGCAGCGGGCCGAGGTCTACGGGCTGCTGCAGCGCGAGGTAGCCGCCGGGCGGCAGGCCTACGTGGTCTTCCCCCTCATAGAGGAGAACGGGAAGCTGGAGCTGCAGTCGCTGACCGAGGGCCACGCCCGCCTGGTGGAGGCCTTCCCCTCCCTGAGCGTGGAGATCGTGCACGGACGGATGCGCCCCGAGGAGAAGGAGGCCGCGATGGGGCGCTTCAAGCGGGGCGAGGCGCACATTCTCGTCTCAACGACGGTCATCGAGGTCGGGGTCGATGTGCCTAACGCCACGGTCATGGTCATAGAGAACGCCGACCGCTTCGGCCTCTCCCAGCTCCACCAGCTGCGGGGCCGGGTGGGGCGGGGCGGGGAGCTCTCCCACTGCGTTCTGGTGACGGACTACAAGCTGTCGAGCTCGGCGCATGAGCGGCTGGCCACCATGGTGCGCACCACCAACGGCTTCGAGATCGCCGAGGCGGACATGCGCCTACGGGGCTCCGGCTCGCTCGAGGGGACGCAGCAGAGCGGGCACAACGCCCAGCTCAAGCTGGCCTCCCTGGCCGAGGACGGTGAGCTCCTGGGTTTTGCCCGCGACCGGGCCCGGGAGATATGCGCCGAGGACCCCCTGCTGCTCAAGCCGGAGAACGAGCCGCTCCGGGAGCACATCGCCTCGCTGAAGCGGGTCTTCGGCTACGAGAAGGTGGGCTAGGATACGCCCATCCGCATGCCGCGGTCGGGGTTGAAGGTGTCGATGTGCCGCTGCTTCTTCTCGTCGTATATGTCGTCTACCGTCACCAGGATGCCGGTCTCCTCCACGCCCCCGAAGTCGGGGTTGATGGACGTGCCGAAGACGCGCATGGTGGCGCTCAGGCTCATGTAGGACTTGATGAGCGGCGGCACGTACTCCCCGAGGCGTTTGGTCTCGGCCACGATGTGCTCGAAGTCCTCCCGGAAGCTCTCGCCGCAGAATAGCTGGGCGAGCCGCTCGGAGTCGATGTGCATCTCGAGGGGCTGGCGGGGGAAGACGAGGCGGTCCTTGTCGGGGAAGTGCTTGCGCAGGAAGTACATCAGGGCGTTGCGGGCCTCGGGGTGGTAGGTGGTGTACATGGTGACCTTCCCGAAGAAGTAGTCGATGCCCGGGTTGAGGCGGAGGATGGCACCGAGGCCGTCCCAGAGGTTGTCGAGGGCGAACATGCCCTTGCGGCGGAGCTTGGTCCCCTGGTAGGCCACCGTCACGAAGGAGCGCCCCAGCTCGATGGCTCGGGGCAGGTAGCTGTCGATGAACTCTGGCGAGAAGTCGAAGAGCTCGTAGGTTGCCATGTCCTCCAGGGTGAAGCCCTGGCGCGAGGGGATGATGTAGCGGTAGCCCCCGAGGATGAGCCGCTCGGCGGGGTCCCACACCACCAGCTGGTGGTAGGGGTGCTCGGAGGTGTCGAAGGCGTCGATGTCCAGCTCTAGCCCTGTGCCGCCCCCCGCGTCCCTGAAGGCCTCCTCACGTAGGCGGCCGAGCTCCCGCATGGTGTTGGGGGCCTGGGCGGCGGTGAAGTGGTAGATCTCCGTGCCGCCGCTGTTGGCCTTACGGAGGAATAGCTCGGGGGTGAGCTCCTTCTCGATGAGCTCGGGGGCCACGGGGGCTATGATTTCCTGCATCTTTCTGCTTCTCTAGTTCTTCAAGCCAATTCGCTTGGCAAAGGTAGAAAAGAATGCGGGAAAAATCGAAGCCCCTGGCTACTTACTGCTTAGGCAGCTGCTGGCTATGGCCCGGTATGCCTGGGGTACGCCTAGCTCACCGGCCCGGCTGAGGTCGAGGCAGGCCTCCTCATTCTTCTTGAGAATCAGGCGGATTAACCCCCGGTTGAAGTAGGCCTCGGCGAATTCCGGCCAGCGTTCTATGGCGTGGGTCAGGAGGGCTTCGGCGCGCGCGGGGTTCCGCTGCAGGTAGTGGGCCGTGGCGAGGGTGTAGTCGATGTAGGGCGAGGGGGTGGCCTGGCGCAGCTGCTCTAGCCGGGCGATGGGTTCGCGGTAGTCGGCCCGGCCGGTGGGGATAGGCTCGTAGCCCCGCCCGGAGGGTATGCCCCCGCGCGCGTCGAGGGGGGCGAAGCGTATGCGGTCGATGTCGGCCACGGCCTTCTGGTAGCTGGCCAGGGGGCGGAGGAGGGGGTTCGCCCCGGCGAGCGAGTCGAGGGCTGGGAGGGTGGGGGAGTGCCCCTCCGGCGCATCGGGTGGCAGGATGGCCAGCCGCAGGCCGCCGAGCTGGCCGCTGTCGAGGTAGCGTATGGGTAGCCACTCCTCGTAGGCCTGCTCCCCGCCCTGCACGATGCGGGCCATGGGCAGGGGGCGGTCCCCGGCCTGCCCCTCGTCCAGCGCCCTGTCGCCCGTGCTGAAGCCATCCTCGAAGGCGATGAGCTGGTTGAGCTGGCGGGTGGTGTCGCTGAGCTCGCCGAGCTCACCCTGCCGGTAGCGATTGGCCAGGCTGCGCGATTTGTCGTGGTCCTTCTCCGACGCGCGCATCCGCCCCTGCCGCCGCCGCACCTCGGCTCGCAGCCCGTAGGCGAGGGCGAAGTCGGGGTAGATGGCCAGGGCGATGTTCAGGCTCTGCTCCGCCAGGGCGAGCTGGCCGAGGGAGAGGTGGGCGAGCGCGCGGTTGTAGCGGATGAAGATGTTGCGGGGGGAGATGCGGCTGGCGCGCTCGAGGTCGTGGGCCGCCTGGCGGTAGTCCTCGAGCTGCATGAAGAGCAGGGCCCGGTTGTAGTAGGCCATGGAGTTCTGCGGCATGAGGGCGATGACCTTCGTGAGGGTCTCGATGGCCTTCCGGGGCTTCTGGCTGGTGCTCTGTATGAGGGCGCGGATGATGAGCGCCTGGCCCGACTTGGGGTCCAGCTCTAGGGCCTCCTCCACCTGGGTCTCCGCGGAGTCGAGGTGCTGGGCCATGTAGTGTAGCCGGGCGAGGTGGATGTGGGGCGAGGGCTTGAAGGGGTGGGCGATGATGGCGGCCAGGTAGTCGCGCCGCGCGCTCAGGGTGTCGCCCTTGAGCAGGTGGGCGGTGCCGCGGTTGAGGCGCGCGTCTAGGTGGGCGGGGTCGCCGCGGAGCATCACGCTGAAGTCGTCGATGGCCGCCGGGTAGTCCTTCAGCATGAAGTAGCCGATGCCCCGCATGAAGCGGATGTGCTGCGAGCTGGGCCGGAGCTCCACGCCCTGCTTGAGGTCGGCCAGACCCTCCTCCGGCGCGCCGAGTTCCCCAACCACCAGGCCGCGCAGCACGAGGGCATCCGCCGCGAAGGGGTGCTGCTCCAGCAGGCGGTCGAGGTCGCGCCGCGCGCCGCGGTGGTCCCTGAGCTGGTACTTGCACAGGGCGCGCAGGTAGAGGGCGATGCGGTCGTCGGGCCGGTAGTCCAGATAGTCGCGCAGGGTGGCGATGGCGTCGGTGTACTGCTCCGCCTGGTAGGCCGTGTGGGCGCGCTGCAGGTAGTAGCGCCGGTCGAGCTGGGCGTGGGCCTGGCCGCCCGCCAGCATCAGCGCGAGGATTAGGAGGAGAAAAAGGGGGGAGCGTCCACTCCCCCCGTATAGCTCAGGTCGCATCAGCAGGTTAGGGGGTCTACCCGGCTTTGGGACAGCCCCTAGGGTTACAGGTTCTCCTTCACCAGGCGGCACACCTCCTCGGGGCGGATGGGGATGCGCTCGTCCTTGACGATGATCTCGCAGCCGCCCTCCTTGATGAGGATGTCGTCCTCCAGGCGCACCCCCCCGAAGTCGTAGAACTTCTCCAGCTCCTCGAAGTCGATGAAGGCCGAGTTGATCTTCTCGTTGCGCCACTTCTTAATCAGGTCGGGGATGAAGTATATCCCGGGCTCGACGGTCAGCACGAAGCCCTCCTGCAGCACCCGCCCGCAGCGTAGGCCGCCGAGGCCGAACTGGGTCGAGCGGGTGATGTTCTTGTCGTAGCCCACGTAGTCCTCGCCCAGGCCCTCCATGTCGTGCACGTCCATGCCCATCATGTGGCCCAGACCGTGGGGCATGAACAGGGAGTGCGCGCCGCTGGCCACGGCCTCGTCGATATCGCCCTTCATCACGCCCAGGTCCCGCAGGCCCTCGGCCAGCACCCGGCTCACCGCCTGGTGCACATCCCGGTAGGGGATGCCCGGCCGGCTCATCTGCACGCCGAGCTCCACGCCCGCCAGCACGGTGTTGTACACCTGCAGCTGCACATCGGTGAACTCCCCGTCGACCGGGATGGTCCGCGTGTTGTCCGAGGCGTAGTGCGAGCAGGTCTCCGCCCCCGCGTCCACCAGGAGCAGGCGCCCCTTCTTGAGGTACTGGGAGTGGTCGTGGTTGTGCAGAATCTGCCCGTTCTGCGAGAGGATGGTCGGGAAGGAGGTCTGGCACCCGTAGCTCGCCGCGATGCCCTCCATCGTGCCGTAGATGTGTTGCTCAAAGGCCCCGCTCTGCGCCATCCGCATGGCCGTGGTGTGCATCTCGTAGCCGATGCCCGCGGCCAGGCGCAGCTCCTCCACCTCGCAGCGCTGCTTGCACGAGCGCATGGCCACCACCGCCTCGATCAGCTCCTCCGACACGTAGTCCTTCACCCGGCCCGACTTCAGGCCCAGCAGCTTGCTGAGCGTCAGGAAGTGCTCGCCCCGGTAGGGGGGCAGGAAGTGCACCTTGCGCCCCCCGGCCACGGCCCGGTGCAGGGTCTCCTTCAGCTCGTCGTAGGGGCGGACGCAGTCCATCGGGATGCCCACCCCCTCCCCGAGGCTCTGCATCGAGGGCTGCTTGCCCATCCAGATGATGTCCTCCATCGACACGTCGTTGCCGAAGAGGTGGTCCTTGCCGCTATCGATGTCGACCAGCCCCGCCAGCATCGGCATGTCCAGGCCGAAGTAGTACAGAAACGAGCTGTCCTGGCGGAACTTGAAGGTGTTGTGGGGGTAGTTCACGGGCGATTCCACGTTCCCCAGCAGCAGTACCAAGCCGGAGCGTATCCGCTCGCGCAACTCCTGCCGCCGCCGTGCGTACTCCTGCGCTGAAAATGGTAGCTTCATATCCTATCGTCTTATGTTCATGAAAACTCTTGCGAAGGTACGACAATTCTGCGCGCGCGCCAAATGGGGCCAGGCCCCCTCCCCGCCGGCGGGCTAGCCGCGCAGCTCCCGGAGCCGGAGGGTGGGGGAGAGGACGACCGTGTCGCCCAGGGCTATGCCGAAGGTCTCGGCCACCGCCTCGCAGCGGCAGGTGAACAGGCAGAACAGCCGCTCGTCGTGCACCGGGAAGAGCGACTCGAGCTGCAGCTCCCCCTTGGCGATGATCAGGTCGGCCTCCCGGTACAGCTCCCGCAGCCGCTCGCTGGCGTGGTGCAGCAGCACGCCCGGCCCCCCGCAGCCGCTCGCCAGCACGTGGCAGCTCTGCCGCATGCCCACGTAGTCGGCATCCTGGCCCGAGGCCACCAGCCCGCCGTAGGTCGAGGCCACCACGCAGGTGATGTTCGACAGGGGGATGCTCCGGATGAACATACGGTCGAGCACCACCTCCCCGGCCTCCCCCGCGATGTAGAGGATGTTGGCCCCCCGGCGCATCCGCGCCCGCAATGCCGCGCCGTGGTCCACCGGCAGGGAGGTCGACATCAGCTCGTCGATGGTCGCGAGGATATCGTCCAGGTCGGCATGCAGGAAGTCCACCCTGGTGCCCGCCAGCGCCACCCGCAACGCCGCCCGGAAGGAGCGGGAAGCCATCCGGACCCGCACCTTCAAAATCGACTGCAGGTCCAGCATCCGGTTGTTCATCGCCTTCCGCGCATCCCAGCAATCCTCAATGCAGGGGCTCACCCGGGCCAGCCGCGCGAAGCACTCCCGCAGCAGCTCCACCGGCGCCGCGTGGGGCGGGAAGCCCCTCTGCAGCCCCTGCACCTCCTCCATGAAGCGGGACCTATCCCCCGCCAGCATGCGGCTAAAGGCCGGCGTCCGCTCAATGCGCCGCCGGAGGCAATCAGGACAACCCGGGCTCTGGATGTGGGAATACTCGTCTTCCGAATGCAAGAGGGTATGGCGATTTAGGGAATGATACAATGTACGAAACCAACGTTTGCCCGCCCCCGATTGTTTATTCGCCCCCCGCCCAGACCGCCCGCCCCAGGCCACAGGTATACTTTCGCCGAGGCGGCAGCCGTACGGGAAATATATCTATCTTTGCCTTTCAATATGTCGAAGAAAATAGGTATAGATATGGCGGATGTAATCTATATGACAGCCGAGGGTATTGCCAAGCTCGAGGCGGAGCTGCTGGAGCTCAAATCGGTGGAGCGACCAGCGGTTGTGCAGGCCATCGCGGAGGCGCGCGACAAGGGCGACCTCTCCGAGAACGCGGAGTACGACGCGGCCAAGGAGGCCCAGGTGCTCCTCGAGACCAAGATATCGCAGATGGAGCGGACCCTCTCCATGGCCCGGGAGATCGACCCCTCCAAGCTCGACCTCTCCGAGGTGCAGATGCACTGCCGGGTCAAGATGAAGAACCACACCCTCGGCCGGGTGGTGGAGTACACCCTCGTCTCCGAGAGCGAGGCCAACCTCCGCGAGAAGAAGCTCTCCATCGGCACGCCCATCGCCAAGGCCCTGCTGGGGCGCAAAATCGGCGAAATCGTCGAGGTGCAGGTCCCCAACGGCATGCAGAAGCTCGAGATACTCGAAATCGGCATATAGACCCCAAGCCACGCCCTGGGAAACCAACGGAACACACAGACAGGAAGATAAGACCCATGCCAAGCATATTCACACGGATCATCAAGGGGGAAATCCCCAGCTACAGGGTGGCCGAGAACGAGCACTTCTACGCCTTCCTCGATATCAACCCGGTGCAGAAGGGCCACGTGCTGCTCGTCCCGAAGCTCGAGCAGGACTACCTCTTCGGCCTGCCCGACGACCTGCTGGCCGAGATGCTCCCCATGGCCAAGCGGCTGGCCCGGGCCATAGAGGCCGTCGTGCCCTGCAAACGCGTCGGGGTGGCCGTCATAGGCCTCGAGGTGCCTCACGCCCACATCCACCTCATCCCCATCAGCCAGGAGGGGGACATGGACTTCCGCCACAAGCTCAGCGACATCCCGGCCGAGGAGATGCAGACCCTGGCCAGCCGCATCGCCGAGGCCTACGAGCGGCTCTAGCTACCACGGCTCTGCGGGCAGCGGGGCGGGGGGCTCCGCATGAGCCTGAATCCACCGCATCCCGAAAAGAGTGGGGAAAGGGGTGCATCCGTGGTGGGAATAGGCTATTGAACATAATATGCATTATCGGCAAACGGTATCCCGGAAATAGGGCCAAGCACCAAGGCGCGCAGAATGAGCGCCTTCCTCGCCCAATGCTTATTCCCAGCTGGACCTAGCACTCCCATTCGCCGCATCGTCTGCCTCGGCATGCGGGGTCGCGCACGTCCTCCAGCTCCATTCTATATAGTACGCTGGTAACTTTCTCTTCCAACCGGCTTGCCAGAATGGCCTACGGATATATACAACCGCCGACGAGCAATCGGCGCCTTCTCACAGGCTCCGCCCTGCGCAGAAAAGCCCGGTGGCGCTTCCCATCCCTTTGTCCACCGACGCATGAAGCTCCACCCCCTATGACCGTGAGTATCAACGGGAGGCTATTCCCCTATGGTATAATCATATACCCCGATAAATGCCAGCCTACCCACCCTGTCCACCGTCTTGTCGTAGCTAAAATTGTACAGCAGGATAAGGCTGTTATACCTGGAGAAATCTACCGCTATTTCGTCCAGAAAGCTCTCCGAGTATGAGGCGGGCGCAATATCATCCCGTTTCAGCTCACGGCTGAATAGCACTTCCTGAAACTGGCTGTCTATAAAGTCGATTCCGAAGTCCCTCATGAATGCCGAGCTCACATTGCCTTCCTCATCGAACTGCTCCTCTACGTACGCATTGAGCTGCTCTTCATTGTCAAAAGAGCCCAACCATACCGATACCCTACTCGTCCCTTCCATGGCTATGCCTGGCGTTGCGAATTCTCCACCTCGGCGTAGGCTTCGGGTGTTATGTGCTTGAGGATGGGCTTGTTGGGGTCGAGCGGGGCGAGGGTCAGGCCGGTGAAGCCGTAGAAGGCCGAGAGGATGGGGGTGATGATGGCCATGAGGCAGTAGGGGGCGTACTCCCAGGCGCTCACGCCCAGGCAGGCGAAGTAGACCGCGCCGCAGGTGGTCCAGGGGACGGTGCCGGAGGTGAGCGTCCCGGCATCCTCGAGGATACGGGAGGCCACGCTGGGGTGTATGTTGAGCTTCTGGTAGAGCCGGCGGTACATCTGCCCGGGTATGACGATGGACATGTACTGGTCGGCCGCGAAGACGTTCATGGCGTAGCAGGCCAGGAGGTTGGAGGTGATGACCGCGCCGCGGGAGCGGAAGAGGCGGAGCAGGCCACCGATGAAGGTGTCGAGGCAGCCGATTTTCTGCACGGCTCCGCCGAAGGAGAGGGCGCAGATGACCAGGGAGATGGTGTACATCATGCTCTGCATGCCGCCCCGGTTGAGGAGCACGTCAATCATCTCGTTGCCGGACTCAATCTTGAAGCCATTTATCATCATGATGAGCATGTCGGCCAGGCCTACCCCTTGGCTTGCGGCGAAGAGGCAGCCGATGAGGGTGGCCAGTATCATGCCCGGGACGGCCGGTATCCTCAGGAGGATGATGGCGATGACGGAGAGGGGGGCCAGCAGGGCCCAGGGGGTGATGTGGAAGTTGGCCTCCAGGCCGCGGAGTATACCGTCAATCTGCTGGGTGTCCATCTGGTCGGCCGAGTAGCCGCTGCCCATCCAGGCGAAGATGGCGATGGCCAGGGTGAAGGACGGGAGCGTGGTCCAGAGTAGGGACTTGATGTGCTCGAAGACGTTGGCCCCGGATACGCCGGGGGCGAGGTTGGTGGTGTCGGAGAGGGGCGAGAGCTTGTCGCCGAACTGCGCGCCGGTGATGACCGCCCCGGCGGCCAGGGGGAGGGGGATGCCTAGCCCCGAGGCAATCCCGATGGCGGCCACGCCCATGGTGCCGGCCGTGGACCAAGCGCTGCCCGTGGAGATGGCGACCACGGCGCAGACCAGGGGTAGAACGATGAGGAAGGTGCTGGGGGTGAAGAGCTGCAGACCGTAGTAGATGAGGGTGGGGACTATGCCGCCGGCAATCCACACGGCGATGAGGCAGCCCACAATCATGATGATGAAGTTGGCCTGCATGGTCGTGCCGTTGGTCTGTATCATGGCATCCTCAATCTCGCTCCATTTGTAGCCGAGGAATTTGACGCCGATGAAGGCCGTCACGACGCTACCGATGATGAGCGGAATTTGAGGGTCGGCCCCTAGGACTATCACCGTGGGCAGCATGGCCGCGATGAGGGTCACAAAGGGGATGACTGCCAATCCGAGGGACGGCTTCCTGTGCACTATGCTAGGCGTATTCTCCATATTGTCGCTAAACGATAGAAACCCACGCTAACTCCCTAATGGAATGGGCATTACGAGGTTTCGCAAGCTATAGATTTTGGTCTCCGACACTTTTTTGCGTGGCTACAAAGGTAAGCAAAGTCCCGAGAATAAGACGATTAGGGGGAAGAATTTTATGTGGGACAGCAGGATTGCAGGGCGGGAGGGATGCTCTGAGGGCATAAGGGATGCGCTGTAAGCCGGGTTCTGTATCCCAGTGGAAAACCGCTGGTTAGCAGCCATTTATCTTGGTCCACTGTCGCCAATGGACTCTAGCAATCTACCCACCTACTGGCCTTGCCCACAGGGGGAAAGGCATCGAGAGGGCCTCCCGAAGGGCTCACGCCCCAGTAGGCCTACATGATTTTGCACCGCCTGGCGACGCACGCCCATACCCGTCACCGGGCAGGGCCGTGGGCTCTTACCCCACGTTCTCACCCTTGCTCGTCTGAACCACAGGGGCCTATCCGAGCGGTTATTTTCTGCTGCGTCGGCACAACCTCACGACCGTCTACCCGTTAGGTAGCAGGCTGCCCGCTGGTGCCCGGACTTTCCTCACAGCTCCCTACGGAGGGGAACTGTACGGCTGCCCGCGCATCCCTCATGCCCAAAGAACATGGCGCGAAGATAGCGATTTTCTTCTGGGCAATTTGGCGCATCCCGGACTACAAAATAGGCTATTTGCGGGGTGTATAGCGCTGATAGGTGCCGTCGGGTAGGAGGATAATGATATCGGGGCTATGCTCGACACTTTCCATTTGTAGCTTTCCAGCAGAAGCAAATGTAAACTCCTCGCGGTGGGCAATGGGATGCTCAGGGGATTGGTGGGTTACACTTGTATTTCGCCGTGGGTCCTCTGGGCAGGCCTGAAGATTTCCATCTGTAATTTCTGTGGCCGACTTAGGGCCATTTACATCGGTATCCTCTTCGGGATGATTTTCGTTTGCCCCGCCTGTCCCTGGGGCTCCAGAGCCTGCCGGGATGGGCGGGGGCAATTCCTCCTCGCTGGTGGGTGATGTATCTGCGGTGAATAGGGGGACAGTATGCCGTACGGCGGCCTCCCGATGCATTCCTCCCTCGCCCAGGATGAGCCAGTTGAGGGAGACTGTGGGGAACTCCTCGATGATTTTCACTATCACCTCGTACGAGGGGCCATTCCGTCCGCTCAGCCAGTGGCTCACCGTGCCGGCGCTTGTGCCCAGTCGCTCGGAGAACTCCTTGGCATTAAGGCTGTAGGAATCCATGATGCCACGTATCCTAGCACCTATAGAACCATCCTTTACCCCATCCTTCATGATACAAATGTATTTATCCGACGTCGGCGAGTGTTACAAAAGTACATTACGGCCACCGCCGACGAATTAGTCCTGTGGCCTATTTGGTCGCTACAAATGTAGCAATATTTTCCATCTACTCCATAGCCGTGGAGCTGTAAATTGTATACGCCTCTTCACTAGCTTCAGCACCCTTGCTCTAAGCCCCAGCATAATAGCTTGGATAGCACTTTCTGTTCGTCTTTTGCTCCGCTCTGCCAGCTCCGCGTTTTCAGGCCCACTTTTGAAAGATGAATTCTCCCCATAAGGGGTGGGGAGAGGAGGAAAAGGCGAGTTCGGGCTTGGTTACCAAGCTAGTGAAGGGGAAAAGCTCGTGTAGTGGCTCATACTCGTGGATGGGCGGGGAGTATTCGAGGGTAAAAATCCTAGTGTCATCGGATTATTCTATACTTAATATGCTACTATACAGTATAAAAAGTACTCATGAATAAAAAGCTTGCGAATGAAAATACACTATTGTACAAATGTATACCGCACTTCTCGGGACTGAATACTCGCTCCTGCCCTACCCTACCTAGTGGGCTCCGGAGAGCTCAGGCTGACAAAAGGCTCTACGGCGATAATTGCGGACCTTCCGGGGCTTATACCGTACGCACGCAAAAAAGCCGTGGATTTCCCCGGGATGGGGCATACCCACTGTGTCGAGTTGCTACCGAAAGCTATACCCTAGCTAATGCGCGCGCCATTGGCGACATACTGGGTGGGCTGCAGGAGGACGGTGCCCTCCGTATCGCTGACGGCGGCCAGGACCAGCACCTCGGATTTGAAACCGGCGATACGCTTGGGCTCAAAATTGAGCACCGCGATAATCTGCATACCTCGCAGCTGCTCAGGGGTATAGTGCTCGGTAATCTGGGCCGAGCTACTCTTTGTACCCAGCGGTCCGAAGTCTATGAGCAATTTGTAGGCGGGCATGCGGGCCTTCTCGTTGGGCGTGGCTTCGAGGATGGTGCCCACATGCATGTTTACGGATGCAAAGGTCAAGTAATCAATGGTTTCCATATGCCAATCATTTTTTGGATGATACCCGTTTTTCATTCTATTCTCGGGGGGTAAATCTTCTTTGCGGGCTAACCCACAAGCTGGGTAATGAGGGCCATGGCGAGCAGGGTGGTGAAGAGGAGGGTCTTGAGCCAGGCGCGCTGGCTGGAGAGGAGGAGGCGGGTGATGGGGATGCTCATGGTCGGTCCGAGTGCCAGGCTCAGCCCGGTGGTCGCACCGGTGAGTATCAGGCTGATGAGGAGGGCTATGATGGTGAATATACGTAGGTTTCTGGCCAGAAGGTAGCTGTTGCGTTGGCTGCTCAGCTGGGGTGGGTAGAGCAGCTCGGCCACCACCCAGAGGGTGATTAGGCTGAACCAGTAGGCTAGCTGCAAGGGGTTGATGTTCAGGGTGCTAAGGATGACCTCGAGGGTGATATCGGCAGGGCTATAGTCCGGAATGTAGGCCAGCAGGGAGATGCCGAAGAGGTAGCAGGTGGCGAGGGCGAATGCGTGTGGCAGGAGGGCTCCGGCCAGCCAGGCGGCGAATATCCGGGGGTTCATAGCTCCCCTCTGGACTGTGGCCAGCAGGGGGATGGGGAGCAGCAGGCCGTAGGGGAGGAAGAGGAGGCTTGCGACTGATAGCGAGACTGATGCACGTAATACCCTACTGCTGAGAATGCTGGATACGCTGGGTATGGTAAGCAGGTAGGTTCCGTAGACCAGCAGTATCAGGCCGAGGCCGGGAGCGAGCATGGGGGCTCTCGAGAGGCTAAGCGAGGTGGCGCTCAGGCAGGCTAGTAGGATGTATAGTCCGCTCTGGAACAGGGAGTTGAACAGGCGGTTCATCAGCGCCCGCACGGCGAAAACCGTGCCCATAAGGAGGAGGAGCTCCAGGGATTTGAGGAGGTATGGATTGATTCCGCTGACTGCCAGGCTGATTAGTCCGGCATGTAGGGGGGATTCCTGCCACAGGGGGGGGTGGACGTATAGCCCCACTGCCCACGTTATGAGCACCAGGAGCAGCGCCCAGAGTGTTCGTGTGGGGTGCTTATGGCTGAAGAATTCGAGCATGGTCGGCTAGCTGGCCGAGTAGCGCTGTATGTCCTGACCGATGTCGCTGCGTGAGGTCTTTCCCTCATACTCTACGGCCGCCGCCTGGCGATGGGCCTTCGTGAGCGCCTCCTCGAGGCTTGCCCCTCTGCCACAGGCCGAGAATACCCTTCCGCCCTTGGTGCGCAGGATGCCATCCTCCCCTCGTTGCGTGCCGGCATGGAAGAGCTTGCACTGCAAATCTCCGACGGGGGACACCGTTACCGCCCGCCCCGTTTCGTACTTCCCCGGGTAGCCCTCCGAGGTCAGCGATATGGAGACGCAGCAGTCGCGGCTGAGCCCGAGGCGCTTCCCCCCGAGCTCGCCCTTGGCCGCGGAGAGCAGCATGCCGGCCAGGTCGCCCTCCACGCGCTGCATGACCACCTGGGTCTCGGGGTCGCCCATGCGCACGTTGTACTCTATCATCTGCGGCTCGCCCTCCGGGCTACACATCAGGCCCAGGAACATGAAGCCCACGAAGGGGTGGCCCTCCTCGCGCATCCCCCTGAGGGTGGGCCTGACGATGCGCTCCTCCACTCGGGCCATGAATGTGTCGTCGGCGTAGGGCACGGGGCTCACCGAGCCCATCCCCCCCGTATTGGGCCCCCTGTCGCCGTCGAGCGCGCGCTTGTAGTCCTTCGCCGGGGGGAGGAGGTAGTAGTCCTCCCCATCGCATATGGCGAAGACTGAGACCTCGCGCCCCTGGAGGAATTCCTCGATTACGACCGTGCTGCTAGCCTCGCCGAACTGCCCGTCCAGCAGGGTCCTGAGCGCCCTTTGGGCCTCCTCGAGGGTCTCGGGGATTAGCACGCCCTTCCCCCCCGCCAGCCCATCGGCCTTCAGCACGTAGGGGGGGCGCATCGTAGCGAGGAACTCCATCGCAGCCTCGATGCTCTCGCGCGTGAAGCTGCCGTAGCGGGCGGTCGGGATGGAGTGGCGGGCCATGAAATCCTTGGCGAAGCGCTTACTCCCCTCGAGGTGGGCGGCCTGCCGCGATGGTCCGAAGACCGGGATGCTCCGCAGCGCATCGTCCGCCCGGAAGAAGTCCACTATGCCATCGACCAGGGCCTGCTCGGGGCCCACCACCACGAGGTCTATCCCGAGGTCGAGGCATACGGTGCGAACCCTGGCAAAATCCGTGGATTCGCCCGCCACGCAGCTCACCCCGTCCTCCTCCATACCCGGATTGCCGGGTAGCGCGTAGACCGCCGGCTTGCTGGGGCTCTGCATCAGCCGCCACGCCAGCGCGTGCTCGCGTCCGCCTGTTCCTAGGATGAGAATTCGCTTCTGGTCCGATGGTGTCATGGCTGTACTTCGTTGATTATGGCTCGCAAAGATAGGAAAAAATGGCGTGGGCCAGGCCATTCGCGCTTGTCTGAGTACAGAAGCGGGGCCATAAAAAGCGGGGCGTACTCCCGGGAGAGCACACCCCGCTACCCTATTCTTGCCCCTGCGCCCCTCTAGCCCATCGCCCCCTCTATGAGGCTGTCGTCCACCAGGTGCGGCATGGTCACCTGGAGGGCGGGCGTGCGGCCCATCTCCCGGGCCATGGCGAACATGGCGCTGGGGTTGCGCGCCCAGGACCTACGGGCTATGCCGTTGTTCACGTCCCAGAAGAGCATCCGCTCCAGGCGCATATCCGCCTCGGGCGACCCGTCGACCACCAGCCCGAAGCCGCCGTTGATCACCTCGCCCCAGCCCACGCCCCCGCCGTTGTGGATGGATACCCAGGTGGCCCCGCGGAAGGCATCGCCGATGACGTTGTGGATGGCCATGTCGGCCGTGAGCTGCGAGCCGTCGTATATGTTGGAGGTCTCGCGGTAGGGGGAGTCGGTGCCCGATACGTCGTGGTGGTCCCTGCCCAGCACGACGGGGGCGCTCAGCCTGCCGAGCCGAACGGCCTCGTTGAAGCGGTGGGCGATGCGCGCTCGGCCCTCAGCATCGGCGTAGAGGATGCGGGCCTGGGAGCCCACCACCAGCCGGTTCTGCTGCGCGCCCTTTATCCAGAGGATGTTGTCCTCGAGCTGGGCCCGGATCTCCTCGGGGGCGGTCCGCAGCATGTCCTCCTGCACCTCCAGGGCTATCTGGTCGGTGAGGGCGAGGTCCTCCGGCCTACCGGAGGTGCACACCCAGCGGAAGGGGCCGAAGCCGTAGTCGAAGAACAGCGGCCCCATGATGTCCTGCACGTAGGAGGGGTAGCGGAAGCCCTTCCCATCCGCGGCCAGGATGTCGGCCCCGGCCCGGCTCGACTCCAGGAGGAAGGCGTTGCCGTAGTCGAAGAAGTACATGCCCCGCTCGGCCAGGGTGTTGATGGCCTTCACCTGGCGGCGCAGCGACTCGTGCACCCGCTGCTTGAACTCCTCCGGCTTTGAGGCGAGCATCGCGTTGGCCTCCTCGAAGCTCAGGCCCACGGGGTAGTAGCCCCCCGAGAAGGGGTTGTGCAGCGAGCTCTGGTCGCTCCCCAGATGCACGGGGATATCCTCCTGGGCCAGCCGCTCCCAGAGATCGACCACGTTCCCGAGGTAGGCGATCGACACGGCCTCCCGGCCCGCCATCGCTTTCCGAACCCGGGGCAGCAGCTCGTCGAGGCTCTCGAACAGCTCGTCGACCCAGCCCTGCGCGTGCCGCTTCTGGGCCGCGTGGGGGTTTATCTCGGCGATGACGCTCACCACGCCGGATATCCTGCCGGCCTTGGGCTGGGCCCCGGACATGCCCCCCAGACCGGACGACACGAAGAGCATCCCCCCGAGGTCTGGCGCATCGGCCGCCTTGCGGGTGCGCCCGGCGTTCAGCACGGTGATGGTCGTGCCGTGCACTATGCCCTGCGGGCCGATGTACATGTAGGAGCCCGCCGTCATCTGGCCGTACTGCGATACGCCCAGCGCGTTGAGGCGCTCCCAGTCGTCGGGCTTGGAGTAGTTCGGTATGACCATCCCGTTGGTCACCACCACCCTCGGGGCATCGGGGTGCGAGGGGAAGAGGCCCATCGGGTGGCCCGAGTACATCACCAGGGTCTGGTGGTCGGTCATCGTCGCCAGGTACTGCATCGCCAGGCGGTACTGCGCCCAGTTCTGGAACACCGCGCCGTTCCCCCCGTAGGTGATCAGCTCCTCGGGGTGCTGGGCCACGGCGGGGTCCAGGTTGTTCTGTATCATCAGCATGATGGCCGCGGCCTGCTGGCACCTGGCCGGGTACTCGCCTATCGGCCGGGCGTACATCTGGTACGAGGGGCGCAGGCGGTACATGTATATGCGTCCGTACTCCCGCAGCTCGGCCGCGAACTCGGGGGCCAGCTCAGCGTGCTGCTCCGGGGGGAAGTAGCGCAGGGCGTTGCGCAGGGCCAGCCGTTGCTCCTCGGCCGAGAGGATGTCCTTGCGGCGGGGGGCGTGGCTAAGGGTCGTGCTGAGGGGGCGGGGGGCCGGGAGCGAGGCGGGGATGCCGGCCAGTATCTCTGTCTGGAAATCGTTCATGGCGTGCTGCTTTTGGTATATGAGGCCAAAGGTAGCTAGTATTCGCCGTAAAAGCAAGCCACGGGGGGCTCAGCGGGACTTCACGCTCAGGTTGGGTGGGTCGAAGTGGCACTTGTAGCGCTGGAGCTGGTACTTGCCGTCGCCCCCCACCCCCTCGTTGAGGAGGTTGTAGTGCGTGTTGCAGTAGGGGCACACCGCCTCGTGGCCTTTTAGCTCGACGGTGACCGGTCGCTCGGGCAGGTGGCGCGGGCAGGTGGCGTCGAAGGCCCTGAAGCAGCCCTCACCCTCGGGGCAATGCAGCACGAAGATGCCCCGCCCCTGGAAGCCCTCGTCCTTGCAGGTGTAGATGCTCCCCGGGAAGTTCAGCTGCTCGTACTGCGGCAGGTTCAGCGGCAGCACGAGATTCACGTACGAATGCGGCACGGGCGACTTCTCCTCCCTGTCGTCGCAGGCCGGCAGGAGGCCGACGCACAGCAGGGCGAGCAGGATGGCGAGCCGGGCCTGCCTGGGCGTGGGCTTAGAAGAATTCATCGCCCTCATTCTGGGATTCCACCGAATCGGTGGTGTTGCAGTTGAAGTACACGCCCCGGAGGTTCTCCGGCACCTTCCACTCGTCGGTCTCCTTGATGCCGGAGCTCGGGTCGGCGTAGGCCTTCTGCATGAAGCGCCCCGCGATGGGCAGGGCCATGCTCGCCCCCTGGCCGTAGGTCATGCTGTTGAAGAAGACCTGCGGGTCATCGGCCCCCACCCAGGTGCCCAGCACGATGTTGGGGTGTATCATCGTGAACCACCCGTCGGCGTGGTTCTGCGTCGTGCCGGTCTTGCCCCCCAGCGGGCCCTGCAGCTTGTAGATGTAGCGCATGCGCAGGCCCGAGCCGTGGTCCACCACCCCCCGCAGGAGGTTGACCATCAGGTAGGCCGTCTCGGGGCTGATCACCACCCGCTTCTCGGGGTAGAAGCGCGAGATGATGTTCCCGTTCTTGTCCTCTATGCGGTCCACCAGCAGGGGGTCTACGTGCCAGCCCCCCGAGGCGAAGGCGTTGTAGGCCGCGGTCAGCTCGTAGTTGGTAATCAGGGAGGTGCCCAGGAAGATGGACCACACCGGGTCGATGAAGCTGTGGATGCCCATCTTGTGCATGAGGTTGGCCACCGCATGCGGGGTGAACTGCTTGACCAGCCAGGCCGATATGTTGTTGACCGAGTTGGCCAGGCCCCACTTCAGGGTGACCATCTCCCCGTCGTGGCGGGTCTTGCCGGAGTTCTTCGGGGTCCAGGTCGAGTTGCCCACCTGGAAGACCTGCGGCACGTTGGGCACCTGCATGCAGGGCGAGTAGCCCTCCTGCATGGCCAGGGTGTAGAGGAAGGGCTTGATGGTCGAGCCGATCTGCCGACGGGCCACGTACACCTGGTCGTACTTGAAGTACTTGAAGCTGTTGCCCCCCACGTAGGCCCGCACCCGCCCGGAGTTGGGCTCCATGGCGATGAAGCCGCAGCGCAGAATCTTCTTCATGTAGAGCATCGAATCGTAGGGGGTGATGACCGTATCGATGTCCCCCTTCCAGGAGAAGAGCGTGGTCCTGATTTTCCTATGGAAGGCGCTGTCTATCTCCTGCTGGGTGGCGCCCGCGGCGCGCATGTTGCGGTAGCGCTCGGTGCGCACGATGCCGTGGCGGATTACCTGCTCGCGCATCTTCTTGGGGATTTTGTAGCTGAAGAGCGACTTCTTCTTCTCCCGGAAGAAGGCCGGCTGCAGATACTCGCCGAGGTGCTGGGCGATGGCCTCCTCCGCGTAGCGCTGCAGGTTCGCGTCGATGGGGGTGTAGATTTTCAGGCCGTCGCGGTAGAGGTTGTAGGGCGTGCCGTCGGGCTTGAGGTTCTTGTTGCACCAGCCGTACAGGTCGCTCGTCTCCCACCGTAGGGAGTCGGCCTGGTACTCCTCGAGGGTGGCGTAGCTCCCGCGCTGGGGCTTTTGGGCCGTCATCTGGATGCGCAGCAGCTCGCGGTAGTAGGTGGCCAGCCCGGTGTTGTGGTCCTGCATCCTGTACCTTATCTCCAGGGGGAGCTGCGAGAGGGAGTCGTACTGCTGCTCGGTGAGCCGGTCGCACTTGACCATCTGCTGCAGCACCACGTTCCGCCGCTTGCGCGCGCGCTCCGGGTGGCGCACCGGGCTGTAGTAGCTTGGCCCCTTGACCAGGCCCACCAGCATGGCGGCCTCCTCCACCCGCAGCGAGTCGGGGGTGGTGTCGAAGAAGGTGCGGGCCGCCATCTTGATGCCGAAGGCGTTCGACCCGAAGGGCACCGTGTTGAGGTACATGGTCAAGATCTCGTCCTTGGTGTAGTTCCGCTCCAGCTTCACGGCCGTCACCCACTCCTTGAACTTGGAGAGCACCAGGCGCCCGCCCCGCACCAGGCTGCTGGCGGAGTGCACCGTGTCGCGCGGGAAGAGGTTCTTGGCCAGCTGCTGGGATATGGTCGACCCCCCCCCCGCACCCCGCTGGCGCAGCAGGACGGTCTTGAGGATGACGCGCCCCAGGCCGAGGGCATCGATGCCCGAGTGGGAGTAGAAGCGCTCGTCCTCGGTGGAGATGAGCGCGGCCGGTAGGTGGGACGAGAGCTCGTCGTAGCTCACCCCGGAGCGGTTCTGGATGTAGAAGGTGCCCAGGATGCTGTGGTTGGCCGCCAACACCTCGCTGGCCAGGTTGCTCTTGGGGTTCTCCAGCTCCTCGAAGGTGGGCATGTCGCCGAAAACCCCGAGGGAAATCAGCGTGAACAGCAGCACCACCAGCAGGATGATGGAGCCGAACGCGCCCCAGAAAATCCGTATGAACCTCTGCGCGGAGCGGTTCGGTTTACTCTTTTCTATCTGCTTATCCATCAGTGCCAAGGTTGTTTAACAAGTCGGCAAACAGGTACTGCTTACGCATTACCCCATCATCCGGGAACAGCGGGTACATCGGCTTCGTGCGCATCATGCGGCATCCAGGACGACGGGCCCTGTCCGCCGCTCATCACCCGCGGAAGTATCGTGGTGATGGCGCAGCAGAAAGGCGCACCGAAGGTCGAGCTGAAAGCCATAGAAATGCCCCAAAGAATGCAATTCCCGAGGCGCAAGGTACAAAAAAACGGAGAACCAGCTCATCGCTCATGCGCAAATGCGGGCATTTTGGGCACATGCGGGCGGCAGCCCCTCCGCCGATGGACGAAGCCCCACGCTGGGGAGGCATAGCATCGTCTTCGCCATATATTTGAAAATAGTCTGCAGCGCCGATAAATCCTGGGCTTGAGGGGTAGCGCGCCCGCCCTCAGGGCCTCATCGCCCGCCGATGGCTCAATAGGGGTACCCTTGTCCGATATATTCCCTATATTTGTCGCATTATTAACAAGGTAAATACGCTGAGAGTATGGCAAGGATAAGGTTAATGATTGCATGGGTGCTCCTGGGGCTAGGGCTGCTCACGCTGGGCGGATGCGGCTCGGGGATGATGGTAGGGCCCGATGCGGACCCGGCCTACCGGGACAATTACCTGGCCCGCTTCGCCCGGGTGAACCTGCTGGCTGGGCCCGACGGCGAGGTGGCGGGCTTCTGCGAGCAGGTCCCGGAGAGGTGGGAGGACCTCGAGGGCATCACGAAGGCGGGCTCTCCGGAGGAGGATGCGAAGTTCGGCAGCCTTTTCCGCTACCCCGCCCTGAGGAGCAAGTCCGCGGAGGGGGAGAGGAACAGCTTCACCGAATGGCGTGCGGCGGCTGGCGGGAGTAGCGATGCGGAGTGGGCCATTCCCACGGTGGAGGAGCTGAGGGTGCTGTTCACCAATGCCGATGGGGAGCCGATATCGCTCAGCTGGCAGGGGGATGTGCTCGTGGCCTATGTCGTGAAGAGCATGCCGAGCGGGTCGGGCAGTCGCACCTACGCCCTCCGGTTTGAGTACAAGGTCGGTCTGGGTCTGGAGGTGCGCGCGCGGGTGGACGATGGGGCGAGCCCTGAGGGGGTGCAACGGGAGGACTACTGGGATGTCGCGAGCGATGCGGTGCGGCGCTACTTCCCGGCGCTGGGCCTGCTGGATGGTCGCACCGACCCCGCGGAGCAGTGGTACCGGGGCGACGGGAGCGGATGGTGGTCGTGCTCCCCCTTCGATGGCATGGGGGCCATGGGGGCGAGCTTCGGGGACAGCAAGATAAATGTGGACCTGGGCCTACGTAGCTTTCACTTTGCCCTCCGCCCTTTTACGCGGGACAAATAATAAACACAAAATAGGGCTATGAGAACAGAGCTCATAATAACCGGGGCCTTTCCGCCCTACCCCAACGAGGAGAGGGAGATAAACCCCGATAGGTTCGGTAGGCGTTTGGGGGAGTTCGTCTGCAAGCTCCTGGAGGAGAATGGGTTGACAGTGAGCGACTTCTACCCCACGGATAGTTGCTACGAGATACGGGTGGAGCAGCCCGATCACCCCATAATAATACATGTCGTCACGGGGAATATGGGCGGGGAGGAGGTGAACTTCCTGATTTCGATAGAGGCGAAGGGGATTATCCGGAGTTTCTGGAGCTTATTCAGGAAAATGCCCCTGCCACCGCTTATGGAAAAGCTCCGGGGGATTATCGTCGACGGGCTGAAGAGGGAGGGAATGGAGCTGTACGAAGAGTAGGGCTGAACCCACTCAGGGTCAGCACTCTTTGCCAAGGACTTGCAGGCAACGCGGGGGAAATTCGTACCTTTGCATGAAACAAGCATGGAGGATAGCAGCATGAGTACGCGGCAAATATCCCCCCGTCGGCTGCCGAGCGGGGTGCAGAGCTTCCGTATGATGCGCGAGGAGCAGTACATCTACGTGGACAAGACCGACCTCATCTGGGAGCTGATTAACGGCCCCGCGGTGCAGTTCATCGCCCGCCCGAGGCGCTTCGGCAAGAGCCTGATGATAAGCACGCTGCAGAGCTACTTCCAGGGCGAGGGGCATCTCTTCGAGGGGCTGCGGATAGCCCAGCTCCGGGCCGAGGCCGGGGTGACGGAGTGGGTGAGGCACCCCACCTTCTTCTTCGGCTTCTCCGCCTCGGGCTTCAGCGAGCGGGACGATGTGCGCGACGTGCTCGACCGCTGGCTCAGGCAGTACGAGGGCGAGTACGGGCTCAGCCCGAGCGGGCCCATCGGCAGCCGGACGGCCCAGCTCATCATAGCCGCCCACGAGCAGAGCGGGCTTCGCCCCGTCATCCTCGTCGACGAGTACGACAACCCGCTGACGGACACGCTATTACCCGCGCAGCGAGAGCTGCATGAGCACTACAAGCGGGAGCTCCGCGGCTTCTACAAGGCCATCAAGGAGACCGGGGAGCACCTGCAGCTGGTGGTGGTCACGGGCATCACGCAGTTCACGGAGCTGAGCCTCTTCAGCGGGGTGAACCAGATGCAGGACATGACCCTGCTCCCCCGCTACGCCACCCTCTTCGGCCTGACGGAGGGGGAGATGGTGGAGGCCTTCGGCCCGGAGATTGCCGCCATGGCCGCGGAGGGGGGCATAACACCCGAGGAGCAGATCGACCGTCTGCGCCATGAGTACGACGGCTACCGCTTCACGACCCGCGACGTGTATGTGTACAACCCGCAGAGCGTGATCTTTAGCCTTGAGCAGCGGCAGCTGGGCAACTACTGGGCGCGGACGGGCACCCCGGCCCTGCTGGCAACCGTGTTCCCCACCTATACTTTTGATTTCCAGATGCTCACCGGTACGATCTATCTCGATGAGCTGGACATGCTACGGCTGGATTTTACCGGCCGCAACCCCATCCCCTTGCTATACCAGACTGGCTACCTGACCATTAAGGGCTTCGACTCCCGCACAAACCTCTTCGATCTGGGCTTTCCGAACCACGAGGTGGAGACCTCCTTCTGGCGGGTGCTGCTGGAGATATTTGGCCCGAGTGTACCCGCCCTCCGCCGGGCCCAGGGTGCGAACTTCCTCCGCCAGCTCAATGAGGGCAGGGTGGAGCAGGCTATGTGTGAGCTGCTGGCCCTCATCGCGGGCATCCCCTACAGCGCGGT
Organism: Bacteroidia bacterium; assembly: GCA_002749065.1. GTDB lineage: Bacteria > Bacteroidota > Bacteroidia > Bacteroidales > CAJPTX01 > Bacteroides_D. The sequence continues at coordinate 173,861 of PDTX01000003.1, read as the reverse complement.
GGCCACGCAGAAGCTCGATGCGACCGACATCCTCGAGCGGGAGGAGAAGCGGCGCGCAGCCCGCCTACGGGTCTACGAGGAGCTGTTCCAGGTGGCGCTCTACGCGTGGTTCACGGCCCTGGGCTGCGATGTGCGCGCCGAGCCACACTCCGTCCGTGGGCGCGCGGACGTGGTGCTGGAGCTGCCCAGCGCCATCTACATCTTCGAGCTGAAGGTGACCCACGGGCAGGAGACCGGCCAGACGGCCCTGGCCCAGATTCGCTCCAAGGCCTACGCCGAGCCACACCGGGCCAAGGGCAAGCCCATTTTTGGCATCGGGGCGGCCTTCGACCTGCGCGAGGAGACGCGCGGCGACTGCGACTGGGCCTGGGAAGAGATTTAATTGGATGAAAACCAATTGATTAAACCCGCTTCTCTCCCATCAAGCTCCAGTCCGAAGTAACGCTCAGCCCCCTTCACCATAGATTTCCCCCGCCCCGAAAGCATTTGCATTAGGGGCGGGGTTTTTGTATCCTTGTGGCCAAAAAGGCTAAGAAAGAGTCGAATGGCAAAACCATTTATTGTATTTCTAAGGAATAGGGACTCCCTAAAATTTGAGTACAAGCGGGATGTGTCAGAGGTGAAACCCACGGAGAAGGGGTATCTCGTGACCTTCGCGAATGGTAGGTCCTACGCCTACGGGGCGGACAGGGTGAGGTACTACCCGATAGTCTCGACAAGGGAGAATGTCCGAGTATACATAAAGGGGCGTGCGCAGAAGTACCACATCGTGGATGATTATGATAAGCACCTGATTTTAAGGGGGGAAGATACGCAACCCTACTTGATTGAGAAGAACGGGGACATAGAAATCTGCGAGGTGAGGAGGGGCACGGAGCAAGGGGCATCCGTAGTAGAGTATTTCAAGGAAATTCTCCGCGGAACGGGCGGGGTAACCTTTGACCTCCCGGCCGAGGAGGGCGAGGGGAAGGGTGCTAACCCCAATCAGATAAGCGCGGACATACTACTCAAGGCGCTTGAAGATATTGATTTGGAGGACGGTAGGTCTGTCCTCTCCCCCTATCTCGATGGTGTGCTCCCCATGGATGGACCGGCAAAATGGCCCGTAGTATTCCCCTTCGGTTGCAATGAGAGCCAGCAATTGGCCGTTGAAACCGCGCTCCGGACCAATATGAGCATCGTGGAGGGGCCACCCGGCACGGGGAAAACCCAGACTATACTTAACATTGTGGCAAATATCATACTGAGGGGGAAAACGGTAGCCATCGTATCGAATAATAACTCCGCGGTATTCAATGTCAAGGAGAAGCTGGAGAAGGAGGGCTATGGCTGGCTCGTGGCATCGCTCGGGAGGAAGGAGAATAGGAGTAGCTTTTTTGAGAATATCAGTGAAATACCGCTGGAGCGAATACGCTTTGTATCTCTTAATGAGCTTGAAAATTCCAAGGAGGAAACGAAAGAGTTGAAGGAGTTGGGGCTTATGCTGGCTTTCGAGAGGCCAGAGGAAGCCAAGGGGAAGCTTAGGGAGCTGGAAACCAAGCTGATGGAGGGGTTTCAGCATGTAAAGAGATACGCAGTACTGAGAGCCCAGCTGGCGGATGCGAAGACGGAATTTGCCCATGTCAGGGCGGAGCAAGCGCTTGACCCCGCGGTGAAATCGGTGCTCGACCGGAAGTTCCGCTACATTATGGATACCGATAGGGCGCTGAGAATAAAGGATTTACTCTCAAGGATAAATATAGAGAATCGGCTATCGCTGATAAATCAGTTCTATGCGATGCTGAAGTTCGGGATGCTCCGCTACCCCACCGTGAGGAGGTATCGCCATGAGTTCGTCACATACGTAAATCACCGCTTCTACGAGCTGTATATCAACTGGATAGAGTGTGAGATTGGGAAGGTAAAGAAATGGGAAAAGGAAATTGAGAAAATGCTGCAGGAATATACGCTTAGCTCCAGGGCCGTGCTGAATGGCGTGCTGCATCACCGCTACCAATCCCTTGAGCACGCATCATTCTCCATGGAGAACTACCGAAGGCAATTCGACGACTTCGCCCGGCGCTACCCCGTAGTGCTTAGCTCTACCCTCTCGCTTCACAGCAGCATACCTAGGGGTTATCTATTTGATTACCTGATAATTGATGAGGCTTCCCAGGTAGACATTATTAAGTCTGCCGTTTGCTTCTCCTGCTGCCGAAACGCGGTGATTGTGGGCGACAGTATGCAGCTCACCCACATCGTGGATGCCCAGAGCAAGGGGCTGGCCGAGCAGCTCCAGGCCAGGCACAGCATGGTCCGGGCCTACGATTACGTCAGCATGAACATACTGGATTCGCTCAAAACGCTGTACGGCAAGGGTATTAGCTCGGTCCTACTAAGGGAGCACTATAGGTGCCACCCCACCATCATCGGCTTCTGCAATAAGAAATTCTATGGTAATGAGTTGGTGGTGATGAAGGAGATGGCTGGGCATCCATTTAGGATTATCGAGACGAATATCTCTGGGGGGCGGGGCAATTACAATCAGCGGCAAATCGATGAAACGGATCTGTACGTCCGTGAGCACTACGCCGCAGATTTTACGCGGGTGGGCGTAATCGCTCCCTACAGGCGGCATGCGGATATGCTCCAGCGACTCCTACCCGATGGGACTGAGGCAGATACGATACACAAGTTCCAGGGGCGCGAGAAGGATGTGATAATCTTCAATACGGTGAGGGACCAGATAGGCCCGTTCATCGACAACCCGAACCTGATAAACGTGGCGGTGTCCCGGGCCGTGGAGGAGCTCATCGTGGTCAAGCCTGCATCCATGCCGCTGCCCCACGGGACGAACATCGGCGACCTGATCCGCTACATGCTCTACACCACCGACCCGAGCGAGACGGTGGTGGCCGGGAGGCTCCGCTCTGTTTTCGACCTGCTGTACAAGGAGTACCATAGGGCCCGCGCGCGCTTCCGCGCCTCGAACCGCTACGTGGGGGGCTCACTGGCCGAGCAGCTCGTGCTGGACCTACTGGAAAACAGGGTGTTACGCATGCCCCAGTTCTCCAGCATCGACGTGGTGCGGGAGTACCGACTGAGGGACCTAATCCGGGGTGTCCATGGCTTTTCGGATGAGGAGATGAAGTTCATCCGGGGAACCTCCAGCGTGGACTTCCTGCTGTACAACCGGGTGGATAGGTCGCCGGTGCTGGCCATCGAGGTGGACGGCGTGAGCTACCATAGCCGTGAGAAGCAGCAGAGGCGGGATGCGATGAAGGACGGGATTTTAGGGTTCATTAATCTTCCCCTGCTCCGCCTCGCCACGGATGGTCATAGCGAGGAGGCGAGGATTATCGACTCGCTGGCCACGGCGATGGGCCAAGTGTAGGGTAAGAATACTTTCCTTAGCGAGTAGGGCTAGCCCCGTCCACGGAGCATTTCCAGCAGGGTATCGCCCTCCACTGTGCGGGCATCCACCACCGCATTGGCCTCCAGGTAGCAGGGCTCCCGCTCCGCCAAGTGGCTGATAACGAAGTGCTCAAGCTCTTCTCCCTCCAGGCCCGCTATCAATGGTCGTTGGTAGCGCTCTCGCTTCAGCCTCTCCACCAGCATATTCACCGGCACACGTAGGTAGACCACCCAGCCCGTGGCCCGCATCCGCATCATCGCATCGCCCACCGTGGGCGTACCGCCACCCGTGGCCACCACCATCGGGCATCGCCGCTGCAGGACCTCCTCCAGGGCCCGTCGCTCCATCCGGCGGAAGGCCACCTCGCCGTCCCGCGCGAATATCTCCGGGATGCCCATGCCGGCCATGGTTTCCACCTCCAGGTCCAGGTCCACGAAGTCCACCCCCAGCTCGTGGGCGAGCCGTCGCCCCACGGTGCTCTTGCCGCAAGCCATGAAGCCCACCAGGAACAGGGGGCGGTCCAGGTCCTCACGCATGCATGGTCAAAGCAAAGAGGGGCGCAACGCAAGGTCACGCCCCAATATATCCACTCTAGACGGCAATTATCCTACTTGCACCCCACCTCAATCACCATCTTGCACAGATCGGCAATGCGGCAGGAGTAGCCCCACTCGTTGTCGTACCAGGCCAGCACCTTAATCATCTTCCCGTTCACCTTCGTGCTGAGCGCATCGAAGATTGAGCTATGCGGGTCGTGCACGATGTCGACCGACACGATTGGGTCCTCCGTATAGCGCAGTATGCCCTTGAGCTCGCCCTCGGCCGCCGCCTTCATGGCCGCGTTTATCTCCTCGGGGCTCACCTCCTTCTTCAGGTCGCACACCAGGTCTACCAGCGAGCCGGTGGGGGTGGGCACCCGCACCGAGATGCCGTCGAGCAGGCCGTCGAGCTCGGGCATGATGAGGCCCATGGCCTTGGCCGCCCCGGTCGTGGTCGGGATTTGCGATACCGCCGCGGCGCGCGCCCGCCGGAGATCCTTGTGCGAGGAGTCCAAGATGCGCTGGTCGTTGGTGTAGGAATGCACCGTGGTCATGTAGCCGCGCTCTATGCCGTACTGCTCGTGCAGCACCTTCACCACTGGGGCCAGGCAGTTGGTCGTGCAGCTGGCGTTCGACACGAAGATATCCTCCGGCCGCAGCTCCTCATCGTTGACCCCCAGCACGATCATCCGGTCGATGGTGTCCTTGGAGGGGGCGGTGAGCACCACCTTCTTCACGCTGCCCTTGAGGTGGTCGCCGAAGCCCCCCTTGTCGCTGTGGCGCTTGCGGAACTTCCCCGTCGCCTCTATCACCACCTGTGGCTCGTTGGGCCACTCGATTTCGCCGGGTGTACGGAAGTGCGACACCGGGATGATACGCCCGTCCAGCGAGAGCGTGTCGCTGTCCAGCGCTTTGAAGTCCGCCTGGAAAATCCCCTGCGTCGAATCGTACTTACCCAGGTAGGCCATCGCCTCGGCATCCGCCAGCCCGTTGATAGCCACCACCTCGATGTCGTCCCGCCCGTAGATTGCGCGGAAGACGTTACGCCCTATGCGACCAAAACCGTTAATCGCAACTCTTACTTTTGCCATCTCTATAAGTTTGTTCTACCTTTCCAGGAGTCAGCTGAGAGCAGTGCTCCCGCACCTCGCGAAGGTAATAATTAATCGTAAACCGAAATCCATACGCCACCCTACCACAGCAGCTCGCCCTTCCCCTCGCGCAGTATTTCCACCGGCTCCGCCGTGGCATCCACCACCGTGGAGGCCTGCATCTGGCCCGGGCCGCCGTCCACCACCAGGTCCACGAGCGCGCCCCACTTCTGTTGCATCAGCTCGGGGTAGACCCCGTACTCGGGCGCACCCTCCTCCACGGGCAGCGAGCCCGTCACCAGCGGCATCCCCAGGGCCTCCACCAGCCCCCGGGCAATCGCGTTGGCGGGGATGCGCACCCCCACGGTCTTCCGCCGGCTCAGGCAGTGGTTCGGCACCCGGTTCATCCCCGGCAGGACGAAGGTGAAGGGGCCCGGGAGGTTGTCGCGCAGGAGGCGGAAGTTCGCATTCGACACCCGGGCGTACTCGGCCACCATGCTGATGCTGTCGCACAGGAAGGTCAGGCGGTCGGACTTGCGCTTCAGGCCCTTGAGCTGCATTATCCGCTCGGCGCCCCGGGCGTTGTCCAGGGCGCAGCCCACGGCGTAGAGCGTGTCGGTGGGGTAGATTATCACCCCCCCTTCGCGCAGGGTGGCCACGGCCCGCTCCATCGCCTCGCCGCGGGGCGTATCCTCGTAGACCCGTACCATCTCCCGCTCCCCCGGCGCGGCCTCTAGCCGTTGAGCTTGCGGTAGTCGGCCAGGAACTTCTCCAGCCCGGCGTCCGTCAGCGGGTGGTGCAGCAGGGGCAGGATGGCGCTCAGGGGGCAGGTCGCCACGTCGGCACCCACCTCCAGGCACTGCATGATGTGCTGCGGATGGCGGATGGAGGCCGCCAGCACCATCGTGTCGTAGTCGTACTCCTGGTACACCTCCACGATGCTGCGCACCAGCCCGATGCCGTCCTCGCAGATGTCGTCGAGCCGCCCCACGAAGGGCGAAACGTAGGTCGCGCCAGCCTTGGCCGCCAGCAGGGCCTGGCCCAGCGAGAATACCAGGGTGCAGTTGGTGGCTATACTCTCATCGCTCAGCGCCCTGATCGCCCGTATGCCGTCCTTGGTGCAGGGCACCTTGACCACAATCTGCTCATGCAGGGCGGCCAGCTCGCGCCCCTCGCGGAGCATGCCCTCGTAGTCGGTCGATATCACCTCCGCGCTCACGTCCCCATCCACGATCTCGCAGATCTTCACGTAGTGCTCCCGTATCGCCTGCTCGCCCTTGATGCCCTCCTTGGCCATGAGCGAGGGGTTGGTCGTCACCCCATCGAGTATGCCCAGGGCCTGCGCCTCGCGTATCTGCTCCAGGTTCGCGGTATCCAGAAAAAACTCCATTATGCTATTCGTTACGTTAATGTAATTACCTATGTCCAAGCCACGGCATGCTGCTGGCAGTAGTCGAGCCCCCCTACCCCTTCAGGAATCTATCCAGCCAGCGGAAGAACTCCCGCTGCCACAGCAGACCGTTCTGCGCCCCCGTCACCCAGTGCCCCTCGTCGGGGAAGAACAGCAGGCGGCTCTCCACCCCCTGCATCCGGGCGGCGTTGTGCACGGCCAGTCCCTGCGAGTAGGGGATGCGGAAGTCCTTGGCGCCGTGGATTACGAGGACGGGCGTATCCCAGCGGGCCACGAAGCGGCTCGGGCTCTGGGCGTAGCCAGCCTGGGCGGTGCTGTTGTCCAGCTCCCAGGGCGCGCCGCCCATCTCCCACTGCTCGAAGAACATCTCCTCGGTCGTGTAGTACATCATGGGGCTGTCGAATATGCCGCAGTGGCTGACGAAGGCCCTGAAGCGCCCCTGATGGTGGCCCATGAGCCAGTTGACCGTGAAGCCGCCGTAGGAGGCACCCACCGCGCCTAGCCGCCCGGCATCGCACCAGGGCTCCCCTGCGATGGTGTCAATCGCCCCCAGTAAATCCCTCATCTCATCCGTCCCATGGTGCTTGCTGATGGCATCCGTCCAGGCCTGGCCGAAGGAGAGCGTGCCCCGCCGATTGGGGGCCACCACCACGTAGCCCTGCGCGGCCATCAGCGCCAGGTTCCAACGGTAGCTCCAGAACTGCGACACCGCGCTCTGCGGCCCACCCTCGCAGTAGAGCAGGGTCGGGTACGTCTTCTGGGCATCGAAGCCGGGCGGGTACACCAGCCAGGTCAGCATTCGCTGCCCGTCGTGCGTATCCATCCAGCGGGGCTCCACCCTCGGCATGGGGACGGCCGAGAGCCGGTCGTCGTTCACCCCCGTGAGGCGCATGGCCTCCCCGTTGGCTCCTAGGCGGTAGAGCTCGTGCGGCTCCACCATGGATGAGCGCATGAACACCAGCGAATCGCCGGCCAGCCGGAAGGCGGTGTGGTCGTACTGCCCCTGGGTGAGCTGCCGGGGGCTTGGCTCATCCAGTCCCTGCGCGAAAATCTGGTAGGTGCCCTTCACCCCGGCGACGAAGTACAGCGAGCGACTATCGGCGGCCCACCTCACCCTCGCGGGGCTGTGGTCGAAGTTGCGGCTGAGCTCAACGCGCTCCCCGCTGGCCAAGTCCTCGACCATCAGGCGGGCCTTATCGGACTCGAAGCCAGCGCGCGCCATGCTGCTCCAGGCCACGTAGCGACCGTCGGGCGAGAATACGGGGCACACGTCGTAGCCCTCATTGCCCTCGGTCAGGCAGCGCGTTTGGCCGCTCAGCAGGTTGTATACATAGATGTGCGAGTTGGTGCTGAAGGCGGCCTCCTTGCCCTCGAGCTTCTTGCAGGTGTAGGCCACGCTCTGGCTGTCGGCCGTCCAGGCCACCTCCTCCATCCCGCCGAAGGGTCGCATCGGGCTGTGGTAGGGCTCCCCCTCCAGCAGGTCGACTCCCCCACCCCGCTGCAGCTCCCCCCAGCTCGCCACGAACACGTGCGTCCGCATGCCGTCATCCCACTCGTCCCAGTGGCGGTACATGAGGTCGTCGTAGACCATCCCGCTGGTCTTGTCCAGATCGGGCCAGCGGTCCTTTACGGTATCCAGCACCTTCACCCGGCGGGCGTAGGCCACCCTCTGCCCATCGGGCGAGAGCCTGAAGCCCTCCATGCCGCCCTCCACCCTCGACAGGCAGCGGGCTTCGCCCCCCTTGGGCTCAAGCGCGAAGAGCTGCGTCTTGGCCTCCGGGCTACCATCTTCGGGGGCGAGGAAGCGGAGCAGACCGTCCGCACCCCAATCCAGGTCGGAGATGCTACGCCGGGCATCCGGCTCACCCTCCTTGGCGCGCTCCTCCGGCCAGGAAATCTCCAGCCGCTTGACCTCTTCGCCCCCGATTGCTTGCACGAAGATTTCCCCGTAGCCCCTATTCGCCGCCATGTCGTAGCGCGTCACCACGTAGGCCAGCTCCTCCCCGGTGGGCGATACGCTGAAGGCCGATATACGCCCCAGCGCCCAGAGCAGCTCGGGGGTAAACTGGGCTCCACACGGTTCGGCTTGCTTGGCTTGCGTATTGCGGGTCTTTTCCATGGCTTGGTTCTCCTTTCTTCCCCCGCGAAGGTAGCTTTTTCCCCCTACATTAGGAAAAAGGCGGGCCGGATTACCCCGGGGTAATCCGGCCCGCCGTGTCCCCGGCTGCTTGCCGGATGGCGCGATGTTGTTCCGCCCTACTCCGCCGTTTCGCTCCCCGGCTCGGACTGCGGGGGCAGGCCAATCTGCTCGCGCATCTGGGTGTCGGCCTGTATGTTACGGAGCTGGTAGTAGTCCATGATGCCGAGGTTGCCGTCCTCGAAGGCCTTGGCGATGGCGAGCGGTATGCGCGCCTCCGCCTCTATGACCTTGGCCTTCATCTCCTGCGCGCGCGACTTCATCTCCTGCTCGGTGGCCACGGCCATGGCGCGCCGCTCCTCGGCCCGGGCCTGGGCGATGTTCTTGTCGGCGTTGGCCTGGTCGAGCTGCAGCACCGCGCCGATGTTACGGCCGATGTCGATGTCGGCGATGTCGATGGAGAGGATCTCGAAGGCCGTCCCGGCATCGAGCCCCTTCTCCAGCACGACCTTCGAGATGAAGTCGGGGTTCTCCAGCACCTGCTTGTGGGAGTTGGACGAGCCGATGGAGGAGACGATGCCCTCCCCCACACGCGCGAGGACGGTCTCCTCGCCCGCGCCGCCGACCAGCTGCTTGATGTTGGTCCGCACCGTCACGCGGGCCTTGGCGATGAGCTGTATGCCGTCCTTGGCCACGGCGGTCACCGGCGGGGTGTTGATGACCTTGGGGATGACCGACATGCTCACGGCCTCGTACACGTCGCGCCCGGCGAGGTCTATGGCCGTGGCCATCTTGAAGTCGAGGGGTATATTGGCCTTCTGGGCCGAGACCAGGGCCTGCACCACGCGGGGCACCCGGCCCCCGGCGAGGTAGTGGGCCTCGAGGTCGTTGCGCTCCAGCTTCAGCCCGGCCTTCGTGCCCCCAATCAGGGCCTGGACTATGACGCGGGGCGGTATCTTCCGCCAGCGCATCAGCACGAGCTGCAGGAGGGAAACGTGCACGCCGGAGACCAGCGCGGTGAACCAGAGGCGGATGGGGATGAGGTACAGCAGCACCCAGAGGGCCAGCACCGCGATGAGTATCATGACGATGGACCCGACGTTGGCAATTTCAAACATAATTCTCGATTTACTGTGGTGAACACTCCTTGTATCTAGCCGCTAATGTAGCACTTTTTTTGTAATACGTTGCATTACCGCGCTGAAAATCCCGCCCGTCGGGGGCTTTTGCATCCATCGTTTGGAGATGTAGCGGAAATTTATCTACCTTTGCCGTGCTTTTCAGGGAAGGGCTCCATAGTTCAAGGGATAGAACGGAAGTTTCCTAAACTTCAGATACAGGTTCGAGTCCTGTTGGGGCTACTCGGGATGCTGGCCCGTGGCGGTTGCACCCGCGGGCGATTCGATTTGCGGGCCAGGTGCGTCCCGCTTTTTTTGTAGGTACTAAGCACATCGGGCAGAGCTAAGCTATGGCAGTACAGAATTTCGTGGAGGAGCTACGGTGGCGGGGTATGCTCCAGGACATCATGCCGGGGACGGAGGAGTTCATGCAGCAGGGGATGGTGACGGCCTACGTGGGCTTCGACCCGACGGCCGACTCGCTGCACATCGGGCACCTGGTGTCGGTGATGATACTCCGCCACCTGCAGCGCTGCGGCCATAGGCCCGTGGTGCTCCTGGGGGGGGCGACGGGGATGATAGGCGACCCCTCGGGCAAGTCGCAGGAGCGTAACCTGCTGACGGTCGAGAAGATAGAGGAGAACATCGCGGGCATCCGGGCGCAATTCGAGCGGCTCATCGACTTCAACTCCGATGCGCCCAACGGGGCCCTGCTGCTCAACAACTACGAGTGGATGAGCCAGTTCAGCTTCCTGGATTTCATCCGCGACATCGGCAAGCACATCACGGTCAACTACATGATGGCCAAGGACTCGGTCAAGCGGCGGCTCAACCCGGAGGAGGGGGGCACGGGCCTCTCCTTCACGGAGTTCACCTACCAGCTCATACAGGGCACGGACTTCCTGCACATGCACCGCCACTACGGCGTGTCGATGCAGATGGGGGGCTCGGACCAGTGGGGCAACATGACCACGGGCGTGGAGCTAATCCGCCGCATGGACGGGACGGAGGCCTACTGCCTGACCTGCCCGCTGATCAAGAAGGCCGACGGGCGGAAATTCGGCAAGACCGAGCAGGGCAACATATGGCTCGACCGGCGGCTCACCTCGCCCTACCGCTTCTACCAGTTCTGGCTCAACACCTCCGACGAGGATGCCGGGCGCTACATCCGCATCTTCACCATGCTGGGGCGCGGGGAGATAGAGGCGATGGAGCGGGAGCACGCCGAGGCGCCGCACAAACGGCTGCTGCAGGGGGTATTGGCCCGGGAGGTGACCGTCATGGTGCACGGGCAGGAGGAGTACGACAGGGCGGTGGAGGCATCGGGCATCCTCTTCGGGAAGGATACGCACGACGCGCTCCTGCGGCTGGACGAGGAGACCTTCCTCTCGGTGTTCGACGGCGTGCCCACGATGGGCGTTTCGGCCGAGACGCTGCGCGGGGGCGTGCCGCTGGTGGACCTGCTCACCGACCTGACGCAGATTTTTCCCTCGAAGGGCGAGCTGCGCCGCGCCGTGAAGGGCGGGGGGCTGAGCCTCAACAAGGTGAAGGTGAGCGAGGCGGAGCGCACGGTGGGCATGGACGACACGCTGCAGGGGAAGTACATCCTGGTGCAGAAGGGCAAGAAGGACTACTACATCATCACTGTAGGCTAAAGGGCGCATCAGGCTGATTGCGAGGAGGATGGGGCGAGGGTATTCGTGTGCTAATTCGGGTTATCCGGAGGAGGTACTGACGGAGAACGAGCCAGCCGCCACGCTCACCCTCTGGTCGGCCTACCTCCCGCCGGTGGACTACCTCTGGCGGCTGGCCCAGCATGGGCGGGTGGCCGTGGAGGTCGGGGAGACCTACGCCAAGCAGAGCTACCGCAATCGCTGCGAGATAGTCGGCGCGCAGGGGCGGCAGGCGCTGAGCATCCCGGTGAAACGCCCCGGGGACAACCATACGCCCACGTGCGGGGTGCTGGTGGACTACTCCACCCCCTGGCAGCGGGCGCACCTTGGGGCGATACGCGCCGCCTACGGGAAGGCCGCCTACTACATCCACTACTGCGAGGAGCTGGAAAGCATCATCCTCTCCGGGGAGGAGCGGCTCTACCGCCTGAATGCCCGTCTGCTGGACTTCCTGCTGCGGAGCTTTGGGGTCGGGACGGAGCTGCTGTACCTGGAGGACTATCAGGCTGAGCGAAAGGGCGATGCGCGCGAGCTGTACCACCCCAAGCGGGCAAGGGAGGGGCAAGGGGAGTACTACCAGGTATTCGGCGAGCGGCACGGATTCGTGGCCAACGCCTCGGGGCTGGACCTGCTCATGAACGAGGGGCCGGGTGGGCTCGCCGCATTGACACCTCCGTCGGGGTCGTGCACCCACTAGCACCTAAAGGGTCACCTTCAGGTTTACCCTGTAAGCCGCAGATTTCTAACCTGGTAAATCCAACCATGGCCACACTTCGCAAGCACTTCACGGCCATGGATATATATCCCCGAAGTTCCCGATTAGGGCGTAACGGGCACGACCACCCTGAACCCCAGGACCTCATCCTGAGCCCCTAGGAGGTCACCCGAGCGTGTCGCGCTGCGGCAGAACCGGGCATTGTTGATGTAGCTGCCACCCCGCGCCACACGGTTAGCACCACTGGCTGGACCGGACGGGTTGACTGCCGTGCCGCCCCCATCGCAGGTGGCGTAGTAGTCCTCCCCATACCAGTCGGCGCACCACTCCCATGCGTTGCCATGCATATCGTAGAGGCCGAAGGCATTGGCTGGCTTCTGGCCCACCGGGTGCGTACGGCCCATGTCGTAGTCCTCGCCGTACCAGGCGTAGTCGCCCAGCTGGTCGGCATCGTCCCCGAAGCTGTACACCGTCTCGTTCCCCGCCCGGCAAGCGTACTCCCACTGCGCCTCCGTCGGGAGGGTCACCCCGTGGCCCACCCAGGCGCAGAAGGCCTGAGCGTCGTCCCAGGTGACCATCACCACCGGCTGGTCATCACCCTTGAACGCCTCGTCCAGGTCCGGGGAATTCGGACCGGTACGCCGCCGCGTGTCGCCCTCCGGCAGGCTCTCCAGAAAGCCCCTGTACTGCGCGTTGGTGACCTCCGTCGCGCTCATCCAGAAGGAGGGAACCTCCACTTTGTGCCGGGGTTGCTCGTCAAAAATGGCCCCTCCTTCCCCAGTCGGACTACCCATCCTGAATGTGCCACCCTCTACCCACACCCACTCAATCGCCAGGTTGGCCTCGGTCTGGGGCTTCGGGCCAAGGGGCGTGGCGACTCTCCCCCCGCAGGCGGATAGCCCCAGCAGCACGAGGAGCGAGAGCAAAAAGCCCAGGCCCAGGTTCAAAAATCCTCTCTCCATACCATGCGTGTATTTCGTTCCTGCCCGCGAAATTAACCTTTCCGTGGGATAAAAGTGCGGCGTATCCCGGATTTTCCTACCTTCGCGGGGTCATGATTATCCTCAAGGGGCTACTTACTTTACTGGGGCGCTACGTGCTCTTCCTCGGACAGGTAGCCAGGAGGCCGGGGAGGTGGCCCGTCTTCCTGCAGCGGCTAGTCGACGAGGTGTGGTTGCTGGTGGTTCGCTCCACGTGGATCGTGGCCGTGGTCTCGCTCTTCGTGGGGGCGGTGCTCACCATCGAGCTCACCTACCAGGCGGCGCACCCCCTACTCCCGGTCTTCACCATCGGGGTGGCCACCCGCGACATGATTCTGCTGGAATTCAGCTCCACGGTCATCGCCCTGGTGCTGGCCGGCAAGGTGGGGGGGAGCATCGCCTCGGAGATCGGCACCATGCGCATCACCGAGCAGATCGACGCGCTGGAGGTCATGGGGGTCAACTCGGCCGCTTTCCTGGTGCTGCCCAAGGTGACGGCCACGGTGCTCTTCTTCCCCCTGCTGACCATCATGAGCTTCATCATCGGCATCATCGGGGGTGGCGCGGCCGGGCATCTCACCGGGGTCATCATGGCGGCCGACTTCATCGAGGGCATACGGAGCTTCTTCAAGCCCTGGTACATCAGCTTCACGCTGGTGAAGATGTCGACCTACGGCTTCGTCATCGCCACCGTCCCGGCCTTCTGGTCGTACTACGTGCAGGGGGGCTCCCTGGAGGTCGGGCGCGCCAGCACGCGGGGGGTCGTCGACAGCAGCATCGCCGTCCTGATCCTCAACTTCATCATCACGCAAATGTTCTTCGGATGATAGAGGCTGTGAACCTGGTCAAGCGCTTCGATGAGCGCGATGTGCTCAAGGGCATCAATGCCCGCTTCGAGCGGGGGAAAACCAACCTGGTGATCGGCAAGAGCGGCTCGGGGAAGACGGTCATGATCAAGCTGCTCTCGGGCCTGCTCAGCCCCGACGGGGGGCAGATACTCTTCGAGGGGGAGAATGTGCCGGACCTCTCGCCCCGGGACAAGCACCGCATACAGCGCGAAACGGGGATGATATTCCAGAACGGCGCGCTCTTCGACTCCATGAGCGTGGGGGAGAACGTGGGCTTCCCCCTGCGCATGTTCACCCAGATGGGGCGAAAAGAGATGCAGAAGCGGGTGGAGGAGTGCCTCGAGCGGGTGGACCTGGCCAACACCATGCGCCTCTACCCCGCGGAGCTCAGCGGCGGCATGCGTAAGCGGGTGGCCATAGCCCGGGCCATAGCCCCCAGGCCCAAGTACCTCTTCTGCGACGAACCCAACTCGGGCCTCGACCCCACCACGGGCCTGCTCATCGACAGCCTGATACACAACCTCACCCAGGAGTTCGACATCACCACCATCGTGAACACGCACGACATGAACTCGGTGATGGCCATCGGCGACACGGTGGTCTTCCTCTACGAGGGGCAGCTGGCCTGGCAGGGCACCAGCAAGGAGGTCCTCAGCAGCGACAACGAGCAGCTCAACGCCTTCGTCTTCGCCACGCCCATGGCCCAGAAGGTCAAGCAGCTACACGAGGAGCGGGGCTAGGCTCCACGCACCCTACCCCACCCCGCGCTTGGCGCATATCCCCGAGAGGTCGCACTCTTCGCACTTGGGCCTTCGGGCCAGGCAGACGTAGCGCCCGTGCAGTATGAGCCAGTGGTGCGCCCTGGACCAGTACTCGCGGGGTATGTGGCGGGTGAGCTGCCGCTCGGTCTCCTCGGGGGTCTTCGCGCCACGGGTGAGCCCCAGGCGCCTGGCCACGCGGAAGACGTGCGTATCCACGGCCAGGGCGGGCTGGTCGAACATCACCGAGAGGACCACGTTGGCGGTCTTGCGCCCCACGCCGGGCAGGGAGGTGAGCGCCCCGAAGTCCCCCGGCACCTCCCCCCCGAAGTCGGCCACCAGGCGCTCGGCCATGCCCTTCAGGTGCTTGGCCTTGGCGTTGGGGTAGGAGCAGCTGCGCACGTAGGCGAATATCTCCTCCTCGGTGGCGCGGGCCAGATGGCCGGCCGAGGGGTAGGCCTCGAAGAGCGCGGGGGTCAGCTGGTTCACCCGCACGTCGGTGCACTGGGCCGAGAGGATGACGGCCACCAGCAGCTCGTAGGCATCGCGGAAGCGCAGCTCGCTCTCGGGGGCGGGGTTGGCCTCCAGGAAGTGGGCTATCAGGGCCCGGTAGCGGTCGGCCAGCAGCATGCCTAGCGTATCTTGGTGAACAGGCGCGACCAGCGGATATTGCCCGGGAAGCTGCCCAGAGGGGAGGTGGACATCCAGACCATCACGGCCTTGCCCACCACGTGGTCCTCCGGCACGAAGCCCCAGAAGCGGGAGTCCAGCGAATGGTGGCGGTTGTCGCCCATCATCCAGTAGTAGTCCATCGCGAAGGTGTAGCTCTCCACCCGCTGGCCGTCGACCAGGATGGCCGCGTCGCGCTGCTCCAGGCTGTGGCCCTCGTAGCACTCGATGATGCGCCGGTAGAGCGGGAGGGTCGCGGGGGTCAGGGTGACGGTCGCGCCCCGCCTGGGGATGACGATGGGGCCGAACTCGTCCTCCGTCCACCGGTAGTGGGGCGAGTGCGGGAAGATGTACCGCTGCATCTGCTCCCACGCGCGGTCGACGTACTGCTCCACCGCCAGCACGTTGGGCAGCTTCTCGAGCTGGTCCTTCATGCCCGCCGTCAGGGGTAGCATGTAGCGACTGTCGGCCTGGCTGAATAGTCGGTCGTTGGGGTAGATCTCCATCTCGTCGAGGAGGCGCGGATTGATGGGTACGCCGTTGGTCTTCAGGTGGTAGGAGTACTGCAGGCCCGGGAAGCGCTGCTGCCGCTGGCCGTTGACGTACACCTGGCCACCGACGATGCGGAGCGTGTCGCCCGGGATGGCCACGCAGCGCTTGATGTAGTTCTCGCGGTGGTCCACCGGGCGCACCACCAGCTGGAAGTTGCGCTGCACGTGCTCCCGGCCCAGCTCGCGGCACATGGCGTAGTAGCTCCGCTCGGGGTACTCGGTGACGACGGTGTCGCCCTCCGGGAACTGGAAGACCACCACGTCGTTGCGCTCCACGCGCCCCAGGCCCGGCCGGCGGTCGTAGCCGAACTCCAGCAGGCGGGTGTACGAGGGGGTGGCCTCGGTGAAGGGCAGGGTATGCTGCACGAAGGGGAAGCTCACGGGCGTATTGGGCATCTTCGGCCCGTAGGCCAGCTTCGACACGAAGATGTAGTCGCCCACCAGCAGGCTCTTCTCCATCGAGCCGGACGGTATCCTGAAGGCCTCGAAGAGCAGCAGTCGGATGAGCAGGGCCGCCACCCCGGCGAAGAGCAGGGCATCGACCCACTCCACCAGCACCGACTGCCGCCGCACGCCCCGCTTGCGCCAGAAGAACCAGTGCACCCGCTTCGACACGTAGAAATCGTACACCACCGGTAGGCCCAGCAACCACCAGTAGCCCCCCGTCCACACCACCACCAGCACGTACACCAGGGCCACCAGCGCGAAACGACCGTACTTCCCCAGGAAATCCCTCAGCTTCTCCATATACCAAATTGTTGCCACAAAGATAGGCCAAAGTACGCAAACTCCGCCGGGCGCGGGGCAAAAGCCCAAAAAAAGGGCGGCCCATATCGGGCCGCCCCTCCGTATGCTACCTATCCCCTCGGGCCTACTTCGCCAGCTCGTCCACCTTGCTCTTCAGCGGGGTCAGATTCTTCTGAGCCTCATCCAGCTTCATCTTGGCCGCCTGATTTTCCTTGGCCTTGGTAAGAGCATTATCTAGGGCATCAACACAAGCCCTGAATTCCTTCGCAACAGAGGATGCCAACACACCAGAAACGCCAGCTGCAGGTATTTTTTCCTTCGCAGCCTTGAGGTTATTTATGTTCTTTTCGAGCATTACAACCTTATCCAGTTCGGTGTTCTCATTGATTTCCTTAATCAAGTTTAAGTCTTCTACAGCACCCTTAGCTGCGTCATAAGCTTCTGTTGAAGTACCGGCTGCAGGCTTTGTTATTCGACCGATATCCCCAATGACTTTTACTGGCTTAGCATCTGCTACAGCCTTGAACGCCGCCTTCACCTCGTCCGCCTTGTACTCAGCCTTAGCATCAATTAGTTCAACTGCAACGGCTGCTGCCGCCGAAATTTTGCTAAGATTATCCTTGGTCGTCTTGAACTCTGAAGCCTCTTCAGGTAGCTTATTCAGCTCTGCCATCTTCCCCTCAATCCTATTCTGAGCCTCTATCAGATTGTTCTTGTCATTAGCATTGATAAAGCCAGAAACCTTACCTGCTTCCTCCTTTACGTAGTTGGCTATTTCCTTCACCTTCGCAGCCGCCGTCTCCATGGCTTTCTTCAGCCCAGCATCTATCTTCAGGGAGGTCTCCTTCAGCTTCGTTTTGGTCTCGGCCTTCTCGCCCTTCACCATCGCCAGCTTCTTGCCAAGCTCCTCTGCCTCACCCTTCACCTTATTCAGCTGCTCTACCTTCGCCTTGAGGTCATCTTCGGGTAGGGCCAGCGCAGTATTAACCTTACCATCCAGCTCCTGCAGCTGGGTCTTCACAGCCTCCAGCTCCTTCCCCGCAACTTTCCCCAGCTCCTTCTTCACCTTCTCCAGCTCCTCGGTAATCGTCGTCTTTATGCCCTCCAGCTTCTTCACTGCGTCCTTCTTGGTCTCATCAGCCACATTCTCCAGCTTCTTGCCCTGAGCCATAGCATCCTTCTGGGCCTGCTCCAGCGCAGCCTTCTTCTTGGCCAGGTCGGCTTCCGTCTTGGCCTGCTCCACCGCGGTCTCTATCTTGGCCAGCTCGGCATTCACCTCATCTACAATCTTCTTACCACCAGCCTTACCAGCCAGCTCCTTATTCACCTTCTTCAGCTCCTCGGTAATCGTCTTCTGGATGTCCTCCAGCTTCTTCACCGCCTCCTTCTTGGTCTCAGCGTCCACATCCTTCAGCTTCTCCTCCTGAGCCTTAGCATCCGTCTGGGCCTTCTCCAGCGCAGCCTTCTTCGCAGCAAGGTCAGTGTTGGGCATGGCTACAGCCGCATCGGCAGCCTTCTTCACCTCGACCAGCGCCTTGTTCACCTCATCCACAATCTCCTTCCCCGCAACCTTAGCCAGCTCCTTATTCACCTTCTCCAGCTCCGCGGTAATCGTCGTCTTTATGCCCTCCAGCTTCTTCACTGCCTCCGTCTTGGCCTCAGCTGCCACATTCTCCAGCTTCTTCTCCTCAGCTGCAGCATCCTTTTGGGCCTGCTCCAGCTTCCCCTTCTTCCCCTTCAGCTTGGCCACATCGTCGCCAGCCATCGGCTTCGCCCCATTCACCGCGGTCTCTATCTTGGTCAGCTCGGCATTCACCTCATCTACCACCTTCTTGTCCTCGGCCTTCTTCACCTCAGCCAGCTTCTCATCGATGCTCTTCTTCAGGTCTTCCAGCTTCTTCATGGCCTCAGCCTTGCCTTCCGTGCCGTCCTTCACCTCGCCCAGCTTGCTCTTCGGGCCATCGGCCGCCTCGAGCTCCGTCTTGGCCTCTTCCAGCCCTTTCTTCTTCTTGGCCAGGTCAGCCTCCTTCGCGGCGGCCTCCACCTTACCCTCGATGGCCTTCAGCGCCTCATTCACCTTCTTCAGCTGCATCTCGGCCTCCCCCGGGGTCATCATCTCCTGCAGCTTCTTGTCGATGTCCTTCACGATGCCCTCCAGCTGCTTTATCTCCTCGTCCAGAATGCCCTTGGGCGCCTGCTTCACAAGGGTGAGCGTCTTCATCGTCTCCTCCTTCGCCTCGCCCAGCTTGGCCTTCTTCTGCGCCTTGTCCGTCAAGGCATCCACCTCCTTCACCTTGCCCTTGATGGCATCTATCTGCTTCAGCAGCTTGGCCTTCTTCTCGGCATCCTCCTCTTTCCTCTTCCTGGCCTCCTCATCGGCCTTCTTCTCGGCCCCGCCGGTAGAATTACCATTCGTATTCCCAACCTGGGGCGTCTTGCTCGCCGGTTTGACATCATCATCCTTCTTGCAGGATGGTGCTACTACCAGTGCTGCCAATGCTACGATGGCTACAGATGCCGCTTTGCGTCTCCAATTCATCTTTGTCCTCTTTTTGGTTATGAACATGACCTATTCAACGGGGCTTGGTGCAAAAGGTTCGTGGCATGCTGACGAATGGATGCATTCCGGGGACGTAGGATTGGCTATTCCTGACGAGTGGGCGCCCGGCGCGCTTCGCCCCATGGCAAGCAGGGGCAATCGCCCCATGCGGGCATTCCTTATCCTCATGGGGCAACTCTAACTATCTGTAAATCAGCTGATATTCGCCCTACTCTCCCCGCCCTACCTCGGGAAGAGGTCCCAGAGCGGGTCGGCGGGCGGCTCGGCCACGATGCGCACGTGCTCGTCGCGGATGGGGTGGTCGAACTCCAGCGAGCGGGCGAAGAGCCCTATGCCGCCGCCGGGTATCGAGCGTTTGGCCCCGTACTTCAGGTCGCCGCGGAGCATGCAGCCCACGGCCGCCAGCTGGGCGCGAATCTGGTGGTGGCGGCCGGAGTGTAGGCGCACCTCCAGCAGGGCGTAGTTCTTGCTGCGGGCCACCTGCTCGTAGCTCAGGGTGGAGAGCTTCGCCTCGGGCCGCTTCCGGGTGTAGGCGTAGGACTTGTTCTGCGCGGCCTTGCGCACCAGGTAGTGGGTCAGGGTGGCGGCCAGCTCCTGGGGCTGCTCCTCACTGATGGCCCAGTAGACGCGCGCTATCCTCTGCTCGCGGAAGAGCTCGTTGGCCCGGGCCAGGCCCTTCGAGGTCTTGGCGAAGAGCACCACGCCCCCCACGGGCCTGTCCACGCGGTGCACCACCTGGAGGAAGGCCTCGCCGGGCTTCTTGTCGCGCACGCGGATGAACTCCCGCACGCTGTCCACCAGGGCCGTGTCGCCCGTCGTGTCGCCCTGCACCAGCTCGCCCACGAGCTTCTGCACCGCGATGTAGTGGTTGTCCTCGTAGAGCACGCGCTTGCGCACCGGGGGGGGGTCCTGCCTGCTGGCTTGCCGCCTTCCTTCGTCTGCCATACTATGATTATAGTGTGATGTGCCAGCGCGGGGCTAGTACTGCTCGTTCTCGCTGGGGAAGTCGCCCGACTTGACATCGGCGATGTACTCCCCGAAGGCCCTGCGCATGTCCTCGCCCATCTGCTGGTAGCGGCGCAGGAAGCGGGGGTTGAACTCCTGGGTGATGCCGAGCATGTCGTGGGTGACCAGGACCTGGCCGTCGACCATGCCGCCGGCCCCTATCCCGATGATGGGGATGTCGAGCTTGCGGGAGACCTCCTTGCCCAGGCAGGCCGGTATCTTCTCCAGCACGATGGAGAAGCAGCCCGCCGACTCCAGGAGCTGGGCATCGGCCACCAGCCTGTCGGCCTCGTCCTCGTCGGTGGCCCGCACGGCGTAGGTGCCGAACTTGTTGATGGACTGCGGGGTGAGCCCCAGGTGGCCCATCACCGGGATGCCGGCCGAGAGGATGCGCTCGACGGACTCGATGACCTCGCGCCCCCCCTCCATCTTGACGGCATCGGCCCCCGACTCCTTCATGATGCGGATGGAGGACTTGAGGGCCGACTGCGAGTCGCCCTGGTACGAGCCGAAGGGGAGGTCGACCACCACCAGGGCCCGCTGCACGGCCCGGACCACCGACTGGGCGTGGTATATCATCTGGTCGAGCGTTATCGGCAGGGTGGAGCCGTAGCCCGCCATGACGTTGGCCGCCGAGTCGCCCACCAGGATTACGTCCACCCCGGCGCCGTCAATGAGCGACGCCATGGAGAAATCGTAGGCCGTAAGCATCGAAATCCGCTCTCCCCGCTCCTTCATCCGTTGCAGGGTACGCACTGTGACCGCACGGGTCTTGGTTTCTACCGACATCCGCCTCGTATTTGGTTTGCTTAATTGAGTTCGCGAATATAGACCTTCGGCGCGAACGCGGGATGCCCGAGGGGCAATTCGCATGCCGTGTGCCCCTATTTGTTGCCATTCCAGACAAAACGGTCTCCGAGCCACTCGCTCCGAAGCCGCGCGTATCGGGCTCGCCGCAGCGTGAGCTCGCCCCGCCATGCCTCGGGCTGGAAGAAAAAGCCTACCTTTGCCACAAAATTGAGGATATCGGGACCACATGGGATTTAGGGTATTCCGCACGCAGCGCCCCCGGCAGTTCGAGTACAAACCCCGCTACTACAGCGAGCGGAAGGCGCGCCTGACCGCCATGGAGCAGCGCGCCCGCCAGCGGCACGGCCTGGAGCTGGAGGAGGAAACACCGACCGTCCGGGAGGCGCGCCTAGAGCTGGAGCGGCGCGAGCACGCACGGAGCCGACGCGCCGCGCCCCAGGGTGGGCAGCTCAGCCGCACCCTCCTCATCCTGGGGATTCTGGCCCTGGCGCTGTACCTCTACATCCGCCTCTAGCCCCGCCGGGTACCGATGCATCAAACCAACTAGCCGAGCAAGAACCTATGGCCGACATCATCAACCTGCTGCCCGACGGCATCGCCAACCAGATCGCCGCCGGTGAGGTCGTGCAGCGGCCCGCATCGGTGGTCAAAGAGCTGCTGGAGAACAGCGTGGATGCCGGGGCCAGGCTCATCACCCTCCTGGTGCGCGAGGGGGGGAAGGAGCAGATCCAGGTGATTGACGACGGCTGCGGCATGTCGCCCATGGACGCGCGTATGTGCTTCGAGCGCCACGCCACCTCCAAGATTCATGATGCCCCCGACCTGGAGGGCATCGTCACCATGGGCTTCCGGGGCGAGGCGCTGGCCTCCATCGCGGCCGTGGCCGAGGTGAGCCTCTGCACCGCGCAGGAGGGCAGCCAGGTGGGCACCAAGCTGGTGATGAAGGGCTCGCAGGTGGCCGAGCAGAGCAGCATCACCACGCCCAAGGGGGCCAACTTCCTGGTGCGCAACCTCTTCTTCAACGTCCCGGCCCGCCGCCGCTTCCTCAAGAGCACCTCCGTGGAGATGAAGCACGTGGTGGCCGAGTTCCAGCGCGTGGCCCTGGCCCACCCAACCATCGCCATGCGCCTCTTCCACGGCGAGGAGGTCATCTACGACCTCCCCCAGCAGAACCGCTACAAGCGCATCGTCCAGATGTTCGGCCGGAAGACCGAGAAGGCCCTCATCCCCATCGAGATACAGACCGAGTCGGTGGCCATCGAGGGCTACATCTGCCGGCCCGAGAGCGCGCGGCGGCGGGGGGGCGAGCAGTTCTTCTTCGCCAACAGCCGCTACATGCGGCACCCCTACTTCCACCGGGCCGTCCTCTCGGCCTACGACAAAATCATCGCCCCGGACATGCTCCCGGTCTACTTCATCTTCCTGACCGTGCCCCCGGAGAGCATAGACGTGAATATCCACCCCACCAAGACGGAGATAAAGTTTGAGCATGAGCGGATTATCTGGCAAATCCTCACCTCGGGCGTGAGGGAGGCGCTCGGCCAGTTCGGGGGCGTGCCGGAGCTCTACTTCCACGAGGACCCCATCCGCGACATGCCCTTCTACCCGCCGAGCGCCCCCACGGCCAGCTTCGAGGTCAGCGGCGCGGCCACCGTCGGCCAGGCCAGCCAGACGGGCGAGCAGGTCATCATCCCCTCGCGGACCATCAGCACCGCGCCCCGCCCCGCCCCGCGCCCACAGCCCGGCGAGAGCGGCATGCTCTACGGGGGGCTCGGCCTGGGCCTCGAGGCCCGCGCGGGCGCGCTGCGGCAGACCATCCCGCTGGGCCACGGCTACTTCGCCACCCCGCACCTCCACGGCCTGGCCATCATCGACCAGCACAGGGCCCACGCGCGCGTCATCTACGAACGGCTGGAGAAAAACCCGCCCAACGCCGTGACCTCCCTGCAGCTGCTCTTCCCGGCCACCGTGCAGCTCGCCCCCGACGAGCTCATCGGCATAGAACGCTTCATGGAGGAGGCCCGGGGCATAGGCGCGCTCTTCACCCTCCAGCCGCCCGACACCCTCCAGCTGCACGCCATACCCCAGGGGGTGAACATCGCGGACCACGCGGGCTTCATCCGCGAGCTGCACAGCCAGTTCCACCAGGAAGAGGAGAGCCTGGGCCAGTCGGCAACGCGCATGCAGCTGACCGCCCTCGCCGAGGCCTCGGCCTACACCCGCAGCAGCCAGCTAAGCCCCGAGCAGCTGGCCCAGCTGGCGGACGACCTCCTGGCCACCCGCGAACCCGCCATCGACCCCAAGGGCCGACCCACCCTCCAGATGCTCAGCATGCCGCAGATACAGAAGATGTTCCAGAAAGGATAGCGACAGAAACAGATATGTACAGAAATACCAGCTTTGGGGGGATGATGGAGCAAGCCCCCGTCACGATGAACCTCATCATCATCAACTGCCTGATGCTCCTGCTCACCTGGCTGATGTCCAGCTCCTTCCACCTGGACTTCTACGAGCTCCTAGGGCTCTTCCCCCCCGATAGCCAGTACTACAGCCCCTACCAGTACATCAGCTCCATGTTCATGCACGCCGGCATGGGGCATCTGGCCTTCAACATGTTCGCTCTCCTGACCTTCGGCTCCACCCTCGAGCGGCGCTGGGGGGGCATGCGCTTCCTCTTCTTCTACGTGTTCTGTGGCCTCGGGGCGGCCGCGCTCAACACCCTGGTCATCGAGATCGACGTGTGGCGCATGCAGGCCGCCGCCCGGCAGATCATGGAGAACTTCGAGACGGCCGCCTTCCTGGACTTCGTGCGCGACAACGCCTCCAGCTCCCTCTTCACCCGGCTGGCCATGGACCCGGCCCTCAACGAGCCCACCCCCGCGGTCATGGCCCAGGCCAGCGATGTGATGCACCACATCATCCAGAGCCACCTGAACGTGCCCATGGTCGGTGCCTCCGGCGCCATCTACGGCATCCTCCTGGGCTTCGGCATGATATTCCCCAACGCCGAGCTCTACCTCTTCTTCATCCCCATCCCCGTGAAGGCCAAGTACGCCGTCGTGGGCTTCGCCACGCTCGAGCTGGGCCTGGGCCTCGGCCTGCCCGGCAGCCACATCGCCCACTTCGCCCACTTGGGCGGCATGCTCTTCGGCCTAATCCTCATCCTCTACTGGAAACGCCATGCTTCGGGAACTCCGCTCTAGGGTCGAGCAGCTCTCCTACCGGGTGGGGATTACCCCCACCATGGGCTGGCTCCTGTTCATCAACCTGGCCGTCTTCATCGCCGGGCGGCTCATCGGGGGCTTCTCCACCATGCTCGGCCTCCCCCCCCGCTGGCTCTTCAACCTCCTGGCCGTCCCGGCCTGGCTACCCCAGCTCATCCTAGAGCCCTGGACCCTAGTCACCTACATGTTCTACCATGTGGACTTCACCCACATCTTCTGGAACCTGATGTGGTTCTGGGCCTTCGCCCGCCTCTTCCTCATGCGCCGCACCAGCCGCCAGCTCCGCAACCTCTACATCCTGGGCGGGCTGGCCGGGGGCCTACTCTACATCCTGGCCTACAACCTCTTCCCCTACTTCGCCGGCGTGCTACCCGCCGCCCGCGCCCTGGGCGCATCGGCCGCCGTCATGGCCATCACCATCGCGGCCGCCTACGACGACCCCGACCGGGAGGTGTACCTCTACGGCCTCCTCGCCGTGAGGGTCAAGTGGATAGCCCTGGCCGCAGTCGCCATCGACGTGATGAGCGTCACGGGCAGCAACGCCGGGGGCAGCATAGCCCACATCGGCGGGGCCATCATCGGCTTCCTCTACATCCACATGCTGCGACGGGGGACCGACCTGGGCGCATGGCTCAACCACCTCCTGGACTGGGGCAAGGCCCGCCCCCAGCGGCAAGGGCAACGACCCCGCTTCCGGAGGTACAGGGGAAACCAGCAGCATGCCAGCTCCAGCGGCGACAGCACCCGCCAGCAGGGCACCGGGGGGCAGTATCGCCGCTACACCCCGCCGCAGGATGGCCCCGGAGCATCCGCCGACCGCGCCACCAGCCAGGCCGAGAAGGAGGCAGAGGAGCGCGAAATCCAGCGTATCATCGAGAAGCTCAAGCAGGGTGGCTACCCAGCCCTCACCAGCGAGGAGAAGGAGAAGCTCTTCCGCAAGTAGCAGCAAGGAATGAAAAGGCTCTGGCATACGCTGCGCTGGCTAATCATCGCGCTCAACATCTGCTGCGCCGGAATGCTGGCGGTCAGCTACCTATCGGTCGACATCAGCCCGGCCGACTTCTGGCTACCCAGCCTCATCAGCATACTGCAGCCGGTGTGGTTCGTGCTCAACCTCCTCTTCGCGGTCTACTGGGCCATCTGCTGGAAGAAGTGGGTGCTCATCTCCCTGATATCCATACTCCTGGGGTGCAACCAGCTCTTCGACCTCTACCGCCACCGCGCCGCCGATGAGCAAGCCCCCCCGGCCGACCTGAGCATCCTCTCCTACAACGTCCACCTCTTCCACCTCTACGGATGGTCCGACAGGCCACCCACCCAGCAGCAGATCGCCGACCTCATCGGGCAGACCAACGCCTCCGTGAGCTGCCTACAGGAGTTCTACACCAACGCCGACTTCAGCACCGAGCAGGCCAAGGCCCTCATCCCCGGCAACGCCCACATCCACTACGTCGTCGAGCATGGGGAACGGCGATACGGCATCGCCACCTTCACCCGCTACCCCATAGTCGACAGCGGCCATCTCCGCTTCGACCGCTCGGCCAACAGCACCATCTTCACCGACGTGAAAATCGACGACGACACCATACGCATCTACAACACCCACCTGCAGTCCTTCCGCTTCAAGCGCTCCAACCTGGAGTTCCTCCAGAACCCAGCACGACAAGGGCGCCAGGAGGGCTTCTGGGACCGGGTGGCCGACTTCCTCGTCGAGCTCAAGGACCTCGGACGGCACATCCGCGCCGCCAGCATCAAGCGGGCCCAGCAGGTGCAGCAGCTCGAGCGGCACATCGCCCTATCGCCATACCCAGTGGTGGTCTGCGGCGACTTCAACGACTCGCCCAACTCCTACACCTACCGGCGCATGCGCAGCATCGGCCTGCAGGATGCCTTCCTGCTCAGCGGCGACGGATTCGGCAAGACATACAGCCGCTTCCTCCCCGGCCTCCGCATCGACTACATACTCAGCGGCCCGCAGCTCACCCCCACCCGCTTCGACGTGCTGGAGGCCGACTACTCCGACCACTACCCCATCCGGAGCACCTTCAGCTTCAAGCACCAGATCTAGTTGCCCAGCTGCACACCATGGCCCATCGCCTCCAGCTCCCCCTTGGCCTGCACCCGCTTATCGCCCTGCAGCTCCAGCAGCCCGTCCCGCAGCAGACCGCCGCAGCCGCAGCGACGCTTCAGGTGAACCAGTAGTGCCTCGGCCTCATCGGGCGACAGGCCCCTCCCCTCTATCATCGTCACCGTCTTGCCCGCCCGCCCCTTCCGCTGCCGGAATACGCGGAACTGCCGCCGGGCTATGGCCTCCACCCCCTGCGGCGGATGCGCAGCATCCCCCTCGCATTCGGGGCCAGCGCCCCCATCCTCAGGCCCATCGGCCGGCATCTCCGCCCGGAGGCTCGCCAGCATATCCTGCCAATCATGCTCCTGCTTTCCCATCCTATCTTTTCGAGTTAATCACCACCCTCCGGGCGAACCCTACCCCGCCAAATCCAGGATAAGGGCATCGGAGATAAGGAAGTGCCGGGGGTGAATCTTGAGGTAACCCTCCTGCTCAAGGGCTATGCCCCTGTCAATCCAGCTGGAGGCCCGCCTTCGCAGCTCATCAATCGCCTGTCGGCCAAAAACTTCCACCCCTCTGGCTAGGTCAAGCCCCCACCGGGTGCGAAGGCCCGTCATAATCCACTCATCAAGCCGATTGTCATCGCTGAGCTCCTCCATTTCGCGGGGGAGAAGCCCGCTGCGGATGCTCTTCGCGTAGCGCGGCCAATCGGGGGCATTCCACCAGCGGCGACCCCCGTCGTAGGAATGCGCGCCGGGCCCCAGACCGAGGTACTTCCCCCCGCGCCAGTAGGCCATGTTGTGGCGGGCGTAACGACCGTGGCGCGCGAAGCTCGAGACCTCATAGTGCTCAAAGCCCGCGCGCTCCAGCAGATCGTGAACGAGGCGAAAATGCCGCATGCTGACCTCCTCGTCCACCTCCCGCACGCTCCCCTTGGCCACCCGCTTCCCGTACGCGGTATTGGGCTCGGCGGTGAGGTGGTAGGCCGATATGTGGTCCACGCCCTCGAGCCGGCTGAGCCGCCGCAGGCTCTCCTCCAGGCTCTGCAGGGGCTGGCCGGGTATGCCGTAGATGAGGTCGACCGAGATGTCGCCCACACCGGCACTCCTGGCGCTCTCGATGGCGTGCAGGGCGCGCTGGCCATCATGGCGGCGACCGAGGAGGCGGAGGACGCGGTCGTCGAGCGACTGCACGCCGATGCTGACGCGCGTGACCCCCGCCGTGCGGACACCCTCGAAGTAGGCCCGGTCTAGCCCCTCCGGATTGCACTCCAGGGTCACGTCATTGCTCTGGCCGAGCTGGGAGAGAAGCCGACCGATGGCGGGGGGCGGGAGGAGGGAGGGGGTACCCCCGCCGAGGTAGATGGTGCGGAAACGGGGGGAGCATCCGGACGGGAAGTCCCCCCGGGCATCCAGCTCCCCACGTAGGTGCTTGAATTCCTGTACGATGAGCTCAGGATATTCGGGCGGAACTTCACCACCACGCACCGGCAGGGAGTAGAAATCGCAGTAGGGGCATTTGCCGCGGCAGAAGGGAAAATGCACGTAAAGTGCCCATTCAGAAGGATGCCCGCTAGGGCCTAGGGGTGAAACAGATGCTTCCATGGCGCGAAGGTAAGCAATAATCGCGGGGCGATTCTGGCACCCAGCTGGCTACGTTTTTTGACTACCTTTGTCGGACAGCTTTCCGGAGATTGGAGATTAAATAGGTCATGAACAGGGAGATTATACTCGTGGCGGTGGTGGCCGAGGGCAATGCCATAGGCCGTGGCAACGGCTTGCTGGCCCATTTGCCCGAGGACTTGGCGCACTTCAAGGCCTTGACCATGGGTGGGCACATGGTCATGGGGCGACGAACCTACGAATCGATCGGTCGGCCGCTGCCGGGGCGAACCTCCGTGGTGATGAGCCGCACGCACCGTTTGGAGGCGCTGCCGCGGCTCGTGCAGGTATCCTCGTGGGAGGAGGCGCTGCGGGTCTGCCCGGCCGATGCCCCCGTGTACGTGGTGGGGGGCGCGCAGATCTACGCGCTGGCCATGCCGCGGGCCACCAGGCTCGTCATCACCCGGCTACATAGCGCCTTCCCGGACGCCGATGCCTTCTTCCCGGAGTGGCAAGCGGCGGAGTGGCGGCTGGCAGAGCAGTCGCCCCGCATGGCATCCAGGGTAGGCCTGGAGTACACGATAGAGGAATATATTCGCAAGTAGGATGGCAACTGAGCAGACAAGCCCGCAGGCGACAGGGCAGGCACCGCAGGGGAGGCGCTTCACCCCGCAGGGCACGGCTGGCATCATCGGGAGCAAGCTGCCCCCGAACGCCAAGGAGCTGGAGGCCGCGGTGCTCGGGGCCCTGATGATGGACCAGGAGCTGGCCATCGACATGCAGGAGTTCCTCCACCCCGAGCACTTCTACGAGCCGCAGCACGCCACCATCTACGCGGCCATCTCCGGGCTGGTGCTGGAGAAGCGCGCGGTCGACATCCTCTCGGTGAGCCAGAAGCTGCGCGACCAGCAGAAGCTCGAGGAGGTCGGGGGGCATACCCGGCTGCTGGAGCTGACCATGCAGGTGGCCTCGGGGGCGCACGCCGTGGACCACGCGAAGGTGGTCGTGGAGAAGTACCTGATGCGGGAGGTAATCCACATAGCCAACGACATACAGCATCAGGCCTACAACGGGGAGACGGACGTGGAGGATCTCATGGAGGAGGCCGAGAGCAAGATATTCGAGCTGCACGAGTCCGGGATGCGCAAGGAGATTCGCCCGGCCGAGACGGTGGTCAAGGAGACGCTCGACTTCATCGAGGAGCTCAAGAACGATATCGACAAGTACAGCGGCGTGCCGACGGGCTTCCCCCTGCTCGACGAGGTCACCCTCGGCTGGCAACCGGGCGACCTCATCATCCTGGCGGCCCGGCCCTCCATGGGCAAGACGGCGTTCGCGCTGACGATGGCCCGGAACATGGCCATAGACCTCAAGCAGTCGGTGGCCTTCTTCTCGCTGGAGATGTCGAACATGCAGCTCATGATGCGTATGCTCGTGTCGGAGACGGGCATCGATGCCAAGATGCTACGCTCCGGGCGGCTCTCCGAGCAGGAAATGGGGCGCCTGGTGCAGGCCGGGGGCGACATATCCGAGGCGAAGCTCTACCTGGACGACAGCATGGACATCGGCATAGGCGAAATCCGCGCCAAGTGCCGACGGCTCAAGAGCAAGCACAACGTCGGCTTCATCGTGATTGACTATCTGCAGCTAATCCAGGCCCCCGTGCTGCGCAACAGCAACCGCGAGCAGCAGGTGAGCATGATCTCGCGCGAGCTCAAGGCGCTGGCCAAGGAGCTCAACGTGCCGATCATGGCGCTGGCCCAGCTGAGCCGCGACGCGGAGAAACGGGGGAAAGGGGCCAAGCCCATACTCTCCGACCTCCGCGAGTCGGGCTCCATCGAGCAGGATGCCGACCTGGTGCTGTTCATCCACCGGCCTGAGAAGAGCGGCATAGAGAAATTCCCCGATGAGACCCCCACGGCCGGGAAGGCGGAAATCATCATCGCCAAGCACCGGAATGGGGAGACAACGAGCATATTCATGGACTTCATCGGCTCGCAGACCAAGTTCGTCGACAATCTGGACCGTGTGAACCACAACGACAGCAGCGGGGGCATAGCGAGCGGAGGCTTTGCTGCCCCCCCCTCAGCGCCAGCGCAAATCCTGGGCTCGCGCATAAACGAAAGCAGCCCAGTCGAGGGTGGCTCGGATGAGCTCCCGCCGATAGCGCCAAGCGCCGATTTGCCTTTCTAGAAGGGTGGCTCAGCGGCGGCGCAGGTCGGCGACCACGCCAGCCAGAAGGCCGATGAGAGCCTGGCGGTCGAAGTGGCTCATGGAGCTACACGCACGCCGGAGGATGAGCTCGAAGGCGGCCTCCACCTCATCGATGATGGCCGCGCCGCTCGGGGTGATGGCCACGTACTTCTCACGGGCATCCTGCGCGCCGGATTGGCGGGTGACCAGCCCCCGGGCCACCAGACCGCTCACCTCGCGGGATACGTAGGGCATATCCCGCTCGACGGTCGTCGCGAGCTCGGTCATATTGCTGTACCCGAGGCGGGCTACGGCCAGGAGCACCAGGGCCGCATCGAAGTCCATGCCGCGGGTCTCACCCTTGTTGAGCACATTGCCCAGCGCGTCCCGTATGGCGACCTCCGCCCCCTTGATGGCGAAGTAGAGCGCCAGGATGTCGAGCGCTTCCCGGGGCTTGGCAGAGGGGGCCTGCGCTCCCATCCCGCTCAGCAGATTGTTCTCACCCTCTATCATTTGGGTATCGATATGTGGTCAGAATTTCGGCCTACGCTTAGCGCAGAGCTACAAAAAAAGCCTAGGCTCATGCGCCTAGGCTTTGGGAAACCCTCCTGACCGCTGCCACACCTCAGGGCATCGCGGAGGGAAATTCTAGCCCCTTATACTTCTACTGCTTCTCAGCCTCAGCCTCCTCCATGTTCTCTGCGGGCATGGCGGCCTCCTCAGTAGCCGGTGCCTCGGCCGGAGCCTCCATGTTCTCGGTAGCCTCCATGCTCTCGGTTGCAGCAGCATCCATAGGCTCACCGGCCGCCTCCATGTTCTCGCCAGCCTCTACCGGCTCATGCATCTCCATCGTGGCAGAATCCTGATTCTCCTGCTGATTTTGCTGTGCACCACCACAAGCGCTAAAAGCAAACAATACGCTAACAGCCGCCGCAATACTCAGTACCTTAATCTTCATCACTCTTTTTGTTTGGGTTGAACTAATCTAACAAACTCCCGATGATTATTCGACTCTTAGAACATTAAACTTCCGGTGGAAATGGACTTCCTACGAGACAAAGGTAAACATTTTATCGGTAAAGCCAACCCCGGGGGAGAAATCTAGTTTGAATCTATGGAATCTTCTGCATGGGGCGGGGAAAAGGGTAGGTCGTCGAACCGCTGTTCCTGGTCGCCTAGCTCCTCCCTGGGGGGGCGGGCATCGCGGGCTGGCTCCTCATCCTCCAGGTCGCGGAGCGAGCCCTTATACATGCTAAAGCGCTGATACTTACACTCTAGGGGTCCGTTGAACAGCGTCGTGGTCTTGGAGGGATGCAGACCAAAGCTCTTCATGGCCACGCGGTTGCCGGTGAGCATCCAGACATCCCACCCGGGGTAGCGGGCCTTGAAGACGTCGCCGAGCTGGGAGTAGAACGAATCGAGCTGAAACTGCTTGAGGCGCTCTCCGTAGGGCGGGTTCGTGATGACCACCCCGGGGATCATGCCGGGCATCAGGTCGAAGACGGACTGCTTCTCCAGGTGTATGAGCTTTGTGAGGCCCGCGGCCTTCACGTTCTGCTGGGCGACCTCCATGGCCTTCCCGGACACGTCGGACCCCATGATGGGGACCTCGCACTCCCGCTCCATGGAGTCGTCGTTGTAGACCTCCTCGAGCAGGTCGGGGTCGAAGTCGGGCCAGTCCTCAAAGCCGTAGTGCTGGCGGAAGAGCCCCGGCGCCATGCCGCGCGCAATCAGGGCGGCCTCTATGGCCAGCGTGCCCGAGCCGCACATGGGGTCCAGGAAGGGGCACTCCCCCCGCCAGCCGCTCGTGAGGACCATCCCGGCGGCGAGCACCTCGTTGAGGGGGGCGACATCCTGCTGGCGACGGTAGCCCCGCATGTGGAGGGACTGACCGGAGGAGTCGAGGAGTAGGGAGCAGGTGGTCTCCCAGATGTGGAGGTGGATACGCACGTGGGGCCGGTCGGGGTCCACGAAGGGCCGCTTGCCGCAGCGGTTGCGAAACTGGTCGACGATGGCGTCCTTGACCTTGAGGGCGGCGTAGCGGGAGTGGCTGAAGGTCTCGGAGTTGACCACGCTATCTATCGAGAAGCGTTTGGAGAGGTCCATGACCTCAGACCAGTCGTAGGCCAGCGCGTTGGCGTACAGCTCGTTGACGCTCTCGGCCTGGAAGGTGGCCAGGGGCTTGAGTATTCGGAGGGCCGTGCGGAGGCAGAAGTTCGCGCGGTACATCATGCGCTTATCGCCGTCGAAGAAGACCACCCGGTTCTTCTCCTCGACGTTCTCCGCCCCGAGCTGCCGCAGCTCCTCGGCCAGCACGGGCTCCAGGCCCTGCATCGTCTTGGCAACGTATCTCACCTTCTCCATGTGTAGCTCGTATATGCGTGGGGCTATCGTTTACTCTTGGCCTTGGTCATCATGGGCTTACCATCGACGCGCAGGGAGGCGAAGGCGTCGAGCAGGCGCTTGCCCTCCTTGAAAGGCACGGTGATGAAGGAGAACTCCTCCAGCACGGCCACGTCCTCAATGTCGCGGCTACGAACCCGGCCGACCTCGCAGACGTAGTCCACCAGCGAGCGGGGGGTGTAGCCATCGCGCTTACCCTGGGCGATGAACAGGCGCGTGGCCCCCTGCTTATCCACGGCGAAACCGCGGATTTCCTGGTAGTTGCTCACGTCCAGGTCGCTCTTGTAGGCCATGTTGAAGAGGGCGGCCAGGGCGATCTGCGGCTCGTGCGAGGCGAGTATCTCCTCGGCCATGTCCATGTAGAGCTCGTAGTTGCCGTTCTCGATCATCTCGTAGAGCTGCTCGAGCAGGAGCATGCGCTTGACCTCCACGATGTCCTCCGCGTTGGGCAGGGTCTCCTTGCGGATTTTGAACTTGATGGACTTCTGGAAGTAGAGCAGGCGCTTGTACTCGGCCGGGGTCACGAAGGTGATGGCTGTGCCCTCCTTGCCGGCGCGCCCGGTCCGGCCCACGCGGTGTACATACGACTCGGGGTCCTGCGGCAGGCTGTAGTTGATGACGTGCGAGAGGTCCGATATGTCGATGCCACGGGCCGCCACGTCCGTGGCCACCATGATGTTGACGAGCTTCTTGCGGAACTTGGCCAGGGTCTTCTCGCGCTGGGCCTGGGATATCTCCCCGTGTAGCCCCTCGGCGCTGTAGCCCTGCTCGGCCAGGCGCATGACGATGTCGTCCACCTGGTTGCGCGTGCGGCAGAACACCAGGCCGAAGAACTCCGGCTCGATGTCGATAATCCGCGTCAGGGCATCAAACTTGTTGCTCTCTCGGACCTCGAAGTATATCTGGTCGGCCAGGTGCGTGGGCTTCTGGTCGCGGTCCACCTGGAGGATCTTCACGTCCTTCATGTACTTCTTGGAGAGCTTGACGATGCGGTCGGGCATGGTGGCCGAGAAGAGCATCATGCGGCGCGGGCCGGTGACGTGCTTGAGGATGTCCTCCACGTCGTCGATGAAGCCCATGTTGAGCATTTCGTCCGCCTCATCGAGGATGACCCACTGGGTGCGGTCGAGCTTGAGGTCGCCGCGGCGCAGCAGGTCGAGGATACGGCCCGGGGTTCCGACCACGATGTGCATGCCCTTCCGGAGGCGCCGTTGCTGCTCGGAGATGGACTGCCCGCCGTAGACGGTGAGCAGCTGCACGCTGGGGTCGCCCTTGAAGGAGATGAGCTCCTGGGTCACCTGCAGGGCCAGCTCCCGGGTGGGGGCCAGTATGAGGGCCTGGGGGTAGGTGTTCTCGGGTTCTATCTGCTCGAGGATCGGTAGGCCGAAGGCCGCGGTCTTCCCCGTACCGGTCTGGGCCTGGCCGATGATGTCGCACTCCTCGCTGAGCAGCACCGGGATGGCCATGCGCTGTATGGGCGAGGGGGTCTCAAAGCCCTTGGAGGCTATCGCGGCCAGGGACTTGGGCGATAGGCCCAAATCGGCAAAGCCCAACTCTCTCTTCTCGGATACCTCGTCCCTATCCGGCCGCGCGTCGGCCGCGGGCGCTGCTTGCTGCTCTGGCAGCTCTTCCATTCGTGGCTCTTCTGCTTCTACCTGCGCCTCTTCCGCTCTCGCTTCGGGCTGCTGCGCCACATTCTCCACGTTCTCTACGTTCTCGATGGCCTCACGGCTCTGTTCGTTCTCCCTGTTTTCCAAAACTATCCTTACATTATATTACTACCCCCCATTCGGTGGGGCCACGCACCCTACTTCGGCGCGCCATTTCCCTTTGGCTGCAGCAGGGGTCTCCCCATGCTCTCCCAGCTCCTCAATATCTCTACGCCCTTCTGAACCTCATCGCTGTGCTCGTTGAGCGACTCCACCATGTGGCTGAAGCCGTAGAGCTGGCGGGCCAGCAGGGCCTTGATACGCCACCCGAGCACCAGGCTATCGTTGTGGGTGAGCGTGTCCCCCTTGGGCTTGACCTCACGCTTGGCGGCAGCGCGCAGCACATCATGCACCATGGTCGTGTCGAGCCGCCAGCCCGCTGCAAAATCCTTGTACTGCGGGTAGCTCGCCCTGAGCGACTTCCGATGCCCGTCGTAGTAGCTGGTCACCCAGTCGCTGTCGATGGACTTACGGAGCAGCTCCCCGACGAAGCTCGACCCGCCGGTCGTGTCAATCGGCACGAAGACATCGGGCGTGATCCCCCCGCCCCCGTGGACCGCGCGCCCGGTGCGGAGGGTGCGGTAGGTGAGCGTGTCCCCCACCCGGATGCTGTCCTTGCTGTAGACCTCGCCGTGGCGATACCTATCGGCGAACTTCTGGCGGTAGGCCTTGCTCTCGCCCAGCTCGTAGGGGGTCTGGATAGACCGGCCCGAGGGGGTGTAGTAGCGGGCCACCGTCACGCGGATGAGCGAGCCGTCGACCAGCGACACCTGGTTCTGGACCAGCCCCTTACCGAAGCTCCTCCGCCCCACGATGACGGCGCGGTCCCAGTCCTGCAGCGCGCCCGACAGAATCTCGCTCGCCGAGGCGGTGTACTCGTCGACCAGCACCACCAGGGGCATGTCCTGGTAGGCCACCTCGCTCTGCTCCGCGAAGAGCTCCTGCTTGGGCAGCGAGCGGCCACGGGCGTAGACCACGCTGGACTTCTCGGGCAGGAAGAGGCTCGCGAGGCTGACCGCCTCCTGCATTATCCCCCCCCCGTTGCCCCTCAGGTCCAGGATGAGCGACTGCATCCCCTGGGCGCTCAGCTTGGCCAGCGCCTCCTTCATCTCGGAGGTGGTGTTCTTCGAGAAGCGGTTGAGCCGGACGTAGCCAATGCCCGGGCTGACGATATAGCTCACATCCACGCTATGCAGCGGGAGCTCTCCCCGGCGAATTTTGAAGTCGAAATACTGCTCGCCACGCTTGGCGCGGACGGTCACCATCGACCCCTTCTCCCCCCGCAGCAGCTTGATGACCTTCTGGGTGGTCAGCCCGACCGCCGCGATGTTCTCCCCGTCGACTGCCACAATCCGGTCGCCCGAGCGCATCCCGACCTTCTCGGCCGGGGCGTTCGGCACCGCGCTCACCACGCGGAGGGTGTCCCTGGTCACCTGGAACTCAATGCCAATCCCGTAGAAATGGCCCTCCAGCTCGCTGTTGACCTCCTCCGCCTCCGCCTTGCTGATGTAGCTGCTGTGCGGGTCGAGCTGCTCCAGCAACGAGCGGATGGCATCGTCCATGAGCTCATCATTATCCACGGTATCCACGTAGAAGCGCTTGACGTAGTCCAGCGTCTGCAGCACCTTGTAGCCCGGCAGGCGGCTCAGGCCGAACTGCGCGCAGCTCACCGAGCTCACGCCCAGCATGAGCGCAAGCAGCAAGAATACCCCAGCGAATGAAGCCCTGGCGATGCGCTGAGCACGCCGATGCACGGCACAGCCTATATCCATACCCCCTACTCCCACTCTATCGTTGCCGGGGGCTTGGAGCTGATGTCGTACACCACCCTATTGACCCCACGGACGTTGTTGATTATATCGTTGCTAACCTGGGCCAGCACCTCGTACGGGAGATGGTACCAATCCGCCGTCATGGCATCCACCGAGACCACGGCCCGCAGCGCCACCACGCTCTCGTAGGTGCGCTCGTCGCCCATCACGCCGACCGACTTGATCGGCAGGAGGATGGCCCCGGCCTGCCATATCTCCTCGTACAGGCCCGCCTCGCGGAGCGTCCGCATGTAGATCGCGTCGGCCTCCTGCAGCACGGCCACCCGCTCGGGGGTCACCTCCCCCAGGATGCGTATCCCCAGCCCCGGGCCAGGGAAGGGGTGGCGGTCCAGAATCAGGGAGGGCAGGCCCAGCTCCCGGCCCACGCGCCGAACCTCATCCTTGAACAGCAGGCGCAGAGGCTCCACCACCTTCAGCTTCATGTCCTTGGGGAGGCCCCCCACGTTGTGGTGCGACTTGATGGTCACGCTCGGCCCCTTGACCGACACGGACTCTATCACGTCGGGGTAAATCGTCCCCTGCCCCAGCCACGCCACGCCCTGCAGCTTGGCCGCCTCCCGGTCGAACTCCTCCACGAAGCACGCCCCTATGGTCTTGCGCTTGTCCTCGGGGTCCGTCTTCCCCTCCAGCGCCCGGAAGAAGCGCTCCTTCGCGTCCACCCCTATCACGTTGAGGCCCAGCCCGCGGTAGGACTCCAGCACCTCACTAAACTCATCCTTACGGAGCAGGCCATGGTCGACGAAGATGCAGGTGAGTCGCGGGCCTATCGCCCGGTGCAGCAGCATGGCCGCCACGCTCGAGTCCACCCCGCCCGAGAGGCCCAGCACCACGCCGTCGTCGCCGAGCTGCGCACGGAGCTGGGCAATGGTATGCTCCACGAAGCCGGCCGGGGTCCAGTCGCACGCGCAGCCGCAGCTCCCCACCAGGAAGTTCCGCAGCATCTGCATGCCATGCTCGCTGTGGGAAACCTCCGGGTGGAACTGCACGCCGCTGACCATCCCGTCCATGGCCTCGAAGGCCGCCACGGGGATGCTCTGCGTATACCCGACGACATCCCACCCGTCGGGGAGCGCGGTAATCGTATCGCCGTGCGACATCCACACCGTCGAGCTGGCCGGCACGCCCCGCAGCATCTCGCTCTGCCCCCGCACGAGGAGCTCCGCGCGGCCGTACTCACGGGCATCCGAGCGGCTCACCTCCCCGCCGTGGAGCTTGGCCAGGAGCTGCGCCCCGTAGCAGATACCCAGCACGGGGAGCTTGCCCAGGAAGGCCTCCACCTCCACCATCGGGGCATCGGCATCGTGCACCGAGCAGGGGCTGCCGGAGAGGATTATCCCCCTGAGCCCCTCATCGAGCTGCACCTCAGACGTGTAGGGAAGCACCTCACAGTAAACGCCGATTTCACGCACCCGACGGGCGATGAGCTGGGTGTATTGCGACCCAAAATCCAATATCAAAACGCGTTCCTGCGGGCCCGACCCACCAGCCATATACTATACCTCCTAGTTTTTTATGGCGCGAAAGTAGCATAATCCTTTGGATTTTGGAGAATACCCCACGTAATATGAGGCAATTTAGCCCCCCAGGACCCTCCCCTAAATGACGCCTAGGCTGCCCTACACCCTGCGAAGGAAAGCTGGCCGAGGAGTACGTTTCATCATATTTTGCTAGCTTGCGGGGCAATTTCCAGGCAGAATCATGCCGCGGCAGGTAATGTAATAAGCAGATACCCATGGACAAGAGCTACACCGTTCCTTCTCGCCTTCGCTACCCCCTGAGCCTTCTCCTCCTCATCGCCACGCTAACCATCAATCTAGGGGGCTGCCTCTCGCCCGGGCAGGGCAAGCCGGAGATAGCGACGCAGACGGAGGCAGAGGGGAACGACGAGGAGGGCCCTTGGGAGGAGCAGTGGGAGGAGGGCGACGCGGAGGCCATGGAGGAAGAGGCCATGTACGAGGAGCTCTACGCCCTGCTGCGAGAGGATGGCCCCGCGACCGACACGCCGAGCCGCGAGCGGAGATACGTCACGGACCTACAGGATTTCTTCAGCGCGCTCGGCAACGACCGTGAGCTCATCCTGACGATGGACACGCTAAACCTCACCGACAAACGGATCAAAGCCTTCTTCGAGGGTAGGCAGGCCCGGCAACGCGAGGAGGGCGACGCGCACGCCCTATTCGAGAACGGCGAGCTGGTGCTGGAGGGCTATAGGAACCTCGCCATCACGAGCGCGAAGAATACGCAGATAGTCGTGGACACGCACTACCAGAACGTGTTGACCTTCCGCAACGTGCAGGATGTGGAGCTGAGCAACCTGAACCTCTACCACAGGGTGGAGGTCGGCTGCGACGCCGGGGTATTGGCCTTCTACCGGTCCAAGCGCATCACCATCAGGGGCTGCGAGATGAACGGCTCGGGAAACGTCGGGCTGCTCCTCGAGGGCGTGCAGCAGGCGAAGGTCGAAGGCTCCAAGCTCTATAACAACTCGGAGAACGCATTCTCCATCGAGAACTCGCAGAACGTGGAAATCCGGGAGTGCCAGGTGTACGAGAACCCCTGCGGCGCGCTCATCTGGCTGCGCAACTCCACCTGCATGCTGGAGCAGACCAGCTTCACGGACAACCCGGCCACGAGCTTCTACGAGGCCGTCCTCGACGGGCAAGCGGCCGAAATCCTGCTCGTCGGGTGTAGCTTCAGGGGGAACACCTTCGAGAAGGGCAACAGCGACGACTACTTCCGCGCCATGAACGGGAGCACCCTGCCGAGCACGTGGACCGAGCGGGGGATGGTGTACGCCCTCCTCGAGGCGGATGCCAGCCAGAACGTCAACAGGTTGGAGGAGTGGATGGGGGAGAAGGTCTTCCGCTACTTCGATTGGTGGGACGGCACGAGCAGACCGAGCAGGCGGGCCGCCTTCCTGAAGGCCTTCGACGAGCGCGCCGGGCGCTTCCTGCGCAAGCGGAACGAGGTGCTGGAGGTCAACTCCTTCTCTGACGACGCCCCGCCAGAAGCGCGCCTGGTGCAGTCGAGCAGCACGGAGAAGGACTTCTACCTGATACAGCGGGTGGAGTACCAGGTACGCATACAGTGGGCGGCGGGCTGGGAGGAGGCCTTTCAGGACCCCTACACGCACCCCCAGGTTGCCAAGGTCGAGGTGCTGAAGCGCCGGGAGCTACCCCCCGTACAGCTCAACCTGAGCGAGGTGGAGGGCCTGGACGACCCGACCATCGCGGAGGCCCTCAAGGGGTATCGCCACAGGATGATGGCCGCGCTCCATACGGCATACTACGAGGGGCTGAGCTTCGAGAAGGCGATGCGGGTGGCCGACGAGCTAAGCAGGCCGCAGTACAACACCATCCTGGCCTACCGACAGACCGAGGGGGCCGCCTCGGAGAACGACCAGAAGAAAATGGTGAAGTACTGGACTGGCACAAGGCCACCACGCAGCTCGCCAAGCAGTGGGATGCCCCACGCTAGAAGGCATACTATCATGTAGTATAGTATAGGGGCTGCATCTCAGGGAGATGCAGCCCCTATACTATTTCCACACTCCACATCCGTGGTGCACCGGGAGCTACTCCTTCCCGCGGAGGGCGCATGACCCGCAGGCCGCCCGCTGCTCACGGGCATCCTCCACCCGGGGGCAACAGATGCCCCGCTCGCGCATGGCCTTCGACTCACCCACATCCTCGGGGAAGCGGTGTGAGTGGTGGAAGAAGATCCGCAGCGAGAAGGCCAGGAAGGCGAAGCCCACCACCAGGCAACTCACGAAAACGATGGCCAGCATGGGCAATCCTCCTTAGATTAGGACCTAGATATCCAGATTGGCGAACTTGGCATGCTCCTCGATGAACTTCCGCCGTGGTGGCACGTCGTCGCCCATCAGCATGGAGAATATCCGGTCGGCCTCGGCCGCGCTGCTGATCTCCACCTGGCGGAGGATGCGCGTGGAGGGGTCCATGGTGGTCTCCCAGAGCTGCTCGGGGTCCATCTCCCCCAGGCCCTTGTAGCGCGTGGTCTGCACCTGCTTCTCCTTGCCCCCCTCGCCGAACTCGGCCACGGCCGCCATGCGCTCCTTCTCCGTCCAGCAGTAGCGCTTCTGCTTCTTGCCCCGCGACACCTGGTAGAGCGGCGGGGTGGCGATGTAGAGGTGTCCCTTCTGTATCAGCTCGTTCATGTAGCGGTAGAAGAAGGTCATGATCAGCGTGGCGATGTGGCTGCCGTCCACGTCGGCGTCGGTCATGATGATCACCTTGTTGTAGCGCAGGCCGGAGAGGTCCAGGGCCTTGCTATCGTCCTCGGTCCCCACCTTCACGCCCAGGGCCATGAAGATGTTGCGTATCTCCTCGCTGTCGAATATCCGGTGCATCAGGGCCTTCTCCACGTTGAGGATTTTGCCCTTGAGCGCGAGGATGGCCTGGTACTTGCTGTCGCGCCCGGTCTTGGCCGAGCCCCCGGCCGAGTCGCCCTCCACCAGGAAGAGCTCCGTCCGGGTGGGGTCCTTCTCCGCGCAGTCCACCAGCTTGCCGGGTAGCCCCGCCCCCGAGAGGGCTGTCTTGCGCTGCACCAGCTCCTTGGCCCGGCGGGCCGCGTGCCGCGCCTCGGCCGCCACGATCACCTTCTGCACGATGGTCTTCGCGTCGCGGGGGTTCTCCTCCAGGAACAGCGTCAGGGCATCGCTCACCGCCTGGCTCACCGCCGCGGTCACCTCGCTGTTGCCCAGCTTGGTCTTGGTCTGGCCCTCGAACTGCGGCTCGGCCACCTTCACCGAGATGATGGCCGTGAGCCCCTCGCGGAAGTCCTCGCTGCTGATCTCCACCTTCGTCTTGGCCAGCATGCCGGTGCTCTCCGCGTAGGCCTTCAGCGTCCGCGTCAGGCCCAGGCGGAAGCCCGCCAGGTGCGTGCCCCCCTCGATGGTGTTGATGTTGTTGACGTAGGAATGCTCGTTGACCGAGTACGAGTCGTTGTACTGCATGGCGATCTCCACCGGCACGCCCTGCTTCTCGGTCTCCAGGTATATGGGGTGCTCTATGATGGGGGTCCGGGTGCCATCCAGGTAGCGCACGAAGCCCTTGAGGCCCTCCTCGCAGTGGAACTCCTCACGGTGGAAGGCCGCGGTGCCATCCTCCTGCGGCTCCAGCTCGCGGCGGTCCTCCAGCGAGATGCGGATGCCCTTGTTCAGGTAGGACAGCTCACGGAGGCGGGTGGCCAGTATGTCGAAGCTGTAGCTGGTGGTCTGGGTGAAGATTTCCGCATCGGGGTGGAAGGTCACGATGGTCCCCGTGTCGTCGCAGTCGCCCACGCACTCGAGCTCGCCCTGGGGTGCCCCCCGGGAGAACTCCATGCGCCACACCTTCCCGTCGCGGTGCACCTCGGCCACCAGGCTGTCGGAGAGGGCGTTCACGCAGGAGACCCCCACGCCGTGCAGCCCCCCCGACACCTTGTACGTACCCTTGTCGAACTTCCCCCCGGCGTGCAGCACCGTCATCACCACCTCCAGCGCGCTCTTCCCCTCCTTCTCGTGGTAGTCCACCGGGATGCCCCGGCCGTTGTCCCGCACCGTCAGCGAGTTATCCTCGTTGATGACCACCGAAATCGTGTCGCAGTAGCCCGCCAGCGCCTCGTCTATGGAGTTGTCCACCACCTCGTAGAGCAGGTGGTGCAGCCCCTTCACGCCCGTGTCGCCTATGTACATGGAGGGCCGCTTGCGCACCGCCTCCAGCCCCTCGAGAACCTGGATATTCGACGCAGAATACTCCTGCGACCCCAGGCTTTTCGCTTCGTCCGTCATTAACTTGCTATTGTGCTGGGGAACCCCAGCCTTACCTTCGTGAACAATTACCGCGAAGGTAACAACTTTCGCCATATGCCGAAAAGTTCTTACCTTCGCGTGGGGTGGATGGTCCGCCAAATCCGCCCGTAACGCCAGGGGGCGCACCCCGGCAAGCAGCCCCCTCCTCCGGGGTGGCAACATGACTAGCTAAGGCACACATACACAAACAACAACAGATGGAACAGCTCGCCAGGCTCGAAGCAATGGCCACACAGGTCCGGAGGGACTCCCTCCGCATGATACACGCCGCCAGCAGCGGGCACCCCGGGGGTGCGCTGGGCTGCGCTGACCTCCTGGTGGCGCTCTACTTCAGGGCCCTCGAATCGCCCGTCCCCTGCCACCCGCAGGGCCAGGGGCAGGACATGTTCTTCCTGTCCAACGGCCACATCTCCGCCGCCTGGTACAGCGTGCTGGCCCGCTCGGGCCACTTCGACGTGTCGGAGCTGGGCACCTTCCGCCGGCTCGGCACCCGCCTCCAGGGCCACCCCACGCCCGCGGAGGGCCTCCCGGGCGTACGCATCGCCTCCGGGTCG
Source organism: Bacteroidia bacterium (assembly GCA_002749065.1). Lineage (GTDB taxonomy): Bacteria > Bacteroidota > Bacteroidia > Bacteroidales > CAJPTX01 > Bacteroides_D. Next base: position 131,459 of record PDTX01000003.1, on the reverse strand, counting down.
CTCGGCCAGGGCCTCTCGGTGGGCATCGGCGCCGCGCTCGGCAAGAAGCTCTGCGGCGACAAGCATCTGGTCTACACCCTGCACGGCGACGGCGAGCTGCAGGAGGGGCAGATATGGGAGGCCGCCATGTTCGCCGCCGCCAAGAAGGTAGACAACCTCATCGCCACGGTCGACTACAACGGCGCGCAGATCGACGGCCCGGTGGATGAGGTGCTCAGCCTCGGCGACCTCAAGGCCAAGTGGGAGGCCTTCGGCTGGACCACCCTCGAAACCAACGGCAACGACATGGCCCAGCTGCTCAAAACCCTCGAGGAGGCCAAGGCCCTGACCGGCCAGGGGAAACCCATCGTCATCCTCATGCGCACCAAGATGGGCGCCGGGGTCAAGCTCATGGCCGGCGACTACAAATGGCACGGCAAGGCCCCCAGCGACGAGCAGCTGCAGCAGGCCCTACAGGACCTCGGGACCACCGAGCTGGGCGACTACTAGCAACGAATTAGCAAACCAAGCGAGAGGGACAGAAGATGAAGAACATTGTTGTCATCGCGCACGACGCGAAGAAGCCCGAACTGGTGCAGTTCCTCAACGAGCGCCTCGAATGGATACGGGGCGTGCACCTCATAGCCACCGGCCGCACCGCCGAGTTCCTGGAGGAGCATGACCTCCCCTGCCGACACCTGAACCCCGGCGTATCGGGCGGCTACCTCCAGATAACCGACATGATAGGCAAGCACGAGGTCGACATCGTCATCTTCCTCCGGGACCACAAGGTCGTGCAGCCCCACCACGAGGACATCCGCCGCCTCCTCGAGACCTGCAACCGGGAGAACATCCCCCTGGCGACCAACTACGCCGCCGCCGAGCTGCTCATACTCGGCCTCATACGCAAGGAGGCCATAGAGCGGCAGCGCAGCAAGGAGTAAACCCACCGGCAATAACCACAGCATACACAAGCACACACCCATGGGAAAATATGAAGAGCTAGGGAAGAAGGATACCCGCTCGGGATTTGGCGTTGGCCTGCACCAGGCCGGGCAGCAGGATGCGCGCATCGTCGCCCTCTGCGCCGACCTCATCGGCTCGCTCAAGATGGACGCCTTCGTGGCCGAGTTCCCCGAGCGCTACGTCGAGTGCGGCATCGCGGAGGCCAACATGATGGGCATGGCCGCCGGGCTCGCCCTCGACGGCCTGGTACCCTTCGCGGGCACCTTCGCCGCCTTCGCCACCGGCCGGGTATACGACCAGATCCGCCAGAGCATAGCCTACTCCAACACCAACGTCAAGATCGCCGCCTCCCATGCCGGCATCACCCTCGGGGAGGACGGGGCTACGCACCAAATCCTGGAGGACATCGGCCTCATGAAGATGCTGCCCAACATGACCGTCATCGTGCCGGCCGACTACCACCAGACCATCCAGGCCACCCGCGCCGCCGCGGAGATGAACGGACCGGTGTACCTCCGCTTCGGGAGGCCGTCGGTGCCCGTATTCATACCCGAGGCCGAGCCATTCACCATCGGGAAGGCCCAGCGCCTAATCGAGGGGCGCGACGTGAGCATCTTCGCCACCGGCCACCTCGTGTGGGAGGCCCTGCAGGCGGCTAGGCAACTGGAGCAGAAGGGGATAAGCGCCGAGGTCATCAACATCCACACCATCAAGCCGCTCGACCAGGAGGCTATCGTCGCCAGCGCGAAGAAGACCGGCGCGGTGGTCACGGCCGAGGAGCACATGCGCAACGGTGGGCTCGGCGACAGCATCGCCCAGACCCTGGCCCAGCACTACCCCACCCCGCAGGAGTTCGTGGCCGTGGAGGACACCTTCGGCGAGAGCGGCAAGCCCGCCGAGCTCATGCAGAAGTACGGGCTGACGGCCGAGCGCATCGTGGAATGCGCGCAGAAGGCCATCCAACGCAAGAAGTAGCCCTGACCGACACATCCCGACAAACCAGCAAAAGGCTAAGCCCCGCCCTCATCCATGATGGGGGCGGGGCTTTTCTACTATCTGTTACTATCCGTGCGGGGGAGGGCCAGCCAATTCGGCCAACTATAAAGGCCCTACTTGGAGGATTTCGCGCCGCCCGAGAAGAAGTGCCGACGCATCCACCGGGGGAAGAGCACCACGCCCACCAGCAGGTAGGGGTAGTAGGTGGCCAGCCGCCAGAGCAGGGCCAGCACGATGATTACCGAGCCGAGCAGGGCCGGGGATACGGGGATGAACTCGCCCAGGTAGGCCGTGAAGATGTACTCCGCGAAGCCGCTCCCCCCGGGCGTGGGGACCACCAGCATCATAATCCACATCACCAGCTGGCGCGCGAAGATGAGGAACTGGTCATGCACCGCGAAGAAGGCCAGCATGATGGCGTTGGCCACCCAGTAGCGTGAGGACCACGAGACGACCGTCGCGAAGAAGGCCTTGAGCCAGTAGCCCAGCGGCTTGATGCGAAACTCGCGCGAACTCTCGATTATCTCGCTCCCCGCCTTATTCGCCCCGTGCTTCCACTTGCGCAGGAAGGGCAGCCTGAAAATCTTCAGCAGCAACCACTTAAGCCCCCGAGGATTGACGAAGAAACCGTAGGACAGCACCGCCACATAGGCCACCTTAATGGTATACCCCCCCCAGGCAAACCAGAAGAGGCTCGACTGGACCGCCTCGCTCGCCCCCACCACGTCGAACAGGCGGCTATGCCCCACAACCAGCAGCAGCATCGGGAAGAAGATCAGGAAGTACAGCTCGTCGAGGAAGGAGGTGGCCATGACGATGGCCGAGCTGCGACCAACCCCTAGGCCCTCCTTGTTGACGTAGAGGATGGCGACGCTCGTCCCCCCGATGGCCGAGGGGGTGATGGCCGAGGTGAACTCCCAGAGCATAATCACGCGGAGCGACTGCCAGAAGCTGAGCTGCCCCTCGGAGAGGATCATGAGCCGCCAGACGTAGCCCAGGTCGCGCCCAGCCATCAGGCACAGGGCCAGCAGGAGGAAGCCGAAGGCCCGGGGGCCCCACTGCACGTAGTCGAGCGCCTCGGGCCTGAACTCCCGGTAGAACATCCAGACGACAAAGCCCAGGCCAATGAGCATGGGGTAAATGGCCCGGTGGGCCTTGACCCCCCGCAGAGGGCTATCTACCGGGACATCCGGCGAATGCTGCTTCTCTATCGACATGCGAATGGTTCATTATCAACGCGTACCCCCCAGCTCGGGGCGAAATGGCGGGGGGGATTTCCCACCGAGGGCGAGAAGAGCGCCCACCGGGGGTTGCGCAATCGGGGAGGTCAGTACCCGGAACCGGGATCGAACCGGTACGGCCTACGGCCACAGGATTTTAAGTCCGGCGTGTCTACCAATTCCACCACCCGGGCATCACCTCACGATATGTCCACCCACAAGCTCCAGCCCCCGCCGCGGGGTGCAACCCTCGCCACCGCTCCAGACCCACCCGGGATTACCCCCTTGGTACATACGAAAAACGCAAGGAATAGACCCTTGCGTTTGTACTCCCTGAGCGGAAAACGAGACTCGAACTCGCGACCCCAACCTTGGCAAGGTTGTGCTCTACCAACTGAGCTATTTCCGCAAGATATCCCCCATCACCAACCCCTCTTTTGCACCGCAAAGGTAAGTCCGATTTTCCAATCCGCCAAATATGACGAGGAGATTTGTAGCTGTACACATTCCCCTGCGGAAATCTTTAGGGTATTATCCGCTGGATTTCCCGGGCGAACTCGTTGCGGATGGCGTTCAGCTCCTGGATTTCGCGGAGGCGTGCCTCCAGCGCCTCGCCCTCCAGGCTGTCGAGCCCCTCCATGGCCTCGCGGGTGAGCTGCTCCAGGAGGCGGGCCTTGTAGGAGAGCATGCTGTGCTCGAGGTTGACCCGGAGGGTATGCATGGCCGTGGCCTCATCGTCCGGCCCCTGCTCCCAGCGCTTGGAGAGCTTGTACTTGGGCACGCTCAGGTCCACTACCAGCTCCACTATCCGTGGGCGCTCGTGCATGCTGAAGTAGGCTACGCCGTCGTCAATCTCGGCGATGTGCTCCCGATACTCGCTGAGGATTGTGGCTAGGTCCTCATCCCGAAGGGTGATGTCGTCGGCCTCCAGGCTCTCGATGATGTACTGGGCCACGCTCATCCCCTGCGTGCTGGGTTCATCGGTGGCCTGCTCCACGTGTATGGTCCGCTTCCCGTAGAGGAGGAGTAGGCGTATGAGGTCCAGCTCGTTGGCGAAGAGGGCGTTCTGGCTGCGGAGGCTTGCCCCGGCTGGCTGGCCGCCCGCTGCGGCTCCGGGCTGGGTTGGCTCACTGGCCGGGGTGCTTGCCCGGGGGGCCTGGGGGCGGGGGTTTATGCTCCGGCTCAGCCGTAGGCGGCTCAGCTGGTCGGTGAGCGTGCCCTCGTCGAGGCCCATGACCCGCGCCGTCTCCTGCACGTAGACGGCGCGGAGGATTTGGTCGTCCACAAGGGCGATGGACCGTAGGAGGTCCTGCGTGAGCTGGGCGCGCTGGGCGGGGTCGCTCTCCGACTCCTGGAGTAGGCGGTTGGTCTTGAAGCGGATGAAGTCGGTGCGCTCCTGGGCGATGAACTCCCGCACCTGCTCGAGGGTATGGGTCCTGGCGAAGTCGTCGGGGTCCTGGCCGTCGGGCAGGAGGGCTATCCGCACGAAGAGCCCCTGGGAGAGGAGGATGTCCGCCCCCCGCTCGGCGGCCTTGATGCCAGCTCCGTCGCCGTCGTAGAGGATGGTGACGTTCTTCGAGAAGCGGGAGAGGAGGCGCACCTGCTCCTGGGTGAGGCTGGTGCCGGAGCTGGCCACCACGTTCTGCACGCCCAGCTGGTAGAGCGAGAGGACGTCCAGGTAGCCCTCCACCAGTATGCACTCGTCCTCGCGGGCGATGGCGCTCTTGGACTGGGCCAGGCCGTAGAGGGTATCGCTCTTGTGGTAGACCTCGCTCTCGGGGGAGTTGAGGTACTTGGCGATGCGCTCGCCCGTGCGCAGGGCGCGCCCGCCGAAGCCGATGGTCCGCCCCGATACGCTGTAGATGGGGAAGATGACACGCCCCCGGAAGCGGTCCCAGGTTCGGCCGTCGCGCGCGGTGGTGAGCCCGCTCTTGACGAGGTAGTCCAGCTTGTAGCCCGCCTGCTGCCCGGCGCTGGTCATGGCCGCGGCGCTCTCGGGGGAGTAGCCCAGGCCGAAGCGGTCGATGGTCTCCCGGGTCAGGCCCCGCTCCTGGAGGTAGGCCAGCCCGATGCGCACGCCCTCCTCGCTGTTGGTGAGCTGGTTGTGGAAGTAGGCGGTGGCCCAATCGAGCACGGCCATCAGGGACTCCCGCTCGCCGCGGCGCTCCCGCTCCTCGGGGGTCTCGGGCTTCTCGTCCAGCTCGATGTTGGCCCGCTTGGCCAGAATGCGGATGGCCTCCAGGAAGGAGATGCTCTCCTTCTCCATCAGGAAGGTCACCACGTTGCCCCCCTTGCCGCAGCCGAAGCACTTGAAGATGCCGCGCGAGGGGCTGACGTTGAACGAGGGGGTCTTCTCGTTGTGGAAGGGGCAGAGGCCCTGGAGGTTGGCCCCCCGCTTATCGAGGCGCACGTACTCGCCAACCACGTCCTCGATGCGCACCGAGGAGATGATGCGGTCCACTGTGGAACGGTCTATCATCCGGCTGTCCCCCTTATGCTTCTCAAAACCCGCGGCTAAAAGTCGTACACCGTCGTGGGGACACCCGCCGCCAGCAGGGTCTCCCCGATGAGCGGCTCGATGCGCTCCCACCTCCCCCCGGCCAGCCCGCAGCCTATGCGCGGCATGTGGACGGAGGCACCCAGCGCGAGGGCCTCCTTCGCCAGCTTGGACAGGCACTCGCGAACGGCCTCGTAGCGTATGGGCGGACCCTGGCTACTGGCGCGTAGCCCCTGCTGGGCGACCATGTTGGCCACGTAGGTGGACTCCGCCACCCGGACCAGCTGCATGCTCCCCAGCTGGAAGTCGTTGCCCGCCCGCGCCCGGTACCACTCCCGGTAGGCTCGCTCCGGCTCGGGCCAACGCTTAGAGAGGGCCAGCACGAAGCCCGCCCCCCAGCCGCCGAGGTCGTTGCAGATGTGGGCGATGACCTTCACGCCATCACCCTGAGGGGCTGTCGCATCGCCCTTTACGTAGCAAATAGCATCCATAGATACGGTCTTTTATCTCCACGGGCGGTGAGGTCCACTCCAAAATCCCGTCCCCTCCGCGCCCTGTGCAAATGTACATCTTTTCTGCATGCCGTGGAGGAGCGAAGCGCCGGGCTAGCCCCGAGCCGTGGTGAGAGTGGTGAAGAGGAAGGCTATGAGGTAGGCGGAAGCGGTCGTGGCCATGAAGGCCAAGCGGTGCGCCGGGGGGAGGGACAGCAGGCCCACGAGGGCGAAGAGGAGGGTGGCCAGCAGGCGTAGCAGGATGAGCCCCAGAAGGCCCCGCATGCCCTTCTGGGGGTGGGACGAGCCGAGCCCCAGCTGGTAGCGATGGGCCAGCAGGGGGAGGAGGGTGAAGAAGAGGGGGACGGCCGGGAGGGCGGTGAAGTAGCCCCCCAGAAGCCCCCCGCGCAGGAGGTGGACCCACACGCCCGCCACCAGGGCCTGCGGCAGGGCGAGGGCCAGGATGTACGGCATGCGTCGGGCTGGGTGCTACTGCTGCGGCTGGGGCGTTTCCCTCGGGAGGTTGGTCTGACCCATCTGGCAGGAGCCGTTGAACTGGCTGCCGGGCTCTATGCTGAGCCGCTTGGCGCTGATCTCGCCGGTGAACTTGGAGCTGCTCTTGAGGGCTAGGATTTCGGCCACCAGGATTTTCCCCTGCAGCTCGCCGGAGATGTCCGCATGGGAGCACACGACCTCGCCCTGGACGAAGCCCCCCTCACCAATCACGAGCTTGCCCTTGACCTGGAGGTTGCCAACGACCGAGCCGTCGACGCGCAGGTCGCCCGCGCATTTAATCTCCCCCTTGATTTCCGTGCCAGTACCGATGAGGCTCACGTTGGCCGTCTGTGGTTCGTTCCCCTTTGCCATGTTTTTGGTGTGTTCTATTTCGTAGATACAAATAGGTTACGTTATTCTCCAAGCTCGCATACCCCGGCCCGCGGGGCAAGCCCGGGGGCTACGGACGCGCCCGCCTCGGCGAGGCTCCGCCCCTGGTGGGATGCAAAGGTAGAATTTTTTGATGATTCGCGGGGCATCCGGGGATATTTGCGCGCGGAGGGGGGAGGGCTGGGCCAGCGGGCGGGCGACGAGACCACGAGCAGGGGCGCATGCAGGACGAGGCCCGGGGAAATTCTTGCGCGTTTCGCCCGTAATTTGTTATCTTTGCGCCTGGTTATAAACGTAAAGTGCGGGTTGCAGGGTTACGTGCGACCGGTAAATAATGGGTATGGAGGAGCAGCATTCTTTGGAGCGCATCCAGCGTGTCGACATAGAGAACCAGATGAAGACTTCGTATATCGACTATGCGATGTCTGTGATTGTTTCGCGCGCGCTGCCCGATGCGCGCGATGGTCTCAAGCCGGTGCACCGGCGGGTGCTCTTCGCGATGCAGAAGCTGGGGCTGAACGCCGCCTCGGGGACCAAGAAGTCGGCCCGCATCGTGGGGGACGTGATCGGTAAGTACCACCCCCACGGGGACAGCTCGGTGTACGATGCGCTGGTGCGTATGGCCCAGCCGTGGTCGTTGCGCTACGAGCTGGTGAAGGGGCAGGGGAACTTCGGCTCGGTGGATGGCGACGGCCCGGCGGCCATGCGGTACACCGAGGCGGCCATGGAGCGGATTACCGAGGAGGTGATGCGCGACATCGACATGGACACGGTGGACTTCATGCCGAACTTCGACGAGGAGACCACCGAGCCCACCGTGCTGCCCACCCGGGTGCCCCTGCTGCTGGTGAACGGGGCCTCGGGCATCGCGGTGGGGATGGCCACCAACATGGCGCCCCACAACCTGGGCGAGGTGATAGACGCGACCTGCGCCTACATCGACAACCGCGACATCGACGTGGACGGCCTGATGGAGCACGTCAAGGGGCCGGACTTCCCCACCGGGGCCATGGTCTACGGCATGGACGGGGTGCGCGAGGCCTTCCGCACGGGGCGGGGGCGCATCGTGGTGCGCTCCAGGGCCGAGATTGACGAGACCAAGACGGGGCGGCTGCGCATCGTGGTGACGGAGATACCCTACCAGGTGAACAAGGCCGACCTCATACGGCGAATCGCCGAGCTGGTCAACGAGAAGAAGATAGAGGGCATCAGCTACATCAACGACGAGAGCGACCGCAACGGGATGCGCATCGTCATCCTGCTCAAGCGCGACGCGGTGGCCAACGTGGTGCTCAACAACCTCTACAAGCAGACGGCCCTGCAGTCGTCCTTCTCGGTCAACAACATCGCCCTGGTGGACGGCCGGCCGCGGCTGCTGAACCTCAAGGACATGATTGCCCAGTTCGTCCTGCACCGCCACGAGGTGGTGATGCGCCGGACCCGCTTCGAGCTCAAGAAGGCTATGGAGCGGATGCACATCCTGGAGGGGCTGCTGATCGCGCTCGACCACATCGACGAGGTGATACGCATCATCCGCGCGTCGCAGAGCCCGCGGGAGGCCATGGACCAGCTGCAGGCCAGCTTCGGCCTCTCGGAGCTGCAGTCGCAGGCCATAGTGGACATGCGGCTGCGGGCGCTCACCGGCCTCGAGCGCGACAAGCTGCGGGCCGAGCACCAGGAGCTGGCCGAGCGCATCGCCTACCTGAACCAGCTGCTGGAGGACAAGGCCCTGCAGGACAGCGTGATGAAGGAGGAGCTGCAGGAGGTGAAGGCCAAGTACGGCGACGGGCGGCGCACCGAGATCATCCCCACGGCCGAGGAGTTCAGCCCGGAGGACTTCTACCCCGACGACGACGTGGTCATCACGCTCTCGCACCTGGGCTACATCAAGCGGACCAACCTGGCCGAGTACCGCTCGCAGCGGCGGGGCGGGCGCGGGGCCAAGGGCTCGGCCACCCGCGAGGAGGACTTCATAGAGCACCTCTACAACACCACCATGCACAACACGCTCATCTTCTTCACGGAGAAGGGCCTGTGCTACTGGCTGAAGGTGTACGACGTGCCCGAGGGGGCGCGGAACACGAAGGGGCGCTCGCTGCAGAACCTCATCAACATCGAGCAGGACGACACGGTGCGCGCCATCCTGAACGTGCGCCACCTGAACGACAGGGAGTACACCGACTCGCACTACGTCATCATGTGCACCAAGAGCGGGGTGGTCAAGAAGACCTGCCTGACGGACTACTCGCGCCCACGGACCAACGGCCTGATCGCCGTGGCCATCCGCGAGGAGGACGAGCTGCTCGACGCGGTGCTGACCGACGGGCAGAGCGAGCTCATCCTCGCCTCGCACGGGGGGATGGCCATCCGCTTCAGGGAGGACGCGCTGCGGGTGCTCTCGCGCAAGAGCATGGGCGTGCGGGGGATGGACCTGGCCGAGGGGGACTTCGTCATCGGCATGGTGAGCCACGCGGCCGACGACCCCCGCCGGCTGCTGGTGGTGTCGGACGAGGGCTACTGCAAGCGGTCGGAGGTGAGCGAGTACCGCATAATCCACCGGGGGGGCAAGGGCGTCAAGACGATGAACGTGGAGAAGGCCGGGATGCTGGTGAACATCAGCCTGGTGAGCGACGAGGAGCACCTGATGATCATCTCCAAGAACGGGGTGATCATCCGCTTCCCCGTATCGCAGACCCCGCTGGTGAGCCGCAATACGAAGGGCGTGCACTGCATCGCGCTGGGGAAGAACGACACGATAGCCTCCATCTCGCCCGTGTCGGCCGAGGAGGATGAGGACGAGGGGCCGACGGATGGGGAGGTGGAAGGGCAGAGCCCCTCGGAGCTGAGCCACGCGGCTGAAGGCGGGGAGGAGTAGGCTCCGTACGGCGATATTTCCAACCAAAGCACAAGGAGGAGAGTCATGCTACGAGTTTCAGGGATAAGCATTTCGAGACGCATTGGGACTGGGGTTTTCCTGATGCTGGTCCTGGGGGCTTCGGCCTTTGCCCAGGGGGACTACCCGCGCCTGGAGCGGCGGATTGCCTCCAGCGACGGGGACATCGCCAAGCCGAAGTACGCGGCCCGGGAGAAGACCTGGCGCAAGCGGGGCGAGCTGATGATGGAGGCCTATGAGGCGCCCCTACAGGGCCTTGGCATGGGCGTGGGGACGCGGGAGTTCAGCGCAGCCATCGGCGAGCCGGAGGAGCGTAAGGCCCTCCATATCCACGGCGGGGACTACGTGCTGTGGTCGACCGCAAAGACCGACTTCTACTTCAGTCGCAAGGCCGATGGCACGGAGGACAAGCTGGACTTCTACCGGGTGAAGAAGGCGGTGCTCCCCTCGCCGCTCGACAGCGCGATGCGGGCCTACGGGCGGGCCGCCAGCCTGAGCCAGGAGGGGGTGAAGGACAAGCGTATCGCCCAGGGCTACGAGGCCATCCGCAGGGCCTCCATCGCCTCGGGGATAAACGCCAGCAAGCAGCTGGACTACAAGGGGGCCGTCGGCCACTTCGCCCGGGCGCTGGCCGTGGACTCCATCACCGGCAGGGCCCAGGTGGACTCCACGCTCAGCTACTACACGGGCATCATGCTCCTGAAGGACAAGCAGTACGCGCCGGCCATGGGCTACCTGGAGAAGGCCATCAACGCGGGCTACACGAATAAGGGGCAGGTATACTGCCTGTACTTCGAGGCGGCCGAGCTCTGCGGCCAGGGGGCCAAGGGCAAGCAGATGCTCATGCGGGGCGTGGGGCTGTTCCCCGAGGCGCAGTGCGTGCTCATGCAGCTGGTGGAGTACAACATCAAGCACAAGGAGGACTCGCAGGGGGTGATCGAGCTCATAGACCGGGCGCTGGCCAAGAGCCCGAAGAATGCGAGCCTCTACTTCGCCAAGGGGATAGTCTACGACGAGCTGGGCGACATGAAAGCCTCGGAGGCCGCCTACCAGCAGGCCGTGGCCATCGTGCCCAACTACCCCGACGCGTACTACAACATGGCCGTGCTGCACTACAACCACGCTGTGGACCTGTCGGACCAGGCCGCGAAGCTGCCCTCGAGCGACACGAAGGGCTACGATAAGCTCCAGGCGGAGGCGCAGGCCGAGTACCGCAAGTGCATCCCGCTGGCCGAGAAGGTCTGCGAGCTCATACCCGGCCACGGGAACTCGCTCAACCTCCTGAAGAAGCTCTACTTCCGCTTCCGCGCCGAGAAGGGGATGATGGAGAAGTACGAGAAGGTGAAGAAGATGCTGGAGGGCGGGGTCGCGCCGGGGGAATAGGCAACCCGGCCACATCCACTCCGATTATGGTGATGAGGGGAGGGACCTGAAAAAGGGAGTGTAGGCCATAATCGGAACGGAAATCCCCCACCTTCGCGGCAAAGCCCAAGGCCATGGACAAGCACCCCCCACTCACCCCCGAGGAGCTGGCCAGCTTCACCGCCGCCCGTCTGCAGAAGGCCCAGGGTAGCGACAAGCGCCACTGGCGGGCGGCCCTCAGGCAGCTGGTCGCCGAGCTGGGGCGGGAGCTGGGGCGGGCGGAGCAAGCCCGAAGGCCCAGGCGCTACCACAACAGTGGCGAGGACCTCGAGCGCACCGACGAGATGCTCCAGGCCCTGCTCAGCTGCCCAACCCCGGACCTGGAGGTCAAGGTGCACCACTACCCTGCCAAGAAGGGCGAGGAGCGCCGGATTAAGCGCATCGACTACAGCATCGACGGGTACCTCGTGCTGCGCCTCAGCCACTACAGCCCCCACTTCCGCCCCTTCTTCGGCGGGAGCTACACCCAGGATGAGCGCATCTTCTCCCTCGATCTCCTCCGGCTGATGCTACCCCGCTACGCCCGCTTCTGCACCGAGGGGATGCTAGCCCTGAACGGCAAAAAGCACGAGCAGCTCAAGGAGGCGAAAATCCGCAGCGTGGCCACGGGGAGCGTCGGCGTCATGGCCAAGAGCCTGCTCGCCACCAAGCGGTACGCCCACCACCTCCGCAGCGAGCAGAAGAGCGAGGTGCTACGCGTGCGCCTCAACGAGCGGCAGCGCGCGGAGCTACGCCTCCCCTACAGCAGCTTCGTCCAGAAGGCCAAGCACCTCCTCCCCACCCTGGCAATACTCGATGGGCTGCTGGCCGAGAGCCCCCTCCCCCTGGGGATAGGCTATGTCCGCGAGCATATTGGCTGGGGGCAGACCCACCGCAGCAAGCTCAACTTCCCCGGGCAGGGGAATAGCCCCCAGCTGCTGGACTACCAGCGGGAGGAGCTCAAGCGCCTCGCCCAGCTCTTCCCCCCGGACCGCATGGACTACTTCCGCCTCAGGCCCAGGTACACGAAGGAGCAGCTCGAGGGGCTCGCAGAGCTCAAAATCCCCGGCCTCGACCAGTCCGTCAGCAGCCATGGATACAGGCACATCCCCACCATCACCTACTCGCAGCAGGGGCGCGAATTCCTCATAATCGATGAGGAGTACGTAGCGCTCTCCACATGGCGTGGCTGGGAAACCATCATGCTACACGAACCCCGGCACTACCTATTCAGGCAGAACATGCTGGAGGTTCTCCCCCTACCCCCCTTCGAGCAGCTAGCCGACATCATACCCCGCCTGGCCAGCTACGCGCTCGAGCAGGAAAAGCAGGCCAGCACGCCGGAGTACCTCGAAATCCAGCGACGGCGGAATGTGCAGCTCGAGCTGGAGCGCATCATCCCCCCCATCATGGAGGCGAGCGGCGAGCAGTACGCCCTCGAGCTCCCCAACAGCTGGGACGACTGCCCCGCCCGGCTACACGTACACGACAACGCCCGCCGCACCATCACCCTCTACCTGAGCTACACCGATGCCGCAAACGTGGCCGACCACGTACGCCTAGCGCTGGAGCTCGCCCGAAAGGCCGTGGCCGATGCCCCGATGGCCTTCCAGCTACGCTACAGCGAGGACGACAAGACCATCTGGACGGAGTTCTGACCTCACAGCCCGCTCTCCCCCACCCCGGCGGCCAGCGCATCCGCCACGACGAAGGCGCTCCCCCCCACCATGATGAGGTCCTCGGGGCGGGCCCGCTCCCGGGCGGCTCGCAGCGCGCTGGCCACATCCGGGTAGCTCTCCCCCCTGAGCCCGTGGCCAGTGGCCTCCCCCCGAAGCGCATCCGCATCCATGGCCCGGGGTACACCGGCCCGCGTGAAGAAGTAGGTGGCCTCAGAGGGCAGCATGGCCAGAATGGAGGAGACATCCTTGTCGCCGGATAGGCCCAGCACCCAGAGCAAGCCCTCATGCGGGGTCTGCTCCACCTGGGCCAGAACCGCCGCGATACCCTGCGGATTATGGGCGACATCGGCAATGGTGAGGGGCTTTTCGTCGATGGGTTGCCACCGACCGGCCAGCCCCGTGGACTGCTGCACCCGTCCCAAGCCCTGCTGCACGATGGTCCACGGAATATGTAGCCCCTCGCGGCGGAGGTAGTCCACCACGCACAGGACAGTGGCCAAATTCTGCGATTGGACGATGCCACGAAGGTCGGTGACAATCTCCATGGGCTTGCGCGACCGGCTGTTCAGGCAGTCAAAGCATTGCCTCTCGCCCGATGCGCCCTTGGGCACCACCGTCCACCGGTCCTGGGCAAAGGTGTAGGGGCTGCCCATCTCCCTGGCCCTATCGATGAAGACGGGGCGGAGCTCCTCGTCCACAGCCCCCACCACCACGGGGCGGTTCTGCTTGATGATGCCGGCCTTCTCACCCGCAATCTCGGCCATGGTGCCCCCGAGGAAGGCCATGTGGTCGTAGCCGATGCTGGTGATGACGCTGACGGTGGGGCTGATGATGTTGGTGCTGTCGAGCCGCCCCCCCATCCCGACCTCCACCACGGCGATATCGACCTGCTGGTCGGCGAAGTAGCTGAAGGCCATGGCGACCGACATCTCGAAGAAGGAGGGGCTTATCTCCTCGAAGACCTCCAGATGGCTATCGACGTACTGGGTGATGAAGTCCTCGCTGACCATCTGCCCATCGACGCGTATGCGCTCGCGGTAGTCCAGCAGGTGGGGGGAGGTCAGCAGGCCCGTGCGGTAGCCCGCGGCGGTGAGGATGGCGGCCAGCATGTGCGACACGCTCCCCTTGCCGTTGGTGCCCGCCACGTGGATGGTGAGGAAATCCTCGTGGGGGGAGGCATCGTATAGGTCCAGGGCGTGCGAGTTGTCCAGGTTGGGCTTGTAGGCCGCGGCCCCCACACGCTGAAACATGGGCAGGGCCGACATGATGTAGCCGACCGTCTCTTCGTAGTTCATATGCCGCGTATCGGCTAGTGTGCTACATCCGCTCGGGTGCCTGTATGCCCAGCAGCCTGAGCGCCGAGGCCAGCACCTTGACCACGCCCCGGGTCAGCTCCACGCGCATGCTCCTGAGCTTGGGGTCCTCCTCGCGGCTCACGGGGCATTCGTGGTAGAACTGGTTGAACTCGCGGGCCAGCTCGTAGGTATAGTTGGCCACCAGGGCGGGGCTATGCTCCTTGGCCGCCTGGCGGATGAGGCCCGGGAAGGCGTAGAGGCGGCGGATGAGCTTACGCTCGAAGGGGCTGTAGCTGATGCCCTCCAGCGTGGGGAGGAGGGGCTCGACCTGGCCCTCCATCCGCCGGAGGATGCTGCATGCACGGGCGTGCGTGTACTGGATGAAGGGGCCGGTATTCCCGTTGAAGTCGATGGACTCCTTGGGGTCGAAGACCATGCTCTTGGTGGGGTCCACCTTGATGATGAAGTACTTGAGCGCGCCCAGGCCCACGGCCCTGTGTATGTCGTCCAGGTCGGCGGGGTCCACCTCCTTGAGCTTGCCGAGCGTGTCGGAGGTTTCGCGGGCGATGCTCACCACCGAGGCGATGAGGTCGTCGGCGTCGACCACCGTACCCTCGCGCGACTTCATCTTCCCCTCCGGCAGGGCGACCATGCCGTAGCTGAGGTGGAATATCCGCGAGGCCCACTCGTAGCCCAGGCGCTGGAGGAGTATCTGCAGCACCTGGAAGTGGTAGTTCTGCTCATCGCCCACCACGTAGGTCATGTCGTCGAAGCGGAACTCGTTGTAGCGCTCGAGGGCCGTGCCGAGGTCCTGGGTCATGTAGACCGAGGTGCCGTCGGAGCGCAGCAGCAGCTTCTCGTCGAGGCCGATGTCGGTCAGGTCGGCCCACACCGACCCGTCCTCGCGCCGGTAGAACACCCCGCAGGCCAGCCCGTCCTCCACGAGGCTCTTCCCGAGGATGTAGGTGTCCGACTCGTAGTATATCTTGTCGAAATG
Source organism: Bacteroidia bacterium (assembly GCA_002749065.1). Taxonomy (GTDB): domain Bacteria; phylum Bacteroidota; class Bacteroidia; order Bacteroidales; family CAJPTX01; genus Bacteroides_D. Next base: position 116,160 of record PDTX01000003.1, on the reverse strand, counting down.
CACGCCGAGGGTCTGGTAGGTCACCTCGAACCCGGCGTAGACCCAGCTGTTCATCCGCTCCCACAGGGCGTAGATCTCGGGGTCCTTCCGCTCCCACCTCCGCAGCATCTCCTGGGCCTCGCGCATGCTGGGCGCCGCCTCCTTGGCCTCCTCCTCGGTCATGCCCCCGGCCACCAGCTCGGCCACCTCCCGGCGGAAGTCCTTCTCGAAGAGGACGTAGTACTTCCCCACGAGGAAATCGCCCTTCATGCCGCTGCTCTGGGGCGTTTCGCCCTGGCCGTGGCGCATCCAGGCGAGCATGGACTTGCAGATGTGTATCCCCCGGTCGTTGGTCACGTTGACCATGACCACCCTATCGCCCACGGCCTCCTTGATGCGGCTCACGCTCCACCCCAGCAGGATGTTGCGGATATGCCCCAGGTGCAGCGGCTTGTTGGTGTTGGGCGAGGAGTACTCCAGGCAGAGCGTCCTGCCGGAGCTATTGGGCGCGGCCAGGCCGAAGGTGCCATCCTTGGGCATCCTCGCCAGGGCCAGGGTCAGGAACTCGTCGCGCAGGCTCATGTTCAGGAAGCCCTTCACCACGTTGACATCCGCCACGCTGGGCGAGTGCTGCAGCAGGTAGTCGCCCAGCCTATGCCCCAGCTCCTCGGGCTTGCACCGGGCCTGCTTGACCCACGGGAAGACCACCACCGTGTAGTCGCCCTCGAACTCCGAGCGGGTGGGGGTCACCTGTATCGTCTCCGACGGCACCTCCAGAGCCAGCAGCTCCCTGATAGCCCCCTGTATCTCAGCCTGCAGCTGCGCTACGATATCCATTTTCTCCATCGCCATACGGCCTTCTCCCTATTCTATTGCTTATCGTGCCTACCGCAGCACTGCTTGTACTTCTTCCCGCTGCCGCAGGGGCAGGGGTCATTCCGGCCTATCTTCTTCTCCCGGCGTAGGGGCGTACGGCTCGGCTCGCTGGTCCGCGAGGTGGCCACCTCGCTCCGCCCGGCCTGGAGGTTCTTCGGCCCTCTCGACGGGTTGGGTCGCTCCGGGGCCTCACGCACCTGCTCGGGCTCCTCCACGGGTATGTGGATCTTGAAGAGTATTTCCAGAATGGCCTGATTGAGCGTCCCTATCATCTTCTCGAAGAGGTTGTAGCCCTCGAACTTGAAGATCACCAGCGGGTCCTTCTGCTCATAGGAGGCGTTCTGCACGCTCTGCTTGAGCTCGTCCATGGCCAGGAGGTGCTGCTGCCAGTGGTCGTCTATCTCGTGCAGCACCACCGTGCGGCTAATGCCCCGCACCAGCTCGCGCCCCTCGCTCTCGATGGCGCGCCTGAGCGGGATGGTGATCTGTATGCTGCGCACCCCGTCGGAGAGGGGCACGGCGATGTTCTCAAAGCGGTCGCCATGCTCCTGCACCACGCCCTGCAGCACCGGCATCGCCCGCTGCTTTATGGAGTCCATCCGCTGCTTGTAGCGGGCCGTGAGCATCTCCTCGATGAGCTCGCCGAGCTGGTCCCCAGAGGCCTCGGTGTAGGCCGCCTCGCTGATGGTGCTCTCCATGGCGAAGCTGCGCATGATGAAGTCGTTCAGCCCCTCGTAGTCCTCATAGCCCGCGAACATGCCCGCGATGTCGTAGCTCACGCTGGCTATCGCATCGGCGATGTCCTCCTCGAGGCGCTCGCCGAAGAGGGCGTGCCGCCGTCGGGTGTAGATATTGGTACGCTGCAGGTTCATCACGTCGTCGTACTCCAGGAGCCGCTTGCGGATGCCGAAGTTGTTCTCCTCCACCTTCCGCTGGGCACGCTCCACGGACTTGGTGAACCAAGGGTGCTGAATCACGTCGCCCTCCTGGTGCCCGAGGCGGTCCATCATGCGCCCGAAGCGGTCGGACACAATCATACGCATCAGGTTGTCCTCCAGCGACACGAAGAAGGTCGACGAGCCCGGGTCGCCCTGACGGCCGGAGCGGCCCCGCAGCTGGCGGTCCACCCTTCGGGACTCATGCCGCTCGGTGCCGATGATGGCCAGCCCGCCGGCCGCCCGCACCTCCGGGCTGAGCTTGATGTCGGTACCACGGCCCGCCATGTTGGTGGCGATGGTCACCGTGCCCGCCTTGCCCGCCTGGGCCACCACCTCGGCCTCGCGCTGGTGCTGCTTGGCGTTGAGCACATTATGCGGAATCTTGCGGAACTTGAGCATGCGGCTCAGCTGCTCGGAAATCTCCACCGAGGTTGTGCCCACCAGCACCGGCCGCCCCTCGCCCACTAGCCGCTCCACCTCCTCAATCACGGCGGCGAACTTCTCCCGCACGGTCTTGTAGAGCAGGTCGTTCCCATCCTTGCGGATCACCGGCCGGTTGGTCGGGATGACGACCACATCGAGCTTGTAGATGCTCCAGAGCTCGCCCGCCTCCGTCTCGGCCGTACCGGTCATGCCCGAGAGCTTGCGGTACATACGGAAGTAGTTCTGCAGGGTCACCGTCGCGAAGGTCTGCGTCGGGGCCTCTATCTTCACCCCCTCCTTGGCCTCCAGCGCCTGGTGCAGCCCGTCGGAGTAGCGCCGCCCCTCGAGCGTACGCCCCGTCTGCTCATCGACAATCTTCACCTGATTGTCCTCCACCAGGTACTCCACGTCGCGCTCGTACATCGTGTACGCGCTCAGCAGCTGCTGCACGATGTGGAGGCGCTCGGCCTTGTTGGACCACTGCCGCATGAGCTCCTCCTTCGCGCGGGCCTTCTCGTCGGGCGTGCCATCCCCCTCCTCAATCTCGGCCACCTTCACGCCCATGTCCGGCAGCACGAAGAAATCCGGGTCGTTCACCCGCCGCGAGAGCATGTCGATGCCCTTATCGGTCAGCTCCACGCTGTGGCGCTTCTCGTCGATGATGAAGAACAGGTCATCCGTTATCAGATGCATGTTCTTGTTGTTCTCCTGCATGTAGAAGTTCTCGGTCTTCAGCCGCAGGCTCTTGATGCCCGGCTCGCTCTCGAACTTGGTCAGCGGCTTGTACTTCGGCAGACCCTTGAACACGCGCAGGAGCATCTTCCCCCCCTCCTCGTTCTTCCCCTCGGCGATGAGCCGCTTCGACTCGGCCAGCTGCTGGATGACGAACTTCTGCTGCGCGTTCACCAGCAGCTCCACCTCCGGGCGGAACTCCTCGAACATCTGGTTGTTGTCCCGGTTGGTCGGGCCGGAGATGATGAGCGGGGTACGGGCATCGTCAATCAGCACCGAGTCGACCTCATCGACGATGGCGTAGTTGTGCTCGCGCTGCACCAGGCCCCCCACCTCGAAGGCCATGTTGTCGCGGAGGTAGTCGAAGCCGAACTCGTTGTTCGTGCCGAAGGTGATGTCGGCCGCGTAGGCCCTCCGCCGGGCATCCGAGCTGGGCTCGTGCCTGTCAATGCAATCCACGCTCAGGCCGTGGAACTCGTAGAGCGGGCCCATCCACTCGGAGTCACGCTTGGCCAGGTAGTCGTTCACCGTCACCACGTGCACCCCCAGGCCCGGCAGGGCGTTGAGGAACACCGGCAGGGTCGCCACCAGCGTCTTCCCCTCACCGGTCGACATCTCGGCCACCTTCCCCTCGTGGAGCACCGCCCCGCCCATCAGCTGCACATCGTAGTGCACCATGTCCCAGCGTATCTCATTCCCCCCCACCATCCAGCTCGTGTAGTATATGGCCTTGTCGCCCTCTATCTCCACGAAGTCGCGCCCCTGGCCGGCCAGCTGGCGGTCATGCTCATTGGCCGTAACCTCCAGGGTCTCACTCTCAGCAAACCGGCGCGCCGTCTCACGCACCACCGCGAAGGCCAGGGGCAACACCCGCTGCAGAGCCGCCTCGACGCTCTCCCCGATGCTGGCCTTCAGCTCATCGATGCGCTTGAAGAGCTTCTCGCGCTCGCCGAGCGTGAGCGGCTCCACGTCCAGACGGTGCTTCAGCTCCCCGATCTCCCTCTGGCTCTCGGCGAACGAAGCCTGCACCTCGGCGCGCATGCCCTGCGCCACCGTGCGCAGCTCGTCATTGCTCATCGCCTTGAGGCGGGGCCACTCCTCGTTCACCTTGGCCACAATCGGCTGCAGGGCCTTCTGGTCCTTCTCGGACTTCGTGCCGAAAACCGAGGATATCACCCTCGCTACTATGCTCTTCGCCATACGTGCTAATATAAACTTTGCGCTTGGTGCAGAACTATACACCAAGCGCAAAGGTATAAATTATTCCAGAATAATTCTGGCCGACATCGACACCCGAAAGCGGGCTACTTCACCAGCCGCAGACGGCTAAAGCGCCCCTCGACATCCTCCAGCTCCAGCAGGTACATCCCCGCCGGCAGGCCCGACACATCCAGCTGCAGCATCGGCGCGCCGCTCATCGTCCCCTCCATCAGGCTTACCCCGAGGGCATTCAGGAGGCGGTAGCGCTTCGCCTGCTGCACATTCGACACCTTCAGCCAGTCGACCAGCGGCACCGGGTAGGCCTTCACCCCGCCCAGCAGACGGCTCTCCACCGAGGTCGCACCACCACCCGGCAACGCATTCCCACCACCCGTGTTGGCCTTCTCCCCCAGCTCCAGCGTGAAAACGCTGTTCTCCGACACGCGCCACTGATCGGAGAAGGCGCTCAGCTCCTTCTGCTCCGGACGAAGCTGCTCAACACCGTTGCGCTTGAAGGACTTCAGGTAGTAACCCTCATGGTTCACCCTCACATCGTAGTACACTATCCTATTCTGAGCAATACCCACACCGCTGGTCAGCACCTCACCCGAGTTGTTCTTCATGGTCAGCGAGACGACATCCCCGTAGATGCTCTCATCCACTATGCTCCACGAAACGTTGTAGTTAGCCGGCTCCGCTTCGCCAGAATTTCCCCGTTTACCAAACTCGCCCCGTATGTAGAGCACATTATCCGGGTACGCCAGCTTCGGCATCTTCAGCTTACCCTTCCTCCTGTCGTTCGGGTCCTCGGGGGTGAAGAAACGGGCGAAATTCTCATCATGTACACTCAACAAATCCAGACCACCCTCAGGCCTGAACTCTATGGTCACTGGGGTATCGGGCTTCACCTCCAGCGGCTTCTCCTGCAGGTCCTTCCCATCCACCAGCACACTACCGCCATCCCGTGCTATCACTTGGATGTACTGCAGCTTCTTCTGGCCCTCCTCAGTGTATGAATTATTTACCCAGGCCTTCACCACATTCTCTGCGCCGCTCAGCTTGCTCTCCTCTATGATTATGCCCATTATCTCGTCAGCATTCCCTTCCTCATAGTATCTCACTGGATTATCCAGCACCTTTTCATTGAGCGTCACCGCCAGCAGGTCTTCCTCCACTTCGTTCCTTCCATTCACACTCTTCGCCCCCTCCACCTCGAACCACATATTCCCCGTAGGTTTTTTTAGCGGTTTTTTCTTTTTACCCTCACCCCACTCGAGCTTGGTCACACCGTCTCCTATCTCGAACTCCTTTTTGAGAAGGTAAAGGCGCGCACCAGAGAGGAGCTCAGTGCCACTCTTGACGGTCACCGTCAAATCCCAGCTGCCCCGAGTACGTATCGGGCCGTATGGTACGGGGGCAGTCAGGGCTGTCGGCACAGCCAGCATCCCACGGGTTACAATCCCCCTCGTGCGGCTCAGCACCACATCCTCCATCGTCTCATCCTTATCTGCCACCTTCTTGATGCTGGTAGTCGTCCCATAGCCCTCCTTGCTCACCTCAAAGACATACTCCTTCCCACCGGTCGCCCCCTCAAGTTCAAAAATAAGCACGCCACCGTTCACATCCGTCCACGTCTCACCTCGTTGTATCGAGCCAGAAGGACCATATATCACCTTAGCCATCGGAATCCCATTCCCATCAGAATCCACCACCCGGAATTGCATCCGGTACTTCTTGGTGGGATCACTCGCCGTCTCTGCCTTCAAGTTTACCTCCGGAGTGGGATTAGCCGAGCTCAACTTTATCCGCTGGCTCTTATACCCCTCCTTCATAACCACCAGGTAGAATTCCTTACCCTCTTCCAGCCCCCTAAAAGTATACGTACCATCGCTCTTCGTAACGTCATCCTTGAAGTAGTACAACGAGGCCCTCTTCGCCCCCTTGGCCTCGCAGTAAATCTCTTTATCCTTCTGCTCCAATTTGATAGTCTCCTCAGATTTCGTCCTAGGGAATTCAAAAGAAAGCTCCTTATCCACAAAGTGCTTGAAATTCAAGAATTTAACCTTCACCGTTATCGGCACGCCCGCCTGGGCCTTGAACTCCAGCCCGTAGGGGAATTTCCCGCCATTCTTGATGCCCTCCTTCACCTTCTGCAGCAGGCCGGACGGCGTGCAGGACAGCACGCTGATTTCCCCCGTCTTGGAGTAATCCTTGGAGCCCAGAGTGGCCACCACCGTGAAGTTCAGCTTATAGGTATTCTGCTTCTCCTCCAGCGTAATCTCCATCCGGTTGGTCGCCCCCGTCGCCGCGCTCGGCCCGGGGTCCAGCGCCAAGCCCATCTTGCTCTCAAAGCCCGACATCTTGACATCCACCTTGTAGTCCTTGCCCGACTTCAACCCGCTGACCTTAAAGGTGAATACACCGCCACTCCCAGACTCCTTCACCACGGAGAAGCCAGAAATATCCACCGTCGGCTCGCCGGATATCGCCCCCGGCGCATTGACCACCACCTTATAGTCTACCGTCTTCCGCGTCAGCGAGACCGATTCCGTGACCGGCGCTCCCCCCACGCTAAAGCTCCCCGAAGCGGGCGCCGTGAAATGCTCAGGTGCGCTCACCTCGTAGGTATAGTCCCCATCGACGCAACCCGCGCTATACGTGCCATCCCCATTGTCTGTCGCTGTGAACGCAGAGCCGCTGCTCGGCTTTATGCTCACCTTGGCCCCCTTCACCGGGGCACCATCATCATCCTTCACCTCGATTGTCACCTTGATCGTGGGCACCTTGCTCAGCGCAACATCCACGAAGCTCGGGCTCGCACCCACCACCTCAGTATTGCCCGAAGTGGGGCTGTATTCGCTGTGGCTCACCTGGTAGGCGTGCGTTTTGCCACGCTTCAGCTCGAGCTTCACCTCGCCGCTGCCATCCGTCGTACCCGTCTGCCCATCCACGGTCACAGTCGCCCCCGCAACGGGGCTAGAACCATCCTTCACCCTGAAGGTCACCTGCGTGCTGAGACGCTCCAGCTCGACCGTCTTTGTGGGAATCGCCCCCGAGGGCGGAACATCTACCGAGACATCCTTCGACCCAAACACCTCCGAGGGGTCGGTGAACCTGAAGGATACCGATGCTGGCCAGGTACGCGCCCCGCCCTGAAGGCTCGCCGTACCACCCGTGGCAGAGGTTGCCTCCGACGGATTGAATGTCACCTCGCTCCCCACCGGGCTTACCTTTATGCCCGGAAGCTTATTCGCAGAATTACCATCCTCCTGAATGGTGAACTGGAAGTTCTTGGTGGACTTTGCAGGGCCTATGGTCAGCGTGCCAATCTCCTTGTCCGCAGCACCGAGGTGGAAATTGCCAGAGGGCGAGGGCGACGACGGATTTATGTCGCTGGCCGTCACCTCCTTCCCGCTGAGCCCAGTGACCTTGAACTTGTAGTCAGCGTTCTCATCCAGCTCCACGACGTATATCCCAGAACTGGGAGGCATTTCCTTGGCTGCCTCTCCGCCGATGTTCACCGTCAGGCCAGAGGCCGCACTGCCATCCTCATTCACCACCTGCAGGCTCGCCTTCCGCTTCACCGCCGGGCTCGGCCGTTTATCCACCCACTTCTCAATGTTGCCGACTACCTTCCACTTAATCTCTTTCGTAAAAGGTTTCCCTCTATATTTTAGCTCTTTTGCTCTTCCAGAGGGGAAAGGATGGTGTGGGGCAGCAGGATAACCAGCAGCACCCAACGTGTGATCATAGCCTACGTAAGCATCCTTCGGTATCCAGTCTCCATCTGACAATTCCGATTTATAGGTGTTTTCATTATGTTGAATCGATTTATCATAGAGTTGCGTATGAACGTACAGCTTGCGAGACCCCAGACCAGTCTTTTTCACCTGAACCATTTCCTGGGGAATCAGCTTAAGGCTAAGCTTAATTTTCCAATGGTCCTGTACTGACGAAGGTAGTTTAAAGTATAATCTATGGTATTCATTCGAAACATCCAAGCAGAGTGCATTAGGGATATTGTTAAGGTCAAGTGGAGTATGTGTCACATAAAATGGATTCGGGGTATACCTTGCTAACTCCAGCTCATTCATGCCATTGTAGGCCTTGATCGAAAGCTCCTTAATCGCCCATCCCTGCTTTTCATTAGGAGTTGAGCTTCCTTCAAGCCTCAGGACATGCTTCACTAGAACGATAAAATCCTGCTCTGAGGTTGTAGAAACCCATCCCCCCGGAGAAAATGTTTTAGTAGGAATGAGAGCGCCACTTCCATCCAACTTCCAACCTGCACATCTCTCAAGACCTCCCCCCCTAGAAACACTCAATTCCACCTCCAGGTTGGGGCGGTTTACTGTCGCTCCACTTGGCACATTCACCTCGATCTCCGGCGCATCCATGGTCTTCTGGGCGAAGCCCGCCAGCGACACCAGCAGACCCGCCATCAGCAGCAAAAGTCGATACCCAAAACGCACTATACCTAGCATAATTTTCCCTCCTATCTTTGGCTCAAAGGTAGCATTTACCCGCGAAACGGGAGCATGAAACAAGAAGCATTCTACAGATTTTGGGACGAAAAGCCGTACACCTTCCACCACCAGCCCCCCCTTGGCAGCGAAGCAACTCATTTCGCCGCGGTCTCCCGACCCACGATGCGCGTCCCCGGGAGGTAGTGCTCCAGTATGGCCCTCGCGTCGTAGCCCCGGCGGGCCATCTCCATGGCTCCCTCCTGGCTCAGACCGATGCCGTGCCCGTAACCACGCCCTTCAAGCACTATCATACCCCCCTGCACCTGTACGTCAAACCACGCGCTCTTCAGGTGGAAGTGCTCCCGAATTTCACGGAAAGGAACGGGGCGTGCCCCCGATAGCTGGTAGTGCGAGGCCCGGCGCGGCGTGCGAAGCGCGTAGGCCCCAGCCGCCCGGCGCGGCACGCCCTTGCTCTCCATGAAGCGCCGCCACGACTCGAGCGGAATACGCTTCGACCACCGCGCGCCACGCTGCCCCGCCGAGTGCGGGTCGGCAACCCGGCGGAGGTAGGGCACCTCGCGCAGCCACACATCACCGGCGGCCGCCGTCTCGCCCCCGCTGTTGGCATGGAACACCGCCTCAATCAGCTGTCCCTGGGCATCGACCACCACCTGGCCGCTAGTCTCACGGGCCGCGCGCATGGCCACCTCGTTCGCGCTCGCGCTCCCGTGGTAGGCCTGGCAGTGCACCTGGTCGCATACGTTGAAGCCCTCGGCCAGATGCCGCTCCAGATGCTCCAGAAGGTAGGTTCGCGCCAGCAGGGCCTGAGCCTTGTATGCCTCCAGCGGGGCGCGGTAGCCCATCTCGGCCTGGATCACACCCGCGAGGTAGACATCCATCTCCACCAGGTTAACGCACATTATCCGCCCGTAGTCCACGCTCAGGCTCACATTCCCGTCGTAGAGCCTACTCAGCGCAAGGGGTGGCTCCACCTCCAGGGTGAACTGGCCACGCCCCTCCTCGCCGAGCAGCACCGCATGCCGACAGAGGCCCAGCAGCTCCGCACCCACGCGGAGGAATAGCGAATCGCCGGTTCGCACCACGCGCAGCCGCTCGCCCACCGACAGGGAGCGCGACACCCCATTGACCAGCACGCTGTAGCGCCCCCGCGCCGGCACAATCTCCAGTCGCTCGAGCCTACTCGTATCCAAGAGGCTCACGCTCACCAGCTGCTGGGCACGGGCCATGCCCATGCTACAGGCGCATAGCAGCAACAGGAAAGCTACGCGTAGCACGCTGCTACACCTCAGTAAGCAGACCATACATCCTCTCGGCTACACGCATCGATGCGCCCGGCCCCCCCAGCATCTCGGCCAGCTCGCGGAACTGCCCCAGCATCCCATCGCGGCGGTCGCCACCGGGCAGTATACGCCCCAGCTCGGAGCGGAGCGCCGATGCGTTAAAATCCTCCTGCAGGAGCTCGCGCACGCACTCCCGGTTCAGCACCAGGTTCACCAGGCTCACCCACTGCAGCTTCACCAGCCGACGGGCTATGGCCATGGATATGGGGTTGGCCCGGTAGACCACCACCTCGGGCAAGCCCAGAAGGGCCGCCTCTAGGGTTGCCGTCCCAGAGGTCACAACCCCGGCCACGGAGTGGCGCATCAGACCGGGCGTATCGCCGTAGACTATCGCCAGGTCGGGGAACTCACCCAGGATGTGGGCGTATTCCTCCTCGGAGATGGAAGGCGCGGCGGCCACCACGAACTGGTAGGCCGGGTAGTCCACGCTCAGGTTGCCCATCCGCCGGAGGGTGGCGCGGATTTCCTGCACCCGGCTACCCGGCAGCAGGGCAACCTTCGGCCGGCCGTCGAGGGAATGCCGCGCGCAAAATTCCTCCCGTTCGTCCTGCGCCGGGGGGGACGTATCCAGCTCATCCAGAAGGGGGTTGCCCTCGTAGATGGCGGCGATATCCTTCCTGCGGAAGTACTCCACCTCGAAGGGGAAAATGATGAACAGCCTATCCACGTAGGCCCGAAGCTGCTCCACGCGCCGCTCCTTCCAGGCCCAGACCTTCGGGGCGATGTAGTAGAACACCCGCAGACCACGAGCCCGGCAGGCCTTGGCCACGCGGAGGTTGAAGCCCGGGAAATCGACCAGGATTACCGCATCGGGGCGGAAGTCCTCTATCGCCCGGAGGCACTTCCGCAGGTTGGCCAGCACCCGTCGTAGGCCCGCCAGCACCTCCCAGAAGCCCATGATGGCCAGCTCTCGGCAATGCAGCACCATACCGGGGGCCACCGCAGCCATGGCATCGCCGCCGAGGTAGGCGAACTCAGCCTGAGCATCCACCGCCATCAGGCCCCGCATCAGGGCCGCGGCGTGCTGGTCGCCCGAAGTCTCACCGACCACCAGGAAGTAGCGCATCCCGCTAGAGGGCTAGGTTCAGGATGAAGACCACCGCGGCGTAGCCTATCGTCATCCCCAGAATGCCGCGCGCCACGAGCAGCCGCCCCTTATGGATGAAGATGAAGAAGGCCAGGGCGTTGCCCAGCACCGAGAGGCTCAGGATGCGCGGGAGGTTCTCCCCCGAGACCAGGCGCAACCAGTGCACCCCGTCGGGTAGCCGTAGGTAGAATGCCCCCATCAGCAGGGCGAAGAGCAGCAGGGGTAGCAAGCCCCCCAGCTTCACGCCGGTCGAGACCCTATCATTCTGGCCCTGTATCATGCTCCCCATTCCCATGTCTGCAGCTCCTCCATCGTTGCGCGGTGGGTCAGGTCTATCATCGTGGGGACTATCGTGATGCAGCCCTCCCGCAGGCCCATGTCGTCCGTGTCGGGCGCGTAGTACTCCAGGCTGCGGAACGAGTCGCAGAGCCAGTAGTAGGGCTTGCCGAAGGGGTCCTCGCGCTGCTCGTAGGTGTTGTCGAAGCGGGCGTTGGCCTGGCGGCATACCCGCACCTCCCCGTCGAAGGGGCGCTGCGGCAGGTTCACGTTCAGGCAGACCCCCTGCGGTAGGCCCCTCTCCAGCACGTTCCGCGCTATCCGCTGCACGTAGGGCTGGAACTTCTCCTGCACGCGCCGCCCCACCTGGGAGTAGCCTATGCTCGGGATGCCGGCGATGCACCCCTCCAGCGTTGCGCCCATCGTCCCGGAGTAGAGCACGTTGATCGAGCCGTTGGACCCATGGTTAATCCCCGCCACCACCAGGTCTGGCTGCCGGGGTACTATCCCCCACAGGGCCAGCTTCACGCAGTCCACCGGCGTACCGTCCACGCTGAACTCGCGGTAGGGCCTCCCCCGGTCGAGCTCCTTCATCCGCAGGGGGCGGACGGCCGTCAGGGCCTGCGACATGCCGGACTGCGCTTGGGCCGGGGCCACCACCCACACCTCGCCCAGGTCGGCCATGGCCGTGGCCAGCAGGCCTATCCCCTTGGCATCGATACCGTCGTCATTGCTAACCAGAATTAGCGGCTTCTCCCTGTTCATGGGCTAGAAAACGTAGTTCTTACTGATGGACTCATTGTGGAATACCTTCGCGATCACGTCCGCGAAGAGGTTCGCCACCGAGAGCACGCGTATCTTGCTCCGGTCGGCATCGGCCCGCAGGGGGATGGTGTCTGTCACCACCAGCTCCTTGAGCTTCGAGGCGTTAATCCTATCGTAGGCTGGCCCGGAGAGCACTGCGTGCGAGGCGATTGCGCTCACGGAGTGGGCCCCCAGGTCCACCATCATGTCGGCCGCCTTGGTGATGGTGCCGGCCGTGTCGACCATGTCATCCACCAGGATTACATCCTTGCCCTCCACGTCCCCGATGGCCGTCATGTTCTCCACCCGGTTGGCCACCGCCCGGGTCTTGTGGCAGATTATGAGCGGGCAGTGCAGGTTCTTGGCGTAGACGCTGGCCCGCTTGGCCCCGCCGATGTCGGGGGAGGCGAAGGCCAGGTTCTCCATGTTCAGGCTCTCGATGTAGGGGACGAACATCCAGGAGGAGAAGAGGTGGTCCACCGGGATGTTGAAGAAGCCCTGAATCTGGTCCGCGTGCAGGTCCATGGTCATCACCCGGTCGATGCTGCTGGCCTCAATCAGGTTGGCCACCACGCGCGCGCCGATAGGCACGCGCGACTTGTCCTTGCGGTCCTGCCGCGCCCAGCCAAAGTAGGGGATGACCGCGACGATTTTGTAGGCCGAGGCCCGGCGCGCCGCGTCGGCCATCAGCAGCAGCTCGAAGAGGTTGTCTGAGGGCGGATTCGTACTCTGAATCAGGAAGACCGTCTTGCCACGGACCGAGCACTCGAAGGATGGCTGGAACTCCCCATCGCTGAAGCCCAGGAAGCTCTGGGCCCCCAGCTTGACACCGTACTCGCTGGCGATACGCTCGGCCAAATCACGGCTGTTCCTCCCGGCGAAGAATACTATTTGCGATTCACTCATTGCTCTGGCTATATCCTCCTATGTTTGTGCGTACTATGCTACTCGGTCCCCTGGTGTATGAAGGACTGGATGAAATCGATTATCTCCTCGCGCCCCACGCCCTTCTGGGCCGAGCTCACGAAGAGGGGCGGGCACTCCTCCCAGTACTCCAGCAGGCCCTCGCGGTAGGCCGCCACGTGCTCGGGCAGGGCCGTCTTGGAGAGCTTGTCGGCCTTGGTCATGACTAGGGCGATGGCCACCCCCTGCCCGGCCGCCCACTGCATGAACTCTATATCTATGCGCTGCGGCTCGAGGCGGACATCCAGCAGGATGAAGAGGCAGTACAGGTTCGGCCGGTGCGCCACGTAGCCCTTGATCATCTGCTCGAGCGTGGCCCGGCCCTTCTTCGAGATCTTCGCGAAGCCGTAGCCGGGCAGGTCCACCAGGTACCACGAATTGTCAATCAGGAAATGGTTGATTAGCTGGGTCTTACCGGGCGTGCCCGACACCTTGGCCAGCGAGCCATGCCGGGTCAGCATGTTGATCAGCGAGGACTTCCCCACGTTGGACCGACCGATGAAGGCCACCTCGCCACGGTCCGGGGCAGGGCACTGCTCCCACTTCTGGCTGCTACAAAGAAACTCCGCGCGGTGTATGCCCATCTCTATCCGGTATTGCCGTTACGACTAAAGCGTCGCGAAGGTAACAAATTATGGGGAACTCGCCGGGGCCCGTTCCCAAACACTGGACTAAGATTAAATACCCATTTTTGGGGATTTGCCACTATTTGGAATGGCACTACCTTTGCGTTGCAAACCAATGAGGGAATACACTCACAACTTAAAAGACTAAGACAAGATGGAGAAGGTAGGAATTTTCTTCGGCTCATCGACCGGGAACGCCGAGGGCGCAGCAGAGAAGATCAAGGAGGCCCTGGGCAACGCGGAGCTCTACAACGTGAGCGACACGGATGCCGGCAAGATGGCCGAGTTTGAGAACATCATCATCGGCACCTCGACCTGGGGCGTGGGCGACCTGCAGGACGACATGGAGGGCTTCGTGGGCGCCTTCGGGGGCGTTGACCTCAAGGGCAAGAAGGTGGCCCTCTACGGGCTGGGCGACCAGGCCACCTACGGCGACACCTTCTGCGACGGTGTCGGCACGGTGTACCAGGCGCTGCAGGGCAAGGGCTGCGACGTGATTGGCTTCACCTCCACCGACGGCTACGACTTCGTGGAGTCCAAGGCCGCGGACGGTGGCGACTTCGTGGGCCTTATCCTCGACGAGGACAACCAGGGCGACATGACGGACAGCCGCATATCCGCCTGGGTGGGCAAAATCAAGGGCGAATTCAAATAGGCTTAGGCTTCCCTCCCCCAAGGGGCGGGGAGTGCCAAGGCATAGGGCGAGCCGCCAGGCCCAACCGTGAAATTGGCGGATGATTTTTTCTCTTTAGGTTAACGGATGGGCCTGCTCCTGATAGGGCAGGCCTTTCGTTGCTATACACAGCAATCATGACTACGGAAAACGGCGCGATGAGCGTGGACTTCAGGGTGCTATGCCACCACATCTACGAGTACAACAAGGGGCTGCGCAGCCTGGTGCTACACACCATGTGCGCCAGCGAGCGGCAGGATGTCGAGCAGTTCCTCTCGCAGCGGGGCATCGAGTTCTGCATACAGAGCGTGCGCCACAGCCGCATCAACGTCTTCTTTGGCAACCCCAACTGCGTGGAGATTGTACGGGGCTTCTCGAGCCCGGCGCTCAACCTGATAACGGACGAGGAGGACTTCATGCTCGGCATCATGCTGGGCTACGACCGCATGGGGCAGTGCGAGCGCTACCTCCGCCGACGTACGCAGGCCGACGAGGAGAAGCAGCGCGAGGTGGAGGAGGACCTCGAGGAGGAGCAGGGATGCCGGGGGCTGCGAGATGAGGCCCCTTGTCGGCACGCGCGCTGCATGCGGGGGGAAGAGGGGGAGTAGCCCAGGCCAGCAGAAGGGGGCAGGATGCCCGCCGCGTAGGCTGGCGCTCGGGTCAAATCGCCCAGCCTACAGCTGAGCCACCCGGTTATTCGTGTTCTCGAAGAACCTATTACCCTCACTGTGGATATTGCATCCCTGACAACCGATTCCGGCCCCCCTGTTGAACTGGAAGAGCGAATTCTTCACGAGGATGCCGTTGACCTTGATGATTGCCAGACCGGCATTTGCCCCGTATCCACCACCCGCCTCGACGGTGCAGTTTTCAATCACGCTGCTGGGCTGGGTATTCTCCTTGAGCTGTAGGCCCGCCCACTGCCCCTGCTTCTTCTCCTTCGCGGTGGAGGTGAATACGCATTTCCTACAAGTAAATATGGTTGGGAATTCCTCCCCGACAATGATGGAGGATTTCGGCTCGCAATGGAAGGTGACGTTGGGCCCCATATTCAGGTGGCTCGCGTTGAGGGATACCGGGCCCGAGATGTAGTAATCCTTATACTTAAAATCCAGGCGTTCTGCCTTCGCCATCCCGCCGCTGATTTGTATGCCCCTCCCCTTCCCGGTCTTTATGTCCAGATTGGCCGGGAGGAGGCCCAGAACCCCGGGGCTAATGGCGAGCGGATGGTTCTCGCTCTCGAGGCTCAAATTGCTGAGAGAGGCTCCAGGTTCGACCCTGGCGATGGACAGGCCCAGGCCCCGGGAGGCCGATATCTCCAGGCCCTCCACCGCGAAGGAGAGCTTCGCGATGCCGAGAGCGGGGCTTGAATTGTCGCCCCCGCCCTTAATCTGGAGGTGCTTTATGAGCGTATTGTTCCCGGTCTTCATGAGGCGGATACCGCTCCACCCCTCCTTCGAGCGCGACTCGAAGATTACGGGGTTTTCCGCCGTGCCCTCCACCCTCAGGTTGGCCGTGGTCTCCTTGCCCACCACGAGCTGCGCATCCGTGGCAAACTGGACCCTAGTGCCGGCCTCAATCCGCAATGTAGCCCCCTTCTCAACACGCATCGTACCCCGCACGATGATGGGGCTACCGGCCTTCCAGACGGTGTCCCGCTTGACGGTGTAGTTCTCCACATCGCCGAGCTTTAGGGGGTCGTCGGAGCAGGCGCTCTGGGCAAGGGCGAGCATGGCCAGAAGGGTGGCGAGGGCGAGGCTCCGAATCGATGGGCTGTTGCGGTTCATGGGTGCTATCCTCCGAAGTTATCGTAGTGTATCATATCGTTCTCAACGCCCAGGTCGTAGAGCATGCGGTTGATGGCGGCGGTCATGGGTGGGGGGCCGCAGAGGTAGTACTCTATGTCCTCTGGGGCCTCGTGCTGGTCGAGGTAGTTCTCGAGGATGACCTGGTGGATGAAGCCTGTGGCCCCGTCCCACTTGTCGTCCGGGTGGGGGTCGGAGAGGGCGATGGTGAAGTTGAAGTTGGGGAACTCGCGCGCGATGGCCCGGTAGTCCTCCTCGTAGAATATCTCGCGTCGGGAGCGCGCCCCGTACCAGAAGCTGACCTTCCGGTCGGTCTTCAGGGTGTGGAAGAGGTGGAAGAGGTGCGAGCGCATGGGGGCCATGCCGGCGCCCCCCCCGATGAACATCATTTCACGCTGGGAGTTGTCCACCAGGAAGAACTCGCCGTAGGGCCCGGCGATGGTGACCTTATCGCCGGGTTTGCGCGAGAAGATGTAGGAGGAGCAGATGCCCGGGTTGAGCTTCTGGAAGCCGCCATTGACACGGTCGAAGGGCGGGGTGGCGATACGCACGTTGAGCATGATGATGTTGCTCTCGGCCGGGTGGTTGGCCATGGAGTAGGCCCGGTAGGATGCCTCGGGGTTGTGCATTTTCAGGCTCCAGAGGTTGAACTTGTCCCACTCGTCGCGGAATTGCTCGTCCACGTCTATGTCGGTGGAGAAGTCCACGTCGATCTCGGGCACGTCGATCTGGATGTAGCCCCCGGAGCGGAAGTTGAGCTCCTCGCCCTCGGGTAGCCGCACGACGAACTCCTTGATGAAGGTCGCGACGTTGCGGTTGGAGACGACCTCGCACTCCCACTTCTTCACGCCGAGGATGTCCTCAGGCACCTCGATCTTTATGTTGTCGCGCACCTTGACCTGACAGGCGAGGCGCCAGTCGTTCTCCTGCTCCTTCCGGGTGAAGAAGCCCGTCTCGGTGGGGAGTATGGTGCCGCCGCCCGCATGCACCTGGCAGCGGCATGTGCCGCAGGTGCCCCCCCCGCCGCAGGCCGAGGGGAGGAGGATGCCCTCGGAGGTCAGGGTGGAGAGCAGGGTGCCCCCCATGTTGACATCGAGGAGCTTATCCCCATCGTTGATGGACACTTCGACCTTCCCCTGGGGCACGAGCTTCTTCTGGGCGACCAGGAGCATGATCACCAGCAGGAGAATGACCATCAGGAAAACGACCACGCTAAGGGCGATAATCATCGTATTTGCTGCCATGAGTTGTCTATTTCGGTTGTTCTACTGGATGCCCATCAGGGGACGTTGGTTTCGGAATTGGCGTTCGGGCTAGATCTTCACGCCCATGAAGGTCATGAAGGCGATGCCCATCAAGCCCGTGAGGATGAAGGTGATGCCGATGCCCCGCAGCGGGGCGGGTATGTTGGAGTACTTGAGCTTCTCGCGGATGGCCGCCAGGGCCACGATGGCCAGGAACCAGCCTATGCCTGAGCCGAGGCTGAAGGAGAGGACCTCGGCCATGGAGCTGTAGTGCCGCTCCTGCATGAAGAGGGAGCCGCCCAGGATGGAGCAGTTGACCGCGATCAGGGGCAGGAAGATGCCCAGCGAGCTGTACAGGGCGGGGGAGAACTTCTCTACGGCCATCTCGACGAGCTGCACGATGGAGGCGATGACGGCGATGAACATGATGAAGGAGAGGAAGCTCAGGTCGATCTCAGCGTACTGCGCCCCCAGCCACGAGAGGGCGCCCTTCTGCAGCACGTAGGAGTTGAGCAGGTAGTTGACCGGCATGGTGATGCCCAGCACGAAGATGACGGCGAGCCCCAGCCCGGCGGAGGTCTTGACGGTCTTCGAGACGGCCAGGTAGGAGCACATGCCCAGGAAGTAGGCGAATATCATGTTGTCCACGAAGATGGACCGTACGAATAGGCTGATTATGTCTTGCATAGCTTATCGTGTGTAGATTGTGGTTGCCTTGCCTTGGCTAGCTCTTCTCCTGCAAATCCTTGTTGAGCAGGCGCTGCACCCATATGATGCAGCCCACCAGGATCAGGGCCATGGGGGGCATGATGAAGAAGCCGTTGTTCACGTAGAAGCCGCCGTTGGCCGCGTAGAGCGCGTCGGGGATCACCTGGAAGCCCAGGAGGGTGCCGAAGCCGAAGAGCTCGCGGAAGAAGGCCACGATGATGAGTATCAGGCCGTAGCCGAGCCCGTTGCCTATGCCGTCGAGGAGGGAGCGCCAGGGGGAGTTGTTGAGCGCGAAGGCCTCGATGCGCCCCATGATGATGCAGTTGGTGATGATCAGCCCGACGAAGACCGACAGCTGCTTGCTCACGTCGTAGACGTAGGCCTGGAGCACCTGGTCCACCAGGATTACCAGCGCGGCCACCACCAGGAGCTGCACGATGATGCGGATGCGGTTCGGCACGCCCTTTCGCAGCAGGGCCATCACCAGGTTGGCCGCGGCCGTCACGACCACAACCGAGAGGCCCATGACGATGGCGGGCTTGAGCTTCACGGTCACGGCCAGCGCGGAGCAAATGCCCAGTATCAGCACCGTGACGGGATTGTTGGCCCCTATCGGGGCGGTTAGCAGCTCCATGTTCTGCTTGGAGAAGAGGCCTCCTCCTTTTGCCTGGCTACCCATTGCTTTGTCCCTCCTTTTCCGTTTGCATTTGCGCCTCGGATGCGTCGAGCGTGGCATCCTCCGCCTGTTCCGACTCCTCCGTCTGGGCCTCCTCGGCCGCTTCCGCCTCCACCTCTACCGGTGCTGGCGGCTGGGCCTTCTCGTCCCGCATCCGCTCTATGTAGGGCCTGTAGGCCGACAGGCTGGCCATCAGCATCTGCTCCACGCCCTGGCTGGTGAGCGTCCCGCCGCTGATGCCGTCCACCGCGCTGGGCATGCCCTCCGAGGCCCCCGCCCCCTTGAGCACGGCGACGGACACGAAGCTCGAGCCGCTGAATATGGCCTTGCCCTTGAACTGGCCGCAGAACCACTCGCCCACAATCTCCGCCCCCAGGCCCGGCGTCTCGCCCTTATGCCCGAAGGACACGCCGTAGATGTGGTCCATATCGGCATCCAGGGAGATGTAGCCCCACACCGGCCCCCAGAGCCCCTGCCCGGCCAGCGGGAATACGTACTTGGTGCTGCCGTCGTCCAGATGGGCCACGAACACGGGGAGCTGCTGCTCCCCCGGCATGCGGGCCAGCTCCGGGCGGAGGTCGAGCTGGAAGGCATCCCACCCCTCGAGGACCACGCCATCCCCGCTGACCACCAGGCGCTCGGTGATGAACCTATCGTAGAGCTCGCTGACGGCCGCCTGGCGGGGCATCTGCATGGTCTCCACCTGGCCATCCACGCCGATGGCCTTCAGGATGTCGAGGCGCTTCTCCATCTCGATGTTGCGCTCCTGCGCCGGGCGTAGCGCCGTGGAGGCGACGGCCAGCAGCACCGCCACCACGACCACCAGCGCCACCGAGTAGAGGAAGATGTATACGTTGCTATCCTTTTTCATCGTTCTTGTCGTTCAGTGGTTACTTACTCGGTCGGCTCGCTGGCCAGGCGGGCGCTCTCCAGCGCCGCGGTACGCCGCTTGCGGGCCCGGATGTTGCGCCCCACCACGACGTAGTCTATCAGCGGGGCGAAGGCGTTCATCAGCAGGATGGAGAGCATCATCCCCTCCGGGTAGGCCGGGTTGATGACCCGGACCATGATGGTGAAGACCCCGATGAGGAAGCCGTACACCCACTTGCCGGCGTTGGTCTGCGAGGCCGAGACGGGGTCGGTCGCCATGAAGACCGCGCCGAAGGCGAAGCCCCCCATGAGCAGGTGGTAGTGGGCCGGCAGCCCCATGTAGGCATTGATGCCAATCGCGTTGAAGAGCAGGCCCGTGAGGTAGCCCCCGGCGAATACCGAGAGCATGATGCGGTAGCTGGCCACGCCCGTGGCCAGCAGGAGCAGGGCGCCCAGCAGGATGGCCAGCATGGAGGTCTCGCCCGCCGAGCCGGGGATGGTCCCCACGAACATCTCCATGACGCTAGGGAGCTGCTCCTCCAGCCCCGCCGCCGCGTACGACAGGGGGGTCGCCCCGCTGAAACCGTCGGCCACCTGGGCCGCGTCGCGCATGCCGGAGACCCACACGCTGTCGCCCGACATGTAGGCCGGGAAGCCGAAGAAGAGGAAGGCGCGGGTGAGCAGGGCGGGGTTGAAGATGTTCATGCCCGTGCCGCCGAATATCTCCTTGCCGAAGACGATGGAGAAGGCCACGGCCAGCGCGAGCATCCACAGGGGGAGGTCCACCGGGATGATCATCGGCACGAGTATCCCCGTGACCAGCACCCCCTCGTTGACCTCATGGCCCCGGGCCTGCGCCACGCCGAACTCGATGCCCAGGGCCACCACGTAGGAGACGACGATGGCGGGCAGCATCTGCAGGAAGCCGTACCATATGGCGGGCCAGATGTCCACGGTCTGGCCGAGCATCCGGGCGTGCTGCAGGCCGATGTTGTACCAGCCGAAGACCAGGGCGGGCATCAGGGCGATGACCACCATGATCATGGTGCGCTTGAGGTCGGCCGCGTCGCGGATATGGCTGCCCTGGCGGGTGACCGTGTCGGGCGTGTAGAGGAAGGTCTCGAAGGCTTCGAAGGTCGAATGCAGGTAGGAGAACCGCCCGCCGGGCTGGAAGTTCGGCTTTATCTTATCGAGTATGGATCGTAGTCCCATCTTTTTCGCTCCCGCTTGTTAGTACATTTCACGTATCATCTGGTTGAGGCCCTCGCGCACGATGGTCTGGGCCTCAATCTTCGAGGTGCTCACGAAGTCGCAGAGCGCGAAGTCCTCCTCGGCCACCTCGTAGATGCCGAGGTTCTCCATCCCCTCGATATCCTTGGCCAGAATGGCCTTCAGCAGCTGGTTGGGGTAGATGTCCATGGGCATGACGCGCTCGAACTGGCCGGTGACCACGAAGGCGCGGTGCCCGCCGTGCATGTGGGTGTCGAGGTCGTAGGTGCGCTTGGGCATGAGGAAGGCCGGGAACATGTGGGAGGCGCTGAACTTCTTGAGGCCGGGGGCGAGCCAGCCCATGAACTCGTAGTAGTTCCCCTCGGGGATGACGGTCACCATGTTGGCGTAGTAGTGCACCCACTCGTCCAGCCCGGTCTTGATGCCGGTGAGGACGTTCCCGCTGATGATGCGGGCCTCCCGCGGTCCCGGCTTGACCTGCCCGTCCAGCAGCTGGGCCATCGGCGCGCCGATGAGGGTGGTGTAGTAGCGGGGCTTCTCCACCCGGCTGCCCGCCACGGCGATGATGCGCCGCGCGTCGTAGCGGCCGCTCGCGAACAGGCGGCCGATGATGATTACGTCCAGGGGGCTGACCGTCCAGACCACCTCGCCCTTGCACACGGGTGCGATGTGGCTTATCTGCACGCCGACATTCCCGGCGGGATGGGGGCCCGAGAAGCTGTGGAGCTGCACCCCCTGCGCGCTGGCGTAGACCTTGGCCGGGGGGTACTTGCCGTTGATGCCGATATGCACCCCCCCGTCGGTGAGGCGGCGGAGGGCATCCAGGCCCAGCTGGAAGCTCTCGGCGTTGTCCTTGAGCGAGAAGTCCAGGTCGGGGGCCAGAGGCGCGGAGTCGAAGGCGGAGATGAAGATGTCCCGAGGGGCGATGCGCGGGTCGGCCACCACGTTGAAGGGGCGCTGACGTATCAACGGCCAAACGCCCCCCTTCAGCATCTTCTCCACCACGGCCTCACGGGCCATGCCCGAGGGCTGCGCCGCCCCGAAGTCCTCGTACTCCAGCTCCTCGGTGCCGCAGCCCACGACCACCTTCTCCACGCGCCGCCGCTCGCCGCGGAGCACCTGCTTGACGGTGCCGCTCACCGGCGAGGCGAAGACGATGTCCTCATTCCGCTTGTCCACGAAGAGGGGCGAGCCCGCCTTCACCACATCGCCCTCGCGCACCCGCAGACGGGGCACCATCATCGGGAAATCCGTCGGGTAGAGGGCGTAGTCCCCCGGGGTCGGAAGACGGTCGTAGACCTTCTCGGCCTGCCCTACAAGCTTAATGTCTAAGCCTTTGCGAATTCTTACATCCATACCATGACGTTCTTACCTACACGCAGGGCAAATGGCACCCTGTCCCCATAGGCGAAGTTATGAATAATCGTACCACCCCGCTACCCCACCCCGGCAAAATGCTCCCGTCCAAGGGCCTCCTGCGCGTACTGCAGGTCGATACGGCACTCCTCGGCGCCTGTGCCCGGCAGCTCGTACATCGCGTCGATGAGTATGGCCTCCATGATGGAGCGGAGCCCCCGCGCGCCGAGCTTGTAGTCCATGGCCTTCTGGACCACGAAGTCCAGGACCTCATCATCTATGCGCAGCCCGATGCCGTCCATCGCGAAGAGGCGCTGGTACTGGCGTACGATGCTGTTCTCCGGCACGGTGAGTATGCGGCGGAGCGTATCCTTGGTGAGGGGGTCCAGGTGCGTCAGGACTGGCAGCCGGCCGATGAGCTCGGGTATGAGCCCGTAGGCCCGCAGGTCCTGAGGCGCGATGTGGCGCAGGAGCTCGTCCTTCTCCACCTTGGAGCGCGACGATCCGGCCCCGTAGCCCACCACCTTCGTGTTGACGCGCTGGGCGATACGCCGCTCTATGCCCTCGAAGGCCCCGCCGCAGACGAAGAGGATGTTGCGCGTGTTGACCTGGATGAACTTCTGGTCGGGGTGCTTGCGCCCGCCCTGGGGTGGCACGTTCACCACCGTCCCCTCCAGCATCTTCAGCAGGGCCTGCTGCACGCCCTCGCCCGACACGTCGCGGGTGATGGAGGGGTTGTCGCTCTTGCGGGCGATCTTGTCAATCTCGTCGATGAAGATGATGCCCATCTCGGCGCGCTCCACCTTGTAGTCGGCATCCTGCAGCAGGCGGGTGAGTATGCCCTCCACGTCCTCGCCCACGTAGCCCGCCTCGGTGAGTACGGTGGCATCCACTATCGTGAAGGGGACGTGGAGCATGCGGGCTATCGTCCTGGCCAGGAGGGTTTTGCCCGTGCCCGTGGGGCCCACCATCAGGATGTTGCTCTTCTCCACCTCCACCTCGGCATACTCCTCGGCCTGGGGCCCAGACGGGGGTATAGCCCCCTGCATGACGCGCTTGTAGTGGTTGTAGACCGCCACGCAGAGGTAGCGCTTGGCCCGGTCCTGCCCTATCACGAAGCGGTCGAGGAAGGCCTTCATCTCCCGGGGGGGGAGCAGCTCCCGAACGCTCATACCGCCGGCGCTCGGCCCCATATCCTGCAGCTCGTCCTCCATGAGCTGGTGGATTTCCTCTACGCAGGCAGGGCAGACATAGCCGTCGCGCCCCTCGATCAGGACCGTCCCCTCCTCGCCGTAGTGACGGCCACACATTGCACAGCGAGGAGTCTTGCTTTCTTTACTATCCGACATCTAAGCTTAATGGTCTATTCAGCGGGCAGAGCCAGTAATCTAAGAGCAAAAGTAGCCATTCCAATCGAATTATCCTAAGGCGAGGGAAATTTGGAATGAGACGAAACGAGCCTGGGGCAAAAAAAGCTACCTTCGCGCATGACCGTGTCCAGCGAAAAAACGGAGGAAGGAGGGAGACCATGAGCCGAGCGAAAAAGCATTTGTCCCGCCTCGGAGTGGAGCCGCTCTACGCGCCCACCGTCATGCTCACCAGCATCATCGCGTGCTACCTGGACCACCAAGGGGTACTGCCACAGCTCCGCATCCCCGGCGCTACGTGGCCGCTACGAGCCGCGGGCATCGCCCTCGCGCTATTCGCCCTCGCCCTCTGGGCCAGGGCGGCCCTCTTCTCCGGCATACAGACCGCCATCACCCACAACCAGCTCCTCACCACCGGCCCCTTCGCCATCGTCAGGAACCCCATATACTCGGCGTTCATGCTTGAGGCATCCGCCATCGTCATGCTCACCGGCAACGTGTACCTCCTCATCCTCCCCCCGGCCTACTACCTATTCCTGACCCTCCTGATAAAGCACAGCGAGGAGAAATGGCTACGCCGGCTGCACGGCGAGGAGTTCGATGCCTACTGCCAGCGCGTCAACCGGTGCATACCCTGGTTCCCTCGGCGCGGGGAGGAGGGTCGCTAGAGCCGCCCCCGTAGGTACTCGGCCGTGGCGGACTGCTCGCAGCGGGCCAGCTCCTCGGGGGTGCCCATGAAGACGACCTGCCCGCCGTACTCCCCGGCCCCCGGCCCCATGTCTATCATCCAGTCGGCTTGGCGCATGAGCTCCACGTTGTGCTCTATGACCACGATGGTATGCCCCAGCTCCACGAGGCGGCTGAAGGCGTGGAGCAGGCGGCGGATGTCGTGGATGTGCAGGCCGGTGGTGGGCTCGTCGAATATGAAGAAGATGCGCTCCTCGCTGCGGGGCTTCAGGAGGTAGCTGGCCAGCTTCAGGCGCTGGGCCTCGCCGCCGCTGAGGGTGCTGGTGCTCTGGCCGAGCTGCACGTAGCCCAGGCCGACCTCCCGCAGCACCTCCAGCTCCTCCACCAGGTGGGTGGCCTCGTTGCCCTCGGTGCCCCGGAAGAAGTCCGCGGCCTCGTCCACCGTCAGCTGCAGGACGTCGTGTATGGTCTTGCCGCGATGGTGCGCCTCCAGGACCTGGGGCCTGTAGCGCGTGCCGTGGCAGGCCTCGCAGGGCACCTCGATGTCGGCCATGAACTGCATCTCGACCACTACGCGGCCCGCGCCCGAGCACTCCGGGCATGCGCCCACCGAGGAGTTGAAGGAGAAGGCGTTGGCCTCGAGGTTGAGGCGCTTGGAGGCCTCCTCGGCCGCGAAGATATTGCGCACGCGGTCGAAGCTGCCGATGTAGGTAACGGGCGTGGAGCGGGTGGAGCGCGAGAGGGGGTTCTGGTCCATGAGCTCCATGTCGAAGAGGGAGGGGCCACGTAGGCTGACCTCCCGGAAATTGGGGTTCGACGGGTCGGCCTCCTGCAGGAGGCTCTCGACGGCCTGCCGTACGCCCACGTTCACGAGGCTGGACTTGCCCGAGCCGCTCACCCCGGTCACCACCGTGAGCGCGCCCAGGGGGATGCGTACGTCCACGCCCTTGAGGTTGTTGACCACCACGCCGCCGACGCGCAGCTCGCCCTGGCCGGGGCGGCGGGCCGGGGGCAGGGGGATGCGCTCCCGCCCGGAGAGGTAGGCCCCCGTGAGGCTCTCGGGCTTAGCCGATACGCCATCCAGTGGCCCGACGTACATCACCTGCCCGCCGTTGCGCCCCGCCCCCGGGCCCATGTCGATGATGGTGTCGGCGGCCCGCATCACGTCCTCATCATGCTCCACGACCAGCACGGTGTTGCCCTTGTCGCGGAGCTGCTCCAGCACGGCCACGAGCCGCTGGGTATCCTGCGGGTGCAGGCCCACGCTCGGCTCATCGAGTATGTAGAGCGAGCCGACCAGCGAGCTGCCCAGCGAGGTGGCCAGGTTGATGCGCTGGGTCTCGCCCCCGCTCAGGGTGTTGGATAGGCGGTTGAGGGTCAGGTAGCCCAGGCCGACGTCGGTCAGGGTGGCCAGGCGGGTGCGTAGCTCCTGCAGGAGGCGGCGGGCGATGGCCATGTCGTGGGGGTCGAGCTCCAGGCCGTCGAGGCAGGTCCTGAGGCGGTGGAGGGGCATGTCCACCATCTCGGAGATGCTGTAGCCGGCGACCTTCACCCAGAGGGCCTCGTCGCGCAGGCGGTGCCCGTGGCAGGTGGGGCAGAGGGTCTTGCCCGTGTAGCGCGAGAGCATCACGCGGTTCTGCACTTTGTAGTTCTGCCGCTTGAGGGCCTCGAAGAAGGCGTTGATGCCCTCGGCGCGGCCGACACCGTCCCAGAGCATGGCCCGCTGCTTGTCGGTCAGCTCGAAGTAGGGGCGGTGGATGGGGAAGCCCACCTGCGAGGCCTCCTCGATGAACTCGTCGCGCACCTGGCGCATGCTCCCGCCGCGCCAGCAGGCCACCGCGTCGTCGTAGACCGAGCGGTTCTTGTCGGGTATGACCAGGTCCTCGTCGATGCCCACGGCCATTCCGTAGCCCTCGCAGACGGGGCAGGCCCCCATGGCGTTGTTGAAGCTGAAGAGGTTGGGGTTGGGGCGCTGGAAGGTGAGGCCGTCGAGCTCTAGGCGTACGCTGAAATCGTGTGGGCTTGGCTCGCCCTCCTTGGGCATCAGCATGATGCGGCAGGCCCCCTCGCCGCGACGGAAGGCCGCCTCCACGCTGTCGCTGGCGCGCATCTGC
The DNA here is from genome assembly GCA_002749065.1 of Bacteroidia bacterium. GTDB lineage: Bacteria > Bacteroidota > Bacteroidia > Bacteroidales > CAJPTX01 > Bacteroides_D. The sequence goes on along the minus strand of PDTX01000003.1, from coordinate 89,699 downwards.
CCGCTGGCCTCGGAGCTCGCCACGAAGCGGTCGACCAGGAGGTAGACCGGGCTCTGCATCCGGCAGACGGCCTCGCGGACATCCTCGTCGTCAATCTGCATGAGCTCGCCCTCCACGTACACCCGGCTGTAGCCCTCGCTCGAGAGGTCCTCCAGGAGGTCCAGGCCGACGCGCCCCCCGCCGGGGTTCAGGGGGGCGAGCACCATCGCGCGCTCCCCCTCGTGGTGGTCCAGGAAGCGCACCACGTCGTCCACCGTGTGGCAGCGCACCTCCTGGCCGCTGACGGGCGATATGATTTTCCCCACGCGGGCGAACAGCAGGCGGAGGTACTCGTAGACCTCGGAGGAGGTCCCCACGGTCGAGCGGGGGTTGCGGTTGCTCACCCTCTGCTCAATCACTATCGAGGGGGGTATGCCGCCGATGTAGTCGGCATCGGGCTTGGGCATGCGGCCCAGGAACTGCCGGGCGTAGGCGGTCATGCTCTGCACGTAGCGGCGCTGCCCCTCGGCGTAGAGGGTCTCGAAGGCCAGGGAGGACTTCCCCGAGCCGGAGAGGCCCGTCAGCACCACGAGCTCTCGCCGGGGGATTGATAGCTCCTCGATGCGCAGATTGTTGACCCGGACTCCCCGCAGGTCTATACTCCCCTTTGCCATACTGCCATGTACTATTGCGCGCCCCGCGCCTCGGGCAGGGCCTATGATACTCAATGATATATTGCTGTGCCTAGAGGCCCTCCGCGTCGGCCGGGTCGTGCCAGCTCGATATGCCGTAGAGCCAGGCCAGGTTGTAGACCCAGGCCAGGAGCATGATGGACTGCGTGAGGGGGCCGAGCGACTCGAAGCACATCAGCACCCCCAGGGCTCCGAAGAGGCAGAGGCTCTCCACCGGGAAGCGCCGCAGACGGAGCAGGGGGAGCAGGAAGATGCCCAGCAGGTACAGGCCGCCCGGGTAGCCCAGCTCGAGGAAGGCCTCCAGGAACTCGTTGTGCACCTTCTGGACTACGCCCCGGGACACGTTGTCCTGCCGGTAGTCGGCCAGGTTGCTCGCGCAGCGGGCCGCGAGGTAGCGCCGCGCGCCGCCCGCGCCGACCCCCCAGGGCGACCAGTGCTGGGCGTCGGTGATGGTCTCGCGCCACATGTGGAGGCGGGCGTCGTGCTCGACGAAGGACTCGAAGTTGCTCCAGCCCACGTTGGCGATGTTCAGGCGGGTGAACTGCAGGCCGGTCAGGCACAGGCCCAGCAGCCCGAATACCACCCAGCGTCGCCAGCCCCGCACCCAGCGTAGGGTCCAGACGGTCAGCACCCCGAGGCAGAGCAGCGCGCCCAGGAGGTTGGTCCGGCTGTTGATGAGCAGCAGGAAGAAGAGTAGCACCGCCAGCACCGCGGCGTAGGATGCGTAGAAGGGCCAGCGGCGTTGTCTTGCCCGCAGCAGGCGGCTCACGACCACCAGCAGGCCCAGCAGGTTGCCCAGGCCCACGTAGGAGGGCCAGTAGGCCAGGCCGAGCCGCTCGGTGATGGTGGAGTAGTAGAAGTGCGACTGGGGGCTGAAGAAGAGGTTGTGGAAGGTCAGGGGGTAGTCGGCCGGGTTGCATCCGGCGAGCAGGTAGCTGAACTCCCAGCCCTGTGGTCCGAGGGTGAAGCAGGCGCGGAGGGTCAGCAGCAGGAGCAGGATATCCAGGCAGAGGATGCCCAGGAGCAGGGCCGTACCCCAGGACCGCCGGGGGGACAGGTCTATCAGCATCAGGGGGATGAGGACGTAGGGTACGCGGCGGGCGATGGAGGAGCCCGCGCTGTTGGGGATGATGCCGTGCCAGGTGGAGAGGGCCGACAGGAGGAAGTAGCCGACGGTGAGCAGCAGGGGCCAGTAGCGACGCAGGGGGATTTCGCGGTGGTGGCGCGCGATGTGTAGGAGGCTCAGCACCCCGCCCAGCACCATGAGGGTGGATATGTAGAAGGGCCGGAGCACCAGCACCAGGAGGGAGGCGAGCACGAGGTAGTGACGCAGCTCGCCCAGCACCCTGTCGAAACGCTCCTGACGGCCCGCTAAGCTCCCGGGAGCACTGAGTGCCATTACCATCGGCTAGCCTCCCGCATTAGAAGTTCAGACTCACGCCGAGCAGGGCCTGGAAGCGATGCCCCGGGTACAGGTAGTAGACCTCGTGCTGCCAGAACAGCAGGTTGCGCAGGTCGACAAAGAGGCCGAAGAGGTCGGAGAATTGATACCTGAAGCCCAGGTTCAGGTTGGGGAAAGCGCGCAGGGGGATGGCGCTCCCGTCGAGGGCGCGGGCCTTACGCCCCCCCTCGAGGAAGAGGTCCAGCGAGCCCTCAATCTTTCTCCGGAGGTTGTAGCGCCCGTTGAGCGAGAGGCGGTAGGTGGGCCTGTGCCAGGCGATGGGCTGCTTGTCGAGCTTGTAGTGCCACCAGTCGCCCCGGGCGTAGAGGCGGAACTTCCGGCCGAAGGCGTACTCCATCTCGCCGTTGAGGTGCAGCTCCTGGCCCTTATCCTGCTCTACCACGAAGTCGGAGCTGTAGCCCCCGGCCGGGGTCAGGCCGTTGACGAAGACGTGCACGCTGTCGACCACCGCGAAGGAGCCCGACACGTTGTACGAGAGGCTCGTATTCAGGTTCCCCTTCACGCCGAAGCGGAGCTCGAGCAGGCGGGGGGAGTTCCACACGAAGAGGCCGGGGCGTAGCCACGGGTTGGCCGCGCGGAGGCTCTGGTAGTCGGCCACCTCGAGCTCAGAGTCCACCTCGAAGTAGGGTATCATGTACTGCTTTATCACGTCGAGGGAGACGTGGCCGTGCGGGAAGAAGTGGAAGAAGGTCTTGCCGTTGTTCCCCTCGATGGTGAGGTCTATCCCGGCCCAGGCGCGCCACCGCTCGCCGAAGATTTTGACCCACGGGTAGAGCGAGAATATCGTATTGCCCCGCGACTTCGAGCCCACCTTCGTGCCGAAGTGGCGAATTCGCACCTGGCCGCCGAGCGCCTCGCTGTGGAGGTACTTATGCCCGGCGAAGGAGGCATCCACCACCACCACGCTCGCGTCGCGGCTGTCCACGTAGCCCCCCAGCCGAAAGCGCCCATCGTAGTGGACGTGGCTCGAGTCCATATGCAGCGTATTCATCCGCCACTCGCCGTTGAAGGTGTTCGCCCCGGTGCCCTTGAGGAAGAGCTCGCCCCCCCCGCCGGCGGTCTTGTCGAGCCGGCCGTAGAAGTTGTCGTAGGCATGCCGGTAGTCGAACCGGCCGTGCATCCCGTGCCCCCAGGCGACACCATCGCCGAAGATGCCCAGGCGGGTGTCGGAGTGCTTGGCCGGTGCATCCTCGTCGCCCCGGAGCTTGACCTTGCCCCAGTCGCTCGCGTGGCGGAGGTGCGCGCCGAGGGTGAAGTGCTTGCCCTGGTCGCTGCTGTAGTACAGCTCGCCGAGCGGGGAGAGGTAGTTGCCGAAGCCCAGGCGGAGATACCAGTTGGAGAGCTCCTCCGGCGCCTCGTCGCCCATGCGGGCGGCCGGGAGCGGGCGCAGCGTTATGAGGGAGTGGACTGGCCGCTGGATGAGGGAGTAGGTGAACACCGGGGCGGGGACCACCGTGTCGTCCAGCGGGGGGATGAAGTTGGTCTTCTCCGCGTCCTCCACCTTCGGCTCGTAGGCGCGGCTCACCTCCACGGTCTTGAGCTCGGAGGCCTCATCGGCGGCATTGCGCCCGTCGGACGGTTTGTCCTGGGCCACGCCGAGCGCAGGCAGCAGGAGCAGCAGGCCGAGCAGGCGGAGGGCCGGGCGGAGACTACTTCCCATCCTCGTACCCCCCCTTCTCGAAGCGTACCGCTGGGTCAAAAGGCGGCAAATCCTCATTGAGTATACGTACCTTCTTTATCAACAGGTCTAGGTCCTTCGACTCCTGGACCACCCCGTCGTCCGGCTCGTCGTAGTTCTTCCGCAGGCTCAGGAGCAGCTCGGAGGCCTTGGCGAACTCGCCCTGGTACATCTGCGCCTGGGCCATCAGCAGGTGGCTCTTGCCCAGCCAGTAGCGATGGACGGTTCGCTGGCGCACGAAGTCCTTGAGCAGGGGCATGAGGGTCTCCCAGCGCTTCTGCGAGTAGCGGATTTGCATCATCCGGTAGCGGGCCTCGGCGGCTATCGGGTTCTTCTTCGGCTGGAGGCCCAGCTCCGCGAAGCCGTCGTAGGCCTCCTCCATCCGGCCGAGCAGGACCTCCGACCTCGCCTTCTGGTACTTCGCGTACTCGCGCAGCTCCTCGGGGGTATCCCCTAGCGCCAGGAAGGCCTTTGCATAATCAATTATCTTCTCATTATCACCCAGCTGCACCGCGCAGTGCAGCATGCCACGACGGGTATCGTAGCGCGCCTGATGGCTGGGGTTCTCCCGCTCCAGCAGCTCGAAATGCCGCAGGGCCTTGGCGTACTCCCCTCGCCGCTCGAGGTAGGGCGCGAGGATGAGTAGGGAATTCATGTAGTGCTCGGTGGACGGCCAGCCCGCCAGCCGCTCGAGGGAGGGCACCGCGTTGGCCGTATCCCTGTTCTTGAGGTAGCACGAGGCCAGGTAGAAGGCCGCGCGCACGCTGTCGCGCCCCTTCGGGTAGTGCTCCACGTAGGCATTCCCCACCTCGATGACCTCGAGGCAATCGCCCTCCGCGTACCGCTTGGCCACCACGGCAAAGCAGAGGGAGTCGCCCCCCATGTAGGGCGGTTCCGGCACGGGGACGATGTGCGCGGGGGGCGCTGGCCTTGCCTGAGGCTCCTGGCCATATATCAACGTGTAGGCATTATCGCCCTTCTTGACGCTGTCCTGTGGCTTGCCGTGGAGCAGAACGTAGGCGTTGTCGCCCGGGTCTTTACTAGCACCGGCTTTCGGCGTAGACGGGGTAGACGGCGGAACGGGGGGCGGCACAGCACCGCCCTGCAGCAGCTTGTAGGCATTGTCGCCCGGGTCTTGGACACCACCTTTCGGGGCGGGTGGCGGACCGGAGGGTGGCATCGCTCCACCCTGAAGCTGCCTATATGCATTATCACCCGGGGGCACAGGTACATCGGCCTTCGGGGTATCGGACGGTTTGGCCTTCGCGTTGGGGGGGAGCTGCAGCTTCTCGCTCGGCAAGGGTTCGTCCTGAGGGAGGGTGTAGGCATTATCCCCCGGGTCGCCCTTCCCCCCCTGCGCCAGGGAAACGGGAACCAGAACCAGAAGCGGGGCAAGCAGCAAAGCACCCCGAATACACCTCAGCATACCATTAAAAGAATTGCCCATAGCTATACTCCTTTAACTTGCTTATCAGGTCCTACCCGCAAGGTATCCACATGCGGGGCCACCTCCTTCTCCCGCTGCGCCCGCTGCACCTCCTCCTGCACCGCGCGGGCGGCCTCCACCACCCCATCGTCCTTCACCTTGTAGTGCTGCACCACGCTGCTGAGCGTTGCGTTGGCCTGGAAATAGTCGCCCTGCAGCAGGTACGACCGCCCCAGCAGGACAAAACCCCGGCCCAGCCAGTACTGATGCGGCGTGCGCTGCTTGCTGAACTGCTTGACGATGTCCTTCACCTCCTGGTGGCGCGCCTGGTCGAAGCGAATCTTCGCCATCATGAAGCTCGCCTCGGCGCTCAGCTCGGAGCCGGGTCGGCCGCTCAGGTGCTCGAAGTGCGTGTAGGCCTCCTCCGCCTTCCCGACAAGGCATAGGGCCTTGGCCAGATGGTACTCGGCGAACTCGGCCATCTCGGGCTGCAGCTGCTCTGTGGCCAGGAGGGATTGCGCCGTCTCCACCACCGCCATGCTGTCGCGCAGGGCCACCGCGCACCGTAGCCTCCCGGAGCGGGCCTGCACCAGGCGACGGTTCTCAGTCGCCACCCGCTCCAGCTCGCTGTACTGCTCCTCCGCCCGCTTGTATTCCTTCCGCCGCTCGTAGATGCCCCCGAGGAACTCCACTGACTGCACGTAGTAGGCGTTGGGTTTACGCCCGGCGACGCGCTCGAGCGGCACGATTGCGGCCACCGTGTCCCCGCCCTTGAGGAGGCAGTCGCCCAGGAAGAAATTCACCTCCAGGCTATGCCGCCCGTTGGGGAACTCGGCGAGGTAGTCCTGCAGGGCCGAGCGGGCCTTCGCGCAGTCGCCCGCCATGTAGAGGCCCTCGGCCGAGGAGAAGTAGAGCGAATCGCGCTCCATGGAGCCGAGCCTATCCTTCTGGCCCACCCGCTCGAGGAAGGCCAGGTAGCCCCGTACGTTCCCCCGCGCGTTGTACACCCGCTCCAGGGCCGCCAGCGCCTCGTGCATCTCCTCCGTGTGGGGGTACTCCACGCACACCCGCTCCAGGTGCTTTGTCGCCCCGTCGAGGTCCTCGCGCGCGAAGTCCACCAGCCCCGCCTGCACCAGCGATGAGGGGGCGTACTGGCTCGTGGGGAAGTCGCGCACCACGGAGAGGTAGTCGCGCTTGGCGGCATCGAGCTGGCCGAGCGACTGGCGGGTCAGGGCAATCTCGTAGCGCCCCTTGGCCACGTAGCGGGACTGGGGGTAGCGGAGCGGGAGGGTCTCCAGCACGGCGACCCGCTTCTCCGGACGGTCGACCAGCCCCAGCGTTACGGCCTTCTGGAAGAGGGCGTAGTCCCCGTCCGCCCCCTGCAGCTCATCGGCGCGGGTGTAGGCATCGGCCGCGGGCCAGTACCTCTTGGCCATGAAGTGGCAGTCGCCCAGCCGCGCGTAGGCCTGGCTACGGAGGTCTACGGGCTGGTCGCTCCCCCCGTCGAGGAAAGTGCGGAACCACTGCGCGGCCTTGTCGTAGGTGCGCATCTTGAAGTAGCAGTAGCCCACGTTGTAGGGTGCGAGGCGGTACTGCGGCAGGGCGAAGGCCCCCGGTGCCTGGTAGAATTCCTGGTAGAAGCGCGAGGCCTTGGCGTAGCGCTCCAGGCGGTAGTTGGCCTCGGCGTTCCAGTAGAAGGCGCGGGCCTGGAGGCTTGGGTTGTAGCGTCCCTCCTCGAGCGACTTGTCGAACATGGCCGCGGCCTCGGCGTAGCGGGCGTTCTGGAAGAGCTCCACGCCCCGGAAGTAGGCGGCCCGCTGGAAGGCGCGGCGGGTCACGGGGGTGGGCTGGGATATCCGCTCGAGCGCGTCGAGGGCCTTGCCGTAGTCCTTGGCCGCGGAGAGCGACATGCCGAGGTAGGTGTAGGCCTCGTCCACACGGGGGGTGGAGGGGAAGAGCTCCAGGTAGCGGGTGAAGGCATCGACCGCATCGACGAAGGGGTTGCTGCGCATCTCGTAGGTCAGCTTGGCGTAGTTGAAGAGCGCGTCCTCCTGGATGTCGCGGTCGAAATCGAGGCTGCTGGCCAGGCTCAGGGCCTGCCGTGCCCGCTCGCGGTTGCCCGTCTTCAGGAGGGCTGCGGCCAGGTGGTAGCTCGCGTTCTGGGTGTAGGCATCGTGCTCGCCGACGGCCCGCTCCAGGAAGGGTATGGCCCGCTCCGACTGGCCGAGCTGGTAGTACAGGAAGCCCAGCAGGTAGCTGTCCTGACGGCTGAGCCGCTCCTCCCCCACCTCCTTGACGTAGCGCTCCATCGGGGGCAGGGCCGCCCGGTAGTCGCCGAGGTGGAAGTTGGCATCGGCCAGCATGCGCATCACCTCCAGGCGGCGCGAGCCCGAGAGCGAGTCCAGCATCGGGGTGAAGCGGTCCACCACCGCCCGGTACTCGCCCTGGCGGTAGAGGATGTGGGCCAGGTAGTAGGGCACGATCGGGGCGAAGCTCTCGTCGCCCTCCAGCGCGGTGAATGCCTCCAGGGCCGTCTCGTTGAGCTCCCGCTCGTAGGCGATGTGGCCGTAGTAGTAGGTGGCCGAGGCCTGGTAGTAGGAGTGGACGTTGCGCCCCTGGCCGAAGAGGTCGAAGGCCGTGTCCATGTCGCCCAGCTGGAAGGCGCAGTAGCCCCGCTTGAAGAGGACCTCCTGCCAGAGCTCCTGGCCCAGGCGGCGGGTCACCACGCGGTCGAACCACTCCTTGGACTTCGCCCAGTCGTGGCGGGCGTAGTACAGGTTGCCCAGCTCCATGCGCCCCTCGTTCACGTGCAGGGAGGCGGGGAAGCGCCCGATGAAGTCCACCATGAGGAACTCCGCGTCGTCGCGCCCCAGCCGCACGGCGCAGAGGGCGTAGTAGTACGAGGCATCGCCCAGCAGGAGCTTATCGGTGCTGGCGCAGGCCCCCACCAGCTCGCTGAAAACGCCCTCGGCCGCGGCGTACTTCCCGGCGGCGAAGAGGTCCATCCCCCGCCGATGCATCGCCTCGAGCGCCGCGCTGTGCACCACGCCACGAACCCCCTCCACATCGCGCCCCACAGCGAGCCCCCCGCCGCCGAGCAGCAGGAGGGACAACAGGAAGGAGTACACTATCCGTCGAATACCCATATTCTTATAGCTCTGTTCCGCAGCCAGCCACGCGAGCGCGAAGATACGAATAATCGCAAATCTGTGAAACCCGGCCGGCAGCCCGCCCCCGCGCCGCTAGCGCAATTATTGCTACCTTCGCACGCTGGCCGACCGGGCCCACCCCGGCCCGCGCCACCCGGAGTAACACGCAATAGCCCCATGGTAGAAGACCTCAAGATCGACACGCTCAAGCGGCTCCTCGCCCAGGCCGTACAGGCCGCCATGACCGCCGCGCAGGAAATCAACGCGATATACGCCACCGGCCAGTTCGACGTCAACATCAAGGAGAACGCCGCGCCCATCACCCGGGCCGACCGGAAGTCGCACGACATCATCACCGAGCACCTCAGCTTCACCCGCATACCCACCATCTCGGAGGAGGGGCGGCACGTGCGCTACGACGAGCGACAGTCGTGGCGGCTCCTCTGGCTGATCGACCCCCTCGACGGGACGCGCGAGTTCATCAAGATCAACGACGAGTTCACCGTCAACATCGCCCTCATACAGAACGGGCAGCCCCACATCGCGGTGATTGTGGCCCCCTCCATCGACACGCTCTACTTCGCCCTCAAGGGCCACGGGGCGTACAAAATCAGCAAGTTCAACTTCCAGGGCACCTACACCGAGTGCGAGCTCGACGAGATGCTCCCCCGCGCCCAGCGCCTGCCCCTGCCCGCCAGCCCGCGGCCCTACACCATATTCACCTCGCGGTCCAACGTGTCGGCCGAGATGCACATCTACCGGAACCTGCTGCGCAAGCTGCACCCCGACCTGGACGTCATCGTCAAGGGCTCGTCGCTGAAAATCTGCCTGGTGGCCGAGGGCAAGGCCGACCTCTACGCCCGGATCAACCCCACCTCCGAGTGGGACACCGCCGCCGGGCAGCTCATCGCCGAGGAGGCCGGGTGCCAGCTCGTGGACCTCCACACCATGCTCCCCCTGCGCTACAATCGGCAGAACCTGCTGAACCCCCCCTTCGCGGTCAAGCACCCCTACGACGACATCCCCAAGCTGTAGGCCGCCCGGGCTAAAAGCGCGAGCCGCCACCCCCGCCACCGAAGCTCCCGCCGCCGCCGGAGATGCCACCCCCACCCCCACCCCCGCCACCGCCACCGCCCCGCCCGCCCCGGCCCGTGGCCGAGAGGAGCATCCAGAGCAGCCGGAAGTGCATCCAGAAGAAGATGGAGATGAAGGCCATCAGGAAGCTGGGGTGGGGCCTCTGGCGCGCACGGGAGAGGGCCATGAAGAAGATGACCACGCTCGGGGCCAGCAGGAACCAGAGCATCCGCCCGTCCTCCGCCAGCCCATCGGCCCTCGCCCCGCCGACATCGGAGCGGGTGGAGGAGTCGCCACTGGCGCAGCGGATTACCTCCAGCGAGGCGCCCAGCAGGCCCTCGAAGACGCGCCCCTCCACCACCAACGGACCCATGACCTCGCGGACAATGCGGGCGGCCAGCGCGTCGGGCAGCACCGGCTCCAGGCCGTAGCCCACCGCAATGTAGCCCTCCCCCAGGTCTGCCCCATCGCCCGCCGGGCTGGGGGCCAGGTCCGCGCTATCGGATGCCGCCCGCCGTGGCAGGTCGCGCCCCGGGCGCAGGAGGATAATCACCCCGTTGTCGAGCCCCCGCTGGCCCGCCGCCCACTGGTTGCCCAGCTCGGTGGCGAAGCCGTTGGCATCGTGGCCCTTGAGGTCCCGCACCGTGACCACGAAGACCTGCCGGCTCGTGCTGTCCATGTAGGCCCGCAGGACCCTCTCCAGGCCCTCAATCTCGCTGGTGCTCAGCACGAAGGCCGAATCGTTCACCAGGTTTCGCGGCCGGGGGAGCAGCAGCCCCTCCGCCCTCGAGGGGCCCGGGAGCACCAGCAGCAGCAGGCCGATGGATGCCTGGGCGAGTAGTCGAACAATCCTACGCATACGGAGCACGGTTCAGGTGTTACACGGTGGGCGGGCGCGCTAAGGTAGGAAAAATCCGGCGGGCTGCGCGCTCCCCGATGGGCCGATGGCCCCACGGGGGCGTGGCGAAGGTGGGGTATATTCGCGGGGAGAGTTCAAGGGGTACAAACCGCATTCTGCCGGGTGGCGGGGAAATCAGGGAGGGGGAAGAATGATATACGGCTACATCCGCGTCAGCAGCGATAAGCAGACGGTGGAGAACCAGCGCTACGAGATAGGCGAGTACTGCAAGCGGGAGGGGCTCGCGGTGGATAGCTGGGTGGAGGAGACCATCAGCGGGACGCGGGCCTACGGCGAGCGGAAGCTCGGGGGTGTCCTCGAGGCGCTCGAGGAGGGGGACACCATCCTCTGCACCGAGCTCTCCCGCCTGGGGCGCAACCTGTTCATGATAATGGAGATACTGAATGGGTGCATGCAGAAGCGCTGCTGCGTACGGACCATCAAGGAGGGCTACTGCCTGACCGACGACCTGCAGAGCAAGGTGCTGGCCTTCTCGCTGGGTCTCTGCGCGGAGGTGGAGCGGGAGCTCATCAGCACCAGGACGCAGGAGGCCCTGGCGCGGCGGCGGGCTGAGGGGGTAAAGCTGGGGAGGCCGCTTGGGCGGCGTAGCCAGCTGAACCCCAAGTGCGTAAGGAGGCATGATTGGATATCCAAGGCGCTGGATGGGGGCATGTCCGTTGTGAAGATGGCGAAGCGGGTGGGCGTTGCGCCGGGGACCATGTACCGCTACCTGGCCTACACGGGGCTGAAAGTGCCGGTGCGGCGCGAGGGGGGGAGCTGGGACAGGGGGATTTACTAGGGTATCGGAAGGCAATTCAGCAACCGTCAATGCTTAAGGCTGTTTCTACGCTTGATACATGCATTGAAATGGCTAAGAATTTGGGAGCCAGTAGTTTCAATGCGCTGTCAAATTCATTGCAGCAACATCGAGATGGCATCATAGCTTTCTGCAAGTATCAAATTAGCTCAGGTATGCTAGAGGGCAAGAACAACCTTTTCCGGACGCTATTCCGGCGCGCCTATGGCTTTAGGAATAAGGAGTTTATCCGGTTGATAATCTACGGTACAAATCAAGAGTACACTTTCTGACGAAGAGCCCTAAAATCACAAGATGAGAAGAAATGGAACAAAGAATACGGCGGATACAGAGAAGGACAAGAAGATAGTTCCTACATATACGAAATGCTAGCTATATACCTTCAAAATAATCTAATGGAACCGACTAAATCACTAAAAAATACACTAAAATTAAAACTACAAGAAATTGCTGAGGACAAGATAGAAGTACCGAGCATGGGGTCGTTCCAGTTCAAGCTGTTCCATAAGGCAGGAAATGAAGATTGGACTCCCACTCTAAAAGATATCATAGACCACTATTGTAGCAATGAGAACAATAAGAACATAAGCGAAGAGGAGTTTCTGCTCTTCGAATCACTGTTTAGGCAATGGGGTGTTGTAGACGAAAATGCTAAAAAATTCACAAGACGAATTCTTGGGAAAGTGGTAGATGATGATAGATGCCGTAAACTCATACTAGCCAATGCGGAATTTTATATCTCCGTAGTCAATGCCGCTGAAGCAGATGCCGCTGATTTTAAAGAGAAAATCGAAGGGATGGATACGCTAAACAATGACGAAGAGCTCAGAGATTTTGCTAAGGCTATCGGCATTAATCTAGGTGAGAAATCCACGGAATAAGCCTCCCTCCATAATGTCCTGCACCAGACCAGCCATAGGCATCGATTTCAACAGAGTGGAGCCCTCCACAGAATACCATGTGACAATCCCTACCGGCTATGCGTTACATAGGGCATGTCCGGTAGATATAGAAGCAATAGTCACTCCCGCCTCTTCCATACCTCCACGCGCAGCACGCACCTGACCGTGGGTCGTACACGAAGCGGTAGATGCTGTAGTAGCCGTTCTGGGTTACCTCCCACGTGCCGCCGTTGAGCCGACGGGCCGAGAGCAGCATCCCGCCCGCCTGATGGGCATGGGCCCGACGAGCCATCTCCCGGGGCGGGATGCTCCGGGCCACGTGCGCAGCGCGGTACACCTCCAGCGCCCCTAGGGGGCTATCGACAGGAGGTTCACCAAGGGCTCAGCGGGCCATGCAGCGCGTGCTGCACCTCGGCGATATTGTCGACGAAGTCGTCTGCGCGAAGGGGGGTTCGGCGACGCGCGCGGCCTGGAGCATGGGCAGCAGGGCGAGTAGGCATAGCAGTCTCCTCATGGCGTGGGGTGTCCGTTTGGGGTGAGGGGGTTTAGGAGTACTCCTGGCGGTTCTCCCGCTGGAGGGTGTCGAACTCATGGCCGAATTTTATCTTCTGGAGTATGGCGTGCACGATGCAGTAGAGCTGCCCGTTCTGGGAGTAGTCGGCCGGTGAGGCGAAGTTCACCCGGTCGTCGCGCATGAGCCCGCGGGCGGCCTGCTGCTTGGCGTGGTTGCCGGGGGCGTAGACGGCGATGGAGTTCCCGCCCTGCTGCTTGACCAGGCGCATGCAGGGGATGTCGGTCTCCCCGTCGCCGAAGTATATCATGTGCTTGAAGGGGACGGGCCGGTGGGCCTCGGCGAGGTAGTCGTTGACCCGGCGGTTCTCGGATACGCGCTCAATCCCCTTGTTAATCATGAAGAGGAACTGGGTCTTGGTGGTGAAGTCGACGGCCACGGCGGGCCACTGGGCCACCCCGTCGATGTACATGAAGGAGCAGGCGTATATCTGGCGGAAGTGCTGGGCGATGGGAGTGCCCTCTATCATCTCGGCCAGGCCGGAGGAGTTGATGTAGTGCTCGATGCGCAGGCCGAGCTCCTGGCCCAGGCTGTTGATGTGGCCGAACCACTCGAGCACGCCGGGGTAGAGCTCCACCGACGCGCCGAAGGCGCGGAACTGCTCGCGCTTGAGGCTCACGCCCTCGGCCCGGGCCTTGTCGAGCATGAGCTTCATGTAGCAGAGTATGTTGCTGGCGTTGTACTGCTGGACCATGCGGGCGCACTTGTCCCAGAAGTCCTCCGAGCTGGCCACGCCGATGGCCTTGAGGTAGTCGTACTCCTGCATGTTCTTGGGCGAGAGGGTGCCGTCGAAGTCGTACACCAGCGCCACTGTGGGCGTTTTAGCGTGCTGCATTCTCCAGAGATTTTTAGCTTGTTTTGACCATCCACGGTGGGCCACGCCCGGGCGAAGCCCCTCGTGGTACGGGATTGTGGGCGAAAGTTAGTACCTTTGCCGCGGATTAACAAATGCTACAACAGTTCTATAGCAAGTAACAGAAGAGAAATTTGGACTACATGGAAGACAGAATGAGCAGAAGGAGCCGCGGTGACCGTCGGGAGGATGGCCGAAGCGGACGTGGCCGTAGCGAGGAGCCAGCCCGGCAGTACATGCCGCGCACCCGGCGCGCTACGATGGCCCCCCGAGAGGAGAGGGCGCAGGACGAAAGGGAGGAGCGACGCGAGTACGCGGAGCGCCCTGCCCGCCGTGAGGAGTCGGGCAGCTACCGCCCACGGACAGCTAAACGGGAGTTCAACTACGTGCAGCCCGCGACGCCCGAACCCGAGCCGCAGCAACCCTACGATAGCGAGGAGGAGCGGATGATGGGGGGACGGCGGCCTGAGCGTCGGGATGATAGGCGGGACGACAGGAGGGAGAGCCGGTTCGAAAGGGACGATAGAAGGGAAAGTCGGTATGGAAGGGACGACAGGAGGGAAAGCCGGTTCGGAAGGGACGATAGAAGGGAGAGCCGGTTCGGAAGCGATGACAGGAGGGAGAGCAGGTACGGAAGCGATGACAGAAGGGAAAGCAGGTATGGAAGCGATGATAGAAGGGAGAGCAGGTTCGGAAGGGACGACAGGAGGGAGAGCAGGTTCGGAAGCGACGATAGAAGGGAGAGCAGGTATGGAAGGGACGACAGAAGGGAAAGCAGGTTCGGAAGCGATGACAGGAGGGAGAGCAGGTACGGAAGGGACGACAGGAGGGAGAGCCGATACGGAAGCGACGACAGGAGGGAGAGCAGGTATGGAAGGGACGATAGGAGGGAGAGCCGATACGGAAGGGACGATAGAAGGGAGAGCAGGTATGGAAGGGACGATAGGAGGGAGAGCCGATACGGAAGGGACGACAGAAGGGAGAGCCGGTTCGGAAGGGACGACAGAAGGGAAAGCCGGTACGGAAGGGACGATAGAAGGGAAAGCCGGTACGGAAGGGACGATAGAAGGGAAAGCAGGTATGGAAGGGACGACAGAAGGGAAAGTCGGTTCGGAAGGGATGATAGGAGGGAAAGTAGGGATGATAGGAGGGAAAGTAGGTACGGAAGGGACGATAGAAGGGAGAGCAGGTACGGAAGGGACGACAGGAGGGACAACCGCTTTTCACGCCGCGGGGCGGGGCGCTTCGAACGCTCCGATGACCGCTTCGACCGTCGGGATGACCGCAGGCCCCGCAGGAAGAAGCAGGAGCAACCCGTGGCCGTATTTGACCCCACGAAGCCCATGCGCCTCAACCGCTACATAGCCCACTGCGGGGTATGCGCGCGGCGGGACGCCGACCTACTCATAGAGCAGGGCGAGGTGATGGTCGACGGGCAGGTGGTCACCACCCTCGGCACGAAGGTCACCCCGGCCGAGCAGGAAATCACCTTCAAGGGGGAGGTGCTGAAGCGGGAGCGCAAGGTGTACATCCTGATGAACAAGCCCAAGGACTGCTTCTGCACCCTGGAGGATCCGAACGCCGGGCGCACCGTGCTCGACATCATCGAGGGGGCATGCTCCGAGCGGGTGTACCCCGTCGGTCGGCTAGACCGCAACACCACCGGCCTGCTGCTCATGACCAACGACGGGGAGCTCACCGAGCAGCTCACCCACCCCTCCTACGCCAAGAGCAAGATCTACGAGGTGGGGCTGGACAGGAACGTGACCCAGGACGACATGGCGCGGCTCCTGGAGGGCATCGAGACCGAGGTGGGCGTGGTGAGGGTGGATAGCATCGACTACACCCGACCCGAGGACAAGTCGGTGGTGGGCGTGGAGCTGCACTCCGGGCAGAACCGGGTGGTCCGTCGGCTCTTCGAGGCGCTGGACTACAAGGTGGTGAAGCTCGACCGGGTGTACTACGCCGGGCTGACCAAGAAGAACCTCCCCCGCGGGGAGTGGCGCTTCCTGGAGGAGGATGAGATCGCCATGCTGAAGATGGGCCGGTACCACTAGGCATCGGCCATAGACCAGAATTGGAGGGGCTATGTGGGGCATTCCACGTAGCCCCTTTTTCCCTACCTTTACGCCCGAAAAGCAAGCGCCGCATGACCATCAAGGAATACATCCAGCAGCTCAACGCCACCCTCCAGCAGGGCAAGGCCACCGAGCACTCCTACCGACCTCACCTACAGGGCCTGCTCACCGCCCTACTCCCCGGCCACAGCACCACCAACGAGCCCAAGCGCATCGCCTGCGGCGCGCCCGACTACATCATCAGCGCGAGGGGCAGCAAGCTCACCGTGGCCTTCATCGAGGCCAAGGACATCGGCGACCCCGACCTCGATGGCCGGAGGGCCAACCGGGAGCAATTCGATAGGTACAAAGAGGCGCTCGAGAACCTGATATTCACCGACTACCTCGACTTCCACGTCTACCAGGGGGGCGAATTCGTCGACAGCGTGCGCATCGGGGAGCTCAAAGGGGGCAAAATCGTACACATCAAGGAGAACGAGGGGAAGTTCATGGAGCTGGTGGTGGGCCACATCCGCATCGCCCAGCCCCAGGGCATCGCCTCCGCACAGCAGCTGGCCCAGATCATGGCCGGGAAGGCGCGGTTGCTAGCCCAGACCATCGACCGCATTCTCGCCGGCTACGAACTCGATGAAGAGGCGGAGGAGTCGCCGCTGGATGCATTGAGTGAGGAAACCAATGTTCCCATCGTGGACCAGTTCAAGGCCTTCCGCCACGTGCTCATCCACGACCTCAGCCCGAACGCCTTCGCCGACCTCTACGCCCAGACCATTACCTACGGCCTCTTCGCCGCACGGATTAACGACAGCACGGGGGACCAATTCACCCGGCAAAACGCCGCCACCCTAATCCCCCAGTCCAATCCCTTCCTTCGACAGGTATTCCAGACCATTGCCACCTTCGACCTCGACCCCCGCTATGCGTGGATAGTCGACGACCTAGCCACCACCTTCAACTATGTGGATACCCAGGCCGTCATGCACGACGAGACCCACGACCCCATCATCCACTTCTACGAGGACTTCCTGACTGCATACGACCCTGACCTACGCAAGACGAAGGGCGTATG
Source organism: Bacteroidia bacterium (assembly GCA_002749065.1). Classification (GTDB taxonomy): domain Bacteria; phylum Bacteroidota; class Bacteroidia; order Bacteroidales; family CAJPTX01; genus Bacteroides_D. The sequence goes on along the minus strand of PDTX01000003.1, from coordinate 73,054 downwards.
GTATACCCCTCAATCTGTAGTCAGCTTCATCGTGCGGGCCGTGGATGAAATCCTCATCCGTGACTTCGGGCTGGCCAAGGGCCTGGCTGACAGCTCCACGGCCACCGCCCCCCACCACCGCGTGCAAATACTTGACCCAGCCACCGGCACGGGCACCTTCCTGGCCGAAGTCGTGCGCCAGATTCACACCAAGTTCAAGAGCAACAAGGGCGCATGGCAGGGCTACGTAGAACAACACCTCCTCCCCCGCCTCTACGGCTTCGAGCTGCTCATGGCCCCCTATGCCATTGCGCACCTCAATCTCGAGAGCCAGCTCCGCAACACGGGCTACACCCCGCCCCCTGACCAGACACCCCGCATCCGCATCTACCTCACCGATGCGTTGGAGAACGAGCATCCAGACACGCGCAACCTCTTCGCCTCCTGGCTCTCGCGCGAGGCCAACGCCGCCAATGCCATCAAGCGCATCGCTCCCGTCATGGTCATGCTCGGCAACCCGCCCTACAACGGCGCGAGCACCAACAAGAGCCAATGGATAATGGACCTAATGCAGAGCTACAAGACCGAGCCGGGCGGCCTGCGGAAGCTCGACGAGCGCAACCCCAAGTGGCTCAATGACGACTACGTGAAGTTCATCCGCATGGGCCAGCACTACATTGAGCGCAACCCCGAGGGCGGCGTGCTGGCCTTCATCACCCCCCACGGCTACCTCGACAACCCCACCTTCCGCGGCATGCGATGGCAGCTGCTCCGGACCTTCGACACGATCTACCTCCTCGACCTCCACGGCAACGCCCGCAAGAGGGAGACCACCCGCGACGGTGGCAAGGATGAGAACGTCTTCGACATCATGCAGGGGGTGAGCATCGGCATCTTCGTGAGCTCTGGAACAAAAGGGAAAGGAATGGGCTGCGTATTCCACCACGAGCTACTCGGCACGAGGGAGGATAAGTTTGCTTACCTAGATGCGGGTAGCCTGGGCAGCGTGCCATGGCAGGAGCTGCAGCCCAGGGCCCCGCAGTACTTCTTCGTGCCCAAGGATTTCGAGCTGGAGGAGGAATACCAGGCGAGCTTCGCCATCAACGAGCTAATACCACAAAGCTCAGTCGGCATAGTCACCACGAAGGATGCCTTCCTCATCTGCGATAGTCCCAAGCAGGTAGAGAGGCGCATCAGGGACCTCATCGCCCTACCAGAGGAGGAACTGCGGACCAAGTATGGCCTGACGGACACCCGCGACTGGTCCATCGCCCGGGCAAAGGCAGATGTAGGCCAGACCCTAAAGCCCGAGCTCATCCGACCAATAGGCTACCGCCCCTTCGACACGAAATTCCTCTACTACACAGGTACTACAAACGGAATCGTGGCCAGGCCACGATTCGAAAATTTTTTTCACCTGTCACATCCTCAGAATTTGGCCCTGATATGCAAGCTCGGTCATCCAAAAGATGCATCCGCACCCTGCTTCGTGTCGAGGAATATCATCGACTTCAGAAGCTGGTCTAGCCCGGGCACGCAGGGCGGTGACTACGCCTTCCCCCTCTACCACCTCGAATCCACCTCCGCGCTGGAGCTCAGCATGTCAGAAGCAACCCCCTCCCCCCACCGCCTCGTCCCCAACCTCAATCCCGCCGAGCTATCCAAAATCGAACAGGCCCTCGACGAAATGGTCGAGCCCCTCCAGCTCTTTGACTACATCTACGCCACGCTCCACTCACTCACTTACCGCGAGCGGTACAAGGAATTCCTCAAGATAGACTTCCCGCGCATCCCCTACCCCACCGATAGGAAAGAGTACCTGCGGCTGGTAACCCTCGGCGGGCAGCTACGCGCGCTGCACCTCATGGAGAACGCCCAGTCGTGGCCACTGGCATGCACTTTCCCCGTGGAGGGCGACTGCGCGGTGGAAGCAATACGCTGGGCCGACGGCCGGGTCTACATCAACGACACCCAGCACTTCGAGGGCGTGCCGAAGGCGGTCTGGGAGCTCTACATCGGCGGCTACCAGCCCGCGCAGAAGTGGCTCAAGGACCGCAAGGCAAAGAAGGGCGAGCCACCCCGATGCCTGTCCTTCGACGACATCGAGCACTACGCGCGCATCGTGCACGCGCTGGGCGAAACGATACGGCTGATGGCGGAGATAGGCTGACCCGAGGCCTAGAATAGCCCCCGCGCATCCATGCTGAGGAAATCCCCCAGCGGCAAGCCAGCCTCACCCACAAGGTACGTTCGGTGGGGGCTAAATCGCCGCACAAAAGCCTCCATCCCACGCTTCATCCCGGCGGCGTTCGACTTCACCTCGAGGGCCACCACCCGCCCACGGTGCTCCAGCACGAAGTCCACCTCCTGCCCCCCATCCCGCCAGTAGTAGAGCCGCAGCGCGCCCCCCATGCACTGGTTGAGCAGGTGCGCACCAACGGCCGACTCGACGCGCCGCCCCCACTCCCTACCATCCAGCCGCGCCGACTGGAACGACCCATGCCCCTGCGCCGCGAGCAGCGCGCTGTTGTATACCTGAAACTTCGGGATGGAGGCCCGCCGTCGCAGCTCTTCCCCCGCGTACTTCTCCAGCGCCCCCAGCAGGCCCGCCTCGTCCAGCAGCTTGAGGTAGTGCGAGAGGGTGGTCGTGTTGCCCTTATCCTGAAGCTGCCCGAGCATCTTGGTGTAGGAGAGCAGCTGCCCGGAGTAGGCGCAGCCCAGCTCGAAGGCGCGGCGGAGCAGCATGGGCTTGTTGACCTGGGACATCATGAGGACATCGAGCGAGATTGTCGGCTCGACGAGCGAGTGCAGAACGTAGTCGTACCAATCGTCCTCACGGTCGATGAAGCCCGCCGAACCCGGATAGCCGCCGAAGTAGACGTACTGCTCCAGCGACCAGCCGAAGGCATCGGCCATCTCCCTGTACGACCAGTGGCCCAGCCTCATGAGGCGGAAACGACCCATGAGGGATTCGCTCAAGCCCCTATCAATCAGCAGGGTCGACGAGCCCAGGAGCAGAACCTTCAGGCCGAGGCCATCGCGCGTATCGGCATCCCACTCCGCCTTGACCACCGAGCTCCACTGGTCCACCTTCTGCACCTCGTCTATCACCAGCAGCGCCTCCCCCGCCCCCTCGGCCAGCAAACGCCGCACATTGCTCCACACCTGCGATATCCACGCCCGCCCGTCGGTCAGCACGCCATCGGCCGAGACGGACACAACTGGCATCGACAGCCCCCTGAGCAGCTGGCCCACCATGGTCGTCTTCCCCACCTGCCGAGGCCCCACCAGCATCTGCAGCTGCCGCCGCGGGGCCAGAATACGCTCCTTCAGCTCCCGAAGCTGCGGTCTGCTATACTCCATAATCCATTGCTAAGCAAGCCAATGGCGCGAAGGTAGCCCTTTCGTGCAGATTTTACTAGATACGGCTCGTAAATTTACTAGATGCAGCTCGTAAAACCGAGAAGCCACCCAAAAAGGGAAACCAAAACTCTGGCTCTGGCCTCTACCGGCTACCCCCCGTAGCGGAACTCCCCGTGCGGCGAGACAATCAGCACCTCTGCCCTACCCTCCTTCGCCTCGCATCGCCCCACCACCCGGGCATCCACCCCGTAGCCCTGGGCGATATCCACCACCGTCTGCGCGTGCTCCTCGGGGAGGTAGACCTCCATCCGGTGGCCCATGTTGAAGACCTGATACATCTCCCGCCAATCCGTACCCGACTCCCGCTGAATGAGCCGGAAGAGCGGGGGCGTGGGGAAGAGCGCATCCTTCACCACGCGCAGCCCCTCCACGAAGTGCAACACCTTCGTCTGCGCCCCGCCGGAGCAGTGCACCAGGCCGTGTACACGTTGCCCGAGCTGCGCGAGGACCTCACGGATTACCGGCGCGTAGGTGCGCGTCGGGCTGAGCACCAGCCGCCCCGCATCCAGCGGGCTGCCCTCCACGGCATCCGTCAGCCCCAGCGAGCCGCTGTAGACCAGCTCGGGGTCTATCCCCCCGTCGTAGGTCTCCGGGAAGCGCTCGGCCACCAGCTTGGAGAACACGTCGTGGCGGGCGGACGTGAGGCCATTGCTCCCCATCCCGCCGTTGTACTCCGTCTCGTAGCTCGCTTGGCCAAAGGAGCTTAGCCCCACAATCACATCGCCGGGGGCTATCCTGTCGTTGGAGATGACCTCCCGTCTCGGCAGGCGGGCCACCACGGTGCTGTCCACGATTACGGTGCGCACCAGGTCGCCCACATCGGCCGTCTCGCCCCCTGTCAGCCGGATGTTCACCCCGTGGCTCCGCAGCATGGCGCAGACCTCCTCCGTGCCCTCAATGATGGCGCTGATGACCTCGCCGGGCACGAGCCGCTTGTTGCGCCCTATCGTCGAGGAGAGCAGAATGTCGTCGGTCACCCCCACGCACAGGAGGTCGTCCAGGTTCATGACGATGGCATCCTGGGCTATCCCCCGCCACACGGACAGGTCGCCCGTCTCGCGCCAGTACGCGTAGGCCAGCGAGGATTTCGTCCCCGCCCCATCCGCATGCATGATCACGCAGTAGTCCTCATCCCCTCCCAGGATGTCGGGGCTAATCTTGCAGAAAGCCTTGGGGAAGAGGCCCTTATCGAGCCGGGATATCGCGGCGTGCACATCCTCCTTCTGGGACGAAACGCCACGCTGCATGTAGCGCGATGATGCCATTCCTACGCTCCTACTTCTTCTTGATGTACTTGTCGAGCACCCGGGACCTCTCTGGCCTATGCCAGCCGGCCTTGGCCTTGTCCTCTATCAGCCAGAGCGAGAAGTCCGCCTCCTCCTGCTTGTCCACGAAGGTCAGCTTGAAGGCCGCCTCCGCCGCCGTCGGCACCTGCATGACCACACCAGGCCCACCCAGCTCGGAGGCATCGTACACGAAGTAGGCCCAGAAATCGGCCTCCTCCGGCGTTTCCGCCGCCCACACCTTGACATCGGCCACCTCGCCTACCTGGCATTGGTAGAACTTCTGCGCGCTCGCCGGGCCACCGGCCACCAGAAGGGGTAGGAGTAGCGCGAGGAGTACTAGTTGTATCATGCGTTTCCTTGCCATTGGATACCTCCCTCTGCTCTACCAGCCCTAATGTTAGACACCCGGCTCGTCATCGCTCTCCGCGATAACCCGGAAGGTCGTGCGTCGGTTTATCTGCCTTGCCACCTCCTGCTGCGGCTCGGTTAGGCGGCGGATGTACTTCGCGTCGAGCTTCTGGCCTACTGGCAGGAAGGGATGCCGCTCGTGGTCAGCCTCGTTCACCACGGCGGGCAGGGTCGCGGCGTAGCCCTTGGGCCGTAGGCGGCTGGCCGTCACGCCCTGCTCTATGAGGTAGCGGACCACCGACTGCGCACGACGCTTGGATAGCTGGTAGTTGAACTTCTCGGAGCCCACCGCGTCGGTGTGCGAGCCTATCTCCACCTTGATTTGGGGGTTGTCGTTCAGGAGCTGGACCAGCTGCTGGAGCGCCTCGCCCGACTCAGGCCGCAGCTCGTGCTTACCCACATCGTAGAAGATATTCGGAATCGAGATGGCCTTCCCGCCCCCGGCGAAGCTCATCTTCACGATCTGCTCGAAGTCCTTGCTGGCCGAGAGCCCCTTGGTCGACACCTTCGTCTTGCCATTCAGGTAGCCCTTCACCATGCTCACCACCACGTACTCCGTGTTGGGCGAGAGCATGAACTTGTACTGGCCCTTGGAATTCGTGCGGACGTACTGGATGGAGCCGTCGCTGCCCACCAGGCGGACCTTCACGCCCTGGAGCGGCTTGCCCTCCTTCTCATCCTGGATGGTGCCCGCCATGTTGAAGGTCAGCGGCGCGAGGTAGAACCAGTAGATGTCGTCGCCCCCCCGCCCCTTCGGCCGGTTCGAGGAGAAGAAGCCCTCCTCCCGCTCGGCCTGGAAGGTGATGCCGAAGTCGTCGCTCGAGGAGTTCACCGGCGCGCGCATGTTCTCAACCTTGAAGCTGCTGTCGCTGCGGGGTGTGGCCTTGAAGATGTCCAGCCCCCCCATGCCCGGCAGGCCGTCCGAGGAGAAGTAGACCGTGCCGTCGGCGTGGACGTAGGGGAACATCTCGTTGCCGGAGGTGTTGAAGGCCGAGCCCATGTTCATGGGTTTGCCCCAGGCCCCGTCGACGCTGGTGCGGCTCACCATCCAGATATCGGTGCCGCCGAAGCCCCCCGGGAGGTCGCTCGTGAAGTAGAGCTGTAGCCCGTCGGGCGAGATGGCCGGGTGGGCCACCACGACGGAGTCGGGGGCTATGGGTATGAGCTTGGCCTCGTCGAAGCCCTGGCCGGTCTGCCGCGCCTCGTAGATCTGGCAGCCCAGGTGGTCGGTCTTCTTCCGCCGCTTCTTGGTCGACTTGCACTGCGTGAAGTAGAAATTGGTGAAGCTGGAGTTGACCCCCGGTGTCCCCTCCTCCACCTCCGTATTGACCGAGCCCTTCATGAGCTGGGGCTTGCTCCAGCGCCCCGCCCCGTTGCTCAGCGAGACGAAGATGTCGCTGAACTTCTCCCCAGTGCCGGCGTGGTACTTCTTCCCGGTGGCCTCCTCGCGCGAGGAGGTGAAGAACAGCGTACGGTAGTCCTTCGAGCCGTAGACGGGGCCGTAGTCGTTGTACTTGCTGTTGATGGAGCGCATGTTGCGGATCTTGTACCCGGTGGGCGACTCGGACCACGACTTGGCCAGCTCCACCGACTCCAGCCCGTTGGCCGCCCGCTCATCGTTGGGCATCAGCTTCTTGTAGTTCTCGAACTCCACCTTCGCCTCGTCGTACTTCTCCACGGCCAGCAGACACTGCGCGTAGTAGAGATGCACCTTCGGGTCGCGGAAATCGCGCAGTATCGACTTGTGGTACCAGATGGTCGCCTGGCGGTACTGCCCCGTGAGGCGGTAGCACTCCCCGATCTTGAAGAGGTAGTCCCCCAGCTCATCCTTGTTCACCGTCTCCATCACCTCCTTGTACAGCGGCAGGGCCGACATGTAGCCCCCGGCCCGGTAGAAGGCATTCGCCTGCTCTATCTTACTCATCTGCCCATGCGAGGCCAGCGGGAGAAGCACCCCCAGGCCCAGCAACAGGGCCAGTAGGCAGCCTCGCGCCCCCCCCACGAGCGCATGCACACGCGCCAATCGCTCAGTCATTGTCATCATACTTGTGTTCCGAATCAAAGGTCACGCAAATATACGATTATTTCTTTTACCGCGCTCCGGGCAACAAAGCTCCCCGCACGACGTTTACTCTTACGGTAACCAAATCCATTAGGAACTATGAAGCGAATCCTTCCCGTACTCGCCCTCCTGCCCCTGCTCGCGCTGGCCCTGCTCCCCGCCACGGCTTGGGCCAAGGCCCCCCAGATAGAGGTCACCCCCGACACCATCAAGATGGGCCAGATCCAGATCAAGGAGCTCCACGAGGGCACCGGCAACGTCGCCTTCACCGTGCACAACAGCGGCGATGCGCCCCTCATACTCCAGAGCGTCAGCGGCTGCTGCGGCACCGAGATCAAGTCCTACCCCAAGGGGCCCATCCTGCCCGGGAAGACCGGCGAGATCAAGGTCTTCTTCCGCATAGAGCCCAAGCCCCAGGCCATCAGCCGCGTCGTCACCATCCTCTCCAACGACCCCAAGCGAAAGGAGATACAGCACAAGATATTCGGCACCGTCATCAAGGACCGCGAGAAGAACCGCCTCTTCTAGGCCACCCACCCACGACGGAATACGCGAGAGCGGCGACGGCCCGTAGGGGTCGCCGCCGCTCTCGCTTTTCCTAATGCCGAAGAATGGTGCCCAAAGCTGGGCGAGATGGATATGCAACCCTAGTAGAACCAGTAGACGCGCCGGAAGGGCTTGTAGAGCGTCTTGCCGCTGGCCGGGTCCGTACCCACCCCGACGTACAGCAGCGTATCCTGGGGAATTATCCGCAGGGTGGCGTACAGTTCGGCCTCCGCCCCATCATCGTCCATACGGCTAAGGGTCAGCTCGTTGCTGTGCTCATCGTAGGCCCAGCGGAGGCTCAGGTGCGGGCCACCCGGGCTGGGGAGGAGCCGGCAGGTGTCATGCCCGTAGATGTAGATTTCCGCCAGGCTGAGGCTGTCCAGCCCGAGGGCGCCGGGCAACGGAGCCTCCTCCCCGCCGAGGCGGTAGGGCAGCCCGGTGGCCTGCCAGCCACCCGGGAGGTTCACCCGGCGGACCATTCCCTGCCGATGCGCGTCCAGGCCGCAGCCGGAGAGCGCGCCGCTCGCGAGCAGAAGGAGCAGAAGGTGGAACGTACGGGCGAAAGGATGTGTAAAGTAGAGCATGGCTAGCTAGAGCTGGAAGTATATGCCCGCCCGGAGACCCAGGGGGAAGGACCTATTGGGGCCGTTGTGGGTCAGTCGCCACACGGCATCGATGCGGATCAGGTGGAGGATGTTCTCAACCCCGGCCGAGAGCTCGATGTAGGGTATCCGCCCGATGCCCTCCAGGCTGGCCGGGGGCGTGAAGCGCTGGAGGTTGGCGGGGCGCACATCGCCCGTCAGGATTTTGCCAGCCACGACCTCGCGGATCTGCAGCTCGCGGAGGAGGGGGACATGGTTGAATAGCAGACCGTTGAAGTGGTGCTCCCAGACCAGGGAGGCCCATCGGTCGGAGGCCAGCTCGTAGTAGCCCATCATGTTCCAGCCGTAGCGCGAGAGGCCGTAGGTCTCCGAGCCCTCGTGGAGCTTGAGCAGGGGGTAGGGCACATCGCCGAGGACGTAGCCCCCCGTGAGGATGAAGCGGGAGAAGCCGATGGGGTTGAAGGGGACTTTCCAGTCGAACTGCCCCTCGGCCTTGAGGTAGGGGTAGGTGAAGAAGCGGCCCAGGCCGGGGGCGCCCGTCAGGCGGAGCGACAGGGCGGGGTACTTGCTCGAGGCGGCCCGTCGCTCATAGCGGTTGGTGATGAACTTCTCCTTGTGCTTCCACCGTATGCCGAACTCGATTTCGGGGTACTCGAACACCCGGTGGGCGGTGCCATCCGGCTCGTTGAAGGTGACGTAGGGGGTGGCGTAGATGGTGTGGAAGCCCAGCCCGGCCTCCATGCTGAGGCCGCTGTAGACCTCGTGGTAGTAGTCCAGGCTGTAGCTCCGCACGGGGGTGTACATGTAGTTCCACTTGCGCCGCAGGATGGTGCCCAGGATGTTGTTCTGCGAGAGGCGGTCGGGGTCCTCCCCGAGGGTCACCATGTCGTACTTGGCCCGGAGGGTGAACTTCCGCCAGGGGTAGCGGCTCTGCACCCACTCGAGCTGGCCCATCCACTTCCAGTCCCTGTCCTTGAACCCGTAGGCCGCGTAGCCGCTCAGGCGCACGGGCTCCCAGAGCTCGCGGGTGGTTCGTAGGCCGAAGAGGGCGCGGTGCCCCTCTATGGGGTTGTGGCTGTAGAAGTTGTATATCCGGCCGATCTCGACGTACTTCAGGGGGATGTAGCCCAGGGCGAAGGTGCGCACCAGCGTTCGGGCGGCGGTGTAGAAGGGGAGGCTCTTGACGGTGTCGACCATGCGGTATATCTGCTTCTCCTGGCGGGAGAGCTCCACGGGGCGGAGCCTGTTCCAGGCCGCGGAGTCGTCGGTGTCGATCTGCTTCCGGAGGATGACCTCGTTGGGGTTGCGGGCGATGGCGCGGGGCATGGGCTCGCCGAGCTTCACCGAGTCGTAGAGCACGGTCTTGCGGCCGAAGAGGCCCATGGTGTAGTCGCCCAGGAACCTATCCACGGTGACATCCATGAAGAACTGCTTGCGGCGGGGGAAGTAGACCGAGTCGTCCACCAGCACGCTCTCCTCGGTGAGCAGCAGGTAGTTGACGAAGTTGAGGTTGGCGTCGGTGAGCTCCATCTTGGCCTCGACCAGGGCGTAGTGGACGGTGTCGACCCAGATGTAGCCCTTGAAGGTGGGCTCGCCCCGGCGGCGGGGCTTGAAGGATATCTGGTAGTGCTTGACGCCGTGGCGGACTGAGGAGTCGACCAGGAAGTAGCGGTAGTACAGGGGTCCGCTGCTGTTGATGGGGCTCACCAGGCCCTTGTCGAAGATGTTGATGAAGTTGTCGTAGAGGTTGATGTCCTGGTAGAGCCCGCCCATGAACTGGTCGAAGCCGTCGTTCTCCACGCCGGAGAGGCGTGAGGCCTCGATGACCTCTCGGACCTTCCGGGGGTCGCGCTGGTAGTAGTCGGTGGAGACGGCCTCGGACATGAAGGCCGGGAGGTACACCTTGCCCGTTGCGGCGTTGGTGTCGAGCTGCTGGCGCAGGAAGGCCAGGGAGCGGAAGGGGGCCAGGTCGAAGGTGCTGGAGTCGATGTTGTTGAGGTCGACCTGGAGCTTGTTGTAGACCCGGCATCGGTAGCGGTCGATGCCCCGGGGGTCGTTGCGTGCCTTGTGGGCGATGACCGAGTCGAGGACGCGGAGGGCCGGGCTACGCTCGCGCCGCACCACGACCTCCTCCACCTGGATGTTCTCGGCCTTGAGGCTGATGTTGACGTACTGGAACTTCCCGGGCTGCACCCTGCGCTGCTGGCTCTGGTAGCCGATGTAGCTGAAGACCAGGGTGTCGAAGCTGGTCCGCGTCTCCAGGAAGTATATCCCCTGGTCGTCGGTGATGGTGCCGATGGGCTTCCCCTTGACCGTGACCCCGATGAAGGCCAGGGGCTCGCCCGTGTCGGCATCGACTATCTTGCCGCGCACGCGGGTCGACTGGGCCGAGGCGCTGAGGAAGGTGAAGAGTAGGATGAAGAGGAATATGGGGAAACGTACAAATCGCATACAGTAATTTCAGAACTTATTCTAGCCTATTATGCCCTCCCGCAGGAGGTCATGCAGGTGGAGCATGCCGGCGTAGCGACCCTGGTTCAGGACGATAAGCTGGGTGATCTTGTGCCGCTCCATCCGGTTGAACGCGTTGATGGCCAGCTCGTCGCTCGCTATCGTGTGGGGCTGCGTCGACATGATGTCGCGCGCGAGGGTGGTCTCGATGTCGAGCTTGCGCTGGAGCATGCGGCGGAGGTCGCCGTCGGTCACGATGCCGAGCAGCTCGCCCGCTGGCCCGAGCACGGCGGTTGCGCCCAGGAGCTTGCTGGATATCTCGACGATGAGGCGGGAGAGGTTGTCGTCCGGGCCCACGGCCGGGAGGGTCTCGTGGTCGAGGATGTCATCGACGCGCAGGTAGAGCCGCTTGCCGAGGGCGCCCCCGGGGTGGTAGCGGGCGAAGTCGGAGGGGGTGAAGCCCCGGGCCTTGAGGAGGGTGACGGCCAGGGCATCGCCGATGACGAGCTGGGCGCTGGTGGAGGTGGTGGGGGCCAGGTTGTTGGGGCAGGCCTCGTGCTCGACGGTGGCCGGGAGGACGAGCTTGGCCTGCTGGGCCAGGTAGCTGTCGGTGTTGGAGACGATGGCGATGAGGGGGTTGCCCATCATCTTGAGGAGGGGGACCAGGACCTTGATCTCGGGGGTGGTGCCGCTCTTGGAGAGGCAGATGAGGACATCGCCGGGCTGGACGATGCCCAGGTCGCCGTGTATGGCATCCGCGGCGTGCATGAAGACCGACGGCGTGCCCGTGGAGTTGAGCGTGGCCACTATCTTCTGGGCGATGATGGCGCTCTTGCCGATGCCGGTGATGATGGCCCGGCCCTCCATGTGCAGGAGGGTCAGCACGGCCTGGTGGAAGTCCTCACCCAGGTAGCGCTGGAGGGCCAGGATGGCCTCCCCCTCCGTCCGGATGGTCTCCCGCCCGAGGGCCAGAATCTCCTCCCGTGTGATGCGAACGCTGCTCTCCTTATCCATACATCTCGATTTACCCCGCACCTCCGGCCGATGGCGCAGGGGTCATCCGGAGAATGCGTCGCAAGGTAAGAATAATCCGTTTTCCCCGGAGGGGACGGGGGGCTATCTAGAAGAAGGTTAGCCTAGAAGACGATGCCCAGCAGCTGCTTGGCGTCCTCCACGTAGCTGAACTCCAGGCCCCTGATGTACATCTCCTTGATCTCCTCTATGTCCTTGCGGTTGTCGGCCGGCAGCACGATGTGGCTCAGGTTCGCCCGCTTGGCCGCCAGGATCTTCTCCTTGATGCCGCCGACGGGTAGCACCTTGCCCCGGAGGGTGATCTCGCCCGTCATGGCGATGCCGGAGCGGGGGGGCCTCCCGGTGTAGGACGACACCAGCGAGGTGAGCATGGTGACCCCGGCGCTCGGCCCGTCCTTGGGGATGGCCCCCTCAGGTACGTGGACGTGCACATCGTGGCTCTTGAACATCTCGGCCGCGATGCCGAGCTCGGCCTGGCGGGCCTTGATGAGCTGGAGGGCTATCGTGGTCGACTCCTTCATCACGTTGCCCAGGCTGCCGGTCATGGTCAGCTTGCCCTCCCCGGGCGAGAGGCTGGACTCCACGTAGAGTATCTGCCCGCCGACCTGGGTCCAGGCCATGCCCACGGACACGCCCACCACCGCGGAGCCGTCGTACACCTCCTTGAGGAAGCGGGGCGTGCCCAGGCTGGCCCGCAGGTCCTCGAGGGTCAGGCGGGGCTCGTAGGGCTCGTCGCCCGCGATGAAGCGGGCCCGGTGGCGCACCATGCGGGCCAGCTCCTGGTTGAGCTTCCGCACCCCGCTCTCGCGGGTGTACTCGGTGATGACCCGCTCGAGCAGCTCATCGCCCACGGCGAACTGCTCGGCCTTCACGCCGTGCTCCTCCAGCTGCTTGGGGATGAGGTGGTCGCGGGCTATGGCCACCTTCTCCTCCATCAGGTAGCCCGTCATCTCGATCATCTCCATGCGGTCGCGGAGGGCCGCCGGGATGGCGGACACGTCGTTGGCCGTGGTGATGAAGAGCACGCGCGAGAGGTCGTACTCCACCTCCAGGTAGTTGTCGTGGAAGGTGGTGTTCTGCTCCGGGTCCAGCACCTCGAGCAGGGCGCTGGCCGGGTCGCCCATCGGGCTGCTGGTCAGCTTGTCGACCTCGTCGAGGATGAAGACGGGGTTGCTGCTCTTGACCTTCCGCAGGTTCTGGACTATGCGCCCGGGCATCGCGCCGATGTAGGTGCGCCTGTGGCCCCGTATCTCGCTCTCGTCGTGCACCCCGCCCAGCGATATGCGGGCGTACTTCCGGCCCAGGGCGCGGGCGATGGACTTGCCCAGGCTCGTCTTCCCCACCCCGGGAGGGCCGTACAGGCAGAGGATGGGGGACTTGAGGTTGTTCTTGAGCTTGAGCACGGCCAGGAACTCGAGGATGCGGTCCTTGACCTTCTCCAGGCCGAAGTGGTCCTCGTCGAGGATGGTCTTGGCGCGCTGCAGGTCGTAGTTGTCCTTGGAGAACTTGCCCCAGGGCAGCTCGGTGAAGAGCTGGAGGTAGGCCGTCTGTATCGAGTAGTCCGGCGCCATGGGGTTGAGCTTGCGCAGGCGCTGCAGCTCGCGGTTGAAGGCCTCGCGCACCGGCTTGGCCAGCTTGAGCTTCTTGCCGGCGGCCTCGAACTTCTCGTAGTCGTCCTCATCGCCCTCGCCCAGCTCATCCTGGATGGTGCGTATCTGCTGCTGGAGGATGAACTCCCGCTGCTGCTGCTCCATCTCCGTCTTGGTGCGCTGCTGTATCTCCTCGCGCAGCTCCATGGCCATCATCTCCATGCTGATGATCTGCAGCAGGGCGACAACGCGCGCCTCGAGGCTGGGCTTGGCCAGGAGCTCCTGCTTGTCGCGGGTGCCGATGCTCAGCTGCATGGCGATGAAGTTCATCAGCATGGTCGGGTTCTGCATCCGCGAGAGGCTCTGCACCGGGGCCACGATGGCCGGGAAGGTCTCGCCGAAGTAGCGCGCGGCCTCCTCGGCCAGGAGGTGCAGCTTGGCGACGCGCTCCATCTCGCTGTCCATGGTCTCGCTGAGCTCCAGCTCCGGCAGGTCCTCGCAGCGGGCCACGAAGAAGGGCTCCACCTGCACCACCTCCCGCACCGCGAGGCGGCGTACCCCCTCCACCAGCAGGGTGATGTTGCCGTCGGGCATCTCTATGACCCGATGGACCACCGCCAGGGTCCCCACATCGTAGAGCCCATCCACCCCCGGGATGTCCTCCTTCGGGTCGCGCTGGGCCACTATGGCCACCAGGCTCTTCTCCTCGTGCAGCTCCTTCACCAGGCGGCGCGTCCGGCTCCGCCCTATGCTGATGGGCGTGACCGTCTGCGGGAAAAACACGTTGTTCCGCAGCTCCACCAGCGGCAGCTGCTCGGGCGTCTCGACCTGGTGCTTCCCCAGCTCGAAGCCCGACATGAAGGGAACAAAGCGCTCACCCCCATCGCCGTCCTCAGCCAGATACACTGTAGCCTCCACGGCGAACTTCTTCTCTTCCTGTGCCATAAAATAATTCTCCTCTAGGATGCGGCGACGACCACCGGGCATCCGCCCAAAGGCCCGCCGCCACACGCTTGACAAACGTATCCACCCATGCATTGTTTACGATGCGGAACCGCCCATCCGCCGGAGGGGGCGCGCTAGAAAGCCCCCGGCCTGTCGGCAAAACGCCCGTGCAGATGGCCGATGAGCGCCTCCTCCGCCGCCGAGAGCTCCCGCCCGCGGCGCGCCATGACCAGGCGGGCCGTCGCGAGGGCCTTGGGCAGCGCGTGCTCCGAGAAACCAGCCGCCCCGCCCCACGAGAAGCTGGGGACCCACGTGCGGGGAAAACCATCGCCGAACACGTTGCAGAACATGCCCACGACGGTCCCGGTATTGAACATGGTGTTGATGCCGCTCTTGCTGTGGTCGCCCATGATCAGGCCGCAGAACTGCTCCCCCGTCTGGACGAAGCGCCCCTGCGCCACGCTCCAGACCCTCACCCGGCCGTAGTCGTTCTTGAGGTTGGAGCAGTTGGTGTCCGCCCCGAGGTTGCACCACTGGCCTATCACCGCGTTGCCGATGAAGCCCTCGTGCGCCTTGTTGGCGTAGCCCTGGAAGACCACGTTGCTGACCTCGCCACCGACCCTGCACTCCGGGCCGATTATCGTCGGGCCGTAGACCCTCGCGCCCATCCGCAGCACGGAGTGCTCCCCGAGGGCAAAGGGCCCACGCACCAGCGAGCCCTCCATCACCTCGCTATCCCGGCCGAGGTATATCGGCCCCTCCGTGGCGTTGAGCGTGCAGCACTCCGCCCGGGCCCCCGGCTCGAGGAAGATGCGGTGCGTGCCGAGCACATTGACGGTCGGGCTGAGGGGCTGGGAGGCACGCCCAGCGGTCAGGCGGGCGAAATCCAGCTCCATGGCCCGCCCCGCCAGCTTGAATATGTCCCACGGCGCCTCGACGCGGAGCACCTCGCCCCCGAAGTCCACCCGCTCGAGGGAGTCCGCCCGGGAGGGGTCTTCCAGAGGCGCATCGCAGCGGGCCGCCAGCAGGACTTCACCACTGCGCAGCGCCTGGCCGATGCCCAGCGAGCGGACTGCCTCCACCAGCTCGAGGGTCGGCAGCACCGAGGCGTTGAGCTGCAGCGGATGCGTGTTGCCCGGGCCGGGAAGGGGTCTGAAGATGGGGCGTAGCTCCTGGTCCGTCTGGTAGTAGGTGGCCTCCGCGCCGAGGGCCAGGGCCCAGCTCTCCGCCTGCGGCAGGATGCCGAAGCGTAGGTCGCCCACGGGGCGCAGGTAGGTGAGCGGGAAGAGCACCTCACGCATGCCCCAGTCGTTCAGCACCACGGGGCCACAGGGCGGGTGCTCGGGTTGAGTGCATCGCATAGCCATCAGTTTTTAGTCAACAAAAAGCCCATCCAGACACATCCACTGTAGCCTAGATGGGCATAACGCAAGCCCCACAGGCCCCCCCGCGGGAGGCCGAGAGCAGAGAGGGGTCGCTTCCCCTAGCTCTTCTGCTGCTTGTCCATGTGCTTCTTGTAGCGGCTCATGAACTTGTCCACGCGGCCGGCCGTATCCACGAGCTTCATCTTACCGGTGTAAAACGGGTGCGACGCGCTGGAGATCTCGAGCTTGAAGAGCGGATACTCCACCCCATCAATCTCGATGGTCTCCCTCGTGCTCACGGTCGACTTGGTCAGGAAGACCTTGTCGTTGGACATATCCTTGAACGCTACCAGGCGATAATTCTCCGGATGAATCCCCTTTTTCATTGTACTTCTCCTTCTGGATTTCTGCTTCCTACCTTTTTACCGGCGCGAAGGTAGCATTTTTTCCCCATAGAATGCAAATGCCGGTGCAAAAGTTGCCCAAAAGGCTAGGCCTCCCCCTCGCGGAAGGCGTTCCAGCCCTGGGCCACTATTGGTATCTCCTGGCCGCTGGCCGTCACCATGAGGGCCTGTCCCTCGGCCTCGGTCGTGTAGCCGATGATGGACACGCCCAGCTCATCGACCCGCTCCTGCAGCTCCATCGGCACGGTGAACAGCAGCTCGTAGTCCTCGCCCCCGTTCATCGCCGCGAGGATGGGGTCCATGCCCATCTCGTCGCACACGCGCATAGTCTCCCGGTCGATGGGGATACGCTCGGGGTAGACCCGGCAGCCCACCCCGGAGGCCTTGGTCAGGTGGAGCAGCTCGCTGCTGAGCCCGTCGCTCACGTCCATCATGGCCGTGGGGACTATGCCCGCGACCTGGAGGTGCTCCACCGCGTCGCGCCGGGCCTCGGGGCGGAGCATGCGGCCCAGCACGTAGCGGTAGCCGTCGAGCTGGGGCTTCCCCTCGGGGTTGGCCAGCATCACGCGCTTCTCGCGCTCGAGCAGGAGGAGGCCCACGTAGGCTGCGCCCAGGTTGCCCGTCACGCAGATGAGCTCATTGGGCTTGGCCCCGCCCCGGTACACCAGCTTCTCCCGGGGGGCGTAGCCTATGGCCGTGATGGAAATGCACAGGCCCGTGAGGCTGGCGGAGGTGTCGCCCCCCACCAGGTCGACCTCGTACTCGCGGCAGGCCTGGAGGATGCCGGCGTAGAGCTCGTCGAGCTGCTCCGCGCTGAAGCGCTTGGAGATGCCCAGCGAGACGGTGATCTGCCGGGGCTGGGCGTTCATGGCGTACACGTCGCTCAGGTTCACGATGACGGCCTTGTAGCCCAGGTGCATGAGCGGGAAGTAGGTCAGGTCGAAGTGCACGCCCTCCAGCAGGAGGTCGGTCGTGACCACGGTCTCCTGGCCCGCCGGGGGGGCGAGCACGGCGCAGTCGTCGCCTATGCCCACCCGGGTCTCCGGGTGCAGGGGCGGGAAGTCGCGGGTCAGGCGGTCGATGAGGCCGAACTCCCCGAGGGCGGACAGCTCGGTGGCCTTCGCGCCGTCGGGCTGCCCGGCCGGGGGCGAAGTCGGTTCCTGCGGCTGGCTCATCGCTAGATTGACTCCAAAATCTGCTCCTGCCCCGACACCTTGTCGCAGTACGCGCAGCGTAGGCGCATGGGGCTGGTGCTCTCCACCACGAACTTGGGGGTCACGTCCTGCACGTTGGTGATGCACTTGGGGTTGATGCACTTGACGATGCCCACGATTTGGGCCGGGACCTCGACCTGCTCCTTGTGCTCCACGCGGTAGCCCCGTATGATGTTGAGCTTGGCGTGGGGGGCCACCAGGGCGATGCGGTCGACCTCCTCTGGCTCGAAGAACTTGTCGGCAATCTTGATGATGCCCTTCTTGCCCATGGTCCGGCTGTCGAGGTTGACGCCGATGGTCATCTGGCTGCCCATCCCCTGCAGGCCCAGGATGTCAATGACCTTGAATACCTTGTCGGCCGGGATGTGGTCTATCACCGTGCCGTTCTCTATCGCGCTGACGATTAGCTCTTTCCTTGTCGCTTCCATTCCTTGTGTTTCCTTGCTGTGATGATTTGGCTACCTGATTTCCCGCTTGCCCAGTATGGTGGATATGATGGCCTGGCGGGCGTACACCCCGTTGCGGGCCTGCTGGAAGTAGTAGGCGTAGGGGGTGCTGTCCACGTCCATGGCGATCTCGTTGACGCGGGGCAGGGGGTGCAGCACCCGCATGTTGGGCTTGGCCCCCTCGAGCATGCTGGCCCGGAGGATGTAGACGTTCTTGACGCGCTCGTACTCCAGCGGGTCGGAGAAGCGCTCCTGCTGCACGCGGGTCATGTAGAGGATGTCCACCTCGGCGATGTGGTCCTCCAGGGTGCTGTGCTCCTCGTAGTGCAGACCCTTCTGGTCGAGCAGGCGGAGGTACTCCTCGGGCATGCGCAGCTCGGGCGGGGCGATGAACACGAACTTGGTGTTCCAGTGCGAGAGGGCCTGCAGCAGCGAATGCACCGTGCGGCCGTAGCGCAGGTCGCCGACCATGCAGATGGTGATGCCGTCGAGCGTGCCCTGCGTCTTGCGGATGCTGTAGAGGTCGAGGATGGTCTGCGAGGGGTGCTGGTTGGCCCCGTCGCCCGCGTTGACTATCGGCACGGGGGCCACCTCGCTGGCCAGCCGGGCCGCCCCCTCGATGGGGTGCCGCATGACGATCAGGTCCACGTAGTTGGACACCGTCAGTATCGTGTCGTTGAGCGACTCGCCCTTCGAGGTGCTGGACGAGGACGCATCGGAAAAGCCTATCACCCGCCCGCGGAGCTGGTTCACCGCGCTCTCGAAGCTCAGGCGCGTTCGCGTGGAGGGCTCGAAGAAGAGCGTCGCCACCACGTGCCCCTCCAGCAGGGGCTGACGGGGGTTGCGCTCGAACTCCTCCGCGACGTCCAGTATGCCAACGAGCTGCTCTTTGGTGAGGTCATTAATCGAAACTAAGCTTTTCCCTTTCATAAATCTACCTTTCGTTTGTACACTCCGTATTCACACACAAAACGACCGGCGAGCCACCCATCGGGGCTACTCCACGGCCACAATTCCACAAATCTTCTCGAGCCGCTGGCAGGCCTCATCATCCATGGCCAGGGACCAGGCCACCCGCATCCGGCAGTCCGCGCCGTAGTCCTGTCCCTCCACCCGGGCCTCCACCCGCTTGAGCACCTCCATCACCTCGTGCTGCACCCCGTAGTCGAAGCGCAGGGCGTAGTGGCGCTCCACCGTCCGAACCACCACCTCCGCCTGGTCCAGCGCATCCTCGGTCGCGCCGCGGTAGGCCGCAATCAGGCCCGGCACGCCCAGCTTGATGCCGCCGAAGTAGCGGATGACGACCACCAGCACATCCCGCAGCTCCCGCGAGAGCAACACGCCGAGTATGGGCCGACCGGCCGAGCCGCTGGGCTCGCCATCATCGTTGGCCCGGGAGTCATCCCCCTCCGCGCCCAGGACGTACGCGTAGCAGCAGTGGCGGGCCGCGTGGTGCTGCGCCCGCAGGCGGGCCACCTCCGCCATGGCCACCTCAACCGAGGCCGCGGGCAGCGCGTAGGCCAGGAAGCGCGAGCCCCGGTCCTTGTACAGCCCCTCGCAGGGGGCCGCTATCGTACGGTAGTCCAGCGCCGCCATCAGGCCAAACCTCCACGCATGAAAAAGCCCCTAGCAGCGCTACGAGCAGCGGGGCTAGGGGGCTTTACGAAGTGGTCAATGGGGGATGACCCAGGGTGTAAGGCTACCCGACCGGGCCATGAGAACAAAAAAAAAGGGGTTCTGCAGCTGACTCCCGGCGAAAAGATACCGGGGCGCGTACATGTCAAACCCCATTCAATCATGCCGCGAAGGTAGGGATAAGTCTCCAGATATGCAAACGCGAGCCGCCCCGCCTACTCCCCCCGCTCATGAATCCAGCCCTCCACGTTGCGCTCGATGCGGGCCAGGGGGTCGCCCCCGAGGGCCACCTCGAAGGTCCCGCCGGTAATCTGCTCGTAGAGCTCCACGTAGCGACTGGTGATCTCCCGCTGGCGCTCGGGGGTGAGGGCCGGAATCTGCTGCCCCTCCTGCCCGCTGAAGCCGCTCTCCATGAGCCACTGCCGCACGAACTCCTTCGAGAGCTGGCGCTGGGCCTGGCCCTTCTCGAGCCGCTCGTGGTAGCCCTCGGAGTAGAAGTAGCGGGAGCTGTCGGGGGTGTGGATCTCGTCGATGAGCATAATCTGCCCCTGGCGGCGGCCGAACTCGTACTTCGTGTCCACGAGGATGAGGCCCTGCCGAGCCGCCATCTCCGTGCCGCGGGCGAAGAGGGCCAGGGCGTACTCCTCGAGCTGCACGTACTCCGCCTCGCTCACGATGCCCCGGGCGATAATCTCCCCGCGGCTGATGTCCTCGTCGTGCCCCTCGGCGGCCTTGGTGGTGGGGGTGATGATGGGGGTGGGGAGCTGCTCGTTCTCCCGCAGGCCCTCGGGGAGCGCCACGCCGCAGAGCTCGCGCCTTCCGGCCTTGTACTCGCGCCAGGCGTGCCCGCTGAGGTAGCCCCGCACGACCATCTCCACGGGGTAGGTCTCGCAGCGGTAGCCCACGGTGACCATCGGGTCGGGCACGGCCAGCTTCCAGTTGGGGAGGATGTCGCGGGTGGCATCCAGGAAGACGGCGGCTATCATGTTGAGCACCTGCCCCTTGCCGGGTATCCCCCAGGGCATCACCACGTCGAACGCGCTGAGGCGGTCGCTCACCACCATCGCCAGGAGGTCGCCCTTGAGGGTGTACACATCGCGGACCTTGCCGTGGTATACGGACTGCTGGCCCGTGAACTGAAAATCGGTCTTTAGAACTGCTTGCTGCATCGTTACGGTATCTGGTTACTATTCGGTTCTGCCCTCCTGGTCGAAGGCTCTCACTATCTCGCTCACGAGCCGGTGGCGGACGATGTCGCGCATCCCGAACTCCACGACGGACACGCCCTGCAGGCCACGCACCAGGTCGACCGCATGCCCCAGGCCAGACTGGCTCGGGCTGGGGAGGTCCACCTGGCTGGCATCGCCGGTGACCACGAACTTCGCGTTGCGCCCCATGCGGGTGAGGAACATCTTCATCTGGCCGAGGGTGGCGTTCTGCGCCTCGTCGAGTATGACGAAGGCGTCGTCGAGGGTGCGGCCGCGCATGTAGGCCAGGGGGGCTATCTGGATGGTGCCGTCCTCGAGCTTCCCCTTGAGCACCGGCTGGGGGAGCATGTCGCGTAGGCCGTCGTAGAGGGGCTGGAGGTAGGGGTCGAGCTTCTCCTTCAGGTCGCCGGGCAGGAAGCCGAGGCGTTCGCCCGCCTCCACGGCCGGGCGGGTGAGCACTATCCGACGCAGCTCCCGCCGCTTGAGCGCGCGCACCGCGAGGGCGATGGCCATGTAGGTCTTGCCCGTGCCGGCGGGTCCGAGCGCGAAGAGCAGGTCGCTGGTCGCCACGGCCTCCACCAGGCGTAGCTGGCTCGGGGTGCGGGGGCCGATAGGGCGACCCTTCGCGCCGTAGAGGAGCACCGCCTCCCCCTCTGGCTCTGGGATGTAGCTGGGTTGCATATCGCCGCTGAGCAGCTCGCGCATCCGCTCCTGGGGTAGGTCGCCATGCCGGCGGAAGTAGTCCTCGCAGCGGGCGATGAAGCCCTCCAGCTCGTCGAGCTGCTCCGGCTGGCCGCTGGCCCTAATCTCCGCGCCCCGGGCCACCAGCTTGAGGCCCGAGAAGTGGGAGGCTAGCAGGTGGTACTTCGCATTGTTGACCCCGTAGAGGCTCAGGGGGTCTATCATATCCAAACACAATACCCGCTCTTGCTGCGTACCCATTCAGTTGTCCATATGCGAATATTCCACCACTCTAGTAAAGGTCGCGAAGAGGGCTTTTGTTCAATGATTAGGCGTTTCGAAGGTACTTGCGGCAGACCCAGCATCCGCCGCCAGGGGACTAGGGCTCGAGCGGGGCGACCAAGCGGAAGCCCAAGCTACCAGTTCTAGAGCTAGCGGCCCCAGCCCGAAACGCGGAGCGACAATAGCTGACCTCGATATCGCTCCAGCTACCACCCCGAAGCACGTGGGTGAAACCATCCGTCGGACCAGTGGGGTCCTTCACCGGCTCGGCCGTATGGGCATCGTACCAGTCCGAGCACCACTCCCACACATTCCCGTGCATATCGTATAAACCCCACGCATTGGCCTTCTTCCCTGCCACTACGTGCGTCGCATCACCCGCATTCTCATTATACCAGGCGTAGTCGCCCAGCTGCGCCTCGTCCTCGCCGAAGCAGAAACGACCAGTGCTCCCCGCGCGGCAGGCGTACTCCCACTGCGCCTCCGTCGGCAGGGTCACACCATTCCCCACCCACTCGCAGAAGGCCATGGCATCATCCCATGAAACGCACACCACCGGCTGCCTATCCCCCTTGAACTTCGATTGCAACCCGGGGTTACTCGCGCCGCTCCACTTCACCCTCTCCCACACCTCGCCCCCCCTGGCCTCCATCGCCTCTAGGAACATATTGTACTGCGCGTTGGTCACCTCCGTCGCGCTCATCAGAAAGCCGGAAACCTCCACCTCGCACTGCGGACTCTGATCGTCATAGGGCCCCTTCTCCTCGTCCGGGCTACCCATCAGGAACCGGCCGCCCTCCACCCTCACCCACTGGATGCCCAGCGTCGGGTCAGTCTGCGGGGGCTGTAAATTTGAAGAAACTGCGCTACTAGCACTCCCCCCACCACCACAACCGTACAACAATACCAGCCCGAGTGACAGCATCAAAGCAGGAATTAGCATTCGCTTCATCATAAGAATTGTTTTTACGCGTAGCAACACCGCTACACAATGCGAAAGATAGGAATATATTCGAATACTGCACATTCG
Source organism: Bacteroidia bacterium (assembly GCA_002749065.1). Lineage (GTDB taxonomy): Bacteria > Bacteroidota > Bacteroidia > Bacteroidales > CAJPTX01 > Bacteroides_D. The sequence goes on along the minus strand of PDTX01000003.1, from coordinate 50,467 downwards.
AATATTCCGCAATTTGCCATTGCAGAACTAGGGCTCGAGCGGAGCGACCAGGCGGAAACCCAAGAAAATGACCCTATCCATAGGGTCCATGCGACCCCGACTTGCGCAGCGACAGACGCGTGGCCCATCGCCCCAGCTACCACCACGAACCACACGGTCAGTGCCATCCATCGGGCCAAGGGGGTTCCTCTTCGGGCTGTCCTCGTAGCGCGCATACCAGTCCGAGCACCACTCCCACACATTCCCGTGCATATCGTATAGACCGAAAGCATTGGCCCTTTTCTTACCCACCGCATGCGTCCTGCGACCCGCGTTTTTATCATACCAGGCATAATCTCCCAAATTGAAACCATTTACCTGGACCCCGTCCGCACCCATGCCATATGCCGCTTTGCTCCCCGCGCGGCAAGCGTACTCCCACTGCGCCTCCGTTGGCAGGGTCACGCCATTCCCCACCCACTCGCAGAAGGCCATGGCATCGTCCCAAGTAACGCCCACCACCGGCTGCGCTCCCTCATAGAAGTACCCGGAGTTTGTGTTCAAATTGTAAGCCGAACCGCTCCTCCCCACCCTCTTCCACACCCCGCCCCCCTTGGCCTCCATCGCCTTCAGGAAGGCATTGTACTGCGCGTTGGTCACCACCGTCGCGCTCATCCAGAAGCCCGAGAGCTTCACCTCGTGCTGCCACTCATCATCTCCCCGCCCCTCCTCATCGGCCGGGCTGCCCATCAGGAACCGGCCACCCTCCACCCTCACCCACTGGATACCCAGCGCCGGGTCGGTCCGCGGGGGCATCGGCATGCCGAAGCCTTCCTCCATGCTCATAGCCTTAATCCTTTACGTACAACGAGCTCGCATCGTATTGCAATATTCGCCTTTCTCCCTGAGAAATCCAAATGCTGCGCGCTAGAAGAGCAGGCGCAGCTCGAGGTGCAGCATGAGGCTCGAGGGACTGGCCGACGGACGGGTGTCCCAGCCCCGGGCTACGCGCAGGGCCAGATGCCCACGGTCGGTCCTGGCCGTGGCGGACAGCCCCCCACCCATGGCCACAAAGCCCCCCCCCGAGGCATGCACCGCCCCCACGGAGGCGATAAGCCCAAGGCGCAACCAACGACCCGCCTGCAGACCGGGCTCAGCCCCCACCAACCCGTAGACCCGCGTGCGGAGCGCACCGTCGTGGTAGCCCCACAGCCCGTCGCGCCCCCCGAGCGTCAGCTGCTCTATCCCCAGGAGCGGCACAGCCCCAAAGGGGAAGAGCCCCCGGCCCAGCACGCTGGCATCGAGGTACCACCGCCGGCCGATGGTCCAGCTGGGGCGCAGCTCCCCTTCGTAGGCCAGGAGCGTGCCGCGCGCCCCGTCCGAGGCCCTACGGCGGGCGATGGAGACCCGCAGCATCCCCTCCCTACCCCTCGACCACGCGCCATGGTAGCGACGGCTGGTGTAATTATACCTCAGCCCCAGGCTGGTGCTCTCCACGCTCAGGGTCTGCTCGTCGGCCGACTGGCCATGGGCCAGCTCCAGCCCCACACGCTGGCGCACATCCACCAGGTAGGCGGTGTAGCCCATCGCGCTGTAGCTGCGCCCGTAGCCCCGCTGGCTCTTCAGGCGGAAGCTCGCCCCCACGCCCCAGCGGCTGGACAGAACCACGGGCCAGTCAGTGGACATATGCAGGTGGCGGTCGCCCCCCTCCCGCCCCCGGAAGGTGAAGCGGAAGCTCTCCCCGAAGCGCAGCAGGTTGAGCAGACGTACGTCCCCATCGATGGCCCAGTCCGTCCCCCCCCGCCCCTGCCGGGGTGCGAGGGCCAGCACCCCCTCGGCATGGCTGGCCGCCCGCCTCTCCAGGTAGAGATGCAGCGTGGCCCCCTCGGCACGATTATCCACGGCCGATGGCCTGGCCACGAGCAGGTAGGGGAAACGCCCTAGGCTGGCGGCCGCCGCATGCATCCCCTCCGCCGTCAGGCTGTCGCCCAGCCGCAAGCCCGCCAGACGGAGCAGCACGCCCGGGCGGAGCACCTCTCCCCCCTCCTGCACAAGACCCGCAAGGGGCATTCTCAGCGGCTCCGCGCCCGCCACCCAGAGGCCCACGCGCCCCGGGGCCACCACCCGCTGGTGGTACTCCAGGCGCTGCGACGCGCCGAGGCTATCGCGCCGCGCGAGCCCCTCCAGCTCCGCGCGGAGCGTCTCGGGGGTGTAGGCCCGGTCGTCGCCGCCCGAGAGGTAGTAGCGCGGCCCGAGATGCAGCGATACCTCGCCCGATACGGCCTGCCGCCCCGTGCTGTCGGTGGTCAGCAGCACCCCATCCAGGCTGGCCTCGAGGTAGCCCGCCGCCCGTAGCCGGTCGAGGCAGTGCGAGAGGCCTCGCCGCAGGCGCAGCGTATCGAGCGGGAGGGGGTACACGCAGTCCGTACGGTAGTCGCTGGGCAGCCCGCCCACGAAGCGAAGGGAGTCGCCCCCCCATGCCGAGGGGACGACTCCCAGGAAGCAGATAAGGTATAGGAGTAGGCGGTAGGGCCTAGACCGCGAAGCCCTGTGCACGCAGCGCCTCAAGCATTTTGGCCGAGAACTGGCGGTACGACTCCGGGCTGTAGCGCACCTCGCAGAACACCTGGGCCAGGGCCTCCTTGCTGTTCTCCCGCACGAAGGCCTGATTGGCCGGGTTGGCCTCAATGTCGCGGTAGAGGGCCCGCACCTCCTCGGGGCTGCGCTCGCAGTACTCCTCCTGATGCACGAGGGCCTCGAGGGGCAGACGCTCGGTCAGGGGCGGGAGCTGGTCGGGCCAGCCCATCGTGATGGTCGTCACGGGGACCACCCCCCGGGGGAGCTTGAGGATGTCGATAATCCCCTGCATGTTGTAGACGGCCGTGCCCAGGAAGCAGATGCCCAGGCCGAGGTCCTCGGCGGCCACCGCGGCGTTCTGCGCGGCGATGATGGTGTCGATGGTGGCGACATAGACCGCCATGAGGCTGTCGTAGTGCACGCCCTGCGCGCCCGAGGCCTGGCACCACTTCTCCAGCCGGTTGTAGTCCAGGCAGAAGGTCAGCACCACCGGCGCGGCCTCCACCATGGGCTGACCGAAGTGGCAGGGTGCCAGGGCGGCCTTCTTGGCCGGGTCGCGCGTCACGACCACGCTCCAGGTCTGCATGTTCCCGGTGTTGGATGCCCGCAGGGCCCCACGCAGGATGGCCGAGAGGTGCTGCTCGTCGATGGGGTCCTTGCGGTAGCTGCGGATGCTCCGCCGATTGGTATAGTTCATTGTGCTGTCGGTATTACTGTTGGGCAATGTGGCGGGCGGGGGCACGCCGAGGGGCTAGTCGTTCGGCTTCCTCACCATGCGGAAGGGCAGCTGGAGCAGGTTGGAGAAGTCCTCGCCGGCCTCCTCCATGTCGAGGTCCTCCTCGCGGTAGAGCCACTCGACCTCCACGCGGCGCCCGGCCTCGTGCATGTCCTCCAGGATGGAGAAGAGCTCCAGCAGGAGCTTCGAGGAGGCCGTGTTGAAGTAGAGGAGGTCGAAGCGCATGCAGGTTGCCTCCGCGGGGTGGCGGGAGTAGTCGCGAATCCACTGCAGGATGGGCCGGTAGAAGACCAGCACGTTCTCGGGCATGGACACGCCGCGCAGATGCAGGCATCCGGTCTGGCTATCGAAATCCACCGTGGGGGTGCTAGCCGTGCCCTCGAGCTGGAGAGCCGGGGAGCGCATTGACGTATTATCCACCATTACGAGTTCTTATACTACAGCATGCCGGTCGAATGGCACTGCGCAAATATATACCTATTGGCATACAATACCAAATGCGCCGCGAAAAGGGCCCCGCGGCGGGGGCCGGGCATGGCGGGGGCGGGGTGTATGTGCCAAAATTTTCACTACCTTTGGCCGCAGGAATTCATGCTAATCACTTCTGGTCACCATGGGCAAACAGCTAGACTTCAAGGGCGACACCTCCGTGCTGCGGGGGGCCTTCACCACGCAGGTCCGCGTCCGCTACGGCGAGACCGACGCCATGGGCTACGTCTACTACGGCAACTACCCGCTCTTCTTCGAGGTGGGCCGCAACGAGACCATGCGCCACCTCGGCTTCACCTACGGGCGGATGGAGGAGGAGGACATCATGCTGCCGGTGGTCGACCTGCAAATCAAGTACCACACCCCGGCGCACTACGATGACGTGCTCAATGTCACCAGCGGCATCCTCGAGCTACGGGGCGCGAGCGTCGTCTGGGGCTACCGGATCACCCGGGCGCAGGACGACGAGCTGATTGTCTGGGGGACGACCACCCTGGCCTTTGTGGATGGTGCCACGCGCCGCCCCATCCGGACACCGCAGCGGATCATAGACGCAGTGCTCTAGGCCGAGCCCCCGCCTGGCCAACCTAAGCACCTCTCCCCAACCATGCTACAGCTGCTACTCACCCAATGGGTCGATGGCTACGAGCTCGGGCTCATCCTCCGGATCCTCGCCCTGCTCTACTGCCTGACCATCGCCGCGAGCGTGCTGATGGTCATCCTGGACCGGCGCAACCCCACCAAGACGCTCCTGTGGGTCTGGGTCCTGATCCTGCTCCCCATCATGGGCCTGGTCTTCTACATCTTCCTGGGGCAGAACCTCCGCCGGCGGCTCACAGCCCGCCGCTACCCCGACAGCCGCCGCGAGGTGGAGGACCGCTTCGGGACAGCCACCATCCCCCTCTCGGAAATCCCCCCCCAGCACGATGTGCTCGAGACGCACGCCTACATCGCCACCCTGCTCGACCACCAGGGGGAGGCCCCCGTGCTCGGGAGCAACGGGGTGGAGCTCTACCACGAGGGGGAGGTCGCCTTCGCCTCCCTGCTCGAGGACATCCGCCACGCCCAGGACTTCATCCACATGGAGTACTACACCTTCACCGACGATGCCCTCGGCCAGCGCATCGCCGCCGAGCTCATCGAGCGGGCCGGGCAGGGGGTCGATGTCCGCATCATCTACGATGCCGTGGGCAGCTGGGGCCTGTCCAAGTCCCTGCTCGCCCGCCTGCAGGAGGGCGGGGTGAGGATATACCCCTTCGAGCGGGTGATATTCCCCCTGCTGGGCAACCGCATCAACAACCGCAACCACCGGAAAATCGTGGTCATCGACGGCACCATGGCCTACATGGGGGGGATGAACATCGCCCAGCGCTACATCACGGGCTCCTCCATCGGGCAGTGGGTCGACACGCAGCTGCGCATCAAGGGCCCCGCGGCCCACGCCCTGCACCGCATATTCCTCCGCGACTGGGCCTACGTGAGCGGCGAGGCCCCCAGCCCGGACTACTGCCCCATCCCGGTGGAGGGGGGCAATACCCCGGTCCAAATCATCACCAGCGCGCCCGAGGACCCCTACAGCACCCCCCTGCACGCCTTCATCACGGCCATCGCCCGGGCCAAGCGCTACATCTACATCTGCACCCCCTACTTCATCCCCAGCGACAGCCTCCTGATGGCCCTGCGCACCACCGCCCTCAGCGGGGTCGACGTGCGCATCATACTCCCCCGGAGGGGCGATGCCAAGCTGGTGCTCTGGGCCATCCACTCCTACATAGAGGACCTGCTCGAGAGCGGCATAAGGGTCTACCTCTACACCGGCGGCTTCAACCACTCCAAGACCCTGATTGTGGACGGGGAGCTGGCCATCGTCGGCTCGGCCAACATGGACATACGCTCCTTCGAGGAGAACTACGAGGTGCTGGCCCTGCTCTACGACAGGGACATCACCCGGCGGCTCGAGCTGGAGTTCATCGGCAATACGCGCAAGAGCCACGACCTCGACCTCGCGGAGTGGCGGCAACGCCCCCTGGCGCGGCGGGGCCTAGAGGCCATAGCGCGCCTCTTCAGCCCGGTGTTCTAGGCGGGAAGCGCAAAGCAAATCCGGAAGGAGGATGCCCCGCCCCACGAGAGGGGTGTGGGAGGGGTATGGGAGGGGACCTAGAGGTCGATGACCATCCCGTCGTAGGCTATCCGCACGTTGGGCGGCAGGTCCCGGACGTTGCGGTGCGGGCCCAGCTCGTGCGATACGTGCGTGAAGAAGGCCCGCCGGGGCTGGAGCCGCTCCACGATGGCCAGCGACTCGGCCAGCGTCAGGTGCATGGGGTGTGGCCGGTAGCGCAGCGTGTTGAGGACCAGCACCTCCAGGCCACGGAGCGCCGCGAGGCTCTCCTCCGGGAGGGCGCTGCAATCGGTGATGTAGGCGAAGTCCCGCACCCTGTAGCCCGTGATGGGCAGGCGGCCGTGCATCACGCGGAAGGGGAGGAAGGGGAGGCCGGCCACGTCCAGGGGTTGGAGTAGCCGCTGGATGGGGCGCACGTCGAAGGCGGCCGCCCCGGGGTAGCGCTGCTCGGGGGGGGCGAAGGCGTAGGGGAAGCGCTGGGCCAGCGCCTTGAGGACGCGGGGCTCGGCGTAGAGGGGCATCTCGCAGCGCATGGTGAAGTTGAAGGGGCGTACGTCGTCAAGCCCGGCCACGTGGTCGGAGTGCTCATGGGTGATGACGACGGCGTGGAGGGCCGTGACCTCCGCCCGCATCATCTGCTGGCGGAAGTCCGGCCCGATGTCTATGGCCACGTTGGTATCGCCCTCCTGGACCAGGGCCGCGGTGCGGAGCCGCTTGTCGAGGGGGTCGGTGGAGCGACAGGCCTCGCAGGGGCATCCTATCACTGGGATGCCCTGCGAGATGCCCGTACCAGTGAGGATGATACGCATACGTTCGTGGGGTGGTGCTCCCCCTAGTCGAACTTCATGTCCTTGACCAGCTCGCGCCCGGCGCGGAGGGCCTTGAGGTTGGCGTCGACCACGTCCTGCCCCTTGCGCTCGAAGAGGGCCACGATGCCGTTCTCGAGCGACTGGAAGTCGATGATGAGCAGGGGGGAGGCCGCCCCGAGCATCACGACGTTGGCCGAGCGGGCCGAGCCGCAGTCCTTGGCGATCTGCTCGGCATCGACCAGGACGTGGCGCGGGTACTCCTTGATGCGCGCCAGCACCTGGTCGAGGTCGGGGTAGTCGGGTATGTTGACGATGGGCGCGATGCTGGTGACGATGTAGCCCTTGGGCGCGAGGTAGGGGAGGTAGCGGAGGCTCTCCATGGGCTCGCCCGAGAGGATGAGGTCGGCCTTGCCCATGGGGATGAGGTCCGAGCATATGGGTTTCTCCGCGATTCGGAGGTGCGACTGCACGTCGCCCCCCCGCTGGCTCATGCCGTGGGTTTCGGCCTGCTTGAGATGTAGCTCGTTGCTCACGGCGGCGTGGCCCACGATGGCGGCCACTGAGAGCATACCCTGTCCGCCCACACCCGCGAGGATTATATCGGTCTTTGTCATTTTGTCTGAATTTTTGGCGGTTAGAGTTTACTTGCTGGCCTTCTTCTCGGCATCCTTCTGGGCCTTGGCGGCCCGCTGGCGGCGCGCGTAGGTCTGGATGCACTCCCGCTCGGGTATGAGCACCGAGAGCCCCTTGTAGGCCAGCTCCTCCTTCATGATGGCGACGTTCTCCTCGAAGTGCTTCTTGAGGGGCACCATCCGGCGTATGTGCTTGGGGTCCACGCCCAGGCCGAGGCATATCTCCTCGATCTTGCCGGTGCCGGCCGACTGCTGGCCGCCGGTCATCCCGGTGGTGGAGTTGTCGGAGATGATCACGGTGATGGGGCTGTTCTCGTTGATGGCATCGAGCAGGCCCGTCATCCCCGAGTGGGTGAAGGTGGAGTCGCCGAGCATGGCCACCGCGGGCACGAGGCCAGCGTCGGCCGCCCCCTTGGCCATGGTGATGGACGCGCCCATGTCCACGCAGGAGTTGATGGCATTGAAGGGGGGGAGCGCGCCGAGGGTGTAGCAGCCGATGTCGGAGAATACCCGGCCGTCGCCGTACTCCTCGAGCGCGGCGTTAAGCGCGTCGTAGACGTCGCGGTGGCCGCAGCCCATGCAGAGCGCCGGGGGCCTACCCGCCACCAGGTCGGGGATTTTCGCACCCTCCTCGATGGGCTTGCCCAGGGCCTTGGCCACGTGGTTGGGGTTGAGCTCGCCCTCGCGGGGGAGCGTACCGTCGAGGCGACCGTGGATGGGCTTGCCGTGGTTGAAGTAGCCGCGGAGCAGGCCCTCGACCACGGGGTAGCCCTCCTCCATGACGATGATCTCGCTGCAGTGGTTGTAGAGCGACTCTATCATGCGGCGCGGGAGCGGGTACTGGGTAATCTTCAGCAGGCTCATGCCCTGGAAGTTGCCCTCGATGGCCTCGAGGAAGTAGTTGTGGGCGATGCCGGTGGTGATGATCCCGATGCCGTCCTTGTTGCCGAGCCGCAGGGCGTTGAACTGGGAGTCCTCCGCGAGCTTCACCATCTCGTCCTGCATGCCCAGTAGGCGGTGGTAGTTGCGGCGGGCGATGGCCGGCAGGAGGACGAACTGCCGCTTGTCCTCCGGGAGGCGGAGCTGGTTCTGCTCGTTGACCTTCTCGCGGAGCTTCACCCCGGCCCGGGAGTGCGCCATGCGGGTGGTGATGCGCATGACCACGGGGGCGTTGACCCTCTCGGAGAGGTCGAAGGCGTGGAACATCATGTCGTAGGCCTCCTGCTGGGTGGAGGGCTCCAGGCAGGGCACCATGGCGAACTTGGCGTACTCGCGGGTATCCTGCTCGTTCTGGGAGCTGTGCATCGAGGGGTCGTCGGCCACCAGGACCACCAGCCCGCCGTTGGTGCCGGTGATGGCGGAGTTGACGAAGGCATCGGCGGCCACGTTCATCCCCACGTGCTTGAAGCACACCAGGGCGCGCTTGCCGGCGTAGGACATGCCGATGGCGGCCTCCATGGCGGTCTTCTCGTTGGCCGACCACTGGCGGTGGATGTTCCGCTCCCGGGCGGCCTTCGCCCCCTGGACGTACTCCATGATCTCGGTGGACGGTGTGCCGGGGTAGGCGTATACGCCGCTGACCCCCGCATCGATGGCTCCCTGGGCGATGGCCTCATCACCCAGCAACAGTTTTATATCCATCTGCTTCTACTTTATTGGTTATCGACTCGCACCATGGCTTGGTACCGATTTCCGCAAAGATAACCTTTCCCGCAGAGAGTTGCAATTGGCGGGCGCGGGGGGCGGGGCTATTTAGAAAGAATAGGGCTTGTTGGGCAAAAATACAAGCGGGCCACCCCTTCGGGTGGCCCGCGAAAGGCCTTGGGGTGGCCATGGCCAGTGGCCTAGAGCTGCTGGCGGCGCGCCTTGAGGGTGTTGTACATGAGGGTAATGATGGTCATCGGGCCCACGCCCCCGGGCACGGGGCTGATGTAGCTGGTCTTGGGGGCGACCTCATCGAAGGCCACATCGCCCACCAGGCGGTAGCCCGACTTGCGGCTGGGGTCGTCCACGCGGTTGATGCCCACGTCGATGACCACCGCGCCCTCCTTGACCATGTCGGCCCGCAGGAACTCGGGCACGCCCATGGCCACGATGAGGATGTCGGCCTGGCGGAGGATGCCCTCCAGGTCCTGCGTGCGGCTGTGGCATATGGTGACGGTGCAGTCGCCGGGGTAGGCCTTCTGGACCAGCATGTTGGCCACGGGCAGGCCCACGATGTGGCTACGGCCGAGCACCACCAGGTGCTTCCCCTTGGTGGGGATCTCGTAGTGCTGCAGCATGCGGAGGATGCCGTAGGGGGTGGCCGGCAGGTAGGTGTCCAGGCCGAGCATCATCAGGCCGAGGTTGGTGGGGTGGAAGCCGTCCACGTCCTTGCGGGGGTCGATGGCCTGGGTGACCTTCCGCTCGTCGATGTGCCCCGGGAGCGGCAGCTGCACGATGAAGCCGTCCACCTCCGGGTCCCGGTTGAGCCGCCCGATTTCAGCCAGCAGCTCAGCCTCGCTCACGCTCTCCTCAAAGCGGCATACCCGGGAGCTGAAGCCCAGCTCAAGGCACTTCTTCTCCTTGCTGGCGACGTAGGCCTTGCTGGCGGGGTTGTCGCCCACCAGGACGGCGACAAGGCAGGGGGGGCGCTGCCCCTGCTGCACCAGGCGCTGCACCTCGGCGCGCATCTCTTCGGCCAGGCTGCTGGCCACGGCTTTCCCATCGAGTAGTTGCATATGCTCCGTATTGCTGGTTGACGAAATTGGTTGCGCGAAATGCGGCTAGCGGCGCTTCTTGGCCTTGCGGAGCGAGGGCCTCTGGCCGCCACGGCTCATCATCCGCATGGCCTTGCGGGTCTCCTCAAACTGCTTGAGGAGGCGGTTGACCTCCGTGACGGTCGAGCCGCTGCCCAGGGCGATACGCTGGCGGCGCGACTGGTCGATCAGGGTGGGGTTGGACCGCTCGGCGGGGGTCATCGAGCGGATGATGGCCTCTATGCCCTTGAAGGAGTCGTTGTCGATGTCGACATCCTTGATGGCCTTGCCCACCCCGGGTATCATGCCCATCAGGTCCTTGATGTTGCCCATCTTCTTGATGTGCTCGAGCTGGTTGAGGAAGTCGTTGAAGTCGAACTTGTTCTGCTTGATCTTCTTCTCCAGCCGCCGGGCCTCCTCCTCGTTGTACTCCTCCTGGGCCTTCTCCACCAGGGAGACGATGTCGCCCATGCCGAGGATGCGGTCGGCCATACGCTCGGGGTGGAACACGTCAAGCGCGTCCATCTTCTCGCCCGTGCCGACGAACTTGATGGGCTTCTCCACCACGGACCGAATCGTGAGGGCCGCCCCGCCGCGGGTGTCGCCGTCGAGCTTGGTGAGGACCACCCCGTCGAAGTCGAGCCGGTCGTGGAAGGCCTTGGCGGTGTTGACGGCGTCCTGCCCCGTCATGGAGTCCACCACGAAGAGAATCTCGCTGGGCGCCACGGTGGCCTTGAGGTTCGAGACCTCCTGCATCATCTCCTCGTCGATGGCCAATCGCCCGGCCGTATCGATGATGACCACGCTGTTGCCGTTCTTCTTGGCCTCCCGGATGGCGGCCTGGGCCACCGCGATGACATCCTTGTTGCCCTCCTCGGAGTACACGGGCACGCCCACCGACTCGCCCACGACGCGGAGCTGGTTGATGGCCGCCGGGCGGTACACGTCGCAGGCCACCAGCAGCGGGCTGTGGCCCTGCTTGCGCTTGAGGCGGTGGGCGAGCTTGCCGCTGAAGGTGGTCTTCCCGGAGCCCTGCAGACCGGCGATGAGGATGATGGCCGGCTTGCCGCTGAGGTTGATCTCGGTGGCCGTGCCGCCCATGAGCTCGGCGAGCTGGTCGTGCACAATCTTGACCATCATCTGCCCGGGCTGGACGGCCGTCAGCACGTCCTGGCCAAGGGCCTCCTCCTTCACCCGGTCGGTGAACTCCTTGGCCACCTTGTAGTTAACATCGGCATCGATGAGCGCGCGGCGCACGTCGCGCATGGTCTCCGCGACGTTGATCTCGGTGATCCTGCCCTGGCCCTTGAGGCGCTTAAAGGTACTTTCTAATCTATCAGAGAGCTTATCAAACATAGTAGAAGCCGGTATATTTGTGCATGGGGCAAGGCCCCGCGCAAAGGTAGGAAATTATCCACGAACCCTGCCCCAGAGCTCGGCGGCGATATCGTCCACGGCGCGCATGTGCCCCTGGCCATCGGTGCAGACAATCCGGTGGAAGCGGGGTACGCGGCGCTCCAGCTGCAGGAAGATGCGACGCACCTCCGCCTGCATGTCGGCGTCGCGCTCATGCACGTCGTGCTGCCCCCGGAGGTACTCGCGCTGCTCCTGGGCGGCTCGCTCGGTGAGCACGCGCTGGGTGAAGGCCGGGGGCACGTCCAGGAAGATGGTCTGGTCGGCCGGGGGGATGGCAAAATGCTCCAGCTCCATGCGCAGTATCCAGTCTATCAGGGTCTCCCGCTCGGGGCCAGCCTGCACCTTGGCCCCCTGGTAGGCGAGGTTGGAGATGTAGTAGCGGTCGCAGAGGATGTACTCCCCGGCCCCGAGGCGCGCGTGGAGCTGGGGGGCGATGGCCGCACGGTCGCCGGCGTACAGCAGGGCGATGAGGCGGGGGTCCGTGGCCCTCGCATCGCCGAACTCCCCCCGGAGGAAGGCCGCGATGAGCTCGCCGTAGACGGGGCTCTGGAGGCGGGGGAAGTGGATGTGCTCCACGCGCGCGCCCTCCTGGCGTAGACGTTCGGCCAATAGCTGGGCCTGGGTGCTCTTGCCCGCGCCGTCGACCCCCTCAATGACTATCAGCGGCATGGGGCATCTGGGTGCTTGAGTGGTCCATAGGCGCTGGAGGGCGGGCGCAGCGTCGCATCGGGGATGCAGCCCACGGGCGGGTCGCGACCCGGGAAGGGCTAGAAAAACGCTCCCGCCCTGGAGGCGGGAGCATGGGCCAATGGCGAGTACGCATGGGCTACTTGGGTCGCTTTTCCGGGGGGAGGAGCCGGAGGTCCGCCGCGCCCATTATCTTGGTTTCGCAGAGCCCATTCTCGCCCCCGAGCTGCTGCAGCACGCCGGTCTGCACCTTGACAAAGTGTATGCCGGGCAGGTCGACGGGCCTACCATCCTCATCCACCGCGTTGCTGATGTCCAGGCCCTTGTTCTGCCCGTAGGGCTGAGAGTCGGCGTAGCCCCTGAGCGGTTTCCAGGTCACCTTGAGGTCGGCCTTGGTCGCGCCGAGCTCCTCGCTCCCCTGCTCGGGCAGGCGGAGGGCTGAGAAGGACAGAGGCTCTACCCCACCCTTCGCGGGCTTCTCGACGTAGGGCCAGTAGCTGCTGAGGCTGTTGGCGCTGGCGAGGTTGGGGCTGGCACCCTCCACGAGGATGTGGTCAACGAGGTGGAAACCACGACGCTCATCGTCAGAGCCCGACACCACGGCGCTCCCCCCGTTGTAGGTGTAGCGTACGTCAGTACGGGTGAGCTGGTCGTGGGGGACCTCGCCCCGCAGCTGGTACCACTTCTCGTCCTCGTCCCGCTTCCCGTTCCCGTTCCTGTCGTAGGCCACGTAGACGATGCCGGGGTGGTAGCATGGTACGTTCCCCTTGCCGGGGTAGTTCCGCCCGTAGATGATGAAGTCGTTGCACTCCGCGTCCTCCCTCACCGGGTCCTTCTGATTGACCACCATGTGGTCGAACGCGAAGACGACGTAGCCCCCGAAGGCCCCGAGGGAGACGAAGTTCTCCCGGTTGTTGCCCAGGGTGCCCGGGTCGAAGCTCTCCACGTCCTCGCGCACCAGGATGCTGCGGCAGCGGCGCAGGATGAGCGGCTCGTCGTGGGTCGGTATTCCCTTTATGCGGGGGTTGACGTAGTAGCCCGGCGCCGGGCGGTACTCCAGCACCTCGCTGATGTAGGCCGAGTACGGGGTGGGCTCCTGCTCCACCTTCACCTGGAAGCTCAGCCTGATGGCGTCCTCCCGCCCCTCGTTGTAGTAGAAATTCAGGTTGTAGAGGCCGACGTGGTCGAAGATGGCCACGCAGCGCCGCTTGCGGGAGAGGGTGGCCTTGAGCTCCCGGGGCTGCACGGAGTCCTCCGGGATGTAGCTCACCGTCTCCCAGCGGTAGCTCTCCCCCTCCAGGCCGCACTCGAGGGCTAGGGGCTCGAGGCGCACCACGAGGTAGTCCTTGGCCAGGCCGATGCGGGGCAGCACCTCCTTCTCCTTGTTGCAGGAGGCCAGCATGAGGGCCAGGGTCGCCACCAGGGCCACAGAGTATGCTATTCTTTTCATCTTTCTCCTCCTATTTGTTTTGGAATGCCACGGCCATGGGGATGATGCCCGCGCGGGCCGACCACAGGGGCTTGCCCTCCGAGTTGAAGTAGAGCACCCGCCCGCTGGAGGTGCCATTGCGGGCATCCAGCACCACGCGGTCGAAGTTCGGGGCGATGGCCAGCGCCGTGAGCGCCTCGATGGGCACCTGGGCCGCGGGGAGCTTGCTCGAGGACCTATGGTAGCCCTCCTGGTTGCTCGGCAGGGTCTTCACGACCTCGAAGCGGGGTGCGCGCGCCGCGCCGTTGCTCGACGGCCGCCCCTTCACCATGAAGAGGTCATCCAGGTTGTAGGTCGCCTTGACCACCTCGGCCCGGGGCGAGAGGGTCTTCCCCCCCACCTTCACGGGCGTGAGCTGCACCCTGTCCCCATCGATGGCGTACTTCTGCAGCTCCAGGGCCTCATCCAGCCCGCTCTCCCCCTTGGTGCCCACCAGCAGGAAGCCGTGGGCCGCCATCAGCATGAAGGGCCGGGCGCGCACCTCGGCCTGCCCCCGCAGCACCAGGCCGCCATCCGCGATGGAGATGAACGAGACCGTGTTGTCGAACTCCGGGGCGTTGAGCGAGCCGGAGTTCGCCACGAAGAGGTAGTCCTTGTACTCCCCCGGGCTCTCCGTCCCCCCCCGCACGATGCTCACCGGCTGGCAGCCGACGGTCACCCTGTCGGCCCGGGGGATGTCCTCCTGGGCGATGCGCTTCTCCGCGCCCTTGGCGAACTGGGTGATGTCGAAGCGGATGACCTCGCCCAGGGGCCTTCGGCCCTCCGCGGTCTTGGGGCGTATCATGGAGGTCACGTAGGCGTAGTCGCCCACGATGACGATGTCGCTCGGCTGGTTGACGGCCACCTCCCCGAGGAGCCGCCCGAAGTTCGCCTCATCGTCGGGGTCGGCGCACAGCACGGCGACCCGGTGCGAGCCGTTGAGCACCACGAAGAGCTTCTGCTGGGCGATCTTCATCGCCAGCCCGTTGTCGCCCAGCGAGAGCAGGGTGTTCTTCTCCGCGAAGAAGTTGTGGTGGTAGACCCCGGTGGCGAAGTCGATGTAGTCCACCGTGGTCTCGTAGTTGCCCCTCCCCCCGTTGTTGAGCACGTACATGCCCCGGGGGGCCTTGATGGTCGCGCGGTCCTGGGGCGCGGTGTAGCCCGGTATCTTCTCCTGCTCCACGTTGGAGGGGTGCTCGTCCTTGCGGCAGCCCGCCACGAGGACCGCGAGGGTCAGCAGGGGCAGGGCCAGCTTCAGTGCGTACCTCATGCTACATCTCCACGTTTACGGTTAGACGGAAGCTCTGCTTGGGCATGGGGTAGTTGGTCACGATCTCGAAGTCCTCGCCCAGGATGTTGTTCACCTCCAGCATGCAGTTGAGCCGCCAGCCCCCCTCGAGCTGGAAGCGCTTGCCCAGCGACACGTCGTGGTTGTACCAGGGCTGCATCTTGTAGTAGGCGATGTTCTCCTGGCGGCTGTAGCGGTCGCCCACGTAGAGGAAGCTGTAGTTGAGCGACCAGCCGCGGAGCAGGAGGCTCAGGATGGCCGAGCCGCTGTGCCAGGGGATGTAGGGTATCTGGTTCTCGTAGTAGAGGTCGTCCTTGCTGGTGATGTCCTGGGCCCGCTGGTAGGTATACTGCAGCTTGGTCTTGAACTGAAGGGCCTTCGGGTCGTCGGTGAAGCGGAAGCGCATGTGCCCGGTGGCCGTGCCGCCCAGGACGCGCACCTTGCCGAGGTTGTCCATCGTCCAGCGTATCAGCTCGCCGGTGGGGTAGGCTATGATCTTGTCCTTGATGTCCTTGTAGTACGCGTCGAGCGTGAGGCCGAACTCGCGGAAGCGGCCGTCGGTCACCCCGTCGTACATGAGGCCGAAGTCGTACTGGATTTCGTCCTCCGGCTTGAGCCGCTCGCCCAGGACGTGCGACACGAAGCGGTCGTTGTAGTTCGGCACGCGGTACGACTTCTTGGCGTAGGCCTGCACGTAGAAGGGCATCAGGGTGAAGGGCTTGTAGGAGAGGACCAGCGACGGGGACACCGCCATCTCGTCCTTGTAGGGGTTGTAGCCCGCCTTGCCGGCGTTCTGCACGAAGGTGCCGTACACGCTCGCCGAGGCGCTCAGGCCCTTCCAGCTGAAGCTGCCGGCCAGCGAGCCCAGGTGCTTTACCCGCCAGGGGTCCGCGAAGTTCTTGTAGGCCCGGTCGGTGATCTGGTTCCACTTGCGCATCAGGCTGAAGTTGGCGTCGTAGGCCCCCGAGAGCTTGAACATGTCGTTGAACTCGTAGAGGTGCTGGGAGGAGATGTAGGCCCCGTACTCCCTCCAGGAGTCGTCCACCTTGCGGACCTTGCTGTCGCTGTTCTCCAGTCGTATGTAGTTCTCGCTGAGCTTGTAGGCCAGCTTGGTGCGGTAGGCCTGCGAGACGAAGAAGCGGGCATCGCCCTGCACGAAGTAGGTGCGCTCGGTGAGGCGCTCGCCCCGGTAGGAGGTCGTATGGTTGATGATGGCCCCCGGCACGCCGCGCTCCGAGCCGTAGGCGTACGCGGTCACCGACCACAGGCCCTTGCTGAAGCGGCCGTGGAGGCTGGCGTCGGCCCGGACGGCGTGTATCTTGCCGTTGGCCCGCGAGCCCTTCTCGTGGTAGAGCTCCTGGCCCTTCTGGTCGAAGAGGCGGAAGTCGTAGGGGTAGTTCCCCCGGCTGGTGAGCAGGTCGAAGTTGAAGGAGGTGCTGAGCCGCTCGCTGAGCTGATGCTCGTACATCAGGCTCGGGTTGAAGGTCATGAAGGCCCCGCCCCGCATCATGGCCGAGAAGTTGGTCTTCTTCTCCTCCGCGAAGCTGGGCCGCCGGTACTCCAGGTAGAGGCTGCTGGAGCTGGCGAAGTCGGTGGCCGACTGGTAGATATCGCCGCGCGCACCCTGGTAGAGCGACATGCTGCCCATGTTGGCCATGCCGAAGCGCGAGAGGTCTATCTGGCCGTTGAGCGCATTGCCCAGCTCGATGCCGTTGAAGAACACGTGGGTCCGCTCCGACCCCAGGCTGCGCACGTTGACGGTCTTGAAGCCCGCCAGGCCGTTGTAGTCCTTGAAGAGCAGGCCGGAGTTGTAGCGCAGCGCATCGGCCACGGAGAACATGCGGTAGCGCCCCAGCTCGCGCCCATCGAGCAGGAGGGGCTGAATCACCTTCATGTTGCTCTTACTGGCCGCGACGTACTGTGCCTTCAGGCGGTTGAGCGGGGCGATAAGCAGCAGCCCCCAGAGGCACAGCGTGCCCAGGCGCGCAAGGCGTAGACTTCTATTCATAGGTGTATCAATAATTTAGGTTGCTGTAGCATCCCCCGGCACGACCCGCGCGCCGGGGGCACTACGTGTATTCCTTGTTCAAGCTCCCCCTAGGCGAAGAGCTTCATGCCATCGAGGGTGGCCATCACGCTCTTCACGTGGTCGGCCGACTGGTGCAGCAGGGCCATCTCCTGCTCGTTGAGCTGCAGCTCTATGACCTCCTCCACGCCGTTCTCGCCCAGGATGACCGGCACGCCCAGGTGTATGCCGCTCAGGCCGTACTGCCCGTCGAGGTGCGCGCACACGGGCAGCACACGCCGCTCGTTGCGGGCGATGGCGGCCACCATCTCGGCGGCCGCCGCGCCCGGCGCGTACCAGGCCGAGGTGCCCATCAGGTTCACGATCTCGCCGCCACCCTTCTTGGTCCGCTCGATGATGGCCTCCAGCTCCTGTTGACCCATCAGCTCGCTCACCGGGATGCCCGCCACGGTCGTGTAGCGCGGCAGCGGCACCATCGTGTCGCCGTGGCCCCCCAGCAGCATGGCCTGGATGTCGCACGGGGCCACGTTGAGCGCCTCCGCGATGAAGGCGCGGTAGCGGGCCGTGTCGAGGATGCCCGCCATGCCGAACACCTTCCGCGGCGGCCGCCCGGAGGCCAGCAGGCACGCGTAGGTCATCACGTCCAGCGGGTTGGTCACCACGATGAAAATGGCCTCCGGCGACTGGGCCACCAGGCTCTCGGCCACCGTCTTCATAATCTTCGCGTTGGTGCCTATCAGGTCGTCGCGGCTCATCCCCGGCTTGCGGGGTAGGCCCGCGGTGATGACCACCACCTCCGAGCCCTTCGTCAGGGAGTAGTCGTTGCCCGCACCCACCAGGCGGGTGCTAAAGCCCTGAATTGGCGAGGTTTCCCACAGGTCGAGCGCCTTGCCGTTGGCCGCGCCCTCGTTGAGGTCCACCACCACCACCTGCTCGGCCAGGTGCCTTCTCGCCACTTCGTTCACGCAGGTCGCACCGACGTTGCCGGCGCCTACAACAGTGATTTTCTTCATCGCTTTAATATGATTAGGTTATATCATGTACACTGGATTCGGCATAGCTCATCGGCAGACCCGCGGCCGCCAGCCGGTTGAGGTTCGGCACGCTGAAGGCCTCCATCAGGTAGCCGGATTGGTACAGGCTGAAGCACATCATGCTCCGGCGGCCGGAGAGGATGTAGCGCCGCAGGTGGCTCCTAGCCATGCGGAAGAGGCAGCGGAGCGGGCGCGACAGGCGCAGGCACTTGAGCAGGTGGATGGCCCGCAGCCTTCGGCTCGCCCGCAGCATCTCCCGGTGGAAGTCCGGGTTCGCATTCCACACCCGCACCAGGTTGACCAGCGACTGCTCCATCTTGGCGAAGAACTCCTCGTTGGGCTCCTCGCCCAGGTGCAGGGTCGGGTTATCAATCCAGACGACCGAGCTCCCCATCCGGGCCAGCTCCAGCGCGAAGAGCTGGTCCTCCTGGCCGTAGCCCGTGAGGCTCTCCGAGAAGCGCACCCGCTGGTACACCTCGCGGCGTATCATGAAGTTGCCCGTGCTGATGAGCAGCCTGTCCGTATTCTGCAGCAGCCACTTCTGGTGCTTGGCCCGGAGCTTGTCCGAGCGCCACCGGAGCATGAGCTGGGGGTCGTCTGGGCGCTCCCCCGAGTAGACCCCACCGCAGACCACGTCGTGCTCGCTGGCGACCATCTCCGCGTACTTGCGCAGGAAGCCGCCGTCGTAGGGGGCCATGTCGCAGTCCATGAAGAGCAGCCACTCACCGGTGGCCAGGTCGGCCATGCGGTTGCGGATGCGCGAGCGGCCGATATTCTCTATCAGGGGGAGGTACTTCACCTCCGGCCGCTCGCGCAGCACCCGATTCTGCTGCTCGTAGTAGGGCATGCTGTGGTCGTCGAAGAGCACGACCTCCACCGGGAGGCCACGCTGGTCGGCCTCCTGCAGAAGGGCGCTCACCGTGTCGACCACAACGAAGTTGTAGACCGGGATACAAATCGATATCATCAGCTCCTAGCCACTGTATATCAACGACTTAGCACGAAAACCCCTAGGCTATTCCCCCTCTAATTTACAAAAATCGCCACTCGTAGCAAGCCACGGGGGAAATAAAAAGCTAGTCGGCCAGGCCCCAGACATGCAGGTCGGGCGGCTGGGCCTCGAGGCGCTGCTCCAGCTCGTCGGGCAGCAGGGGGAAGAGGTCCAGCCCGGAGAGGGCCTCCAGCTCGTCGATGGAGCAGGCCCCCTGGCCAATCTGCTCGGCTGGGTCCAGCCGCCCGTTCGCCCCCCGGCCGCTGGTGTGCTCCAGCACGAAGGCCACGGCATGCTGGAGGTCCGGGGTCAGCAGGGCCTTGAAGAAGTGGCTCGGGACGGGGATGTGCCGCCGGACGCCAATCCACCCGAGGGTGTCGCGGAAGAGGGGGCCGGTGACCACGTAGACCGAGTCGTAGGCCCACGCGATGGCGCGCACCCGGCCCTCGAGGCTCGACCACACCCCCCGGTTGAAGCCCGGGAGCTGGGGGCACACGTTCGACAGGTAGAAGGACTGCAGCATGGCCTGCTTGTCGAAGGACATATCGGCGGCCGGGGCCAGATGCCCCCTGTCGTAGCCGGTGCGCGAGTAGTCGCGGGTGCTCACGTCCATCTCGGGCAGGGAGGGGTCCGGCCGGAATTGGTTGCTGCGCTTGTGGCGCTTCTTCGTCTCCGCGGCCGTCAGGGTGTAGGCCACCCACACGGGGTGCTCCTCCCGGGTGCTGTAGCCCACCGTGTAGTGCGCGTGGTGGACCACGGGGTAGCCATCCCGCCCGTGCAGCGGCTCGGCCATGGAGCGCAGGACCGATACGTCCTGCCCGAGGAAGTCGCCCTGCCCCCCTGAGCCCCCCGGAATGCGCTCCTCAACCCCCGGGCTGGGGGCGGGGGCCTCGGGCTGCGGGCCGGGTGCGGGGCACTGCAGGAGCGCAAAGGCGATCAGGCAGAGGACCGCGAGCATGATTAGGAGGACGACTAGCAGCTTCCGACGCACGGTGCGAATGGATAAGAGTTAGCGTCCCCGCCCCTTCTGCTCCATCTTCTTCTGCTGCTCGCGCTGCATCTTCTCCAGGCGCTGCATGAAGCCCGAGCGCTTCGGCTTCTTGTCCGACTCGGCGTTCTTCTTCAGCCGCTCGAAGAGCTTCTTCTCGTCGATGGTCCGGCGGATGACCAGCGTCTGGATGATGGTGATGCACATCGACAGGAAGTAGTAGTAGCTCAGGCCGGAGGAGTAGCTGTTGAACCAGACCACCATCATCAGGGGCATGAAGTAGAGCATCATGTACTTCATGCCGGGCATCTGCTGGTTCATCGCGTCGGTCTGCTTCATGTTCATGGCCGTGGAGAAGTACATGGCCACGGCCATCAGGAGGGTGAAGAGGGAGACGTGGTCGCCGTAGAAGGGGATGCTGAAGGGGAGCTTCAGGATGGAGTCGTAGCTCGAGAGGTCGCTCGCCCACAGGAAGCCCTTCTGCCGCAGCTCGAAGGAGGCCGGGAAGAAGCGGAACATCGCGATCAGGAAGGGGAACTGGATGAGCATCGGCAGGCAGCCGCCCATGGGGTTGACCCCGGCCTTGCGGTAGAGGGCCATGACGGCCGACTGCTTCTTCATCGTGTCCTCCTTCTTGGGGTACTTCGCGCTCACCTCGTCGATCAGCGGCTTGAGCACCCGCATCTTCGCCTGGCTGGTGTAGGACTTGTAGGTCAGCGGGAAGACCAACAGCTTTATCATCAGGGTCAGAATCAGGATGATGAAGCCGTAGCTCGCTATGCGGGTGTTGAGCCAGTCGAACACGTTGATAACCAGGTACTTGTTCACCCACCGTATCACCCATCCGCCCATGGGCACCACCTGCTCGAAGCCCTGCCCTTGGGCCTCCAGCAGCTTGTAGAGGTTCGGCCCCATGTAGAGGTCGAAGTTGTACTCCGTGGAGGGCTTGGCGCTGAGCGGCAGCATGAAGTTCGCCCGGAAATCGGCGATGACCTCGTCGCCCGACACGGCGCGCACCGACAGGTCGGAGAACTCGAAGTGCTCGCGGTTCACCAGGAAGGCCGAGAAGAACTGCTCCTTGAAGCCCACCCAGTCTATCTTGGTCTTCACCCGCTCGGTCTCGCCGTCCTCGGTGGCGGCCATCTCCTCGAAGTCCCCGTTGGCGGCCTGGTAGGTCAGCATCGTGTACTCGCGCTCCCGGTCCACACTCTTCTCCTGGCGGGGCGAGCGCATGCTCCACTGCATGTCCACCGAGTTGCTGTTGGAGGGTAGCACCCTGCGCATACCGTCCAGGCGGAAGCGGAGGCTGGGCATGTAACTCCCGAAGGGCAGCGCGTAGTCCACCACGATTTTGGCCCCTTCCGGCATCCGGGCCACCAGGGTCATGCGCGCCGTATCGCCCTGGGCCTGGGCCGTCAGCCCCTGCAGCGGGCTGGCCAGCGAGAAGTTCAGCTGGCCCGTCGACACCGGCACGCCCTTCGCGAAGAAGTTGAGCACCATCCCGTTCCCGCTCCCGGAGAACAGGCGCAGCGAGTCGCCGTCCCAGGTCTTGAAGCCGCGGATATGCGCGTCGGAGATGTAGGCCCCCAGCGACTCCACCGTCAGGTCCAGCTTGTCGTTGCGCAGGTGGTACTGCTGCACGAGCGAGTCCTGCACGAAGAGCGAATCGAGCATTGCGCCACCACCCGCGGATGGCGAGGCGGACTGCCCATTGGTCTGGGCCATTTGCTGCTGCTCCTGCTCCCGTGCTCGCACCGCCTCCACCGAATCGCGCTCCCGCTGCATGCGGGCTATCTCCTCATCGCTGGGCTTGGTGTAGAAAAAATAGCCCGTGAGAATCAGGGCTATGAGGACGAATCCCGTTATCGACTGCCTATCCATGAAATCGTCTATGCGCCCCAGCCAGGCATTGAACCGCTGGGGAGGTTTGCAATTGATGTACTACTCTAATCGGAATCTGCACCGCTAGGCTCGCTCGGCGGCGTAGGCCTTGGCGGCCGCGATGAAGGCCACAAACAGGGGATGCGGCGACACCACCGTGCTCTTGAGCTCCGGGTGGAACTGCACGCCCACGAACCAGCGGTGCTTCTCGAGCTCTACCGCCTCCACCAGGTTCGTCTCCGGGTTGCGCCCCACCAGCCGCATGCCCGCCCCCTCGAAGCGGTCGGCGTAGGCATCGTTGAACTCGTAGCGGTGCCGATGGCGCTCCGATATCTCCGCCCTGCCGTAGGCCGCGTGGACGCGCGTCCCCTCCCGCAGGTGGCAGGGGTAGGCCCCCAGGCGCATCGTGCCCCCCATCTCGGTGATGTCCTTCTGGCCCTCCATCAGGTCGATGACCGGCTCGGCCGCGGAGTGCTCCCACTCCCGGGAAGTCGCCTTCGGGAGGCACAGCACGTTGCGCGCGAACTCCACCACCGCGCACTGCATCCCCAGGCAGATACCCAGGAAGGGGAGGTCATGCTCCCGAGCGTAGCGCACCGCCTCAATCTTGCCCGACACGCCCCGCAGGCCGAAGCCCGGCGCGATCAGCACCGCATCGCGGTCCCGGAGCAGGGCCTCCACATTCCCAGCATCTATCGTCTCGGAGGCGATGGGCTCCACCCGCACCCGGCACTCGTTCTCCGCGCCGGCGTGGATTAGAGCCTCGTAGATGGACTTATACGCGTCCGGCAACTCCACGTACTTCCCCACCAGCGCGAGGTTCACCTCGCTGGTCGGATGGTAGAAGCGGTCGAGGAACTTGCGCCACGCGCCCAGCTCGGGCTCGCCCCCGGCCGGCAGCTCCAGCTTGGCGAGCACCTCGCTGTCGAGCCCCTCCTGCCGCATGCCCAGTGGCACCTGGTAGATGGTCGGCACATCGATCGACTCAATCACCGCCCGGGGGTGCACGTTGCAGAACCGCGCCACCTTGGCCTTGAGCTCATCGCCCAGCTCATGCTCGGTCCGCAGCACCAGGATGTCGGGCTGTATCCCGTTCTCCAGCAGGACCTTCACCGAGTGCTGGGTCGGCTTGGTCTTCAGCTCGCCGGAGGCCCGGAGGTAGGGCACCAGCGTCAGGTGCACCAGCACCGAGTTGGAGCGGCCCAGGTCGTAGCGCAGCTGGCGGACCGCCTCGATGTAGGGCAGGGACTCGATGTCGCCCACCGTGCCGCCGATCTCGGTGATCACGATGTCGTACTGCCCCTTCGAGCCCAGGGCCTTTATCCGCCCCTTGATCTCATCGGTGATGTGGGGGATTACCTGCACGGTCTTGCCCAGGTAGTCGCCCCGCCGCTCCTTGCGGATGACCCCCTGGTAGATCTTGCCGGTGGTCACGCTGTTGGCCTGGGAGGTCGGCTGGTTGAGGAAGCGCTCGTAGTGCCCCAGGTCGAGGTCCGTCTCCGCCCCATCCTCGGTCACGTAGCACTCCCCGTGCTCGTAGGGGTTCAGCGTGCCGGGGTCGATGTTGATGTAGGGGTCCAGCTTCTGGATGGTCACCCGGTAGCCCCGGCTCTGCAGCAGCTTGCCCAGCGAGGCCGATATGATACCCTTACCCAGCGAGGAGGCCACGCCGCCCGTCACAAATATGTACTTCGTCTCGCGCAGGCTCTGCCCCCCGCCCTCAGTTATGCTCATTCAATTACTCCTTCCGAACTATTATTCCAAACGCGCGCCGCCAGCCCGAACCTACTCCTCCGCGCTGTCCTCCTTGGCCGCCTTGTCGACGTGCTTCATCTTCTCGCGCAGGAGGGCGATCTCCTGGTCCAGCCCCTCGAGCTGCGACTGGAAGCGGGAGAGCACCGGGTTGTCCGACGAGCTCGACGAGAAGAAGCTCAGGTTGTTCTCCATCTGCCGCTTCTCGGCCTCCAGGGCGCGCACCTTGGCGTTCAGGCGGCTCTTCTCCCGCGAGAGGGCCCCGTCGTCCTGCCCCTTCATCCCGTCCACCCGGGTCTTGAAGGTCTCCATGTTCTGCTCCAGCCGGTCGACGCGCAGCATGTCGTAGAGGCGGTCTATCTCCTTGCGGTACTGCTGCTGCACAGCATCCTTCTGCTTGAAGGGCACGAAGCCGATCTCGCTCCAGCGGTTCTGTATCTGCTTGAGCCACTCGACCGACACCTGCACATCCTCACCGGGCTGGTAGGCACGCAGCTCCTCGATGATGGCCTGCTTGAGCTTGAGGTTCTCCCGCTGGCTGTCGCGGGCCGAGGCCTGGGCCTTGTTCCGCGCCTCGAAGAAGAAGTCCATCGCCGTGCGGAAGCGCGTCCAGAGCTCGTTCCCCTTCTTGTAGGGCGTGTAGCCCACCTGCTTCCACTGGTTCTGCAGCTCGATGAGCTCCTTGGTCGTCGCGCTCCAGTCCTGGCTGTCCTTGAGCGCCTCGGCCTGCACGCACAGGTCCAGCTTCTTCTGGATATTCACCTGCCCCTCAGCCCGAACGCCCTTCTCGAACTCCCTACGCCCCGTGAAGAACTTCTCGCAGAGCTCCTGGAAACGGTCCCATATCCGGGCATTGTGCTTGCGCGGCACCGGGCCTATCTTGCGCCACTCCTGCTGCATGGCCACCACCCGCTCCGAGTCCTGGAACCACTGCTTGAGCGCGCTGCGCTCCCTGGCCAGCAGCTCCTCCAGCTCCGCGCACAAAGCCTCCTTCCGCACGAGGTTCTCCTCGTACTTCACCTTCAGGGCCTCGAAGTGCTCCCGGTGGCGGGTGTTGATGCGGGCCGTGGCCGCCGAGAAGCGCTCCCATATCTCGTCGCTCTTCTCCCGCATCACCGGGCCTATCTCCTTCCACTGCGCATGCAGGTCCTGTAGGCGGCGGAAGGCCTCCACCGGGTCGGGCATCACTATCAGCTCCTCGGCCCGGTTACAGAGCGCGGTCTTCGCGTCGAAGTTCTTCTTGTGGTCCAGGTCCCGCAGCTCGCGGTTGATGTTCAGGTAGTCGAAGAACTGCTCCACCGCGTGCGTGTACGACTTGTAGAGGTTGTCCACCTCGCGCTGGGGTACGAAGCCGACCTCCTTCCACTGCTTGCGGAGCTCGTCGAACTCGTTGAAGGTTGCCCCCTTCACCTCGGCGCGCGTGGTCAGGGCCAAAATCTCGTCTATAATGCGCCGCTTGGCCACCAGGTTCTGCTCCTGCTCCTGCTCCACCCGGCGACGGTGCGCGTTCTTCGCCTCCTTGAACTGCGAGTACAGCTCCTGGAAGCGGGGTAGCTCCGCGATGCTGGACGGGGTGAAGCCCTCATCCCCCTCGCCCCCGGCGCCCGCCTCCTCGGCCTCGCGCTGCGCACGGTCGTACTGGCGACGCTCCTCCTCGTGCTGGGCCCGCACCTTGCGGTAGAACACCGTCTTGATGTCCTCCACCGCCATGCGGAGCTGGGCCGTTATCGGCTCGGCCATCTTCGCCTCCATCAGGGCCACCAGCTCGGCAAAGCTCAAGGGGTCCAGGCTGTCCAGCTCGTTCCCCTCCTCCAGCTCCGCCGCCTCGGACACCTTCGCCTCCTCCGGGGTTGCATCCATCCCCGGCGCAACGGACGGCACCTGCTCCAGCTCCAGGGCGGGCGCATCTACGGCGGGCGATGCTGCGGCACACGCGGGGGCCTGCACACCATCCGTGGCCACCGGCGCCTCGTCCATCCCCGGCGCAACGGACGGCACCTGCTCCAGCTCCATGGCGGGCGCATCCACGGCCGGTGGCTCCACGGCGCACGCGGGGGTCTGCACCCCATCCGTGGCCACCGGCGCCTCGTCCATCCCCGGCGCAACGGACGGCACCTGCTCCAGCTCCATAGCGGGCGCATCCACGGCCGGTGGCTCCGCGGCGCACACGGGGGTCTGCACCCCATCCGTGGCCACCGGCGCCTCGTCCACCTCAGCCCGCGGCGCCTCCTGGGCCACTGGCTCTACCGGCGCACCGGCCAAAGCGCCCTGCTCCTCTGCACAGGGCGACTGCCCCGAAAGCTCGGGCATATCCTTTCTCGTATTCTCGTCCATCATCATTACCTCCTAATCAAAGTACTCGCAGGGCTCTCACTCTCACCCGCACAGACTATACACCAAATTGTCAAGCCCAGTACCAACACGCCGGGGCGGCGGAAGGCCACCAGCGCCGGGGGCAAAACTCCATAGAACTACACGAACTTCAGCTTGGAGGGGTCCTCGGCGATCCGCTCCCGTATCTTCGCCTCCAGCTCGTCGGCCAGCTCCGCGTTGTCGTTGAGCAGGCGGCGGACGTTCTCCCGCCCTTGGCCCAGCTTCGTACCCTCGTAGCTGAACCACGCGCCGCTCTTCTGGATGAGGCCGTACTGCATCCCCAGGTCCATCAGCTCGCCGCCCCGCGAGAGGCCCTCCCCGTAGATTAGGTCGCACTCCAGGCGGCGGAAGGGCGGCGACATCTTGTTCTTCACGATTCGTATCCGCACCCGGTTGCCCAGCTGCTCATCGTTCGAGTCCTTTATGGCCGTGGACTTCCGGATGTCTATCCGCAGGGAGGCGTAGAACTTCAGGGCGTTCCCCCCCGTGGTGGTCTCGGTGGGGCCGAAGGCCATGCCGCCGATTTTGTCCCGTAGCTGGTTGATGAAGATGCACGCCGTCTGCGTCTTGCTGATGGTGCCGGTGAGCTTGCGGAGCGCCTGCGACATGAGCCGGGCCTGGAGGCCCACCTTCGCGTCGCCCATATCGCCCTCGATCTCCGCCTTGGGCGTGAGCGCCGCCACGGAGTCCACCACCACCAGGTCCACCGCCCCGGAGCGCACCAGCTGCTCCACGATCTCGAGGGCCTGCTCCCCGTTGTCGGGCTGCGAAATCAGCAGGAAGGACATGTCCACCCCCAGGTTCGCCGCGTAGCTCGGGTCGAAGGCGTGCTCGGCGTCGATGATGGCGGCCACCCCGCCCAGCTTCTGCACCTGCGCGATGGCGTGGATGGCCAGGGTGGTCTTCCCGGACGACTCCGGGCCGTAGATCTCAATCACGCGCCCCCGGGGGAAACCGCCGATGCCCAGCGCGCAGTCCAGCATGATGGACCCCGAGGGGATTACCGCCACGTCCTCGTGCACCCCCTCGCTCATCGACATGACAGCCCCCTTGCCGTAGTCCTTCTCTATCTTCTCGAGCGCCAGCGCCAGCGCCTTGCGCCTATCGGGGTCCATCTGCTCGAAGCGATCACCCGAAAGCACCGTATTGTTCTCCTTCTCGGCCATATTCCCCGTCTAGAAAGCGTTACGTATTCCCCGCTCTGCGGCCCGCTGCCCGGAGCCTCAGAATTCTTCTAGTCGCAAAAGTAGTATTTTTTATTGCAATGCGGCGCAATCGCCCCATATATTAGGGGTTGGGAAGGCGCGAAAAGCGGCCTTTCGACTTGGCCCGGGCGGCGCATCCCCCTCCCCTACCCCCTCGGGGTCTTGTACTTGAAGGGCAGGGGGGCATCCGCCATCGCCTGGGCTACGAGCTCCACGGTGGGCTGTATGAGGCCCAGGGCCTGGGGGTAGCTCGTGTAGTCGAAGAGCAGGTGCAGCACCTTGCGCTCGGGCATCTGCACGTGCAGCACGGCGGGGTACACGTCGCTCTCGGAGCGGTACTTGCTGTAGAGGGAGGCGTAGTACGAGCAGAAAAGGTCGGCCGACCACTCGTAGCCCATCCCGGCCATGACCTCGGGGAAGGCCTCCTGCAGCGCGTCCTGCCCGGAGATAATCCGTGCGCGCTCCGCGGCCATCGCCTCCTCCGTATCGAGACGGAGGTAGAGGTCCAGCAGCTGCTCGCGGAATATCACCCCCCACTCCGGCGCGCCATCCCGGTTCCCCAGCAGGAAGGGTAGCTCCACGCGCGCGAGCAGCTCCTCCACCACGCGCACGGTGGGCAGCACGTCCCCGGCGCGCTTGAGGAAGGACTTGTGGGGCATGCTCAGCTCCAGGTAGCGCGTGTCGTGGCCCTGGGGCAGGTCTATCTGCAGCATCACCGTGCTCTTCCCCTCCTTGAGGCGGTGCGTGTAGCCCGTGCCCTCCATGAGGTTCTGCACCACCACGCCGATGCCGCTCTCGGCCACCGAGCGCACCTTCGCGTCCTTGCTGCTGCGGGTCGCCTCGTCCTCCACGCGCTCGAGATGCTCCACGCAGAAGGCCAGGTACTTCGACAGGAAGCTATGCGTGCCCCCCACGATGTCGCGCTTGCGCCCGAAGGGCAACCCGACCTCGTCCTCGGGGGTGAAGAAAGGGCGTATCCGGCCGTCTATCCACCCGTTGCCGAGGAAGTCGAGCCGCTCCAGCACGAGGATTTCCAGCCCGTTCACGAGGTAGCGTATGGCCACGACGTGCCCCTCCGCGTTGCGGTCCACGCGCTTCTCCACGCCGGGCAGCTCCCACCGGGCCATCGCCTCGAACTGGGGCACGAGCCACACCGGGTCCTCCCTGGGCTCAAGGCGCGTCGAGTTGAGGTACACCGTGCCGCGCAGCAGCTCGCCCACCTTCCGCTTCCAGTAGCTGGCCCGGAAACCGCTGGTCCGCCGGAGACGCTCCGGGGTGAAGAGGGCGAGCTTATCCCCCGGGATGGGCCCGCAATCGATGGTGCTCGCCCCCCCGTCCGGCTCCTCCATGAGGTTCACCGCGTCGGTGTAGCCCTCACGGCGCTTGGCCGCGACGCGCTTCTCGGCATCCTTCACGGCCGCCTCCTCGCTCTCGAACTCCTTGACCTTCTCGCGACCCTCGCAGCCCGCCATCCCGTAGCGGAGGGTCTGGACGCGGCCGATGACCTCGACCTCCCAGAAATTCTTCGCGCTGCTATCCCGGCTCTCCAGGTATACTTTCATGATACTGTGACTTATAGATTATGCAATTACACTGCAGTTTGTAATCAGACTCCCACCAAGGCCATGCCCGCCACGCCATGTGGCGGGAGGTGGCGCATTCCAGCAGACAAAGGTAGACAAAAAAACCATCGTCGCAATAAGTGTGAAATCCAGACCACGCTCCACCCGGTAAATGCTAAAAAATGAGGGGAATGTAAGCATATTTTCATCCCCACGCAGCGTACATATCAGTATAATAATTACCTTTGTCGCGCAGAAGGGAGCTTCACGCTTAGGGCTTCTGATGCGATTTAGATAAGTACCCAATAAAGTACAAAGAAAAACTCGAGCGATGGACTACATTAACTACCTTATCCTAATTGCCGTGGTCATCTACGGCGCCTGGTACTTCTACACGAAGGTCCTACCCCGCATGAGGGAGGCAAAGGATATCCTCAGCAATTACCGCATGGACAAGAACAGCACCCTCTCGGAGAAGGAGCAGCGGATGCTGGCCATCGGCGCAGCCACCTGCGAGTACCTGCTCGGCTTCCATAATACCCTTGCCCTGGGCGAGAGCCGACGTCGCTTCGTGACAATCTACCTCAATCAGCGCTACAATCTCCAAAACACCGAGGAGGTCAGAAGGGAAATCGAGTTCCGCCTGAGCGGCCAGTTCGCCTCCCTCATACCCATAATCTACGGCGCGGCCAAGCTGGAGGACGGGACCAAGAGGAAGGACTTCCTGCACGATGCCGCTGGCGACAATAAGGACCTCTACGAATACCTGCTCGAGCTGACCAAAGACCTCCTCAAGCAGCTACCCGAGCTCAAGCGCCTTGCAATACAGAACGATGAGGACGTCCTGAAGTACGGGGCGGTGGGCTTCGATGCCGAGCAGGCGGTCATACTGGCCCGCTGCGCCTTCGACCTGGGCTACATCAACGAGCGCGAGGCGTGGGACTACATCGAGCGGGCCAACGCCATGGTCAGCAAATCGTCGCTCAGCTCCTGGGCGGACTTCGGCAAGAGCTACATCATCGGCCGCAGCCTGATGTGGGATTCGCTCGATGCGCAGGATGCCACCGTGAAGCTGCTGCTCGAGCAGGAGAAGAGCCCCTGGATGCGCCTCGCGTGGTAGCCCCACGGTTTTCCAGATTTTCCATCCCCTGCGGCCCGTGTCGCAGGGGATTTTTTTTCGCCCCGCTGCGCATCAAGCTAGATGCTGAGCCACAAAGGCTAGCGGGGCGCTAGGCCCAGCAGCTGGGGGGCCAGCTCGCCGTCCTTCCATACCCAGACGATGCGCACGGCGACACCCACGCGGAGCTGCGCCCCGTAGGGCGGGTTGCCCGAGAGGGCGTAGGCGTACTCCTCCCCCCGCCAGCGGAGCGCGCCGTGGGTCGGGGAGTCCACCCGTAGCAGCTCGGCCACGTGCAGGCCCTGAAACTCCTCGGGCAGCTCGCGCAGCATGGAGGGGGCTGGCTCGGATGCACGTTGGGAAGCCCCCTCCGGCACGCGGGGCGAAAGGTCGGGGGAGCTGGAGGTCAACGCGCTGGCGGCCCGGCGCTCCTCCCGCTCCTGCTCTAGGGCCTCGAGGGCATCGAGGCGGGCGAGGTAGGCCGCGGAATCCGCTGATGCATCCTCCACATCGCCCTCGGTCCAGCCCTCCTGGAGCAGGAGGCAGTAGACCGCGATGAGGGCCCGCAGAAGGTCGGGGTGCACATCAGGGGTCGCCTCGGGGATGTAGAGCTGCTCGAACACCAGCGCGGCGCGGAGCTGATGGGTATCGATGAGCGAGCGGAGCATGGCGACCAGCAGAGGGGGCTCGTCGGCAATCTGCCGATGGGTGAAGTGCGCCTTGTGCTGCTTGAAGTAGGCGAGGGCCTCAGCCGGTCGCCCGGCATCGTGCAGAGCGACTATCTCAGCGGTGAAGCTCGGGAAGCTCGACGGGGGCAAGGGGTGTTCGGCGTTCGGCTTGCTATGGCTCATCGTATGGATACGGTATTGATTGCGGGCAAATGTAGCTATAATTGCTGGCATTGCCTACCTTTGCCCGCGCCCGCCGATGGGGGCAGGACGATGGTATTCACCAAGATTGCGAGGGACAGCCAGGATGGATAGGGTCAACATACGGGTGGAGCTCGAGGAGGGGGACGTGCTCTACAGCCATGATTACGTGTGCATTGCGCAACCGGAGGGGGGGGAAGCCCCCTACCGCCTCCCGGTGCAGGACTTCTTCAACGTGCTAGTCAAGCGGGTGAAGGAGCATCGGTTCAAGCACGCGGGGCGCGACCCCGAGCTGGACGACGTGCTGGACGTGCATTTCGCCACGGCGGACGGCGAGCTGGTGGTGGAAATGAGCGGGAGCGACATCATCGACGCGTCCGACTACCTGGCCGTAGGGCTGCAGACCCGACGCGAGCCCCTGCCCTAGCGAACAGCGGGGCCCGGGACGATCTCTGGCGAGACCGGGGTACGGTGGCCGGGACGGTATAGGCCCAGCCTCCTCCTCGCGCTGGGCCTCCTAAGGCCGACGAACCCGCTCGAAAACTCCTAAGCGGCTCAAGCCCAAAGCCAGAAACGAAAAGGGGGCGAACCGTCTGGTTCGCCCCCTCCTATAATAACCGCGCTAAGCGTACTACTTCACCTCCTCGACGATGGACATGCCACGCTGGATAGCCTCCTCGTTCATGGGGATGAGCTTGTGATGGCGCTCGGGCAGGGACTTCTTCAGGCCCTTCACCACGTTCTCCATCTGCACCAGCGGCTTCACCTTCAGCAGGGCGCCCAGCACGATCATGTTGAACGCCTTGGCGTTGTTCATGGCCGTGGCCTCCTCGGCGGCCTTCACGCTGAAAATCTTGATGTCCTTACGCTCGGGCCGACGGGTGATACCGTTCGGGTCGAAGATGAGGATACCCCCGGGCTTCACCGACTGCTCGAACTTGTCGAGCGACTGCTGGTTCAGCACGATGACCGTATCGTACTCCTGCACAATGGGGGAGCTGATGCGCGAGTCGCTCAGGATAACCGTCACGTTCGCGGTGCCGCCACGCATCTCCGGGCCGTAGGACGGCATCCAGGAAACCTCCTGGTCCTGCATGATGCCCGAGTAGGCCAGTATCTTACCCATGGATAGGACACCCTGCCCACCAAAGCCTGCTACGATGATTTCTTCTGTCATATCAATATCTATTCCGGTATGTGGGGCCGATTCTACTCGTCCTTCAGCACACCTGGTTTATACATCGGGAACATGTTCTCTACCATCCAGTCGTTGGACTTCACGGGCGACATCTTCCACCCCGAGTTGCAGGTCGACACCACCTCGATGAAGGACGTACCCTTCTTCTCCTGGGTGTTCTTGATGGCCTTGCGGATGGCCTGACGCAGCTTGTTGATGGTGGCCGGCGTGTGAGCCGAGTGGCGCGCCACGAAGCACGTACCGGGCAGCTGGGCGATGAGCTCGGTGATGACCAGCGGGCTGCCCACCATGCTCACGTCACGCCCCTCGGGGCAGGTGGCCGTCTTCATCCCGGGGAGGGTCGTGGGGGCCATCTGGCCACCGGTCATGCCGTATATCCCGTTGTTGATGAAGATGGTGAACATGTTCTCCCCGCGGTTGCAGGCGTGGATGATCTCGGCCGTGCCGATGGAGGCTAGGTCGCCGTCGCCCTGGTAGGTGAAGACCACCTTGTCGGGGCGCAGGCGCGATATCGCCGTGGCGCACGCCGGGGCGCGGCCGTGGGCGGCCTCCTGCCAGTCGATGTCGATGTAGTTGTAGGCCAGCACCGAGCAGCCCACCGGGCTGACGCCGATGACGTCCTCCTGGAGGCCGAGGGCCTGGATTTCCTCTGCGAGGATTTTATGAACCACCCCGTGCGTGCAGCCCGGGCAGTAGTGCATGATGTTGTCGGTGAGCAGCGCGGAACGGCTATATACCTTCTCCCCACCCAGTTTCTTGATTTCTGCCAACTCCATGGTATATTCTCCTATTTATTTCATGAATACTTTAAGGGCATCCACCACCTCATTCGGGCTGGGAATCATGCCGCCAAAGCGACCGTAGTGCTCCACGGGCACCTTGCCGTTAACGGCCAAGCGCACATCCTCGACCATCTGGCCGGCGCTCATCTCCACGGACATCATGCCCTTGACCTTGCCGGCCAGCTCGGCCAGGCGCTTGGTCGGGAAGGGGTACAGGGTGATCGGGCGCAGCAGGCCCACCTTGATGCCCTGCTCGCGGGCCAGGTCTACGGCCTTCTGGCAGATACGGCTCGACGAACCGTAGGCCACCAGCAGGTACTCCGCATCCTCGGTCTGGAACTCCTCGAAGCGGACCTCATTCTCCTCGATGGTGCGGTACTTGGCCTGCAGCTTGTGGTTGAACTGCTCCTGGCGGCCCGAGTCGAGCTCCAGCGAGGTCACAACGTTGCGGCTGCGGCTCGCGGGCTTGCCCACGGTGGCCCACTCGCCACACTTCGCGGCCACCTCCTCGTTCGTCCAGCGGGGCTGCTGCTCGTTGAGCTTCACCTTCTCCATCATCTGGCCGATCACACCATCGGAGAGGATCATGACCGGGGTACGGTACTTGAAGGCCAGCTCCCAGCCCAGGAATACGAAGTCGTGCATGTCCTGCACGGAGGCCGGGGCCAGCACCACCATGTGGTAGTCGCCGTGGCCGCCGCCCTTCACCGCCTGGAAGTAGTCCGACTGCGCCGGCTGGATGGTCCCCAGGCCGGGGCCGCCACGCACCACGTTCACCACGATGCAGGGGAGCTCAGCGCCCGCGATGTAGGTAATCCCCTCCTGCTTGAGGCTGATACCGGGGCTGGAGGAGGAGGTCATCACCTTCTTGCCGCACGCCGCGCCGGCGTAAACCATGTTGATGGCTGCGACCTCGCTCTCGGCCTGCAGAACCACCATGCCCGTAGTACGCCAGGGCGCTTCCGCCTGCAGCGTCTCCAAAACCTCCGACTGCGGAGTGATGGGGTAGCCGAAGTAGCCATCGCAGCCGCTCAGGATGGCGGCCACCGCGATTACCTCGTTCCCCTTCATCAACTTATACTCTGCCATTATATCCTCCTTTTAAAAATTCAAAACCACTACGCTACCTTGAGCTTGTAGACCTCTATGCAGCTATCCGGGCACACCGTCGCGCACATCGCGCAGCCGATGCAGTTGTCCGGGTTCTTCATCTCCGCATAGTGGTAGCCCTTGGCGTTCACCTCTACGGCAAGCGCCAACACATCCTTCGGACAAGCCACCACGCAGAGCTCGCAGCCCTTGCAGCGCTCGATATCCACCTCGATTGCACCTACTATCTTTGCCATTGCTAATTCCTTTTCACTTATGGTTTACACTCAATTCACTACTCTATTCGCGCAGCGCACGCCGCTAGCGGGCCGCATGCCGGGCGTTGAAGGCCCGGAGCCGCTCCTCCAGCAGCGGGAACTGCCGGGGGTACACGTGCGAGACGCAGGCCCGGAGCCCGTCGGTCCGCTCGCTACCCGTCGCGCCCAGCGATATGGCGCTAATCCCGTACTCCAGGAGCTCGCGCAGCAGCTCGCCCCCGCCCATGCCCGGGTAGGCCACCGTGAAGTAGAACCCATCGGCCAGCGGGCGGTCCATGTCCTGGTCGTACACTATCTCAAAACCGTTCTCGGTGAAGATGCGCTTCATCTCCGCGGCCCGCCGCCCGTACTCGCGCACATCCGCCACGAAGTCGTACTCCCCGTCGTTGGCCGCCTTCAGGATGGCCGCGAAGCCATGCTGGGGCGCGGCGGCCACCCCGCTCGAGAGCACGGTCATCACGCCGTAGAGCAGGGCCTGCGACAGGATGCTGGAGGGGAAGAAGGAGCTCAGCTCGCTGAACTCCCGCTTGGCCAGCACGTCGCTCACGATCATGCAGCCTATGCGCTGCCCGGCGTAGCTGAAGGACTTCGAGCTGGAGAGCAGCATCAGCCAGTTGTCGGTGTAGCGGGCCACCGTCGCCTGGAAGGGGGGTACACCCGGCTGGGAGAGGTCCTCGCGGAAGTCCATCGCGAAGTACGCCAGGTCCTCTATCACGGGGACATCGTACAGCTTGGAGAGCTCGCCAATCGTGCGCAGCTCCTCCTCCGTCATGCAGATCCACGAGGGGTTGTTCGGGTTCGAGTACAGGATGGCGCTGGTGCGCCCCTTCCGCAGCACCTCCTCGAGCCGCTCGCGCAGCTTCTCGCCCCGGAAGTTGTAGACATCGAAGGTGTCGAAGCCGAAGCCCAGGGCGCGGAGCTGGGCCTTCTGCACCGGGAAGCCCGGGTCGATGAAGAGCACCCGGTCGCGCCCCTTGACCATGCGGTTCACGAGCATGAAGAGGGCCATGCCCCCCTGCATTGAGCCCACGCACGGGAGGCAACCCTCGGGGGAAACCTCCACGCCTATAAAGTTCTTCACAAAACGGGAGACCTCCTGCTTCAGGGAAGGGATGCCGTCGAGCGGGGGGTACGACTGGGCCACGCCCGCCCGCAGAGCCTCTATCTCCGCCTCGATGGCAATCTCGGAGGGGGGCAAACCGGGGATACCCATTACCATGCTGATGAACTCCACACCGCTTGCCTGCTCCACCCGGCTCGCTACCCGGGCTATCGCGCGGATGGGCGACTGCGACATGTCGACGATACCCATCTCGCGCAGCACTGTATCTACGAGCTCTCTGCGAATCGGTGCTTCACCACCAGCTGTATCCATAAACCCTGAGATTTCGTTACGATTTCCCGCCTTTCTCCCCCGATTTTTTCGCAACAATATTAGCAAGAATAATCGCCACCCGTCCACGTGCGCGAAATCGCAGCGCCTATTTATACGGCTTGAAAAGATGGGTCATACGACTAATGAGCTATAGAACAGACCATTAAATGAGTAATCGGCGAAAATTCCGGGCTGGGCCAATCGGTCAATCTTAATCTAGAACAAACAACGGGGAGGGAGGCCACAGAGGAAGCCGGGCGAGATGCAAACGATTGATTAGCTGAAGATTGTAACGAGGAGGAGGCGCTCAGTATTAGGACGGACTGCCGCCCACTCGGCGATGTGCCGGCTATCCAGGACGCAGGCTATTTGGCCACCCGAAATCAGGACCTCCACGCCCGCACGCCGCGCGCCGCTCACTCGGCGGTCAGTGAGGTAGTCGGAGAGCTTCTTCGATTTCCCCCCCATGCCCAGCGGGCAGAACCTATCGCCCGCACGCCAGCGACGCAGCCGCAGGGGGAAAGACACCCTGGAGGCATCCATCGCCAGCTCCCCGTCGCCCACCATCCCTCGCCAGTCCTCGCCCTCGTGCAGGCTGAGCACGCGGATGTGGCAAGGCCCGACCAATCCGGGGGAGCAAATCTCGAGCTCCTCCCCCGCCTCCTGCAGGGGCTCCACCGCCAGCGTGCCCCGCAGCATGAGCGCCCGGTGCGCTGGGCCCTCCACCCTCTTCCCGGTCTGCGCGCCGCCATCCACCATCCGCAGCACGTCGTCCACCTGCCCGGCCGAAAAGCCCAGCGAGGCCAATCGCCCCCTGAGCCAGAAGCGGGCCAAGCCCCGGTGCGCAAGGTACCCCGGGGAGGTCAGGCGCAGGGAGAAGCCCCCCTCTCCGTCCATCGGCCCGAACACGGCCTCGCTCTCAAGCCGCAAGGTCTCGTAGGCCTCACCGGCGTAATCCCCCAAGGCCGCCAGACGGGCCACCGCCCCCGGCTTCACCACCTCGAGCCGGGGCAAGACCTCGTGGCGCACGTAGTTGCGGGTGTAGACCCGCTGCGCGTTCGTATGGTCATCGCGGTAGGGCACGGCCAGCTCCGCGCACCACGCATCGATATCGCGGCGGGACAGGCAGAGCAAGGGCCGGACCACCCACCCGTTACGCAGCGGTATGCCCCGCATGCCCGCCAGGCCCGCCCCCCGGGCCATGTTCATCAGGATGGTCTCCGCCTGGTCCATCTGGTGGTGCGCCGTCGCCACACGCGTATAGCCATGCTCCGCCACCAGCTGCGCAAACCACGCATAGCGCAGGCTGCGCGCCGCCAGCTCCACCGACTGCCGCTCGCGCTCGGCGTGCGCCAAGGTATCAAAGCGTGCGCTATGCAAGCGGAGGCCGTGCGCCGCGCAGTAGGCGCGCACCAGCTCCTCGTCTGCGTCTGACTCCGCGCCGCGCAGCCCAAAGTTGCAGTGCGCCACGGCCAGAGGGCAGGGGCGCAGCCGCTGGGCTATCGACAGGAGGGCCATCGAGTCGCGCCCGCCGCTCACCGTCAGCAGGAGGCGGTCTCCCGCGCCGAACAGGCCGTGCCACTCGACGAAGGCGCGCACCGTATTCAGGATACGCAACCCCCCGCCCGGAGCCAGACGGTGGCCACCGCCCGACGAAAGCTGCCCCTCTCCGCCCATCGCGCTACTTCATGCCCCGCTGCTTGCAGATGGCCTCGTAGGCCTCATTTATCCCCTTGAACTTCTCGCTGGCCTCCCGCTGCTTGTCCTCCGGGCTAGTGCTGAAGCGGTCGGGGTGCCACTGCATGGCCAGCTTGCGGTAGGTCCGCCGCACCTCATCGTCGGAGGCATCGGACGACAGGCCCAGCACCCCGTAGTAGTCCACCGAGGGACGGGCCCGGTAGCCGCCCGCGCTCCCTGAGCTCCCCGAGCTCCAGCCATGCTGCCCATCCTCCACGCCGATGCTCGCGGCAATCTGGCTCAGGAGCTGCTGCTCGCTCGGAGCGGTGAAGCCATCGGCCCGGGAGAGGTCGTAGAGCACGCCCATCAGCATCTGGCGCTGGGAGTAGGAGAAGGATATCCGTATCTGGATACAGGCCTGCTGCACCGGGAGGGGTCCACGGAGCAGGTCCCGCATCTCCAGCAGCATCTCGGTGGCCTGCTCCGGCCCGAAGGTCTGCGTGAGGAAATGCCGCACGAAGTCCAGCTCGGAGCGCATCACGCGCCCGTCGGCCTTCATCACCGCGGCCAGCAACACGAGGATGGGGAAGGCCTCCGAGCTCCCCGTGGCCCTGCCGCCCGTGTAGCGCCCGCCCGCGGCACCCCCCTGCGAGGCCCGCATGACGCGCTGCGCAAAGCCCGCCAGGGAGAGCAGCAGGAGGATGGGGAGCAGAAATAGGGCCGCCGGACCCATCATGGTCCAGAGCAACGCGACGACCAGCAGGGCGACCAAGCACCCGAAATTGTTATTCCTCATGGGACAAGCTGCTTAGGGCCAGGGCGATAGCCTGGTCAATATCCCCCACCCCGTCGTTGGTGATGATGGCATCGCCCATGCTGAGGTACGCGGCCTCGCCCGCCTGGGAGCGCATCCGCGCGCGGAGCTGCTCGGGGGTCACGCCGTCGCGCCGCATCACCCGCTCCTCCCGTAGGTCCACGGGGGCCGTCACCACCAGCACCCTGTCGAGCACCCTGCGCCAGTCCAGCTGGGGCAGCAGGGCCGACTCCATGAACACGAAATCCGCCCCTTGATGCGCGGCGGCGAAGCGGGTAAAATCCGCCAGAACCGCTGGATGGACCAGCGCGTTGATACCGTCGAGCAGGGCCCTATCCGCGAACACCCGCTGGGCTACCCAAGCCGTATTGTAGGAGCCGTCTGGCCCGAAGGCCTCATCGCCCAGCAGGGCCACTATCCCCTCTCGCAGAGGTGCGCTCCGCCGCACGAGGGCCTTCGCCTCCCGGTCCGCATCGTACACCGAGTACCCCATCGATAGCAAGCGGGCCGAGATGTAGCTCTTGCCACAACCTATCGGCCCCGTTATACCCACTCGTAGCATCGCGACACCTCCATCCTGCATTGCCCCCTAGTACCTACTCGTAACGATTGAGCCCACGACGGAGGGCGTAATCTCCACGCCGAAGACCCCCTCGGGCAGGCGGCCCACCTGCACGATGTAGCGACCATCGACCGCGTAGGGGGAGAACTCGCAGAACAGGTCCAGGTCCTTCGGGCCCAGGCGCTGGTAGCGGGCCAGATGCACCGCGCAGCGCACCCGGACCGTCCTCGGCAGCAGGTCCACCCCGAGGCTATCGGGCACCCCGACCGCCCGCACCTCCACGTCCATCTCCTTCTGGGTGAACTCGCTAATGGGCATACGCACCGACACCTCCCTCGCCTCCATATCCAGGTCCGCGGGCAGAGGCTCCAGCGCCACCAGGCTGTCGAAGGAGGAGCGGAGCTCGCCCAGGTCGACGGCCACGGTCAGCAGCGAGTCCAGCTGCTCGAGCTCGGCCTTCGGCCCCTGCACCCAGATGCTATCGGGCACCACCTCCATGGGCCGCACGGCCACGTGCTGGGGGGCCAGGCTGTAGGTCAGCTGGGCGCGGACGGGGAGGAGCCGGCGGTCCAAGGGGCTGAACTCGCAGACGATGGAGTCCGTGAGCACCGACTCCAGCACCAGGCCGCTGGGTAGCTGGGGGCCGAAGAGCGCGGCCATCTGCGTGCGGCTCAGCACGCCACGCTCGGGCGACCGGCGGGTGTACTCATCGCCCTCCATGTCCAGCTTGAAGGGCTGGCCGCTCGAGAAGGTCTTGAATTCCAGGAGGGTATGCCCACGGCCCCGCAGACGTAGCCACACCTGGCGGGAGGGTTCGCCCACCAGCAGGGCCCCCTTGGGATGGCCCGCGAGCCGCACGTCGTGCCTGATGTCGACCGTGTACTCATGGCTCAGCTTGGTCAGGTACCACAGCACGGTGGCCACGAACACAAGGAGGAGGAAGATGCCCACGTCCGTACGGGTGCGGAACACCCGCCGCAGGCGGACAAGCACGCTCCAGACGGGCAGCAGCAGGGACTCGAGCCGCGCCCTGGACACAAAATCTGCCAAACGGGCCAAAACCTCCCCCTACGGCTAACGGGACGACATGCCTCGCGGCCTAGACCTCCTTGCTGAGCTCCTCGGCGCTACGGTACACCGCCGTCTTGAGCACCCGGAGCTTCGTGTTGCCATCGACGTCGACCAGCACGCTCTCGCCGCGCACCTCATGGATTTTGCCCACAATCCCGCCGGCCACGATGACCGAGTCCCCCTTCTTGAGCTCCGACTGGAACTTCTTGAGCTGCTTCTGCCGCTTCATCTGTGGACGTATCATGAAAAAGTAGAACACCACAATCATCAGCAGTATCATCGCGATGGAAGCGATAGGGCTCCCGCCACCGGCCTGTAGTACTAACATCTCTTATTCCTTTTTACTGTTAAACGTTCCTTGACATCTCCGCGCCCAGCCCGGCGTAGGGCCCCGGGCGCGTCTCCGCCTACACTCCCCCCTGGAGGCCGCGCCCCGTCTTGAGGATTTCCCCGGCCTCCAGCAGGCGGTTCACGGTCCGGTCCAGCACGCCATTCACGAAGCTCGAGCTCGAGGGGGTGCTGAATATCCGCGCAATCTCTATGTACTCGTTCATCGACACGCGCCGGGGGATGTCGGTGAAGGCCACGATCTCGGCCAGGGCCATGGACATGATGAGCATGTCCATGAAGGCCACGCGGTCGGGGTCCCACCTATGCAGCGACTCGGCGATGCGGGCCTGGTTCTCACGGTAGTGCAGCACGGTCTGGCTCAGGAGCTCCTCGGCAAACTGCCAGCTCTCGTAGTCCAGCTTCACGGGTAGAATCTGCGCATCGGCGGGGGTGTCCTCGGGCAGCTCGCTCACCAGGCGGCTCAGCGTATCGAGGACGTAGGTGAACTCGGTGGACCAGAAGATGTGCGTGCCGGAGAGGAAGTCGGAGAACCAGTCGAGCGTCTCGAGCCAGTCGTAGAGGGCCAGCACCAGGAGCTTGTCGTGCGCCCAGCCGCTGGCCGCGTCCTGCTTGTAGTCGCGGTAGAAGTCCTGCTCCAGCAGCGTATCGTAGATGAGGTTGAGCTCGGTGGGGAAGTTCTGCCAGCTCAGCGCGCGCTCGGAGGCGTAGGCGTGTAGGGGCGAGTTGGTCGAGAGGCGGGCCACCACCACGTTGTCCACGAAGTTGCGATTGGGGTTGACATCCTCCTCGCTACGTAGGTATTTCCGCTGGCGTAGCTCCAGCCGCTGGGCCTCGAGCGAGACCAGGGCCTCGGGCAGCATGGCCAGCAGGTGCAGGAGGTCGTAGTAGCGCCCCACGCTCGTGCGTAGCCCCTTGAGCGCAGCCGGCAGGGAGCCCTCACCTCCGCTGTAGAAACCGTAGAGTATCTGCAGCACCTTAACACGTAGCAACCGTCTGTTCAGCATCCCGTTTGGCTATAAATTCGAACCGCGAAGATAGACAAAATCGCTGCCCATGCAAACCTCCACCGCCCGGATGCGGGGCTGACGGCTACTTCGTCCCGCCCCTTCGTACGCCCCGGAAGGCGAAGGATACGTCCATCTTCATGCCCATGACGCTCGCGTCCACCAGGCGGAAGGCGTAGCGGAGCGTGTCGCCGACCATGCGCCCCTCGAGGTGGGCATCGAAGTACATGTTGGGCATCAGGGGCATGTCGAACTTCACGCACTCCTTGCAGCTCACCGAGAAGTTGGTCCGCCGGAGTACGCCGCCGCAGGAGAGGGTCATGGTGCCGGGCATCTTGCCGACCTTGAAGGCCGGGAACTGCAGCTGGAACACGCTGTCGTTGCGCATCGCGACGAAGTTCTTCACCGAGTCCACGCTCGGCTTCTTCTTGCCCCGCATCTTTATGCTCGACAGCCGTCCTAGGTAGAGGCTGGACGCGGCGGGCGATTGCTTGCCACGGGCCGACAGCTCCGAGGGCAGCAGCGTGAGGGAGAGGAGGGCGATGAGCCCAAGGAGTAGGCCCGAAAAGGGCGCGGAAAGCGGGGCTTGTGAATGGGTTTGCATACTTGGTTTGCTCTTTACTGATTAGTGAGAAATCGACGGTAATATTAGCAAATATCCTCCTCACGGGCAAGTAGGGCCGCTCTGCCAAGGCCGCACCAGCTCGGCTAGCGGGTTGTGCTCGTTGTCCGGGAGGAGGGGGTAGGCGCGCCGCAGGGCCTCCGGGGCGTTGCCCACCACGTAGGCCCGCTCGAATCGCTGCAGCATGCCGAGGTCGTTGTAGTCGTTGCCCACCACCGCCACCTCGCCGTCGGGCACCAGCAGCAGGCGGGAGAGCCAGGAGAGGCCGCTCCCCTTGCAGACCCCACGGGGGTACACCTCCAGCCAGAGCGACTGCCCGTCTATGGGCGAGGTGGACCGCACCACGGAGCCGAAGCGGGATAGCCGGGGGACCAAACGCTCGAAGTAGCCCATGTCGGGCTGCAGCATCACCAGGAAGAAGGACAGCCCGCTTGGGAGACCGGCCAGACCACCCCGCAGGGCCTGCGTGTGCGGGCGGTACCGCTCCACGCGGCTGACGAAATCGTCGCCCCGCCGGTTCGCCCCCTCGTGGTAGCAGAACTCGTGGGTGCGCGGCACGGGCCGGTGGGCCATGAAGGCGAGGTCCTCGTCCAGCAGGATACGGGCTATGGCGCGCGCGTCGAGGTCCGGCATCTGCCAGCGGTGGAGCAGGCGGCAGCCCGGCCAGGTCACCAGGCCAGCACCCGAGGAGAAGAGCAGGTAGTCGACCGGGAACTCGGCCTCCATGACCGTGCGGGCCGAGAAGAGGGAGCGCCCCGTGACCACGGCCCGGCGTATCCCCGCCCGCCCGCACCAATCCAGCGCCGCACGGTTGCCCGGCGAGAGGCGGGAGCGGCCGTCCAGCAGGGTGCCGTCCAGGTCCAAGCCCAGCAGGCTAGGCCGCATCGCCCCCCTCCTCTGAGCCCGGCGTGAGCTCCAGACTATCCAGCTCGGCAGACCGGCCCCCCATCTCGTAGCGGCGGAGGGAGAGGCGCTGCCCCTCGAGCATGGCGTAGGTCGAGTCGCCAATCCAGTTGCCGAGGACGAGCACCGCCCCGCCCCCCTCCATCCGATGGAGGACGGGGACGTGCAGGTGCCCCATGATGAAGTAATCGACCCCGGCGGTGGCCCGGAGGGCGCGGGCGAAGTGGCACACCGGCTCGTCGTCGCCCCGGAAGGGGTGCTCCAGCGCCTTGGACTTGCGGCTCGCCCGCGACCAGCTCTGCCCCAGCCACATCGAGAAGCCCGGGTGTATCCACGAGAACATGCGCTGCAGGACGCGGCAGTGGAATATCCGGCGGAGGAGCTTGTAGCCCCGGCCGGAGGGGCCCAGCCCGTCGCCGTGGCAGAGGTACAGGTCCACCCCGTTGAGCCGCAGCCGCTCCCCCGACCTGTGCACCCGCACCCCGAGCTCCTCCCCGAGGTAGGAGAACATCCACACGTCGTGGTTGCCCGTGAAGAAGTGCACCTCCACGCCCGCATCCACCAGCGCGGCCACCGCCCCGAAGAAGCGCGTGAAGCCCTTCGGCACCACGTACCGATACTCGTACCAGAAGTCGAAGATGTCCCCCAGGAGGTAGACCGCATCCGCCCCCGCGCCCTCGTGCCGCAGCCAGTCCACAATCAGGCGCTCCCGCTCACGGGGCGAAGAGCCAGCGGGCAGGCCCAGGTGGAAATCCGAGGCGAAGAGCACCCGCCGACCGCCACGCTCCGGGCTACTCATCCCCCGGCCCCCCGTTGCCCGCATCGTCTGGCCTCCGGCCCAGGGCGAGCGAGTCAGCCCGCTCCACCCTCAGGCTATCCGTCTCGCTGTGGCTCCTGACCCGCTGGAGCCGGGCCAGGGCGCTATCCAGCCGGGCCAGGTAGGCGCGCTCGTTGTACACCTCGTGCTGGGCCGCCTGCACGCGGGCGAAGAGGGCCGAGTCGGGCAGGAGGCTGAAGAAGGGCTCCCCCTCGTCGCGCTCGGCCAGCAGGGCGGGGATGGCCAGCTTGGAGTAGGGGGCCTGATGGATGAACCAGAGTAGGTAGCGCCGCATATCCTCGGCTGCCACCCTACGCCGCTGAGCGTAGAGCGCGCGCAGGGAGTCGGCCCATGCCGCATGCGCCGCCACGGTGTACAGGCTCCGCAGG
The DNA here is from genome assembly GCA_002749065.1 of Bacteroidia bacterium. Classification (GTDB taxonomy): domain Bacteria; phylum Bacteroidota; class Bacteroidia; order Bacteroidales; family CAJPTX01; genus Bacteroides_D. Next base: position 6,799 of record PDTX01000003.1, on the reverse strand, counting down.
ACCCGTAGGCTGTCACGGTAGGCTTCGTATCGCCGCTGGAGGGTTCGCCAGCGCGCCGTCTCGTACGAGCCGCTAGCCTCCATCGTGCCGTCGGGCGCAATGCTAAGCCGAAGGCTGTCCAGCGGGGAGAGCAGCACGTCCAGCGAGCCCAGCTCCTCGCCCAGCATCAGCCGGAAGAAGGTCGGCTCGTCCAGCGGGACGGATAGCTCGCCCACCCCCTCATCCATGGCGAACGCATACTCCGCCGAGCCGTCCTCCCCCTCGGGGAAAAGGCGCAACGCCCGCACCAGGAAGATGGACCGGGTGCCATCCTCAACCCGCACGCGGACCGCGGGGCGACGTATGCACCCCGCGCCCCCCACGGCCGCCAGGAGCAGGAAGCACAGCACAAGCCGGGGGGAGAGCCTACCCGTCGCCACGCGCATCATCTGCCGAGCCACCCACCGGCCACCACTAGGCGCGGGGCTTTGCCTGCGGGCCGAAGAGCACGAGGCAGACCCCGACGATCACCACCAGCGTCCCGATGAGCTGGAAGTCGAACAGCTGCTCGCCCAGGAGGAAGTAGCCCCCGATGGCGGCGGCTATCGGGATGACGTTGTTGTACACGCTCACCATCGAGGCCTGGAGATGTATCAGCGCGAAGTTTGAAATCCAGGAGACCACCAGCGAGGAGACGACCCCCAGGTAGAGCGAGGCCCAGATGAAGTCCATATGCCCCAGGGGGGTGAAGAAGGCCCCCATCGTGCCGCTCGACGCATGGCGGGCTATGCTGATGATGTTGAACACCACCGCGCCCACGACCAGCATCGCGCAGGTCAGCTTCATCGCGTCGACCCGCTGGGAGAGGCGGCGCACCGTGATGAAGTAGGCCGCCAGGGCCACCACCGAGAGCAGGATCAGCAGCACCCCCAGCAGGGAGCTCTGCCCGGCGCCCTCGGTGCCACCGCCCAGGATGAGGTAGGCCAGGCCGAGCACCGAGATGCCGATGCCCACCATCTGCACCCTGCTGGCCCGCTCCCCGATGAAGAGCGCGGCGCCCAGCAGGGTGATCACCGGCGTAATCGAGTACAGCATGCCCGATACCGAGGCCGAGGTGTGCGCCACACCCACGGTCTGCAGCAGGAAGAAGACCACCGGGTAGGTCATCGATACGCCCAGTATCGAGAGCCAGTCCCGCGCCCCGATGCCCGTCGGGCGGCCAACGCCCACCACCCACAGCAGCACAACGGCCAGCAGGGCGGCCGAGAAGCGGTAGGCCACCACATCGAAGGCATCATTGCCCGCGGAGGCCAGGGCCACCTTCAGGAAGTAGAACGAAAAACCGATGATGAACGACTGTATCACCAGCGCCACGTGTGACAGCACCTGCCCCTGACTAGCTCTCATACCCTATACGATAGATTAATTTCACCCCGCGAAAGTAGAAAAAAGAACGTACTACACAGACGGCACCGACCGTGGCGCAGGGGCGCGGCGACCTAGCTGCCCAGCACCTTGAACAGCTGGTAGCCCACGAAGAGCAGCACCGAGCCGATGATGACGTAGCGCAGGAACTTGGCCCCGCCCTTGATGGCCATCTTCGACCCTATCCACGCGCCCAGGGCCATGCCGGCCGCGAGGAGGAGCCCGGCCCGCCAGTCGATCTGGCCGTGGTAGAAGTAGAAGGGGATCACCGTGAGCTGCAGGGCCATCTGGATGATGACCTTGAGGACGTTGGCGCGCAGGAGGTCCATGCCGCCGATGAGCAGGGCGGTGAACAGGATGAAGTAGCCGCTGCCGATCTGGATGAAGCCAGCGTAGATGCCGGTGAGCAGGAGGGCGAGCCAGACGACGGGGCGACGGTGCACGTTCTCCATGCCGTCGTGGCTGCGCTCCCAGCGCTTGGGCTTGAGGAAGACGGTGCCCACCATGACGGCCAGTATGATGGTGATGGCGATGTTGAGCACGTCCTCGGGGAGCTGGACGGCAATCTGCGCGCCGAGCAGCGCGCCGAGCACGGCGGGGATGACCAGCAGGGCCGTTATGGGCCTGATCTTCACGCCCCCGTGGCGGAAGCCCATGATGCCGAACAGGCCCTGGGCCAGGAGGCCGACGCGGTTCGTCCCGTTGGCCAGGGGGGCGGGCAGGCCGTACATCATCAGGGCGGGGATGGTGAGCATGGAGCCGCTGCCGGCGACCGAGTTGATGAAGCCGGCGACGAGGCCGGCGGCCAGGAGGAGTAGGTCCAGAAGCATGGCGTAGGCTTTGCCGTGTGTCTAGGCTATGGGTACAATCTTGCAGCTCACCCGGCGGGCCTTTGCCTCCCGGGCGATGTTGTTCTTGAGCTCAATGAGGGTGTCGTAGTGCAGCCAGCCCAGGGACACCCTCCGGCTCTTGCGCTCCTTGAGGAAGATGCGGATGTAGGCCGGGCCTATCCGGATGGCCTGCACCTCCTCCCACGCTATCCGCCGGGGCAGGCTGCGGTAGGAGGTCCGGTAGCGGAGGCTGTGCTCATCGCTCTGGAAGTAGAACATCTTGGTGGAGCGGAACCAGATGGTGAAGAGCAGCACCAGGTTCACCAGCACGAGGTTAATCCAGAGGAGGTAGTGGGGGACCACGGTCAGCAGCAGGGCCAGAATGGCATCGATGCCCACCGCCGCAATGACCACGGTGCGGGTGCGACTACGCCCATTGCCCGGGCTTAGGTTCTGGAAAAACATCTACGTGCCTATGGGTGAGATATCAAGAGGGCGGCGGGGCAATCCGGCAAGGACCGCGCCCGCCGCCGGGTATGCTACCAGGCGAAGAGGGGTCGCCCGTCCATCAGCTCGTTGACCTGCTTGCGCACGCTGGCAATCTCGCCCTCGCTCTCGATGTTGCAGAGCACGCGGTCGAGCAGGTCCACCACCAGGCCAATCTCGGCGGGCTTGAGGCCCCGGGTGGTGATGGCCGGGGTGCCGACGCGTATGCCGGAGGTCTGGAAGGGGGAGCGGGTGTCGAAGGGCACCATGTTTTTGTTGATGGTGATGTCGGCCTGCACCAGGGTGTTCTCGGCCTTCTTGCCGGTGAGTTCGGGGAACTTGGTGCGGAGGTCGATGAGCAGGCAGTGGTTGTCCGTGCCGCCCGATACGATCTTGTATCCCAGCTCGTTGAAGCGCTTGGCCATGGCCTGGGCGTTGTCGCGCACCTGCTCCTGGTAGGTCCGGAACTCGGGCTGGAGCGCCTCGCCGAAGGCCACGCCCTTGGCGGCGATGACGTGCTCGAGCGGCCCCCCCTGTATGCCGGGGAATACGGCGCTGTTGATGAGCTGGCCCATGGTCTTGGTCGCGCCCTTGGGGGTCTTGAGCCCCCAGGGGTTCTCGAAGTCCTTCCCCACGAGTATCATGCCGCCGCGGGGGCCACGGAGCGTCTTGTGGGTGGTGGTCGTGACGATGTGGGCGTACTTCACGGGGTTCTCCAGCAGGCCGACGGCGATCATGCCCGCCGGGTGCGCCATGTCCACCATGAGGATGGCCCCCACGCTATCGGCGATTTCCCGCATCCGCTTGTAGTCCCACTCCCGACTGTAGGCCGACGCGCCCCCCACGATGAGCCTGGGCCTGTGCCGCTTGGCCTGGGCCTCCATCTCGTCGTAGTCCACCCGGCCGTCCTGCTCGCCCACCTGGTAGGACACGGCGTTGAACCACATCCCCGACATGTTGACCGGCGAGCCGTGCGAGAGGTGCCCCCCGTGCGAGAGATCGAAGCCCAGGAAGGTGTCGCCCGGCTTGAGCACCGACATGAACGCGGCCATGTTGGCCTGCGCCCCCGAGTGGGGCTGCACGTTGACGAACTCCGCCCCGTAGAGCTCCTTGGCCCGGTCGATGGCCAGCTGCTCGGCCTGGTCCACCACCTGGCACCCGCCGTAGTAGCGCGCCCCCGGGTAGCCCTCCGCGTACTTGTTGGTGAGCACCGAGCCCATGGCCTCCAGGACCTGCTCCGACACGAAGTTCTCCGAGGCAATCAGCTCTATGCCCTGGGTCTGCCGGGCCCGCTCCTGGGCGATTATCCCGAACATCATTTCATCCCTTCTCATACGCGTACGCTTAGGTTTTTGCTATGCATTAATGTATTCTGGGGCTAGTACGCCCGTCTATGGTTGCCCTCCATGTAGTTGATGAAGGCGTTGTTGGCCACCCGATTGCCCCCCGGCGTGGGGTAGTCGCCCGTGAAGTACCAGTCGCCCGTGTCGTTGGGGCAGGCCGCGTGCAGGTTCTCGATGGTCTGGAACACCAGCGAGACGTCGGCCCGTATGGCCGGGTGCTTCAGCATCTTGGCCATGTGCTCGGCGAGCTCCTCGTCGGTGAAGGGCTCGTAGATCTCCTTGACGCAGTTGCGCACCTGCCGCTCGGGCTTGGCGTTCTCGGAGATGCACGCGTGGTACACCCGCTGGATGATATGCCCGAAGCCCCGCAGGCCGAGCAGGTCGATGGCGGCGCGGAAGGCGATGAAGTCCTCCAGGCGGGCCATGTCGATGCCGTAGCAGTCGGGGTAGCGGATCTGGGGCGAGCTGCTGACGACGACTATGCGCTTGGGCCCCAGGCGGTCGAGTATACGCAGGATGCTCTCCCGCAGGGTCGTCCCCCGCACGATGGAGTCGTCGATGATCACGAGCGTGTCCTCCCCCGGGCGGAGCGTCCCGTAGGTGATGTCGTAGACATGCTGGACCATGCCCTGCCGCTGGGCATCCTGGGTGATGAAGGTGCGCAGCTTGATGTCCTTGACAGCGATTTTCTCCACGCGGAGCCGCTGGTCGATGATGGCGGCCACCTCCTCGGGCGTGCGCGCCGAGCCGTCGGTGAGCAGGGCCACCTTCCGGGCGTTGAGCCTGTCCTCCAGGCCCTTGACCATGCCGTAGAAGGCCGTCTCCGCGGTGTTGGGGATGTAGGAGAAGACCATGCTGTCGGCGTCGCCCCCGGCCGCCTCGATGATCTGGGGCGCGAGTAGCTCCCCGAGGCGCAGCCGCTCGCGGTAGATGTCGCGGTCCGTGCCGCGCGAGAAGTAGATGCGCTCGAAGGAGCAGGAGGCCCGCTGCTGGGGCTCGCGGACCTTGACGTGCTGGGTGCTACCGTCGCGGCGGATGATGAAGGCGTAGCCCGGCTTGACCTCCTGGACCTGGTCCACCGGCACATTCAGCACGGTCTGTATCACCGGCCGCTCCGAGGCCACCACGGCGAACTCCTCGTTCTCCATGAAGTAGGCCGGGCGGATACCCCAGGGGTCCCGGCAGACGAAGGCATCGCCGTGCCCAATCAGCCCCGCCATGGCGTAGCCCCCGTCGAAGTCCTTGGTCGCATCGGCCAGCAAGCGGCCCACGTCCAGATTCTGGGCGATGAGCGCGCTGATGTCGATGTTCGGCACGCCCTCGTCCTTATAGCGGCGGAAGAGCTCCTGGTTGGCCGTATCGAGGTAGTGGCCCAGCTTCTCCAGCACCGTCACCGTGTCGGAGCGGTCCATCGGGTGCTGCCCGAGGCTCACCAGCAGGTCGAACAGCTCCGGCGTGTTGGTCAGGTTGAAGTTGCCGGCCAGCACGAGCGTGCGCGACTTCCAGTTGTTGTTGCGGATATGGGGGTGGACATGCTCGATCTCATCGCCCCCGTAGGTCCCGTAGCGGAGGTGGCCCAGCAGCAGCTCCCCGGCGAAGGGGGCATGCTCGCCGCAGTAGAGCGGGTCGGCCATCCGCCCGGCCTCCAGCCTCCCGAGGGGCGAATGTATCTGGGCGTAGACCTCCTTGATGGAGCTCGGGCCTACCGCTCTGGCCCGGTCGATGTACCGCTTGCCGGGGGGGAGGTTCAGCTTCAGCGACACCAGCCCGGCCCCGTCCTGCCCCCGGTTGTGCTGCTTCTCCATGAGCAGGTACATGCGGTCGAGACCGTACATCCACGTGCCGTACTTCTCCTGGTAGTAGCTCAGGTCCTTCTTCAGACGTAGGAGGGCTATGCCACACTCATGCTTTATCGGATCGCTCATTCTTGCCTTTCACTCTTGCGTATCCCCCCCTCGACGAGGCCTGGGGCGGGGCTGGGCCCCATTATCAATCACCCTGCGCGGCGGGACCTAGCGCCCCGCCCGCCACTACTCCTCATTCCTGTACACCCCCACCCGTGGGAAGTTGACATGCCCGCTCACCACGAAGGCCTGGGGGAAGAGATGCAGCAGCCGCTTCTGCAGGGCGAGCGCCTCGTAGCGCGTCCGGCAGTCCCCCACAGCGACCATGTAGTAGGGCGAGGCGTAGCTCCGGTAGGTGGGCAGGCCCTCGAAGTGCCGGAGGACGGTGTCGACCGCAGCCTGGCTCCCCTGCCTGGCCGCCCGCCCTATGCTCCGGTACACACGCACCCTGTAGCCCATCATCCCGGGCTTTTGGTGGTTCCGCGCGTGCAGCTCATCCAGGGCCAGGCGTAGGGCGACGGGCTGCTCAACCTGGCAAGGGATTTTCCCGTAGAGCCCCCGGGGTTTCTCCAAACGGTCGAAGATGCTCACCAATTTTTCCTCCTCCTCGGCCCAAACCCGCGAGACCGACAGCAGCATGAGCGCCACCAGTAGAACACGCCTGCAATATCCCATATTCTTCAATTTCTATCGATGCAAAGGTAGGATTTTTTGCGCAAGATGCAAGGAGGGAGGACTATTCGGAAGATTCCCGACTGGCCCAGTATGAGCGGAATACCCCACCCCAAATGCGCTAAAAAAGAGCGGGCTCGCCTCCGCGAGCCCGCTCCATTCGTCTTGCGGCGGGGGCATCCCCCCGCCGCCCTCGGGCTACCGCCGCACGAAGCGCAGG
>PDTX01000004.1 GCA_002749065.1 Bacteroidia bacterium | reverse complement strand
GCCAGGCAGGCCTGCAGCTGCTCGAAGTCCACCTTCAGCTCCGTGCGCCCCTCGGCATCCCGGCTCTCCACCACGCAGTGGGGGAAGAGGGCCCGTATCGTCTCCACGTTGCGCCGCGCACCGTCTGGGGTCTGCATGCGCAGCCTCTCGCTATCCATCATAGTTGCCTCTGTACCTGAGTAGTAAGCTACTGCCCATCGTAGGCCGTGGGTGGGCTCCAGTCCCCAGCATGCTACCGCGTAGCCTGCCAACATCCCGACCTAGACGCGGCCAAACCGCACACCAAACCCTTCCCCGACGTACTACGCGGGAAAGGTTTGTTATGTATTATTTCGCAAAATTGGGGGGGGGGTAAATCTAGCGCACAAAAAATTCATGAACGGCGTAAAACCATTCAGCAACCCCGCGGGGAGCGCGCGCATGCGTAGACCAACCATGGGGGCAAAGGTAGAAATTCCCGGCGAATATCCGCAGCATGCCCGGCCGCGCATTCCGGCTGGAGGCGTAAGTGGGGAGGGGAAAAATCCCCCACAGGGCGGAAATCGGCAGAGGGCCACCCGCCGAAAAGGGCGAAGCGGAAGGGGAGAAAGGGCCCATCCATGCTCCATCGAGTATCTTTTACTACATTTGTCGCAAATAAGAGGGTAACTATGGATAGGAATTTCAGGCGCTTGGTCCCCAACGGGCTGACGATGCTCAACCTCCTCTGCGGCGGGCTGGCCACGCTGGTGGCCATCCTCTCGACCATCCCGGGCGGGGGGGGCGCGATGGAGTACGCGGTCTACCTCATCTTTGCCGGGGCGGTCTTCGATGTCTTCGACGGGCTCTCGGCGCGGCTGCTCGGGGTGCCCTCGCCGATGGGGGTGCAGCTCGACTCGATGGCCGACCTGGTGACCTTCGGCTTCGCCCCGGCGGCCATCTACTTCTCGCTCATGTCGCGGGCCCTGGGGATATTCGGCCTGATCGCCGGGGGCAGCCGCCTGCTGTTCATGCTCCTCCCCCTGGCCCTGCTGCTGGGCACGGCCTACCGGCTGGCCAAGTTCAACATCGACACCCGCCAGACCTACTACTTCATCGGCCTGGCCTCCCCGGCGAGCGCGCTCTTCACCTGCGGGCTGGCGCTGGGCACGGTGTTCAAGGACCCCACGAAGCTGACGGGCCTGCTGACGGCTAGCCCCTGGGTGCTGAGCGGCATCATCCTGCTGCAGTCCTACATAGTGTGGAGCGAGATACCGATGTTCTCCCTCAAGTTCAAGCGCTTCGGGCTGGGCAAGCTCCTGCCGCACCTGCTGCTGGCGGCCATCGGCGCGCCCGCCCTCTACCTCATGCACGGGGCGGGGCTGTGGGTCATCATGCTGGCCTACATCGGCATCTCGCTGCTGACCAAGCGCATCTTCATCGAGCCGACGGAGGAGGGCGAGCGCCCGGCCGCCACGGGGATAGAGGCGACGGCCAGCGGGCCGACGGAGAGGGAGCCGGGTGATGGCCCAAGCAGCGAGCTTTAGCGTGCGGCCCGCCACGGCTGGGGACGAGGCCCTCTGGCTGGCGATGGTGGCCCATTCGCGGGCGCTGATGCGGGCCAGCGGCAACCCCACCCAGTGGCCCGAGGGCTACCCCTCCGCCGCCCTCTTCCGGGGGGATGTGGCCAGCGGCTGCGCCTTCATGGTGGAGGCCGGAGGGCGGGCCGTGGCCACCTTCTGCCTTCGGGACGGGGAAGAGCCAAGCTACAGGGAAATCCACGGGGGCGCGTGGCCAAACGACCGCCCATACGCCACAATCCACCGCCTGGCCTCACTGGGGCTGCAGCGCGGCGTGGGCCACTTCGTCATGCGCCACTGCCAGGCCCAGCGGGCACGCCTACGGGCCGACACGCACAGGGACAACGCCCGCCTCATCTCGCTCTTCGCGCGGCACGGCTTCGCGTACTGCGGGCTAATCTACGTGGCCGACGGAACGGAGCGGCGGGCCTACCAGTGGGAGCGGGCCTAGCGCGCCAACATCAATCGGAATTTAAGGAGAAGCAAACATAAACAACAGGGAATGAACGCCATGGGAACACAGGGTGATAAGCTGAACGACGAATGCAACGCGCGGCGATGCGCTGAGCAGAACCTGGCGCAGTCCATCGAGTCCATCTACGCCAAGGAGGTGCTGGAGGCCGGGGATATCGCGGTGATAGAGAGCTCCATCGACCTGCTGGACCGGGGGCTGATACGCTGCGCCGAGCCGCTGGGCGACGGGCAGTGGCGGGTCAATGAGTGGGTGAAGAAGGTCGTGCTGCTGTACTTCCGCATCCGCGAGATGGTGCGCATGGAGGTGGGCCCGCTGGAGTTCTACGACAAGATACCGCTCAAGCGCGACGCGGACCGGCACGGCTACCGGGCCGTACCGACGGCCGTGGCCCGCTACGGTGCGTACATCGCCCCGGGGGTGGTCTGCATGCCCTCGTACGTCAACATCGGGGCCTACGTGGGGCGCGGGACGATGGTGGACACCTGGGCCACGGTGGGCTCGTGCGCGCAGATAGGCGAGGGGGTGCACCTCTCGGGCGGGGTGGGCATCGGCGGGGTGCTGGAGCCGCTGCAGGCCTCGCCGGTCATCGTGGAGGACGGTTGCTTCCTGGGCTCGCGGTCCATCGTGGTGGAGGGCGTACACGTGGGGTGGGAAGCCGTGCTGGGGGCGAACGTGGTGCTCACCGCGTCGACCTACATCATCGACGTGCGGGGGGAGGAGCCGGTGGAGACCAAGGGCTACGTGCCGCCGCGGTCGGTCGTCATCCCCGGGGTGCGCAACCGGGAGTTCCCGGCGGGCACCTTCGGCACGCCCTGCGCGCTCATCATCGGCGAGCGGAAGGCCTCCACGGACCGGAAGACATCGCTCAACGAGGCGCTGCGGGACTACGGGGTGGCCGTGTAGCCCGGAGCCGGTGGCCAAGGCCCCGGGCCGGTGAACCAAGTCCTATTCAAAATGTTTCTATGATTGCCCACCCGGGCCATCGCACAACAACACGCACACACAGAGCAGAGCATGTCAGAACAGCAGGACCCACAGCAGGAGAGCAAGTTGCTAGAGGACATCACGACCTCGGACTACAAGTACGGTTTCAGCTCGGAGATAGACACCACGGTCATCCCCAAGGGGCTGAGCGAGGGGGTGGTTCGGCAGATCTCCGCGCTCAAGGAGGAGCCCGAGTGGATGCTCGAGCGGCGGCTGGAGGCCTACCGGCACTGGCTGACGCTGGAGATGCCCGAGTGGGCCTACCTCAGCATCCCGCCGATTGATTTCCAGGAGATTATCTACTACGCGGCGCCCCGGAAGCCGAAGGCCTCGCTGGACGAGGTGGACCCGGAGATCCTGGAGACCTTCGAGAAGCTGGGCATCCCGCTCGAGGAGCAGAAGGTGCTCTCGGGGGTGGCCGTGGACGCGGTCATCGACAGCATGTCGGTCAAGACGACCTTCCAGGCGACGCTGGCCGAGAAGGGGGTGATATTCTGCTCGATGAATGAGGCCATCAGGGAGCACCCCGAGCTGGTCAAGCGCTACCTGGGCTCGGTGGTGCCCTACACGGACAACTACTTCGCGGCGCTGAACGCGGCCGTGTTCTCGGACGGCTCGTTCTGCTACATCCCCAAGGGGGTTCGCTGCCCGATGGAGCTGTCGACCTACTTCCGCATCAACGCGGTGGGCACGGGCCAGTTCGAGCGGACGCTGATCGTGGCCGACGACGATGCCTACGTGTCGTACCTGGAGGGCTGCACCGCGCCGATGCGCGACGAGAACCAGCTGCACGCCGCGGTGGTGGAGATCATCGCCGAGGCGCGGGCGGAGGTGAAGTACTCCACGGTGCAGAACTGGTACCCGGGCGACAAGGAGGGCAAGGGAGGCATCTACAACTTCGTGACCAAGCGGGGGATATGCCGGGGCGACCACAGCAAGATCTCGTGGACGCAGGTGGAGACGGGCTCGGCCATCACGTGGAAATACCCCTCGTGCATCCTCAAGGGCGCGCACTCGGTGGGCGAGTTCTACTCGGTGGCCGTGACCAACAACTTCCAGCAGGCCGACACGGGCACGAAGATGGTCCACGTCGGCTCGCACAGCCGCAGCCTCATCGTCTCGAAGGGGATATCGGCCGGGCGGAGCGAGAACTCCTACCGGGGCCTGGTGAAGGTGGCCCGGCGCTGCCGCGGGGCGCGGAACTTCTCGCAGTGCGACTCGCTGCTGCTGGGCGACAGGTGCGGGGCGCACACCTTCCCGATGATTGAGGCGGCCAACCCCACGGCCATCGTCGAGCACGAGGCGACCACCTCCAAGATCGGCGAGGACCAGATATTCTACTGCAACCAGCGGGGCATCGACACCGAGGAGGCCATCGGGCTGATCGTGAACGGCTACGCGAAGGAGGTGCTGAGCCAGCTGCCGATGGAGTTCGCCGTGGAGGCGCAGAAGCTGCTGCAGATATCCCTGGAGGGGAGCGTGGGCTAGCCGCCACGCACGGACACCGGCCGGGGGCAGGCCCCCGCATCATTGAACACAACACACTCATAATTGCATATGCTCAAAATAGAAAATCTCCACGCGAAGATCACTGACGGGCGCGAGATCCTGCAGGGTATAGATTTCACGGTGGGCCCCGGGGAGGTGCACGCCATCATGGGCCCCAACGGCTCGGGCAAGTCGACCCTGGGCAACGTCCTCTCGGGGCGGGAGGGCTACGAGGTCACCCAGGGCTCGGTGCGCTTCATGGGCCAGGACCTGCTGGAGCTCTCGCCGGAGGACCGGGCCAACCTGGGGCTCTTCCTGGGCTTCCAGTACCCGGTGGAGATCCCGGGCGTGTCGATGGTCAACTTCATGAAGGCAGCCCTGAACGCCAAGCGGGCCTACCAGGGGCTGGAGCCCATCAAGGCGGCCGACTTCCTGCGGCTGATGAAGGAGAAGAAGGAGTTCGTGGAGCTCAAGTCGGAGCTGGCCGGCCGGGCGGTCAACGAGGGCTTCTCGGGCGGGGAGAAGAAGCGCAACGAGATCTTCCAGATGGCGATGCTGGAGCCCACCCTGGCCATCCTCGACGAGACGGACTCCGGCCTGGACATCGACGCGCTGCGCATCGTGGCCTCGGGGGTGAACAAGCTGCGGTCGCCGGAACGCTCCATCGTGCTCATAACGCACTACCAGCGGCTGCTGGACTACATCGTGCCCGACTACGTGCACGTGCTGTACAAGGGGAAAATCGTGAAGTCCGGGACCAAGGAGCTGGCCAAGGAGCTGGAGGTCAAGGGCTACGACTGGATAAAGGAGGGCAAGTAGCGTGGGCAGGACGGATAGAGCAAGGGCCGAGCGGCTGAAGGAGCGCTACATCGAACGCTTCGGGGAGCTGCAGGCCGGGCGGCAGGTACAGGGGCCGATGCAGACCCTGGCCACCAGCGCGGCCGAGCAGTTCGCAAGCCTCGGTTTCCCCGGCCCGAAGGATGAGGCATGGAAGCACCTCGACCCCCTCGCGCACTTCGAGGCGGAACGCTCGCTGGTGCAACAAGGGGTAGTGCAGCTGGAGCGGGAGGATATATTCAGGTGCGACATCCCGCGGCTGGACGCGCACGAGGTGTGCTTCGACAACGGGCTAATCCACATGGGCAACGGGCAGCGCCTCCGCGAGCTACCGTGCGGGGCCATCGTCGGCTCGCTGGCCGAGGCGCAGGTGCGGCACCCCGAGCTGGTATCCCGCTACCTCTCGATGGGGGGTAGCACCCTGCCAGACGGGGTGGCGGCCCTGGCGCAGATGTTCGCGACCGACGGGCTGTTCGTCTACGTGCCCAAGGGGGCGGTGGTGGACAAGCCCATCCAGGTGGTCGCCGTGACGACGGGCGACCAGGCCCTGCTGATGGGCAAGCACAGCCTCATCGTGCTGGAGGAGGGGGCCGAGGCCCAGATGGCCGTGTCGGTCAACGCGGCGGCCCCGAGCAGCTTCCTGGTGAACGACCTGATGCACGTGCACCTCGGACCATCGGCCCGGCTGGAGCTGGAGCTGCTGCAGAACGTGCACGACCTGGTGACCATGTTCCTACACAGCTTCGCCTACCTCAAGCGCAACGCCCGGCTGGTGTTCAACACCATCGCCCTGCACGGCGGCATGATACGCAACAGCTGCTACCTACGCCTGGAGGAGGAGGGGGTGGAGGCCATGGTCAACGGCCTGTCGATGGTGCACGGCGCGCAGCACATCGACGCCTACACGCAGGTGGACCACCTGGCCCCCGCCTGCAGCTCCTCGCAGCTCTTCAAGAACGTGGTGGACGAGCAGGGGGCGACCTCCTTCTTCGGCACCATCAACGTGCACCCCGACGCGCAGGGCACCCAGGCCTTCCAGCGCAACGCCAACATCCTCCTCTCGGACGAGGCCACGGCCCACACCCGCCCGCAGCTGATAATCCACGCCGACGACGTGAAGTGCAGCCACGGCGCGACAATAGGGCAGCTGGACGAGGAGGCCCGCTTCTACCTGCAGTCCAGGGGCATACCCCCCGCCGAGGTCAACCGCCTGCTGATGCTCGCCTTCGCGGGCGACATCGTCCGCACCATCGGCATACCGCAGCTCCGCGAGCAGGTCGAGGCGCTGGTCGAGAAGCGCGTCCGCGGAGAGCACGACGCATGCTTCCTCGGCATACCGGAAGACTGACGCAAACCTAGGAGGGTCATGAGCATGAGATTTGAGGATTTCCCATACAAGAAATGGCGGGCCGACTTCCCGATACTCCAGCGGGAGGTCTACGGCAAGCCCCTGGTGTACCTCGACAACGGGGCCACGACGCAGAAACCCCAATGCGTGATTGACACCATCACCCGGGTGTACAGCGAGTGCAACGCGAACATCCACCGGGGCGTGCACCGCCTCAGCCAGGAGAGCACCGAGCTGTACGAGGAGGCACGGCAGCGCATCGCGGACTACCTCGGCGTGCCGGACAGCAAGCAGGTCATCTTCACCTCGGGCGCGACCGAGGCCATCAACCTGGTGGCGCAGACGCTGGGGGCATCGTACTTCAAGGCGGGGGACGCAATCCTCGTCTCGGAGATGGAGCACCACTCCAACCTCGTATCGTGGCAGCTGGTGGCCCAGCAGCGGGGGCTGGAGGTCCGGAAGCTACCGGTGGGCGACGACGGGACGATCGCGCTGGAGGACCTCGACCGGCTGCTCGACAAGCGGGTGAGGCTCGTGGCCGTGACCCACGTGTCGAACGTGCTGGGCGTGGTGAACCCAATCCGGGCGATGGCCGACATGGCGCACGCCCGCGGCGCCCTAATCCTGGTGGACGGCGCGCAGGGGGTGAAGCACGGCAAGCCCCGGCTGCCCGAGCTGGGCTGCGACTTCTACGCCTTCTCCGGCCATAAGCTCTACGGGCCCAACGGAATCGGCGTGCTCTGGGGCCGCGCGGAGCTGATGGAGGCCCTGCCCCCGTGGAAGGGCGGGGGCGAGATGGTGGGGACGGTATCCTTCGAGGGGACGACCTACGCCACCCTACCCCACCGGCTGGAGGCGGGCACCCCCCCCTACGTGGAGGCCATCGCGCTCGGGAAGGCCGTGGAGTACTACGGGCCCATGGCCGAGGAGGCAACGGCCTACGAGACCCTCCTGCTGCACAGGGCCTACGAGGGGCTCTCGGCCATCCCGGAGCTGGAGATCTTCGGCTACAACCCGCAGAACGCGGCCATCCTCTCCTTCATCCCCAGGGGGGCGCACCCCTACGACCTGGGCGTGCTGCTCGACAAGATGGGCATCGCGGTGCGAACCGGAACGCACTGCGCCGAGCCCCTGATGCGGCGGCTCGGCACGACGGGGACGGCGCGGGCATCATTCGCCTTCTACAACACGCCCGAGGAGGTAGACCGGCTGGTCGAGGGGGCCAAGAGGGCGGTGCGGATGCTGCTGCCCGGCTAGTTGTCACGGCGGGAAGGCCCATCGGATACGCGGAGAATATCGGTGAAAAAGAGCCCGTAGGCCTTTGGCAATTCCGAAAAGTTGTATCTTTACGTTCGGAATTAAGACCTAGTAAGGAAGACATGGAATACAGTAGCGACGCTGGCGACCTCCCGTCCCGCGCGGAGCGGAAGGCTGGGGTACTGGTGGTGCCCACGGACTTCTCGCCCGAATCGGACTACGCGCTGCAGCACGCCGTGCTGGTGGCCCAGCAGAGCCGTAAGCGCATTGCGCTGGTTCACGTTGTGAAGTCCCCGGATGATGTGGCGGCCGCCGAAGAGCACATGCAGGAGCAGCTCGGACGGGTGGAGCACGAGGGGGTGGAGATTGCGAGCCGGACCATGGAGGGCGAACTCGCCCCGGCCGTGGTGAGGGTGGCCGAGGAGGTCCGGGCGAACTACGTGGTCATCGGTACCCACAGCCTCAAGCGCCCCGGGCTGCTCAAGCAGTCCTGCACCATGAAGATACTGCGGATGGGCAATACCCCCTACGTCACGGTGCAGGAGCCCCCGCGGCACGACAGGATAGACCGGGTGGTCTTCCCGATAGACTACACCGACGAGAACCGGCCGAAGTACGAGTGGCTCGAGGAGCTGAACCGGGAGTTCACCCCGCTTTTCCAGCTGGTGACCCAGGCGGTGAACGAGGCGCAGCTGCTGGAGCGGGTGGAGGCGAACCTGGAGCGGGCCATCGAGTTCATCGAGCGGATCGGCGGGCGGTACAGCACCTTCGAGCTGGAGGGCAAGGATGAGTTCGCCCAGGAGATCATCGACTACACGCACGAGCAGGAGGCGGACCTACTGGTCATCTGCAGCATGAAGGACCCCCGGCAGGAGGGCTTCTACCTCCTGGAGCCCCACGAGCGCAACCTGGTCGTGGGGGGGCGGCAGACCCCCGTGATGATTATCAACCCCTAACCCGAAGGAGAGCGCATGAGGCTGATCTTTGCGACGCACAACGACCACAAGGTCCACGAAATTCAGGAGGCGCTCGGCGGGCTATGCGAGGTGGTCAGCGCCACGGCGGCGGGCTTCCCGGAGGAGCTCCCCGAGGACCGCGGCACGCTGCTGGGGAACTCGATGCAGAAGGCCATGGCGATTTTCGAGCGGACCGGCTCGGACTGCTTCGCCGACGACACGGGGCTGGAGGTCGAGGCGCTCAAGGGGGCGCCCGGGGCGTTCTCCGCGCGCTACGCCGGGCCGCAGTGCTCGCCGCAGGACAACGTCCGGAAGCTGCTCGAGGAGCTGGCCGGGAAGGAGAACCGCCGGGCCAGGTTCCGCACCATCATCACGCTCATCTACAAGGGGCAGCCCAAGGCCTTTGAGGGGATTGTGGAGGGCGAAATCCTCACCGAGGAGTGGGGGCTCGGGGGCTTCGGCTACGACCCGATATTCCGGCCGACGGGCTACGAGATGAGCTTCGCCCAGATGCCCCTCGAGGAGAAGAACCGCATCAGCCACAGGGGGCGCGCCATCGCCGCCATGGCCGATTTCCTAAGAGCGCAGTAGGCGTGCAAGGCTGGGCTGGCCCGAGGACGCGGGGCTTCGTGGCAATCGTCCTGCTGACCATTATCCTCCTGCCCATACGAACCCACGGAGCAGGGAAGCAGCTCAACGACAGCTGGATAGAGTACGCCTCCTACACCCACGCACGGGGGCTTGCCCAGGGCGGGGGGCGCATCATGGCCTACACCCGCGGCGCCATCACGGACTACCGGCACGAGAGCGGCGAGCTGCACCGGGTATCCAAGCTCCACGGGCTCAGCAACAGCGGCATTGTGGCAGTTTACCCCAGCATGGACAGTAGGCGGACCATCGTCGCGTACGGGGACGGCACGCTCGACCTGCTGCAGGAGGGCGAGGCCACCCGCAGCAACACACAGCTCAAGCTCCGGGTGGCCTCGGGCGAGCTCGGCCCGCTCACCCACTTCTGCGAGGTGGAGGGGCAGCTCTTCGGGGCATCCTCCCGCTGGCTCTACAGCTTCGGGCCGAGCTGGCTGGAGCTCAGGGATGGGAGGCCCATCTGGTCGCCGGGGGCGGGCGCGCTCAGCATCCAGGCCCTGGCCCGCCTCGGGGAGAGGCTCCTGGTGGGGACCAAGGAGGGGCTGTACGTATCTGGCCAAGGGGGGCGCATCGGCGGGCTGGAGCCGATGCAGAGCGGGGACTACCGCTTCCTGGCCACGCACGGGCAACAGGCCATCGCCGTACGGCAGGAGGGCATGCCCGGCGCGGAGAAGAGCTTCGTGGAGCGGGTGAAGGCCGGGGGCATAGAGCCACTGGCCGAGGTCGACGAGCCGGTGGTATCCCTCATGGTGCACGGGTCCTCGGTCTGCATCACCACCCCGACCCGGGTGCTGCAGCTGGCCAGCAATGGGGCAATCACCCTACTCCACCACATCAGCGCGCAGCAAGGGGCAACGGGCAGCATCTCCGGCGCATTGCTCACCGGCGGAGGCCAGCTGTACATGGCCACGGCCCGGAAAGGGTTCGTCCGACTGGAGGGGGATGACCTCCGCCAGCTCTCGCCCGTGTCGCCCGAGTTCGACGGGGCCTACAGCATCATACACGGCCCGAGAGGGGCCATCTTCAGCCGTGGGGGCTTCGCCGCGGGGCGACCGGCCGGCGAGGCCTTCGGCATCTTCCAGTCCGACGACAGCAATCCCCCGGCCAGCACGGGGTCCGGCATAGTGGATAGCGAGGCGCACGATGCGCTCATCATCCGGCGGCTCCCCGGCGATGGGGAGGACTACCTCGTGGGGACGGGCGACGGTCGGCTCAAGCGCTACCGTGGGGGTGAATGCATCGAAACCTTCGACTCGTCGAATGCCCCGCTGGAGCAGGGGCGCAGCGGCATCGAGGTCGTGATCTCGGACATCGCCATAGGCCCGGAGGGCGACTGGTGGGTCTACGCGCTCAACGCCAAGCAGGAGCTGCTGCACCGCCGGGCCGACGGGCAGTGGGCGGCCTACGCCTCGCCCATCAACCCCCGCGCCTACAACTCCGCCGGGCAGGCCAAGCGGGCCTACATCACCCTGCAGAACAAGACGCTGTGGGTCACCAGCGAGGGCGACTACAGGATGGCCGCGCTGCCCCTGGACCAGCTGCAGGAGTACGTCGACTCCAGGGGGGCCAAGGGGGTATTCCGCCAGCCCATCTTCAATGAGAACGACCACAAGCACACCGTGGGCCGGAAAATCCTCTTCAGCCCGCGGGGCTACCTCTGGATGATAAGCGGGCAGGGGCTGGTATGGAGCGCCCACCCGAACGCGCTGCTCGAGGGGGGGCGCATGAAGCTCAACGTCACCATAGGGAGCAACCCCGCCTTCACGTGGGGCAATGTCCAGCTCCTCAATGAGCTTGACCTCACCGACATGATCTTCGACAGCGGCGAGAACCTGTGGGTGGGTTCCTACGCCGCCGGGCTCTTCCACATCGACCTGAAGACCAACGACCTGCTGCACTACCTCACGGCGGAGAACTCGCCCCTACCCTCCAACCACATCACCTCGCTGGACTACAACGAGGCCGACGGCCGATTGTACATCGGCACGCCCGCCGGGGCGCTCTCGGTCATCACCGATTCGCAGCGGCCGGAGGGCGACTTCGACAGGCTGCGAGTATACCCCAACCCGGTGCGCCCGGGCTTCGACGGGCTGGTGACGGTGGACGGGCTGGTGGCCGATGCCGTGGTCAAGATAACGACCACCTCAGGTGACCTGGTGCGCGAGCTGCAGAGCAACGGCGGGCGCATCCACTGGGACCTGAAGAATGGGCATGGCCAGGAGGTCGTCAGCGGGGTGTACCTCCTCTTCTGCTCCGACGAGAAGGGCGAGAAGACCCGCGTGGTCAAGCTGGCGATAATCCGCTAGCCATGGCCACGGAGAGCTGCCAGGCCATCGTTCTCCACTCCACCCCCTACGGCGAGCGTGGGCTGCTCATCGAGACCTACACCCTCGAGCACGGGGCGCGCGCCTTCTTCACCATCGGGGCAAAGAGCCAAAGGAGCGGCATGCGCTACGCCCCCTACGCGCACCCCCTGGCGCTGGTGCAGCTGGGCTTCCGGAGCAAGCGGGGCGATGGGGGGCTATGCCAGCTGGTCAGCGTGGAGCGTTCCGCCCCCCCCGGCCTGCTGCTCACCGACATGCCACGCAGCGCCATCGCCCTCTTCCTGGCCAGCCAGCTGAGGCGATTGCTGGGCCAGCAATTCGAGAATGAGGAGCTCTACCGCTACTGCCACGAGGGCATCCGCCTACTGGGCTCACCGACCGCGCAGCTCGCGCTATTCCCCCAGGCCTTCCTCCTGGGGCTATGCGAGCAGCTCGGCATCCGCCCCCAGGGCCACTACTCCCCTTCGACCCCGCGCTTCGACCCGCAGGGGGGCATCTTCATCCCGGCTCGCCACGAAGCGCGGAGCGATGAGCTGGGGGCCCGCCACCTCTCCACCCTCATGGGCGGAGGCTACGACACCCCCCCCTCGGCCATCCCACGGGCGCAGCGCGGTGAGCTCCTCCGGCTGCTCATGCAGTACCTCGAAATCCACACGGGGGTACGCCTCCCGGGCGAGGCGCTGGACGTGCTGGAGGACGTGTGGGGCTAGGCCCAGGCGCGCTACCAGCCGGGCAGGAAATTCAGACCGACGTACGAGCTCTTCACCCCGCCCATCTGCAGCGGCATGGCGTAGTAGGGCTCTATGACCAGGACGTTGAGCACGTTGATGCGGAGGCTCAGGCCGACGCTCACCAGGGGGCTACGCTCCTGCTCGCTGGTGGGTTGCCATTTCAGGCGCACATCGTCGAAGCGGTACCACACCAGACCGGCATCGGCGAAGAGCGCGAGCTCCATCGGCACCCAGGGGAAGGGGATAATCCCCAGGCGCGAGGGCCCGACCAGGGGGAAGCGAATTTCGGCGTTGGCCACGGAGACGTGCGAGCCGAGGAGCTGGTTGACATTCAGGACGTGGTTGCCGGGGGCGTAGTGGCGGAAGAGGGGGGCCACCCCGTATCCGCGCAGCAGCCAGGGGTTGCCCAGATAGATGGGGAAGAGGTAGTCGGTCTGCTCGTGCACCCCCCACCGGGCGTTGAAGTAGCCCCGCAGGGCCAAGCCCACGGGCCAGCGGAACCAGTAGCGACGCACGTCCACCAGGGTGCCGACGTATCCCGTCCCGCCCCACACCCTCTCGAGCTGGAGACGGGCGCGCCATCCGTGCCACGGGGAGGCGAAGCCGGAGAGGGTATTGTCGTAGACCATGGCCCCGTACACGCGGGTCTGGCCGTAGCTTGCCGGGGCTTTATCCCAGTACTTCTTGTAGTGCACGTAGCGGTCGTTGCGGTAGAGATGCTCGTGCACCCGGAGGCGGAAGCTGTGCCACGCCCACGAGAGGCCGAGCTCGGCACGGAGGGTCTGCGAGAAGGGGTAGACCATCAGGCCCATGACCATCGAGGCGTAGTCGCGGAGGTGGAACATGCGCACCGTATCGTAGTGGTAGGTCTTCCCGTTGACCTCCCGGAGCTCACCCCGGCCGCGCTTGAGGTATCCCCGGTGGGTCGGGCTATGGGAGAGGCCCACCGACCACTGCAGGGGGTTCTTCCGGTTCATGTAGCTGATGCTGCCGGCGAAGTCCCACACCTCCCCGTTGATGTGGGCCCCGGTGTAGAGGACATGCCCTCCCGTGATGTCGCTCCATGTGAGGTTCACCCCGCCATTCAGGCCCGCGCCGAAGTTGCCGGTGCTCACGCCCACCCCCACGTTGGAGACGTAGTCCAGGCCGAAGCGGGGCTTGAATTCCCCCTCGCCCACCGAGTCGGCCGCGGGTCGCCACCGCCGCAGCGAGCGGGTCACCATGTCGGCCGCGCTGTCGGCGTAGCCCCCGGGGCAGAGGCGGGCGGGGTCGCGGATGTCCAGCGGGGTGGCCGTGCTGTCGGGGGGGAGGGGCGGGATGGGGTCATTTGGCCGGGCGGGCCGCCCGCGGAGCGAGTCGGGGTGGCAGCTGTAGATTTCGTACTCGTTGCGGGTGTAGAGGCCGTAGAGCAGCAGGGAGGTGTCGCGGGCGACGCTGTAGGCGGGCGACATCTCGCCGATGCCGCTGATGCCGGTGGGGAGATCGGTGAGGCGCTCCACCGCGTTGCGCTGGGGGTCGAGGGTGTAGAGATTCCGGAAGCCGTCGGCGTCGGAGAGGAAGTAGATGCGCGTGGTGTCGGGGGCGTAGCGGGGCTGTAGGTTCTTGGCCCCGGGGAGGAAGTCGAAGTAGCGGATGGTGCGGGTCAGTAGGTCCATCTCGGCCAGGGAGTAGCCGATGCTCTGGCCCAGCTCGCGGGCGAGGCGGTCGGTGACGAAGAGGAGCTTGCGCCCGTCGGCCCGTAGGTGGGGCTGGAGCTCGGAGTAGGGGTCCTGGGTCAGCTGCTCGGCCCGTCCGCTCCTTAGGTCTACGTGGTAGAGGTTGCTGACCCCCTGGACCATGCCGCTGACGTAGACGCTCTCCCCCTCGGGCGACCAGGTGAGGCCGCTCAGGCTGCGTATCCCCTGCGGTAGGACCTCGCGTAGCACCCCGCCCCGCTCCACGTCCAGGACGATAATCGCGTTCCTCCCCTGCTTGAAGCCGATGATGGCGTAGCGGCGGCTGTCGGGCGACCACGCCCCGGAGGACTCGATGAAGTGGACGGCATCGATGTCGTAGCGCTGGAGGGTGGAGAAGAGCTTGCGGATGGTGCGGCCGCTGGCGGTCTCGGCCAGGTAGAGGTCCAGGCCGATGCGGCTGCGCTCGGAGTAGTAGGTGAAGTAGCGCCCGTTGGGGCTGATGTCGGGGGAGATGTTGATGCGGCTGCCGTTGGCGCGGGAGAGGAGCTGGCGGCCGGGGGCTATGCTGTCGGCCGCGTGGCTGAGCTGGGCCCGGTAGTATCGCTCGCTGTCCCTCTGCCACTGGTTGCTGAGGGTGTCGAAGGGGATTTTGAGGGCGATTTCGGTGCCCAGCTCCAGGCCGTGCATGGCCACGGCGGTGTACCAGGGCACGAGCCTGTCGTCGCCGAATCGCTGGCCGATGTAGGCCATGGCCGCCTGGCCGAAGCGGTAGGGGAAGTAGCGCGACATCCCGGCCGTCATGGCGGCGAAGGAGGGGAAGTCGCCCTGGCGCACGGCGTCGCGCATCCACATGGCGGTGAAGGCGTCGCGCGGGCCTATGGAGAAGTACTCGGCCATGCCCTCAGTCATCCACAGGGGGACGTTCTGCAGGCTGGCCAGGCTGAGGCTGTCGCCCCGCCGCATGAGGTTGAACTGGAAGGCGTGCACCAGCTCGTGGCCGAGCACGTGGTTGGTCCGCTGCCAGGAGTGGGTCACGGGCAGTATGACGCGGTTCTTCATGCCCTCTGTGACCCCGCCGGTGCCCACGCCGATGGGGCTCTGCACGGCGTTGGTCTGCTGGAAGTCGCCGGCGTTCTGGTATATCATCACGGGGTTGTGGCCCGGTATGGGCATGCCGAATAGGCGGAGGTGGTGGCCGTACCAGGCGGAGGCCTGCTCGCCCAGGCTCCGGGCCACGGAGTCGCCCACCGGCCCGGAGAAGTTGTGGTAGAGGTCGATGTGGGGCGACCGCTGCAGGCGGAAGTCTACGTGGTGGTACACGGGCTTGTTGCGCCCGAAGTACTGCCCCGCGCCCACGGCGGGGAGGAGCATCCCGGCCAGCAGGATGCCCAGCAGGCGTAGGCGGCTAGGCCCTCGGGGCGATCGCCCCCATGCGCTTGATATCGTTCCCACCTAGCTCCTGGAAGGCCTCGAGGTTGAAAGCGGGCAGCACGGCGTAGAGGTGGTCGAAGAGCTGGCCCTTGACCTCCTCGTACTGCACCCAGTCCTTTATATTGGAGAAGCAGTATACCTGTATGGGCAGCCCCTGGGGGGTGGGGTCGAGCATCCGGGCCATGATGGTGCCGGTCTGGTCCACCACCGGGCTGCGCCGGAGGTACTCCGATACGTACTGGCGGAACAGGCCCACGTTGGTGAGGGGGTGGCCGCTGGCGACGAGGTCGGGGTCGGGGCCGGAGCCCTCCTGCTGGGCCAAGGCGCGGTGGTCCGCACGGGCCCGGCGGACGAAGTCGGCGATGAGGTCGATCCGCTCGAGCTGGTCGAGCTCCTGCTCGCTGCACACGTGGATGCTGCGCACGTCGATGTTGAGGTGGCGGGCAATCCGTCGGCCCGCGGACTGGGTCATGCCCTTCCAGTTGATGCAGGAGTTGTACATGAGGGCGTAGGTGGGGAAGGTGACGATGGTGCGGTCCCAGTTCTGCACCTTCACGGTGTTGAGGGTAATCTCCAGCACCACGCCGTCGGCCCCGTGGCTGGGGACGGTGATCCAGTCGTCGGGCTTGACCATGTCGTTGGCCGAGACGAGTATGCTGGCCACCAGGCCGAGGATGGTGTCCTTGAAGACGAACATGAACATGGCACCCACCGCGCTCAGGCCGAAGAGGAGGGTCAGGGGGCTCTTCTGCACCAGTATGGCCACGATGATGATGCCGCCGAAGAAGAAGACCGCGATCTTGACCAGCTGGAGGTAGGGCATGATGGGGCGGGTCTTCGCGACGGGGAAGGTCTGGTAGATGTCGTGCACCGCGTTGAGCAGGGCGTTGGCCGCCAGGAGGACCATCACCACCGCGTAGATGCTCGACGCCATGTGGAGGATGAGGATGAGCACGTGGTGGTTGGGCGGGAAGAGGAGCGTGGCCCCCAGGTAGATTAGCCCGGCGGGCACCACGTGGCAGAGCTTCTGGATTACGCCCCGGTCGAGCACCTTGTCGTCCCAGGTGTTCCTGGTCCGGCGGGCGAACACCGTGAAGGCATAGACCACCACCCCGCGGGTGACGTAGTAGGCTACGGTCGCGATGAGGAGGAGGAGGGCCAGGCCGATGAGGGAGGCCAGCAGGCCGTTGACCCACGCGGGCAGGCCCAGCGCATGCAGCCCCTCCTGCATGGAAAGGTACCACCTCTGGAGCGTACCCAACTGACCCACGACTACTCCATCCATCCCATTCATGCTAACCTGTCCTTGCTTGATGACGAACCCGACTGAATACCTCTCATACGAACGGGGACAAAGGTATAAAAATTGTGGTACGCTACAGCGGGGGCGGATAAAAGCCTGTTCGTAGCCCGGGGCTTGCCACCCGGCGACGGGGCGCAGGGCGGATTGCTAGTAGAGGAAGTGCTCCAGGTCCCAGCTCGCCACCGTGAGGCGCTCGTTGGGGTTGTCGGCCTGCTCGTTGTGGCTGGCCAATCGCGCCATGAGGCGGTCGTAGAGCGCGGGGTCGGCCAGCTGGAGCAGGATGATGGCGTTGTAGCCCGGCCACACCCCGTTGTCGAAGCGGTGGTCGCCCCGCCGGTTCTTGGCCAGCACGTGGTTCACCATCTGGTAGCTCTTGATGCCGAGCTCCTCGCACATACGCTGCACCGCGGTGGTCACCGTCACGTTGCAGGTCACGTATACCATTTTCATATCCTGTCGCCCTCCCGGTTTAGTCCTCTTCGTTGCGTCTGAGCATCCCCTCGATGGGGCGTTCCCTCCGGTGTATGGCGGCGTAGGAGGTGGGCACCACCAGCAGGGTGATGAGGGTGGATACCAGCAGGCCGCCGATCATGGTTATGCCCAGGGGGGCGTAGATCTCCCGGCCCATGCCCCGGCTCAGGGCCATGGGGAGCATGCCCAGCATGGTGGTCAGGCTGGTCATCAGGACGGGGCGTAGGCGGCTGCGCCCGGCCTCGCGCACGGCGGTCTCCAGCTCGTAGCCCCGCTTGCGCAGCAGCTTGATGTAGTCGACCAGCACGATGCCGTTGTTGACCACGATGCCCACCAGCATGATGATGCCGATGAAGGCCGAGACGCTCAGCGTGGTCCCGGTGGCGAAGAAGGCCAGGACCACCCCGACGATGGTCAGCGGCACGGACATCATGATGATGAAGGGGTCGGCGAAGCTCTCGAACTGGCCGGCCATGACCATGTAGACCATCAGGATGCCGAGGGTGAGCATGAGGTAGAGGCCCGAGAAGGCGGAGGCCTGCTCCTTGATCTGCCCGGCGGTCTCGACCAGCACCCCGTCCGGGATGTCGGAGTTCGCGATGACCTCCCGGGCGACCCGGGCCGCATCGCCCAGCGGGATGCCGTCCAGGTTGGCCTTCACGCGCACGACGCGCTGCTGGGCCTCGCGGTCTATCTGCAGCACGCCCCGCCCGAGGCGCACCTCGGCCACGGAGCCCAGCTCCACCTTCGCGCCCGAGGGGGTCGTTATCAGGATATGCCGCACGTCCTCCACCCGGCGGCTCGCCCCCTCCTCGTAGCGCAGGTAGATGCGGCGGGTGCTGCCGTCGGTGGCTATCCTCCCCCCCTCGGTGCCGTAGAGCGCCTGGCGGACCTGCAGGCCTATCAGCCCGGAGCTGAGCATCATGCCGCTGGCCTTCTCCCGGTCGATGTCCACCAGCACCTCGAGCTTGCCGGGGTCGCGGGTGGTGATGATGTCGGCGAAGCCACCCCGCGCCCGGAGCGAGTCGGCCAGCTGCTGGGCCGTCGCGTTGATGGCCGGGAGGCTGCTCCCGAAGACGTTCATCTCGACGGGGGACCTATTCCCCTGCACGGCCGCCGAGAGCACCGAGCCGCCCATTATCTTGTAGCTCTGCACCTCCGGGATGCGGGCCACCAGCTCGCCCAGCTCCCGGGCCACCTCCTCGGCGCTGCGGGTCCGCTCGCTGGGCAGCACCAGGTGGCACAGGATGGTGCTGACGTTCTTCCCCTCCTTGAAGCCGACGGCCGTGAGCGTGCCATCGCTGGTCTGCCCGGCGATGGAGGCCAGCGTGCCGGGCGCCATCTCGGGCACGTGCTCCTGAAAGAGGCCCATCACCACCCGGGCCACGCTATCGGTCTTCTCCACCGAGGCCGACACCTCCAGCTGGATGTTGACGGCCACATCGCCCGCGTCCATCGCCGGGATGTAGTCCGTGCCGACCACCCGGGCCAGCAGCAGCGCACCCACGAAGAGCAGCAGGGCCACCAGCAGGGTCACGGCCTTGTGGCGCACCGTCCACCGGAGCGCGCGGCTGTACGCCTCCTCCAGCCACACGAAGAGCCGCTCGCTCAGCCGGTAGAGCGGCCCACGTCGACGCTCCCTACGCCGCGCGGCCGGCAGCAGCAGCCTGGAGGAGACCATCGGCGTGAGGGCCAGCGCGGTCACCAGCGAGGCCACCAGCGTCACCGAGACCAGCACCGCCAGCTGCTTGAACAGCACCCCCACGATGCCCCCCATGAAGACCAGCGGCAGGAAGACCATCAGCGTGGTCAGCGTGCTGGCCACAATGGCCGAGCCCATCTCGCTCGCCCCGAACATGGCCGCCTCGGCCCGGCCCGCGCCGCGCGCCATGTGCTGGTTGATGTTCTCCAGCACCACGATCGCGTTGTCCACCACCATGCCCATGGCGATAATCAGCGACATGAGCGAGAAGATGTTGATGCTCCACCCGATGGCGAACATCAGGATAAGCGCCGTGATCAGCGAGAAGGGAATCGTCAGCACCACGATGAGGCTCTGCCGCCAGTCGCGCAGCACGGCCAGCACCACCAGCGCCACGAAGAGCAGGGAGTACAGCAGGGAGGAGGAGAGGCTGGAGATGGACTCCCGCACGACCTCATCGGCGAACATCACCTCGTGTATCTCCACATCCGGCGGGAGGCTCTTACGCACCTCCTCCATCCGGGCCCGCACCCGCTCGGCCACCTCGAGGGTGTTCGCCCCGGACTGCTTCTGGATCATGATGGCCGCGCCCGACCCGCTGCGCGACCGCGCCACGGCTGTCATCTCCTCGGTCGCCAGCGAGACCTCGGCCACATCCCGCAGCCGCACCCCCGACCCCAGCACCGACACCGGGGTATTCCGCAGGGTCTCCAGGCTATTCACATTGGCCGGGACGCGCACCGCGAAGCTGCTCTCCCCCACGTCGATGGTCCCCCCCGGAATCGAGAGGCTCTGCCCCTTGAGGATGGTCGCCAGCTGGCTCATGGACAGGCTGTAGCCGCGCAGCCGCTCCGGCGAGACGGTGACGCGGTACTCCTGCCTGGGCGCGCCGATGGTTATCAGCGTGCCGACCCCGGGTACGCGGCGGATCGGGTCGGCGATCCGGTCGTTGACGATGTGCTCCAGCTCGGCGTGGCTCTCCCGGGCTGTCAGGCCGTACATGAGCACGGGGAGCATGCCGGAGTTGATCCGGAAGAGCATCGGCTTGCGGGCCTGGGCCGGCAGTCGGTTGCCCAGCAGGTCGAGCAGGTCGCGCGCGCTGCTGGTCGAACGCTCAATGTCGGAGTTCCAGCCGAAGACCAGGGTGATGAACGACACGTTCTCCTTGCTCTGCGAGCGGATCTCCCTCAGGTTCTCCGTGCCGGCCAGCAGGGCCTCAATGACCTTGGTCACATCCTGCTCCACCTCCTCGGCCGACGCGCCGGGGTACACCGTGATCACCGTCAGGCTCGGCATCTCCAGCTCGGGCAGGATGTCGAGCGGCAGCCGCGTGAAGGCCACCACCCCCACCATCAGCACCGCCAGGAAGGCCATGGCCGTCGCGACCGGCCGCTTTACCGCTATCTCGGGAAGTCTCATACGCTACGGTCTTTTGGGTCCGGCTACTGCGCCACCTCTTGGTCACCAGCCCGCGGGTGGGTCACCTCCACGTAGGCCACCTTCTGCCCCGGCTTGATCTTGCCCTTGCCCTCGGTGAGCACCAGGCTGTTCCCGGTGATGCCCCGCACCACGGCCGCCTGGCCCAGGGTCTGCACCAGCTCCACCTCGTGGCGCACAATCGCGCTGTCGGCATTCACCAGGTACACGTAGTCCCGCTGGTCCGACACCTCCTTGACCAGGCTCTGCAGCGGCACGGCGAGCCCCCGTCGTCGTGGCAGGCTCAGCCGCACGCTGGCGCACATCCCGGGCAGCACCCTATGCCGCGGATTGGGGAACTCCGCCTCCACCGTCGCGGTGTGGGTCAGGGTCGAGAGCATGGGCTTGAGCTCGCGGATACGCCCCTCCAGCTCCAGCCCCTCGAAGGCCCGGAGGCTGACCCTCACCCCCATGCCCGGCCGGAGGTCGGCCAGCTCCTCCTCGCCGACCTCCACACGCACCACCATCGGGTCGAGCCGCATCAGGCGGACGATACCGGAGCGCATCGAGTAGCCCATCTTCAGCCCGGGGTTGATGAAGTACACCTCCCCCTCCTCCATCATCCGCTCGGCCAGGATGCCCGAGAAGGGCGCCCTGATCTGCGTGGAGCTCCGCACCATCTCCATCCGCGCCGCCGCCGCCTCGTACTGCGCCTTCACGTGGTCGTAGGTCATGGCCGGCACGCTGCCCTTCTCCTCCAGCCGCTTGAGCCGCTCGTAGTCCTTCTTCAGCGTCTGGTACTCTATCTGGGTCTGCAGCAGCAGCTCGTCGGAGAGCTCGGCCACCAGCGCGCCCGTCGGCACCCGGTCGCCAACCTCGTAGTTTATCCGCTCCACCCGCCCCGGGAGGCCCGCCCCCAGATTGGCCTCGCGGCTCGCGAAGGTCGTGCCCTCGTAGCTCATCTCCCGGGCGTACTCCAGCGCCACGGGGCGACCCACCTCCACCACCGGCCGGGGCACCTCAGCCCCATCCTGAGCACCAGCCTCCACGCCATCCTCCTTGCCACCACAGCCCGTCAGCAGCAGCGACAGGCCCGCCGCAACGCACCACAATTCCGATTTCACCCTCATTGCTCTACCTTAAAAGATTGTCCATCCAATTCCCGTACTACTCCCCCCGCGCCACGCCGGGCTCCGCCCTTTCCAGATGCGGGCGAAGGCTCTGCCCCGTCGCCCTGCGCAGCTCGATGATCTCCATGCCCAGGTCCGTCCGCGCCTCCAGCAGATCCGCCTGGGCCTCCTGCCACTGGGCCTGAGCCTCCAGCAAATCCGTGACCTTCAGCACGCCCTCCCGCAGGTTGCTCTCCGTCACCTCGAGATTCAGCTCGGCCCGCCGCACCAGCTCGCGGGACATGCGGATGCGCCGCTGCGCCTCCTGGACACGGAAGAGCGCCTGCTGCACCTGCAGACCGACGCGCTCCCGGGCATGCTCGTACTTCGCCTCGGCGCTCTCGCGCAGCAAGCGGGCCATACGCTTGGTGTGGATACGGTCGCCCCAGGTGCAGATGGGGAGCTGCAGCCCCACCCCGAGGTGCCAGTCGCCCCCGAAGCTCCCGTCGAAGTGCCTGTAGGGGTTCGGCGACAGGAAGTTGTAGCCCCCGAAGGCCACGATGTTCGGCATGAAGCGGGCCAGCATCATCCGCTCCACCCCCCTGGTCAGCTCCACCGTCTGCCCCAGCACCCTGAGCTCTGCCCGCCGGGCCCGGGTGGAATCCAGGTTGCCAAGCTCCGGCAGCACGAAGCGGTCCAGCGTCACCGTATCAGCCAGCTCCAGCTGCGTATCCATCGGTAGGCCGATAATCTGGCAGAGGTTCATCCTGGCCAGCCGGATGCCATTCTCCACCCGCAGCGCCTTGAGCTCCACCTCGTGGCGCTTGACCGTCGCCCGCAGCAGGTCGGTCCGCAGCGCGATGCCCTCGTCCACCAGGTTCTGCACGTCGGACTCCACGCGCCGAATCATCCCCAGGTAGTCCTCCACCACCCGCCTCTTGGCCTCCAGGCCCACCACCTGCCAGTAGGCCTTCTCGGTGCGAAACAACACCTCCTCCTCCTGCAGGCTCACCGTCGACTGCGCCAGCACCGCGCCCGCCCTGGCCATCCTGTGCGCCGCGATGATTCGTCCACCCACCCAGATGGGCTGCGTCACGTGCACGCCCGCATTGAAGTGGTTATGCCGGTCCAGCTTCACCCTGTCGGCCGGGAGGTAGGCGTAGCGACCGAACACCGGGTTCCCATCCTGCCCCACCAGCGGCTTACCGTCGGGGCCCAGCTTGAAGGTCCCCTGGTACTGCCGCAGCGTGGCCATGTCCTCCGGCGTGAGCGGCTGGCCAAAGAGCTGCCTCATCAGCGACGGCCCCACCTGCCGCTCCACCAAGGCCTGGTCCAGCGCGCCCGTCTCCGGGTTGATGTACTCCACCGGCACCACCGGAAGCCTCATGTTCTCGCCCAGCGGCTCAATATCCCGGTTGGTACGGAGGTAGCCCGCCGTCAGGTCGATGCGCGGGAAGTACTTCCCCCACATCGACCTCCGCAGCTCCACGGCCGCCTCGGCCGATTTCCGCGAAGCCACAATCTCCCGGCTGTTGGCCAGCGAGAGGCGCAGCGCGCTATCGAGCGTCAGGCGCACCTGCGCCCGCAGCCCCGAGGGCATAAGGCCGCAGAGCAGCACCAGCAGCAGCGCGGACCATCTTCTCATCTCCACGTGTAGGGTCTGCATGGCTACACGTAATCCCTAGTCGGCAGCCGGCTCCCGGCCCAGCTCCTCTATCGGCGGCGCGCTCTGGTAGCCCGAAACACCGTACCACAAAAAATTGACCCAGCGGCGCGCCACCTCCTCGAGACGGTAGCCCTCATCCACCTCGGGGGCACGTCGCTCCAGCTCGCGCAGCGCGCTCTGCGCCAGGGTTATCAGCGCGGAGATCTCCATCGGCAGCAGGGGCTCGTCGAGATGCACCCGGCCGAATACCCGGCCCATGAACTCACGCTCACGTAGCGAGTAGGTCGCCAGCGCCGCGCTGATCTCCTGCCGAAGCCTCTCGTCGCCAAAGCCCGACTTCAGCAGCATGCCGTACTCCCGCCGCGCCGACGCGAGCCGCTGGGCCGCATGCCGATGCAGCAGCGCACGGGGAGGCGCATCCACCCCCTCCAGCTGCGCCACCGCCGCCAGCTCCCCCTCCAGCTCGCGGGCCACCACCGCGGCGAAAACATCCTCCTTGCTCTGGAAGTAGTAGTACAGCGTGCTCTTCTGCCGACCTATGCCCTGGGCGATGTCCTCCATCGTCGTCTTGCTGAAGCCAAAACGCTGGAACACCTCGGCGGCCATGTCCAGAATTCGCTGCCGCATGGGCTCATGATTGTCGCGGGGACGACCCCGCCCGCTACGGGGCGACTCCCCCGCCATTCCCGAACCATTCTCCATCATCTCTCGCATTCCCATTCCCGTGCATCTGGGCACGGATTAATCGTATTATTCAACCTTCCGGGTGCAAAAGTAGAAAAACCGCCGTGAATAATCAAAACCTTTCGAACCGAAAGGTCCAATAAATCGGGAAATAAACCGCAAAGCTCTGATTTAGAAGGCTACTGAGCGAATGGAATATTCCGAACGGCATGGGGCCACCGCTCGAGAAGGGGCTGGTGCCAGGGGAAAGGCCCAGGCCAGCAAATCGGACCCCCTAGAAGTATATCGGCAGCTGGCGGTCGAACCACTCCATCGCGCGGTACAGGCGCTCCCCGAGGATGCCCCGCTGCGCCGCCTTCGACTGCGCCTCGAGCTCCTGGTACCTGTCGGTATGCCCGCTGTACGCGAAGTCGTAGGGCCGCGTCTTCACCTGGTACAGGCCCAGCGCGAAGCCGATGAGGAACACCCCGAGCGCGAGGCGGAATAGCGGGAGCCGCCGCAGCCGTGGTACGACGCTACGCAGGGCGATGAGCAGGAGGTTCAGCAGCAGCACCGCGAGGACGATGAGGAATACGTCGTAGTTGTTCCACCACCAGATATCGCCCGTGCCGCCGACGTAGCCCGTGGCGGGGAAGAGGAGGCGGACACCGCCCCAGGTGGAGGAGGGGGTGGGCATATCCTCCAGCAGGTGGATGCTGTAGGCCAGGAGCATGCTCAGCACCACCAGCCGGCCACGCCTCCACCAGCCCGAGAGACCATCGCGCAGCAGCGTGCGGCCGTACACCAGCAGGACCACCAGAAGGGCCACCATCGCCGCGGCCAGAAGGCTGTGCATGAAGGCGTGGTGCGAGTACCAGAACTTGGCGGAGTAGATATCGCGCCCGCTGTGCGAGAGGCCGAACCACCGCCCGAGGGTCCCGTCGAAGCGGCTCCAGAGGCTGATGGCATCGAGGTCGGGCAGGGCCCCGGCGAGGGTGGAGCAGGAGAGGATGGTGGCTCTACGCCGGGCGGACGGCGCGCCGTGGCATGCGACTACGGTGCCGAGGGCCAGGCCGGAGAGGGTGTGGGTCAGGATGTCCATCCCCCTACTCGCCCTTTAGGATTGAGACTATGCCCCACCAGCCCATCTGCTTGGCGTAGTCCAGCGCTGTTCTCCCGGCGGCGGACCGCTCCTCGGGGTCGGCACCCGCCGCGAGCAGCTGCTCCACGAGCGTTTTGTTGCCGGCTAGGGCCTCCTGCTGCAATCGGGTGAGGCCCTGGCCGTTCCGCCCGGCGATGCATGCTGGGTCGGCCTCCAGCAGCTCGCGTAGCTGGACCACTGCCAGCTGGCTCAGCGGGTGCTCCTGCAGCACCTCGGGGTGCTCTTCCTGCCCGATGGCCAGACGGACCTCGCCCAGCGGGGGGAAGTCCACGCCCCAGTCCCTGTCGTGCTGCGCGCGCTGGGCCGGGCTGAGCTGCCCGCGGATGTACTGCACGGTGAAGCCCCCGTAGGCCAGCCCCCCAGCCGAGAAAAGCCAGTCGTCCACCAGGCCCACCGGGAACTCCATGCTGGCCCCCGGCTCGAGGCCCGCGATGCTGTGCAGGGAGGAGAGCAAGCGACCCCGGAGGGTCTCCCCGTCGAAGGCCCGCACCGTGACCCAGACGGGCACCACGACCTCATCCCCCTCCTCGTCCGCGCCACGGAGCATCAGCTTCACGATGGCGTGCTGGAGTATCGAGGCCTTCCGGTGCCCGTCCCAGTACACCTCACGCCAGAAGTAGCCGAAGGTCTGCCGGGCCGCCATCCGTGCCTGCTCCATCTCGGGCGACTCCTCTATGTAGTACATGGGGGCCGTGACCTGCGGCGCGAGCTCCTCCCGGAAACGCTCCACGAAGCCCAGCGGGTCATCGCCATCGCGGTAGGCCACCAGCAGCGACAGCAGGAAGTTCATCAGCCGCAGCTTCGTGCACCGCTCCTCCTCCTCCGACTTGAAGCTGCGCAGCACGTCGTGCTCGTGGCGGAATTGGTAGCGGTCCACCGCTTGCCAGGTCGCCCTCACGGTCTCGGCCACGCTCTCATCGCCGAAGAGGAAATGCAGTAGCTGCCGCATGGCCGCCGGCTCCCAGAGGTACAGGACATCGTAGCCGCCCAGGGTGCGGAACAGGGGCGAACGCTCGGTCAGGGGCAGCGCCTCCACCTCCAGCGCGTTCAGCAGCATGAGGGCGAAGCGCGCCTCCTCCGGGCGGATGTAGAAATGCTCGCGCCCATTGGACGCGCGGGGCGACTCACCGTGCGTGCTCCGGTAGTAGGTCGGGCTGTCGGCCGAGGCCACCCGGGCGAGCTCCTCCTGCAGGAAGGCCACGTGGGCCCGACGGTCGGCCGAGGCCACCCGGCCCAGGCGGGCGAACTCCTGGTTCAGCCCCTCGACCTGGGCCCGGAGGTCCTGCAGAAAATCCACCAGCCGCCCGGGGCTGTTCGATTCGTTTCCCATCATGGCTAGTCAATCCAGATACCGCCCGAGCGCGGCATGCTCCGCACCCAGCCGATGTGCTCGTTGTAGTTCGTCTCGCTGTCGAATATCCAGAGAATTCGCGCCTCCACCGGGTGCCTAAGCTGCGGGGCGGGGGCGTGCCCATCGCTGAAGATGATCAGGCCGTCGTAGTGCGGGTGGTCGCAGAGGTAGTCGAACACGGGCTGGAAGTTGGTGCCGCCCCGCCCGATGATGGCGACGGACTTGCGGGCCTTACGCAGGGAGAGGAGCTCGCCCTTCACCTCGGAGTCGAACTGCAGCACGTCCACCTGCTGTATGCCGTACTTGAAGAAGCGGTTGATCACCGAGAAGAAGTTGACCAGGTCGTCGGCCTCCACCGAGCCGCTCACGTCCACGGCCACCAGCAGTCGCGTGCTGAACTCGTGCTTGCTGCCCATGTACTGGAAGCCGTAGCGGCGCGAGGGGCGCATGCGGGTGCGTAGGCGCTCGCTCGAGAGGACGCTGGCGCGGAAGCTGTTGAGGATGCGCCGGTAGTCGAGCTTGACCACGAGGGTGGCCTCGATGAGCTCCACCATGTCGCCGCTGATAGTCCCCCAGGCCTTGCTCTCCTCGGCCTGGACTATCAGCCGATTGACCGAGTGCTCCACCAGGTTGTCCTCCTCCCACAGGGCCGCAAGCTCCCCGTAGGCCGCAAAGGGGTTCTGTCCGTCCGGCGGCTCAAGCCCCGGCATTGCGCCCGCGCCGGAGCTCCCCTGGCCATCCGCTCCGCCCGGGCCCTTAAGCCCGTCGGCCAGCAGGCGGTAGTACTCCTCGAAGGAGAGGTCGGGCGGGAGGCCGAAATCCTTCGCCCTCGGTAGCGGCACCAGCCCCCCCTCGTAGTTC
The DNA here is from genome assembly GCA_002749065.1 of Bacteroidia bacterium. GTDB lineage: Bacteria > Bacteroidota > Bacteroidia > Bacteroidales > CAJPTX01 > Bacteroides_D. The sequence goes on along the minus strand of PDTX01000004.1, from coordinate 129,571 downwards.
TCCGCGATGGTCACCGTGCTGCTCGCCCCCAGCGCCTCGCCCACCGCCTGGAAGGGCTGCCGCTGGTACGGATGCTTGAGCAGGATGCGGATCATCTCGATCTTGAGGTACTCGGCCACCTCCTCGTCCGAATGCCGGGCCAGGACCTCGGGGTTGTACTCCACCCGCAGGTGGCCCGTACGCATCGGGATGGCCAGCCGGCGGTTCTCCACCAGCCTGTGCGTGCAGAGGACCGCGAAGAGCAGCGGCTCGGTCAGGAACCATTGGTCGTTTATCCGCCGGAAGGCCTCCATTACAGGCTACGGATGAAGTCGGTGATCTTCTTGTAGAGGGTCGGCGTCTCGGTCATGACGAAGAGGTTCGCCTGGGGGTAGGTCGCGTGCTCGAATATCGAGATGAAGTGCGCCATCTTCTCGCGGCTCTTCTCGGAGGCCAGCCAGTCGACGTAGCCCTCGAGGTTCTCCCGTATCAGGGGCTTCTCCTTGGGCTCGTAGCTCTTGGTCTCGATGAAGCGGAAGAGGCTCTCGTTCACGATCGCCAGCTCGGTGATGTCGTACTTCTTCAGCTTGCCGAGGCTCTTCTGCAGGTCGCGCAGCACCTGGCCGGGCGGGAGCAGCTTGGTGTCGGCGAAGCTCTCCACGAACTTGGAGGCCGCGGCCACGCCGATGACCCCGGAGAGCACCTTCTTGAGCAGGTCGCGGTTCTCGTCCAGCCCCTGGAGGATGTGCGACACCTTCTCCCACGCCCGGCGGTCAGGGGTCTTCTCGAGCCCCTCCTCCACCTTGGCGTCCAGCTCGTTGGGGTTCTCCTCGATGAACTGGATGATGCGGCCGTCGAGCTTCGCGTTGGTGGCCCACACCAGCCACTCGGCCTGGGTGGGGGTGAAGTTGTAGATGTTGAAGCGCGACACCAGGGCCGGGTCCAGGTCCGTGAGCTGGTACTCCTCCCCGTCGTTGACGGCCGATATCACGCGGCTCCCCTCGGGTAGGCGCTTGCCCGCGAGGGTGCGGTTGAGCGCGAGGTCCATGACCGTCTGCAGGATTTCGGGCCGGGCTCGGTTGAGCTCGTCCAGGAAGAGGACTATCGGCCGGCCATCCACCGGGAACCAGAAGGGCGGCAGGAACTCCGTCTGGCCCGTGGCCTCGTTCTTGTGCGGCAGGCCGATGAGGTCGCCCGGGTCGCTCATCTGGCCCAGGAAGAGGGTCACCACGCGCATGCCCCGCTCGGTGAAGTAGTCCGTGAGGATCTTCGACTTACCAATGCCATGCCGCCCCACCAGCATGATGTTCTGCTCGGCCGGCGTATGCTCCAGCACCACCGTCAGCTCCTTCGTTGTAATGTTAACCCGCATCTAGGCTATCGTATACCTTAATATTGTTCACAGCAATGTGGCTATCAGGGCGCAAAGGTACAAAAACATGGCGCATTTCCAGCCAAAACCGGCATGGAATATCCCCAGCGCTGGACGCAACGAACCAAGGGCGGCGCTAAACGTTATGGCAATAATAGCAAAAAGGGAATAGCACCATGCGGCAAAACGTACTGCGCACGCTCCTCATCCTCCTCCCGCTCGCCCTCCCGTCCTGCGGCGCGCTCAGGCACCCAGGCCCGGCCAAGGGCCGCGTCAGGGACTACTACATCACCGATGCCCGGGGCGAGCGGATAGACTCCATCTCCACCGACGAGGCGTACTTCTACCTGGTCATCGACAGCGAGAACATGCACGGCCAGGAGGCCTTCATCGACCTGGATGGGGCCGACAACGAGTACATCTTCCGGCGGCGATACCTCGACACCACCCGGCGGATTAAGTTCAAAATCCGCCGTGACCACCAGCGCCTCAAGGTCTACTTCTACAACCCCGAGAAATGGACCCACCGCTGCGCCAAGCGGAGAGCGCTCAGGCGGAGGGGGGAGGCGGACAAGGGGCAAACGCCGGAACCAGAGCAGCCCGGTGGGACGGGAAAGGCGGGGCAAGAGGCGATGGGCAAGGAGTAGGGCGGGGAGCGCACGATTAGCTGCGAAAAGCGCGCCCCATCGCCCGTATACCACCAAAATGCCTACCTTTACCCCCCGTACGTAAAGATGGGTAACCGCACATGGAACAGCAGACCAACCCGGAGCTCGAGCTCGCCCGGCGCTTCGTCGTGGAGACCAGCCAGAACCTCTTCCTCACCGGCAAGGCCGGCACGGGCAAGACCACCTTCCTGCGCGACCTCGGCCGGACCCTGCTCAAGGCCCACGCCATCTGCGCGCCCACCGGCGTGGCGGCCATCAACGCCGGGGGCGTGACGCTACACTCGCTCTTCCACCTGCCCCTCGCGCCCGTGGCCATAGACTACCAGCACGCCCAGCACCTCTCGCCCCAAGAGCAGCTCGCCCACATCGGCATGCAGCCCTTCCGCAAGGAGAAGCAGCGGATACTCCAGCGGCTCGAGCTGCTCATCATCGACGAGGTCAGCATGCTGCGGGCCGACTACCTCGACGCCGTCGACCTCGTCCTCCGCGCCGTGCGCCGCAGCTGGACCCCCTTCGGCGGCGTGCAGCTCCTGCTCATCGGCGACCTCTACCAGCTGCCGCCCGTGGTCACCCCCCAGGACGAGCCCATCCTCCAGGCCCACTACGACTCCCCCTACTTCTTCTCCTCCCACGCCCTCCACCAGGCCGGCTACCTCAGCGTGGAGTTGCAGACCGTCTACCGCCAGCAGGACGACCGCTTCCTCTCCCTGCTCAACAGCATCCGAGAGGGCAACATGGGCCCAGAGGTCATCCGAGAGCTCAACCGCCGATACACCGGGCCCGGGGGCCAGCGCAAGAAGGGCCACATACTCCTGACCACGCACAACCAGAAGGCCGACACCATCAACAGCCAGGAGCTGCACGCCCTCGACACCCCGCTCATCAGCTACGAGGCCACCGTGGAGGGCGACTTCGCGGAGCGCAACTTCCCCACCGACCAGACCCTCACCCTCCGCGAGGGGGCCCAGGTCATGCTCATCCGCAACGACAAGCAGGCGCAGAAACGCTACTTCAACGGCAAGATTGGCACCGCCACCGAACTCACCCCCAGCCGCATCACCGTGACCTTCGACGACGGGATGGAGGTCCGCATCGAGCCCGAAACCTGGGAGAACGTCCGCTACACCCTCAACCCGCAGACCAAGACCGTGGAGAAGGAGATCCTGGGCACCTTCACCCAGTACCCCATCCGCCTGGCCTGGGCCATCACCATCCACAAGAGCCAGGGGCTGACCTTCGACGAGGTCGAGATCGACGGGCAGGCCGCCTTCGCCGCCGGGCAGATCTACGTCGCCCTGAGCCGCTGCCGAACCCTCGAGGGCATAGCCCTGACCACCCGCCTCGACCCGCGCGCCGTGCAGACCGATGGACGCATCGTCGCCCACAGCCGCGACGCACGCCGCGACGCGCCCACAGCCCAGCAGCTCGAGCAGGCCCGCGCCGCCTACGAGGCCCAGCTCCTGAGCTCGCTCTTCGACTACGCCGAGCCCGCCCGGCTCGCCACCAGCATCGTCAACGTGCTCAAGGGCGATGAGCTGGCCGCCTCCCACGCCAACCACCAGCGCCTCCGCAGCGTGGAGAGCACCCTCCACTCCCTCGAGGGGCACATGCAGCGCTTCCGCCAGCAGCTCCGCACCCTCCTGGCCCACAACCCCTCCATCGGCAGCAACGAGACCCTCCAGGACCGCGTCGCCAGCGCCACCAGCTACGTCCTCGACCTGCTCGACGACGGCCTGCTCGAGCAGCTCACCCCCAGCCGCGTGGACCGCAAGAACGAGACCCTGGCCGCACGCCTCCAGGAGCTCAAGGAGCGCATCAGCGAGAAGCACGAATGCTCCATCGCCTGCGCCAACGGCTTCACCATCGAGCGGTACACCAAGGCCCGCGCCCTGGCCCGCATGGGCGAGCACCCCCACGCCACCGGCAGGAGCGCGGAGAGCCTGGCCGATACGCTCATCCAGAAGCTGGAGCAGTGGCGCGAGCAGAAGGCCCAGGAAATCGCCCAGCAGACCGGCGACCCCATCCGGCCCGGGCAGATTCTCAACCGCGCCGCGCTCTACGCGCTGGCCGAGCACGCCCCCACCACCCTCGACGGCCTACGCAGCATACCCCGCCTACCCAGCGAGACCCTCCGCACGCACGGCATGGAGCTCCTCGAGCTGATACAGCGGGAGCAGGCGGATTTCGAGCAAGCCGCGCAGCACACACACGAGCAAGGACCCGGCACGGAGACCAAGCCCCCCCGGGCGAAGAGCTACCTCCACACCCTCGAGCTGCTCAGGCAGGGGAGAACGCCCGAGACCATCGCCAGGGAGCGCGGCATCACCGACAAGACCATCGCAAACCACATCTGCCGGCTCCTCCGCGAAAGCCGCATCAGCATAGACGAGCTGCTCACCGCAGACGACATCGCCACCCTCCGCACCGACTTCGAGCTCTACCCCGAGGCCCCCCTCTCCGAGCGCATCCGGCGACACCCCCGCTTCACCTACGGCCAGCTCCAGTGGGTGCGCACCGCCTTCAGCTACCCCGTCATCAGCCGCTGGTAGTAGCCCCATGGACAGCTGCACGCTCTGCGCCCACCGTTGCCAGACCGACCGGCGCACCCGGCCCGGCCGCTGCGGCATAGACCAGCACCTCTACGTGGCCAGCGTCTGCCGCCACACCGGCGAGGAACCCGTCCTCGGCGGACCAAGCGGCGTGGTCAACGTCTTCTTCGCCGGATGCAACCTCCGCTGCATCTACTGCCAGAACCACCAAATCAGCGCCCCACGGACCGCCCTCACCCCCCATCGCTGCACCGTGCCGGAGCTCCTCGCCCGCCTCGAGCCGCTCCTCCAGCCAGAGGATGCGGACGGGCGGATGGACGGGAGATGCGACACCCTCGGCCTGGTCTCCCCCACCCCCTACATCCCCCACCTCCCCGAGCTCATCGGCCAGCTACACCGCGACGGCTACCGCCCCACCATCGTCTACAACACCGGCGGCTACGACAGCCCCGCCGCCCTCGACACCCTCGAGGGGCTGGTGGACATCTACCTCCCCGACTACAAGTACGCCTCCCCCGCCCTCGCCCACGAGCTATCCCACGCCCCCGGCTACCCCGACCACGCCCTCAGCGCGATAGGCCGCATGGCGAGCCAGGTCGGCACGGGCCTCCAGCTCGACGAGCGGGGAATTGCCCGACGGGGGCTCCTGGTGCGGCACCTCGTCCTACCCGGCCAGGCGGAGAACACCCGCGCCGCCCTGTTCAACCTCTGGGCGGAGCTCGGCCCCGCGCTCCCCGTATCCCTCATGAGCCAGTACACCCCGCCGGAAAACCTACGCGCAGACCGCCACCCCGAGCTCGCCCGCGGCATCACCCCGGCGGAGTACCGGCAGGCCCTGGCAACCCTCCACGAGCTGGGGATGCACCAGGGCTTCACCCAGGACTTCTCCTCGCAGGGGCACTACACCCCCGACTTCAGCGAGGCGGACCCCTTCGGCAGCACCCATTGATTCGTACACGTAAAACGGATGGATTTTTCAACTAAAGACGGAGATACAGGACCATGATGCCCAAACCCGAGCTCACACCCGCCATCGTGCACCGCGACCTCCACCAGCACGCCGAGGCCACCTACCGCAGCTTCAACCTCAAGCTCCTACCCACCGTCGACCCGGACTGCCTCCTGGGCGTGCGCGTACCCCAGGTGCGGGCCCTCGCCAAGGGCTACCTCCGGGCCTACGACTGCGAGCCCTACATCGCGCGGCCAGCCCACCGCTACTTCGAGGAGCAGCTGCTGCACGGCTGCATCATCGGGCAGACCAAGGACCCCGAAGTGGCCCAGGCCCACATCCAGGCCTACCTCCCCCACCTCGACAACTGGGCCACCTGCGACTCCTTCGCGCCCGTGGCCATCAGCAGGCAAGCCGACTTCTTCTACCCCCACCTCCTCGAGTGGCTCAGCAACCCCCACGAGTACACCGTCCGCTTCGCCCTGGTCATGCTCATGAAGCACTACCTCAAGGGCCCGCTCCAGCCCGGGCTACTCAGCACCATCGCCGAGCTCAAACGCCCCGAGTACTACGTCCGCATGGGCCAAGCCTGGTTCTGGGCCGAGGCCCTCACCCACCAGTGGGACGAGGCCGTAGCCCACATACCACAGCTCGAGGAGTGGGTCAGGCGCAAGGCCATACAGAAGGCCCGGGAGAGCTGGCGTATACCCGACGAGCGGAAGGCCCACCTGCGGCAATACCGGTAGCCGGATACGGGCCAACGGCGCGACGCGGGCCGGGGCGCAAGCCTACCAGAGCGACAGCTTGACGTAGCGCCCGGGGTTCCTCTTCAGGTCCACCACCAGGCTGTCGAGGCTGCGCACCGCCCTATCCACATCCTGGTACAGCCTGTCCTGCGTGGTCAAGCGGCCCAGCGAGCTGGTGCTGTCGGCCAGCTGCGCCGTCAGCCGGGCGAGGTTGCCCATCACGCTGTCGAAGCGCCGCGACATGGCCACCAGGTTCATCGCGTTGATGCTGTCGGCGATGCTCCCCGCCTTGCTCATCGCCAGCTGCCCCTCCTTCACCGTCGCGTTGACCTCCCGCAGCAGGGCGGGCAGCTGGTCCATCGCCCGGTTCAGCTTCTGCGTAGAGCCCGCCGCATCGGCCAGAATGCCCAGTACCTGCCCCCGCGCCTCATCCGTCATCGTGGCGTTCACCCACCCCGTCAGGTGCTTCAGGTTCACGATCAGCGTATCCACGTTCTGCATGATGGGGGTCATCTGCGTGTCCATCACCTGCGCGATGGACTGCTCGGTGAAGCCCGCTATCGTGTCCCCGTCGCGGAGGTATGGCCCCGGCCCGTAGGCATCGCTGAGCTTCACCATCCGCCCCCCGAGCATCCCGGTATTCACGATGCTCGCCCGCGTGCCCAGGGGCAGGTCCACCGTCGGCGGCAGGCGTAGCTCCACCAGCAGGCGGCCCGAGTGGTCCGGCGCGAAGCTGATGTCCGAGACATCCCCGACGCGCATGCCGTTTATGAGCACCTTGTTGCTCTTGTAGAGCCCCTCCACCCCGTCGAAGTACACGTAGTAGTGCACCACGCTCTTGAACACATTCCGCCCCTTCAGGTAGTTGAAGAACACCCCGAAGAAGGCCAGAATCACCACCGTGAAGAGGCCTATCAGCCAGTATTGCTTTGACTTCTTTTCCATTGCTAAACTATGTCCGTCCTACGACCCTATCAATCCTCGCTCCATCCTCACTTCCGGCGCACACCGTCCTCGAAGACCACCAGGAAGGCGTCCGGGCAGGTCTTCTGGACCTGCTGCAGCATCCGTTGCGCCTCGTCGAAGCTCGCCGTGCGGTGCGAGTAGTAGCGGTAGGACGGGCCGTCCTTCTCCTCGAGCAGCCTGGGGAACTCGCGGCGCAGCCTATGCCCCTTGCCCAGGGGGTGGCGTATGGTCGCCACCTGCACGCGGAACTCTATCCTCCTCCCGTCCTTGGCCGCCGGCTTGCTGGGCTCCGGCTTGCTGGGCGCGGCCTCCTCGGCCTTGGCCTTCTCCCGGGCCTTATGGGCCGCGGCCCGGGCATCCCGCACCTTCTTGTAGTCGCTGAAGGCCGTGAAGATGGCCCGGGCCATCTTGTCCTGCCCCTCCTTCGAGACCAGGAACTTCTCCTCCTGCCGGTGCGTCAGGAAGCCCAGCTCGATGAGCACCGAGGGCATCGAGCTCTTGTACAGCACCAGGAAGCCCGCCTGCTTCACCCCGCGGTCGTGGCGCAGCAGCACGTCGGTGAACTGCCGCTGGACGGCCGAGGCGAACTCCAGGCTCTGGTTCAGGAATACGTTCTGTATGAGGGAGAAGATGATGAAGCTCTCGGGCGAGTGGGGGTCGTAGCCCTCGTACTTCCGCGTGTAGTCGCTCTCGTAGGTGATGACCGCGTTCTCCCGCTGGGCCACCTCGAAGTTCGACTTGGTGGTGTGCAGGCCCATCACGAAGGTCTCTGCCCCCCGGACGTGCGAGGGGGCCGAGTTGGCGTGTATGGAGATGAACAGGTCGGCCTTCGCCTCGTTGGCGATCTCGGCCCGGCGGTTGAGCTCGATGAACACGTCCGTCTTCCGCGTGTAGACCACCTTCACCTTCGGGAAATTCTCCTCGATGAGCTTGCCCAGCTTGAGGCCCACCGACAGGACCACGTCCTTCTCCTTGGCCACCCGGCCGTGCGTCCCGGGGTCCTTCCCCCCATGCCCGGGGTCGATGACCACGACCCGCAGCTCCCCCTCCTCGGCGCCCCCCGCCAGCGAGATGCCGGGTACCAGCAGCAGCAGGGCCAGCGGCCACAGCCTACAGGGGAAAAAGGAAACCCATCGGTGTAAAAGCATCAACGCTTTGCGTTTTATTTATAGCTTTGCACTCGCTAATCGAACCGCTTAACGCCAGTGGCAAAGGTAGTATTTTTCTTCAATACGCATTTCTCCGGCACGGCAAGGCACACCATCCTACTGCTCGCCATCCTCGTGGGCCTGGGGCTCGGGGTGGCATCCGCGCACGAGCATGAGCACGACCATGAGCATGCACATGAGCATGGCCCCGCGCCCGGGCGTGAGCACATCCACCCGCCCGCCCAGGTGGCCCCCGCCCCGCGGGCCCAGAGTGGCGATGCCCCCCCGGCCGACACCCTCAGTAGCCCGCCACGCCCCGCCAGCGACAGCGCCAGAGTGCCCCCGGCCAAGCCCCGGCCGAAGAACGGCCTGGATGCGCCCATCGACGCCAAGGCCGCCGACTCCATCTGCTACTACGTCAAGGACAAGCGCATAGAGCTCTACGGGGGGGCCTCGCTGCAGCAGAAGAACCAGCGCTTCGAGTCGGGCTACATGGACCTGGACATCAACCAGCGGCAGCTCTTCGCGGCCGGGCGCAGCGACACCGCCGGCAAGGTCACCGGGAAGCCCGTATTCCACGACGGCGGCGACGAGTACACCATGACCAGCATCACCTACAACTTCCGCACCCAGAAGGCCCGCATCAGCGGGGTGATGACCAAGGCCTCAGAGGGCTACCTCCACGGGGAGGTCATCAAGCGCATGCCCAACGATGTCATCTACGTCAAGGGGGGGAAATTCACCACCTGCGAGCACCCCCACCCGCACTACTACATCCACCTGACCCGGGCCAAGGTCGTGCCCAACGACAAGATATTCACCGACATCGCCTACCTGGTCATCGCCGATGTGCCCACCCCCCTGCTGATCCCCTTCGGCTTCTTCCCCAACAACAAGACCCGCTCCACCGGGATCATCCTCCCGGAGTACGGCGAGGAGAACAAGCGGGGCTTCTTCGTCCGCAACGGGGGCTTCTACCTCGGCCTCAACGACTACATGGACCTCACCTTCCTAGGGTCCGTCTACACCAAGGGCTCGTGGGACGCCTCGGCCAAATGGCGCTACGCCCTCCGCTACCGCTTCACCGGCTCGGTGACAGCCACCTACTCGGCCGTGAGCCTGGGCCAGCGCGGCACGCCCCAGGAGTCGCAGCAGGAGAACTACCGCCTCACCTGGCAGCACATCCAGGACCGCACCACCCACCCCTACTCCACCTTCCAGGCCAACGTCACCCTGGGCTCCTCGGCCTTCAACCGCTACAACTCCAAGACCACGGAGGAGTTCCTCAACAACCAGATACTCAGCTCCGTATCCTACAGTCGGCGCTTCCCGGGCACCCCCATCAGCCTCACCACCTCCTTCAACCACTCGCAGAACACCCGCGACAGCATAGTCGACATCCGCTTCCCCCAACTCAACGTCAACGTCGCCCGCATATACCCCTTCAAGCGGAGCATCCAGGTCGGCAAGCCCCGCTGGTACGAGAAAATCGGCTTCGCCTACGGCCTCAACCTCCAGAACAAGGTCCACATCCGCGAGGACAAGCTCTTCACCGACCCCATGTACCGCCAGATGCAGAACGGCATCGCCCACAACGCCTCCGTCTCGGCCGCATTCAAAACGCTCAAGTACCTCACCATCAGCCCCACCGTGAGCTACCGCGAGAACTGGTACTACAAGACCACCCGCTACCACTACGACCCCGACCAGAAGAAGGCCATCCGCGACACCGTCCGGGGCTTCGAGCGCGCCTGGCAGTTCAACACCGGCATCTCCACCAGCACCACCATCTACGGCATGTACGCCTTCAGCGAGAAGGGCTGGCTGCGGGCCGTGCGCCACGTCCTGCGCCCCACCGTCGGCTTCTCCTACCACCCCGACTTCTCCCGCGCCTTCTACGGGGCCTACCGCCGCGTGCAGACCAACGAGAAGGGCGACACCCGCGACTACTCCATCTTCGAGGGCACCCTCTACGGCGGGCCCCCCAAGGGCGAGTCGGGCACGCTCAACCTGGCCCTCAACAACAGCCTCGAGATGAAGGTGCGCAAGGGCAAGGACACCACCCGGAGCACCAAGAAGGTACCCCTGCTGCGCAGCCTCAGCCTCTCCACCGCCTACAACTTCCTGGCCGACTCCCTCCGCTGGGCCGACCTCCGCATCAGCGCGAGCACCAACCTGCTCAACGTCGTGTCGCTCAACGCCAGCTCCGCATTCTCCCCCTACGACTGCCTACCCAACGGGCAGGCCATCGAGCGGTTCTACTACGACCAAACCGGCAACCCGCTCCGCTTCAAGCAGCTATCCCTGAGCGCGGGCATGTCCATACAGCAAGTCATCGGCGGCCAGAAGAGCAGCATCAAAACCATACCCCAGGGCTACCTCCCCGGCAGCAAGCCCTTCCAGGAGGCCCTCGCCACCGACTACATGGAGCTCAGCTACGAGGCATTCAAGGCCCCATGGGACGTGGCCATCAACTACAACTACAGCTACTCCAAGAACGGCCAGCGCATCCGCACCATCCAGACCGCATCGCTCCACGCCGGCTTCTCCATCGGCGAGAGCTGGCGCTTCGGCTTCAGCACCAACTACGACATCAACGCCCGCCGCCTCTCCACCACCACCCTCAACATACACCGCGACCTCCACTGCTGGGAAATGTCGCTCAACGTCGTACCCTTCGGCATCCTCCGCTCCTTCACCTTCCGCATCAACGTCAAGTCCTCCATCCTCCGCGACCTCAAGTACGACAAGTCCCGCTCCTACGTCGAGAACCTCCAGAGGCTCTAGCCCCCTCTGCCCCCGCGCCTGTACACATTCGCCGCAGCCCCCCCGAGCATCGCAAGAATGGCAAAGAATGGCACAAAAAAAGGGCCGCCCTTCCGGGCGGCCCTACTCTTTCTATCCTAGCGGATTAGAGCTGCCACAGCTCATCGTCCGTCGGGATGGGGGTCTTGCCGTTCAGGCGGGCAACGCGGGTGGTGTTCACCAGGTGCTTAGCCGTCAGGTTCTCCGACAGGGTGTTGTTACCCCAGGTACCGCAACCGAGCGTGTTGGTCGTTGCCAGGCCGCTACCCATCGCGCCACCGGCCGTCGTCGAAACGGGGGCGTTGAGCACCACGCGGGAAACCGTCAGCGCGGCGCCCACCATCTTGATATGCTCCTCGTTGTTGGAGTGGATACCGGCGGAGTGGCCGTTACCCTCGTTGGCCAGGTTGGTCTTGGCAATCTCAATGGCCTCCTCGAACTTGTCGTAAGCGAAGGCGGCCAGCACGGGGCACATCTTCTCCTTGGCCACGAGGTCCTCAGCGCCAACGCCCTTGGCCTCGATCACCAGCACCTTGGTCTCAGCCGGCACGCTCACGCCAGCCTTCTTGGCGATGAACTGCACGCTCTGGCCCACCACATCCCCGGCGATGTGGCCATCCTCGAAGATGGCGTTCACCACCTTGTCGCGGTCAGCATCCGCGATGAAGAAGGCGCCGTTCTTCTTGAACGCCTCGAACACCTCGTTCTTCTTCTCCTTGGGGTAGATGAAGCTCTGCTCGCCGGAGCAGATGATACCGTTGTCGAAGATACGGCCCGTGATGATGGTCTTGGCCGCCTTGTCGAAGTCGATGTCGCGGTCCATGATCACCTGCACGTTGCCGGCACCCACGCCGTAGGAGGGCTTACCCGAGGAGTAGGCGGCCTTCACCATGCCCATACCGCCGGTAGCCAGCACCACGTCGCAGCTCTTCATGAGCTCCTGGGTAGCGTCGATCGAGGGCTCGCGGATGATCTGCACCAGGTTCTCAGGGCAACCCAGCTTCTTGAGCTCCGCGTTGATCAGGTCGATCGTGTGGCCAGAGCAACCCTTCGAGCGGGGGTGCGGCGCAACGATGATGGCGTTCTTGCACTTGAGCGAGAACATGCACTTGGACATCGGGGTCACGATCGGATTGGTCGTCGGGGTGATGGCCGCCACCACGCCCACCGGCTTGAAGTAGGTCTGCAGCTCGGTCACGGGGTCAACCTCCACCAGGCCCATGGACTTCTTGCCCTTCAGGTCGTACCATATGCCCTTGGACTTGCCACGGTTCTTGGCCACCTTGTCCTCGTACACGCCCATGCGGGTCTCCTCTACCGCCTCCTTGGCCAGCATCTCGGCGTTGTCGAATACCACCTTGGCGATGGCGCGAACCACCTCATCGGTGCGTGCCTGATCAAAATCCCTCTCGAAGATAGCCTGAGCCACGCGGGCCTTTTCTACCATTTCTGAAACTAAACTCATCGTTGTTCCTTGTTTTTGTTGTTCGTATTACGCTCTGATACTCCTAGTAAAGGGCCTTGTAGATGTCGCGGATCTCGTCGCGCGAGAGCTCCACGTAGTTGTTGGCCAGCAGACGCTGCTGCGTCTCGATCACCTTGTCGGCGAACTCCTCAATCTCAGCCTCCTTCATGCCGTACTCGCGCAGCGGCTTCTTCTCCATGAGCTTGCCCAGCAGGTTGTCCAGCTCCTTGTACACATCCTTCACATCGCAACCGAGCTCGCGGGCGATGATCCGGTTGGCCTCCTCGATCGAGCCCTTGGGCTTCTTGGCCTGGTACACCTCGAATACCTTGGTGAAGAACAGGAAGTTGCTCTCCCCGTGGGGCACGTGGTAGGTGCCACCCATCGGGTACGAGAGGGCATGCACCGCGCCCACACCGGTGTTCCCGAAGGCTATCCCGGCGAAGTTCGACGCCATACTCATCTCCAGGAAGTACTTCTTGCGCTCCTCCTCGCCCTTCGCTGCCACCTCCTTGAACACCTTGATGATCATCTCGATGGCCGCCTTGGCGTACACCTCCGTGTAGGGGTTGGACCGCGGGGCCACCAGCGACTCGGTCGCGTGGATCAGCGCGTCGATCGAGCTGGCCGCGTAGAAGCGGAAGGGCAGCCCCGTCAGCAGCTCGGGGATCAGCACCGCCGCGTCGGCCAGCAGCTCATCATCGGCCAGACCCTTCTTGGTCCCCTTGCTGATCAGCTCCGCGATGGAGATATTGGTCACCTCGCTACCCGTGCCGCAGGTCGTCGGGATGATCACCAGCCCCTTCTCCTTCTTGATGGGGATCGTCCGCTCGAAGGCATCCACCACGTCGTTCACCCCGGCCAGGCAGAAGAGCTTCGCGCTGTCAATCACCGTGCCGCCGCCGATGGCGATCACGCGGTCGTACTGGAACTTCTTCACGTCCGCCAGCATGGCGTTCATCATCTTGTCGGACGGCTCGCCCGAGCCGTACTTCTCCTGGAAGAGGAAGTGGCACTTGGTGTTGGCCGACTTCATGTACGGCTCGTAGATAAACTCGTTGGTGATCACCAAATCCTTCTCGCCCAGCTGAAATTCAGCGGCGAACTCTGCAAAGCTATCGAACTTGTGGATAGCTGGCTTCAATTTGATCAGTTGCATAATGCTATTGTGTTTTGTGCTGTTATTACTCGACTAGAAGCGCTTCTTGAACTCCTCCTGCAGGGCAGGGCGGAAGTCCGGGTGGGCTATGCTAATGAGTTCCTGCGCACGCTGCTTGAGCGTCTTGCCCCACAGGTGGGCTATACCATACTCGGTCACCACGTAGTCCACATCGTTCCGCGAGGTGGTCACCGCGGCCCCCTCGTCCAGGAAGGGCGTGATGCGCGACACCTTGCCCTTGGCCGCCGTGGAGGGCATGGCCATCACCGAGAGGCCACCGCCCATGCGCGCCCCGCGCACGTAGTCCACCTGGCCCCCCACGCCGCTGAACTGGCGCAGGCCCATGCTCTCGGAGCACACCTGGCCCATCAGGTCGATCTGCAGGCAGGAGTTGATCGACACCATGTTGTTGTTCTGCATGATGATCCGCGGGTCGTTCACGTAGCTACACGGGAACAGGAGCACGTCCGGGTTGTTGTCCACGAAATCGTAGAGCTTCTTGCCCCCCATCAGGAAGGTCGCCACCATCTTGCCCTTGTGGAGGGTCTTCTGGCTGCCGTCGATCACCCCCGCATTCACCAGGTCCACCACCCCGTCCGCGAACATCTCGGTGTGGATGCCCAGGTGCTTCTTGTCGGTCAGCTGCTGCAGCACGGCGTCGGGTATCGAGCCGATGCCCAGCTGGAGGGTGTCGCCATCCTTCACCAGCTCCGCGCAGTACTGGCCGATCTTGGTCTCCAGCTCCCCGATCTTGGGGGCGGGCAGCTCAAAGAGCGGGTGGGAGGTCTCCACGATGTGGTCGATCTCCGACACGTGGATGAGGTTGTCGCCCCCCGCGATGAAGGGCATCTGGTCGTTCGCCTCGGCGATGACCACCTTGGCCGCCTTGCACGCCGGGTTCGAGTAGTCGCACGACACCCCGAAGGAGCAGTACCCCTCCGCGTTGGGGCGCGTCACCGACACCAGCGCCACATCCACCGGCATGGGGCCCTCGCTGAAGAGGCGGGGCACCTCGTGGAAGAAGCAGGTCGTGAAGTCGCCACGCTTCTCCTCGATGCACTTGCGGGCATTGGGCGCCACGAACAGCGCGTTATGCCGGAAATGCTTCTCCATCCCCGGCGCCATGTACGGCCCATCGTTGAGGGTGAACATCGACACGATCTCCACGTCCTGGTAATTCTCCTTGGCCGCCACCAGGGCCTCCAGGGTATCTATCGGCACCCCGGCCGCATGGCCCAGCACCACCCGATTGCCGCTCTTGATATGCGTCACCGCCTCGCTGGCCGTGCGCAACTTGCTCTTGTAATCCTGCCCGCTATACATATTCTGCTGATTTATATTGACAATGCGAAGTTAAGTAAAAGCCGAGGCGCAAACATTCCCTTATGTCTACGCCTCGGCAAATATACTATATTTTCGGCTAGCTCCTACGTCTTACAAACGGAAAAGCGTGTTTTTTTTCGCCTACTTGTCGTCGCGGATGCGGGCGATCACCTTGGCCAGCTCCTTCTTGCCCTGGATATTACCCTGACGGGAAATCATAATACGCTGAGCTTGAGGCGAGCCAGCACCGTGCATCGACTCCGTGCGGTAGCCCACCGCCGCCGTACCCAGCGTCATGTTCTCAATCAGGCGCAGCACCTTGATACGGTCGAGCGTCGGAACGCTCTCCACGCCACGGATGTACTTCTCCACGTACTTACCCACCACCGGGCTGCGGAAGTCCTGCTCGGAGGGCATCGTCACCATGATACCACCCGCGATGTCCTCAGCCAGACGGGCAATCTCGTACGGCATCCGCGTCACGTTCTGCTTGCAGACGTTCGCCAGCAGCAGGTCAATCTGGTAGTTGCCGGCCGGCATCTTCACGCCCTCCGAGGAGCAGGCGATACCGCAGGCGTACAGCGTCTCGTTCAGGTGCGTCATCTCGATGAGCTTATCCTTCACGTGGCTGGCCTTCGACGCGCCGTTGTAGTCAGCGGCCAGGGCGGCAGCACCGATCAGCACATCGCCCACACCCACCTTGCAACCGCCGTACGACTGGCGGTGGTAGCCGGCGAAGCGCTCCACCATCATCCCGGCGAACTCGAACTCCTCGCAGAGGAACACGCGCTCCCACGGCACAAATACATCGTCGAAGATCACCAGCGCCTCATGGCCACCGAACACGGCGTTGCCCGTGTCAACCTTCGTGTTGCCCTCGAACTCCTCGAGCTTACGAGCATCGCACGACTGACGACCGTAGATCATGAAGATGCCCTCAGCATCCGACGGGATGGCGAAGGAAACCGCGTAGGCCTTGTCCTCCTCCTTCATCGCGATGGTCGGCATGATGAGGTGCTCGTGCGAGTTCACCGCGCCGGTCTGGTGGGCCTTCGCGCCACGAACCACGATACCCTTATCGTTCTTCTCCACGATGTGAACGTACATATCCGGGTCGGCCTGCTTGGAGGGCGAGAGGCCACGGTCACCCTTCGGGTCGGTCATCGCGCCGTCCACCGTCCAGTCGTTCTCCTGCACCATCTTCAGGTACTCCACGAAGCGCTTGTGGTACTCCGTGCCATGCTTCTGGTCGATCTCGTAGGTGGTCGAGAAGATGGCGTTGAAGGCGTCCATGCCCACGCAGCGCTGGAAGCAGGCCGCGGTCTTCTGGCCCATCAGGCGCTGCATCTTCACCTTGTTCACCAGGTCCTCGGTGCTCTGGTGCAGGTGGCAGAAACGGTTGATGCGCTTGCCCGTCAGGTTCGACACGGCCGTCATCAGGTCCTGATACTCCGGCATCTCAGCCAGCTTGTAGGTCATCGCTACCGAGTTCATCGAGGGGCGGATAATCGGGTGGTCCACCGGGTTCTCAATGAGCTTACCGAATAGGTACACCTTCAGGTTCATCTTGCGTAGGCTCTCTACGTACTGCTCGCTTGTCATCATGGCTCTATGATTTTTTATGTTGCCTTACTACTAAAAGCTAAAGTTCCTCTGGCTTGTTGTCCAAAATTACAACCCTTTTCGGAAATCCAACCCCCTTTCGAGCGGCCCGCCCGCAGCGCCCGAACCGCGGCGGCTGAATTGCCGTTTAGTCATTCTAAGTAGTCAGAGTAAGACGCTTACTAACAGGGTGGTAAAGAAAAGTGTAGAATGCGTATAATTTGACGAGCGAACGCCCTGCGGGGGGCTAAACTTATAGCGTCTAAAGAAAAAAGGCCGTACCACCCAGGGGAAAAGGGCGAGTAGGGCCCTCGGGTCCGCCGGCAGATGCGCCCAAGGCCCCCACCCATAGGCAAAAAAAATGCGCACAGCCCGCGGGCCATGCGCTACACCATGATGCGGTCTGGACGAGACTCGAACTCGCGACCTCCGCCGTGACAGGGCGGCATTCTAACCAACTGAACTACCAGACCAGAAACGCTAAAGAACACATTAATCGGGGGGCGAACCCAAATGCGGACTCCGGAAGGGAACCGCGGTCTGGACGAGACTCGAACTCGCGACCTCCGCCGTGACAGGGCGGCATTCTAACCAACTGAACTACCAGACCAAAACGCTAAAGAACAGGGCGAACCCGGAGGGGGGACAACCCGCTCCCTTTTCGCGGTGCAAAGGTAAGGGCTTTTTTGGAACTGGCAAACCCCCCGCGGAAAAAGCCCCCAATTTTCTGCCCCCATCCGGGGCGCTAGGCCTCAGCACGCCGGCCAAGCACGCGCGTGGTAATCAGGGATGCCCCCATCCCGAGGGCAAGGACCAGGGCGTAGATAGACAGCACGTCGAGCGGCTCCACCACCACCGGGTAGGCCTCCACGAGGAACTCCCCGCCGCCCTGAAGGCGAACCAGACCGAACTCCTGCTGCAGGAGGCATATGGCCAAGCCCAGCGCGAGGCCAGCCGCGCCCCCCAGGGCCGAGATGAGGGTGCCCTCCCAGATGAACACCTCGCGTATCCCCCGGGGGGTTACACCCAAAGCCAGCAGGGTGCCCATGTCGGCGCGCTTGTCCAGAATGAGCATGGATAGGGAGCCGACGATGTTGAAGGTCGCGATGAGGAGGATGAGCGAGAGGATTAGGATGACAATCAGCCGCTCGCTGCGCATGGTGCGGTAGAGCGACTCGTTCTGCTGGAGGCGGCTCAGGATGCGGACGCGGGCGCCGAAGTGCGAGGCTAGCGCCTCCCGCAAGCGGGGGAGATAGTCGGCGGGGGCCTTGAGGGCCAGGGCGGAGACGGTGGCCGAATTGTAGGCCAGCAGCTCCTGCAGCACGCCAATCGGGAGCACGACGGTCTGCGCGTCGAACTCGGCGTTGAGCGAGAGGACGCTGGTGAAGGCCATGACCTTGCGCTTGAAGGCGGTCTGGGGGTTCATCCAGTTGCTGGCCAAGCGGTTGGGGAGGTACACCGTGATCGGGTCGTAGAGCACCAGGCTCGCGCCCAGGTAGTAGGCCACGCCGGCGGAGAGGGTGGCGATGGGCTGGCTACCCCGGTGGAGCATGAAGTCCCCGTCGACGCTACGCTCGCCCAGGCGCACCATGTCGGCGTAGGCCTGGTCCATGCCCATCGCGCGGCCGATGTGCTGCCTGTCGTGGTAGCCGAACATGGCGTTCTCCTCGAGGAGGCGGCCGAGGCGAACGCTCGTGTCGAGGGAGCGCAGGAATACGCTGTCCTCCGCGGTGAGCTGGAGGGTCTTACCGGTGGCGGGCACTACGCGCAGATCGGTCTCGAGCGTGGAGTAGAGCCCCCCCACCAGGCCCTCGATGCCGTTGAAGACCGAGAGGACGACGATCAGCGCCATGGTGCTAATGGCCACGCCCAGCATGGCGATCCAGGCGGTGACGTTGACGGCGCTCCGGCGCTTCTTGGCCATCAGGTGGCGACGGGCGATGTAGAATGCAAATTTCACGGGTCTGGGCTTGGCGCTGGCTAGGTGGCAATGACCAGGAGGGTTTCCGCCCCGAGGGCGTAGCGGAGCCGCTCGTCCTGGTCGAGCCGGGCCGCGTAGTCGAGCAGCTCGACGGCGAAACCGGCCCGCGCCAGCCGCTGGGGGTAGTCGCGCCCGTACATGCGCAGGTGGTCGCGCTGCCCGTAGTGCCGTTCGCGCAGCTCCGGGGTGTTGATGGCGGGGTCCTCAAGGGTGCGCTCGGCCTGCAGGTCGAGGGGTACCAGCAGGATGGCCACGCCCCCGGGGGCGAGTATGCGCCGCAGCTCGGTCATGGCGAGGTGGTCGTCCGGTATGTGCTCCAGGACGTGGTTGCACAGTATGAGGTCGAAGCTGTGGTCGGGGAAGGGGAGCGCCTGGATATCGCAATGCACTCTGGCCCAGGGGCTCTCCAGGTCGGCCGTGGTATAGCTCAGCTCGGGCATCCTCTCGAGGCGCTGCATGAGGCACCACTCGGGGGCGATATGCAGCACGCGGCGGGCCACCCGGGCGATGTCCAGCTCGCGGGTGAGGTAGAGCCATATGAGACGATGGCGCTCCAGCGATAGGCTCCGAGGGGCTAGCGCATTGGCTCTCCGTTTCATACGGCCGTAGGGGAGCAGACGGCGGTAGCCGAAGCCGTCGATGGGGTCGCGGTAGGTCCGCCCCCGGAGTAGCTGCGCGCAGCACCACCCCGCCACCACCGCGCAGCGATGCAGCAGGGGGCGCGGGAGCACGCGGGTTGTCCAGCCAATGAGCGCGCCTAGCATCTAGCTGTCGGAGGAGAGCAGTTCGTCGATACGGTCGATGTAGTCGAGGGAATCGTCCAGCTCGAAGCGCAGCTCGGGCACGACGCGCAGCTGATGGCGTACCCGCTTCCCGAGGTCGTAGCGAATTTCGCGGGTCTGCTGGCGAATTCCCCGCATCGCCTCCTCCACATCGTTGGAGGGGAAGATGCTCAGGAACACGTTCGCGTACTCAAGGTCGGGCGACATCCGCACCCGGGTCACGGTGACCATCCGCCCGAGGGCGTAGGTGGCCGCCCCTATCCTGAAAATCTCGCTGAGGTCGCGCTGCAGCTGGCGGGCGACTTTCAGCTGGCGCATGCTCTCTTCTGCCTTGGCCATGGACTTAGTCCTCCTGAACCGGGATGATGAGCTCCTCGAGGGTCCGCTTGGGCACGT
The DNA here is from genome assembly GCA_002749065.1 of Bacteroidia bacterium. Lineage (GTDB taxonomy): Bacteria > Bacteroidota > Bacteroidia > Bacteroidales > CAJPTX01 > Bacteroides_D. Next base: position 109,681 of record PDTX01000004.1, on the reverse strand, counting down.
AGTGGATCTGCCCCTCGCGCCAGTACTTGGTCGAGCCGTCCGCGGGCACATCCACCACCTCCACGGTCTCGGCCGGGTAGCCGAGCGCGAGCACGAAGGATATCTTCTGCGTATCGGTCAGGCCGAGGGCGGCGGACAGCTCCGGGCGTTTAATGCTGTAGATGATACAGGCCGAGATGCCCATCTCCCGCGCCCCCAGCACCATGCTCTGGAGGGCGAAGCCGCTGTCGGCGGGCATGCCAGTGCCGCGGGCCGAGTCCTCCACCACGACGATGTAGGCCGCCGGGCGCTCCCCCACGGCCGGTCCGTCCCAGTCGGTGAGGAAGCCCGCCCATCCGAGGGTGGGGAAGACCTTTCCCCGGAGCGCCGCGCTGGTAACCGGCACGTAGCGGAGCCACTGCACATTCTTCGCGCAGGGGGTCATGCGGGCGAGGTCTATCAGGTCAAGAAGTTGCTCTGGGCCAATCGCTTTGCCCTCATCGAAGCGGCGCACCGAGCGGGTGGCGTACACGAGTTCCTTTACTGTCATCGGTAATGCGTTGTATGCCGGGGCGGCGGGGTACGCCCCTGGGTTATTCCTTACATCCAGCTGCCCCGCACTCCCCCAGTGCAGCGGCAATCGGCTCTCATCCTAGTACTCCTGCTTCCAATCCTGGCAGCTGCACATTAGGTGCCTATCGCCCTGCGCCGCGTCGATGCGCGACACCGTGGGCCAGTACTTCGAGTGCCTGAGGTAGGCCAGCGGGAAGGCGGCCTGCTCCCGGCTGTAGGCGTGCGCCCACTCCCCGCAGCAGAGCTCCACGCTGGTGTGGGGCGCGTTCTTCACGAGGTTATCCTCCTGGCCCGCCATGGCCTCGCACTCCCGCTTGATGCTGATGAGCGCGTCGCAGAAGCGGTCTATCTCCTCCTTCGACTCCGACTCGGTGGGCTCCACCATCAGCGTCTCGTGGACGGGGAAGGAGAGGGTCGGGGCGTGGAAGCCGTAGTCCATCAGGCGGCGGGCGATGTCGCCCGTCTCCACGCCGTACTGCTCGCGGAAGTGGCGGCAGTCCACGATGCACTCGTGCCCCACGCGGCCCATCTCCCCGGCGTAGAGGGCGCTGTACTCGCCCCCGAGCCGGGCGACGATGTAGTTCGCGTTCAGGATGGCCAGCTGCGAGGCCCGCATCAGGCCCTCCGCGCCCAGCATACGGATGTAGGCGTAGGTGATGGGGAGGATGTACGCGCTACCCCAGGGTGCGCCCGAGACGGCGTGGATGGCATTGCCTCCCCCCACCTCCACCTCCGTGTGGCCCGGGAGGAACTCGGCCAGGTGCGCCGCCACGCATATGGGCCCCACGCCCGGCCCGCCCCCGCCGTGGGGGATTGAGAAGGTCTTATGGAGGTTCAGGTGGCAGACATCCGCACCGATGTAGCCCGGGCTCGTGAGCCCAACCTGCGCGTTCATGTTCGCACCGTCCATGTAGACCTGCCCCCCGTTCTCATGCACGATGTCCATCATCTCCCGTATCCGGCTCTCGAATATGCCGTGGGTCGAGGGGTAGGTCACCATGAACGCGCTGAGCCGCGGCCCATGCTCCTGCGCCTTCCGCCGGAGGTCGTCCACGTCGATATTGCCCTTCGCGTCGCAGTCCACCAGGACGATCTCCATCCCCGCCATGGCCGCGCTGGCCGGGTTGGTCCCGTGGGCCGAGGTGGGGATGAGCGCCACCGTGCGCTGGCTATCGCCCCGCGAGAGGTGGTACTGCCGGATGACCATCAGCCCGGCGTACTCGCCCGCCGCGCCCGAGTTGGGCTGCAGGCTCGTGGCTGCGAAGCCGGTTATCTCTGAGAGGTAGCCCTCTAGCTCCCCGATGAGCTGGCGGTAGCCCCCGAGCTGGTCGGCGGGCTGGAAGGGGTGCATGTTCGCGAACTCGGGCCAGCTGAGCGGGAGCATGCTCGCGGCGGAGGTGAGCTTCATCGTGCAGCTACCCAGGGATATCATGCTGCAGTTCAGGGCGATGTCCTTCTCGACGAGCCGGTGGATGTAGCGCATCATCTCCGTCTCGCTGCGGTACCGCCCGAAGACCTCCTCGGTCAGGAAGGCCGACCGCCGGGCAAAGGGGCTCTTCGCGGGCCCGGTGCACCGCTTAATCTCCTCTATCCGCACCGGGCTCTTCCCCATGGCCTCGGCAATGATGGACACCACGTCCGACAGCTCCTCGGGGGTGCTGAGCTCGTCGAAGGAGAAGCCGACCATGCCCTCGGCCGGGTAGTCGAAGTTGAAGCCCTGGGCCACGGAGAGCTCCCGCACCTTGGCCACCACCCCGGCCGGCAGCTCGACGCGCACCGTGTCGAAGACGTTCACATGCTGCACCTTGACCCCCAGCCCACTGAGATGGCGGATGACGGACTGCGCCGCGCTGTGCGCGTTCTCGGCGATACGGAGGATGCCCTCCGGCCCGTGCCATACGGCGAACATGCCCGCCATGGTGGCCAGCAGGGCCTGGGCCGTGCAGATGTTCGAGGTGGCCTTGGCGCGCTTGATATGCTGCTCGCGGGTCTGCAGCGCCATGCGTAGGGCCTGATTTCCGAGCCGGTCGACCGACACGCCGATGAGCCGCCCGGGTATGCTGCGCTTGTACTCCATCCGGGTGGCGAAGTAGGCCGCGTGTGGCCCGCCCAGCCCCATGGGTATGCCGAAGCGCTGCGTGGAGCCCACCACCACGTCGGCCCCCCACTCGCCGGGCGGGACCAGCATGGCCAGCGACAGCAGGTCGGCCGCCACGGTCACCAGCACGCCCGCCTCGTGCGCCCGGGCCGTGAGGGCCGAATAGTCGCGCACCTCGCCCTCGCTATCGGGGTACTGCACCAGCAAGCCGAACTCCCGCCCCGTGAACTGGTACTCCCCGCAGGCGGCGCGCGCGATCTCTATCCCCTGAGGGGCGGCGCGCGTAATGAGCACGTCCACCGTGTGGGGGAATACGCGCTCATCGACCAGCATGACGTTCCTGCCAGCCTTCACATCCTGGCGCGACCGCAGGGCGTACATCATCAGCATCGCCTCGGCCGCCGCCGTGGCCTCATCCAGCAGCGAGGCGTTGGCCAGCTCCATGGCCGTCAGGCTCGAGACCATGGTCTGGAAATTCAGCAAGGCCTCCAGACGGCCCTGGCTAATCTCGGCCTGGTAGGGCGTGTAGGAGGTGTACCAGGAGGGGTTCTCGAATACGTGCCGCATGATGACGGCCGGGGTCTGGGTGCCGTAGTAGCCCCTCCCGATGAGATTGCGGCACAGGGTATTCTTCCTGGCGAGGGCGTGAATATGCTGCAGGTACGCGGCCTCGGAGAGCGGCTCGGGCAGCTGCAGCAGCTTGGGTAGCCGGATGTCGTAGGGCACGGTCTGCTCGAGCAGCTCGTTGAGCGACTGCATGCCCATGGCCTCCAGCATGGCGGGGATATCCTGCTCTCGGGGGCCCATATGCCGCTGGATAAAGGTTTCTTGGCTCATCTTATTCGTCTTTGAGTTCTACCTAACCACCGGCACGCCCCTCACGACACGGCTGCACGGTCAGTGCAAAGGTAGGATTTTTTTCAATTCTAACCCCCGAGCGCCCCCCCATAGTCGCGTATACATCCATGACGGTGTGGCACACCCCACTACCCCCTTCGCTCCATGGCGCAGCCTACCGCCGAATGCACCAATCGCTAACCTCGTGGTCGACCGCGAAGGGCCTCTCCCCTTCTTCCCGGCTGATGCACAGGAAGCTGTCAACCCCCCTGGCATCCATACCCCTGGATACCTCCACGGAACGCTCCAGAAAGACCAACCGATTCCCCAGCCAAGCCGGACGCAATGGATGTGAAATATCCCCAGCCTCGGTCAGCACACGCTGCCCCGTGCCATCCAGATTGGCCACGCACCACGAACCGCCACCAGCCGCCAGCCGCGCCCCGAAGAGTACCCTCGTGCTATCCGGGCTCACCATCAGCGGACCGAACACCGGGCCAGCGAGACCTTCCGACGTATTCGCCAAGGGTAAATCGCAGCTCAGACACCGCCCGACATGCCGCAATCCACCACCCTCAGAATGGAAAGCCACCGAATCTGCCCCTACGCCCCCCAGCCGGAACCAGCCATGGGTTGTGCTCTCCGCCTCCAGCATGGGGCGAGCCTCCCCCGGGCTGAGCGTGTCCACCTGCCCGCCATTGGGCTCATAGACGCTGCAAGCGGTCACCGCCATCGTATCGGGCTGCAGCTCGTAGATCACCGCGGCGAAGCGACCGTCACGCATATGCAGCAGGCGGCACATCCGCTCCCCAAACCTCCCCGGAGCGTACGCCAAGCCGAGGGGCATACCCCGGGAAAGCTGGGGAGGAGCATCTGCCACCCCGCTCAGCGACTTGAGCCAGAGCTCCCCATCATGCAGCACCGTGTAGCCCACCTCCCGCCCATCACCCGTGAAGGTGCAGCTCACCACCGTCCCCTGCTCCTCAACCAGGCGATACCGACGGTCCGTCTCGCTGTCGTAGAGATACAGCTGACCGCCCTTCACGTAGGCGATGTCAGCCCGCGTGAAACCCTCAGCGTCCAGGCGAAACACATTCTCATATTCCACACACACCACCCCCGGCACATCCTCCAAGCCCCCACCCGTCGCTGTAGCACCGCCCGTCTCTCCACCCGGGCCACCCCCGCAGGCCGACAGGCCGAGAACCAGAAGCACAAGCAAGCATCGAAACCTATTCATCATACCACAATTTACATCCCAATCAGCCTACCCGCAACATGCACCGAATATCAAGTGCTTGTCCCCTCCCTTTCGAGGCCAAAGGTAGCATCTTTTCCAGAGGTATTGGGCAGCCGGAGGGCACACAACGGGAGCCACACAAGCAAAGAACCGGGCGAACCCGCAACTTATACCGTAGCAATACAAAGGGGGTCGCCGCAGGATTTTCTGCAGCAACCCCCAAGAGATACATGGCTATACGACCAGCGTGCTGGCCGCTACCCACCTAGGAAAAATACTTAGGCATTCTCCTTCTTCATCTTGGCCAGGCGCTCGGTGAGCAACGGCAGAATCTTGTGCAGGTCGCCCACGATACCCAGGTCGGCCACGTTGAATATCGGGGCCTCCTTATCGCGGTTGATGGCGATGATGTACTCCGACTCCTCCATACCCGCCAGGTGCTGGATAGCCCCGGAGATACCGCAGGCGAAGTAGGCGCCCGGACGCACGGTCTTACCCGTCTGGCCCACCTGGCGGTCGTGCGGCATGACGCCAGCATCCACCATGGAGCGGGAGGACGAAACCTGCGCGCCGATAACCTCTGCCAGGGCCTCGAGCTTCTTGAAGCCCTCCTTGGAGCCCACGCCACGCCCGCCGGACACGAGGATGTTCGCCTCGGTGATGTCCACCTTGTCGTGGGTCTCGAGCACCTCCTCGATTACCTTCACCTTGAACTTCGAGCTGTCGAACTTCACGGCGAAGTTCTCCACCTCACCCTTGCGGCTCGCATCCGCCTCCATGCGGCGCATCACGCCGGGGCGAACAGTCGCCATCTGGGGGCGGTGCTCAGTACAGATGATGGTGGCCATGAGGTTACCCCCGAAGGCCGGACGAGTCATCTGCAGGTCGCCGGACTCCCCAAGGGCCAGACCCGTGCAGTCTGCCGTCAGGCCGGTCACCACGCGGGCGGAGAGGCGCGGACCGAGGTCACGGCCGATGGTCGTCGCGCCGATCAGGACGATGGAGGGCTTCTTCGCATCCAGGATCTGGGTGATGGCCTGCGCGTACGGCTCAGTGGTATACGGCTCGAAGAGCGCATCCTCCACCAGGATCACCTGGTCCGCGCCATGCGCTATGAGCGACTGCGCCTGCCCTTTCACATCCTTGCCGAGAAGCATGGCGCACACCTTCTCACCAGTAGTATCGGCTAGCTCGCGGGCCTTGCCGAGCAGCTCGTAGGCCACCTTCTGAACCGTGCCACGGCGCTGCTCCGCAAAAACAAATACATTCTTATACTGCGACTTATCCATTGCCCTATACTAAATTATGAATTTCTCTTCTAGCTTCTCTACTATCATGTTCACGGCCTCCTCGGGCGACAGGTCATGCACCTCACCGGCGGCCTTCGCGCCCTTGGAGAAGGACTTGAACACCTTGGTCGGGCTACCCTTCATACCGAGCTTCTCCTCCTCCACCTTGATGTTGTCGGCGCTCCACACGGATACCTCCTTCTCGTAGGCCTCCAGAATGCCCGCCATGTTCATGTAGCGAGCCTCCTTGGCCGGGAAGATGGCCGTCACCACGCAGGGGGTATGCACCTCCACCATCTGGTAGCCCTCCTCGGTCGCCTTGCGGATGGTCAGCTTGTCCTTGCCGTCGAAGGCGATCTCCTCGGCGTAGCTCACCTGGGGAAGGCCCAGATGCTCAGCGATCTGGGGACCCACCTGGGCCGTGTCGCCGTCGATGGCCTGACGGCCGGTCACCACCAGGTCGCAGGGCAGCACGCGCAGCGCACCGGCCAGCGCGTTCGAGGTGGCCAGCGTATCAGCCCCGGCGAACTTACGGTCGCTCAGATGGTAGCACTCATCCACGCCCATCGCGAACGCCTCGCGCAGAATCGCATCGGCCTGGGGTGGGCCCATCGTGATGGCCGTCACCTTCGCGCCGTACTTGTCCTTCAGGCGAAGGGCCATCTCCAGACCGCCCTTGTCGTCAGGGTTCATAATGCTCGGTACACCGTCACGGATGATAGTCCCCTTCTCCGGATCGATACGAACCTCCGTCGTATCGGGCACCTGCTTGATACAAACAACTATATTCATTGCCAAATTGCTATATTTCTAAAACTATTACTACCTATTGTGGCTACTTCAGCAGGTGCGCTGAGATGACCATGCGCTGCACCTCGCTCGTACCCTCGTAGATTTCGGTAATCTTGGCATCGCGCATCATGCGCTCCACCGGGTAGTCGCGCGTGTAGCCGTAGCCACCGTAGAGCTGCACAGCCTTGGTGGTCACCTCCATGGCCGTCTCGGCCGCGAAGAGCTTCGCGTAGGAGGCATCCTGGGAGTACGGCAGCTTCTGGTCCTTCTTCCAGGCCGCGGCGCGTACCAGGTAGCGAGCCGCCTGGGTGCGCGTGTCCATGTCGGCCAGCTGGAAGGCGGTGTTCTGGAACTTGGCCAGCGCGCGACCGAACTGCTTACGGGTCTTGACGTACTCCACCGTCTCATCGATGGCCCCCTGGGCTATGCCCAGCGCCTGCGACGCGATGCCGATACGGCCACCGTCGAGCGTCTTCATCGCGATGCTGAAGCCCTTGCCCTCGCGGCCGAGGAGGTTCTCCTTGGGCACGATGCAGTCCTCGAATATCAGCTCGCAGGTAGCGCTACCGCGTATACCCATCTTCAGCTCCTCCTTACCAACGGAGAAGCCCTTCATGTCCCGGGTAACGATGAAGGCCGAAATGCCCCTCGTGCCCTGGCTACGATCGGTCATCGCCATCACGACGAACACGTGGGCCGCCGCGGCGTTGGTGATGAAGATCTTCGAGCCGTTGAGAACGTAGTGATCGCCCTCGAGCACCGCGGTGGTCTGCTGCCCCGCAGCGTCGGTACCGGCATTGGGCTCGGTGAGGCCGAAGGCCCCCAGCCACTCGCCGGAGCAAAGCTTGGGCAGATACTTCTTGCGCTGCTCCTCGGTGCCAAACTCGTAGATGGGGTTCACGCAGAGGGAGGTATGCGCCGAGACGATGACCGCCGTGGTGGCGCACACGCGGGCGAGCTCCTCCACCGCCATCGAGTAGAGGGCGTTCGTGCCACCGGCACCGCCATACTCCTTCGGGAAGGGAATACCCATCAGGCCCAGCTTGGCCATTTTCTCTACGGTTTCAGCAGGGAAACGCTCCTCTTCATCCACCTCCGCAGCCAAGGGCTTAACCTCATTCTGCGCAAACGACCGAATCATCTGTAGAAACAGCTCTTCAGTCTTCGACAATGAAAAATCCATGTACGTACTTTATTTGATTAACGAATAGGTTGGTTTTTATGTCATCGGAATGAGCTCCGGGGACCACCACAGGCGTGCACCCGTTGCGGCCACCACCTGCTCCTTGGAGAACCGCGGGTTGAGCTCGGTCACCACCAAGCCCTCCGGGCGGACCTCCATCACGCACATCTCGGTGACGATGAGATTCACATGTCCCACCCCGGTCAGGGGCAGGCTACACTTCGAAACAATCTTGTGCTTACCCTCGGCGGTGTGCTGCATGGCGACAATCACGCGCTTCGAGCCGTGCAGGGGGTCCATCGCCGCGCCCATACCCTGCACCAGGGTCCGTGGCACAATCCAGTTGGCCATGTTCCCCTTGGAGTCCACCTCAAAGGCGCCGAGAACACAAACATCCAGATGGCCACCCCGCATCAGCGCATGCGACATCGCGCTATCGAAGGTCGCCGCATTGGGGGAGAGGAGTATGGCGGCACCCTGGCCATCGCGGCAACCGCCCGACAACCTAGCGCCCACGGAGACGGGGTCGACCCCCACCACCCCGCTCTCGGAGAGGAGCATCACGCCGGCATCCGCATCGATGTAGCACGATACCATCTTGGGGAGCCCCTCGCCCAGATGGACCACATCACCATCATGCAGCTCACGGGCAACGCGCCGAGCTATCGTCTCACGAATCTGTTGTTTGTCCATGCCGATTTAGGTCCTTATCATCTCCCCTTTAAAGCCGCAATTTATGCACATTTCAGCAACCAGACAAGTATTCCGCATACACAAAATCGTTCTAAACTGCGAGGCGGATCAAAAAACGGCCAAAATCACCGGAAAAGCCGAAATTTGCAGAGGACATCTACGCTATAAAGGTAAGAAAGCCTCGGAGTAGTCCCCAGCGCCCGCCCCCCCCACAAGACGGGAGTAGTACGAATAGTGGCCGCCCAGGCGGGACGAACGGGCGGTTGAGAGAAGGCGAATACGTTGCTCGAGGCGCATCTCGGGTTTCTCTGTAGGGGCGTGCTCGCCGAACACCCGGGCCGCCTGTCGAGCAACCGCCGGCGCTGGGTCGACCACCTCCACCCCGGCGGGCAACACCTGCGCCAACGCGCGGGTCAGGAAGGGGTAATGCGTGCAGCCCAGCACCAGATGGTCGATATCGAGAGCCAGGAGGGGGGCCAGCAGCTGGCGTAGGTAGTCCACGGTCTCGGCAGTTTCGTATTCTCCCGCCTCCACCCGTTCTACCAGGCCCTTACCCTCAAGGAAATGCACAGTGGCATGCGAGCCATAGCGCGTCAAGGAGCGCTGAAACAGCCTCCCCCGCAGCGTTCCCTCAGTGGCCAGCACGCCGATATGCCCGCTCCGAGAGCAGAGAGCCGCCGGTTTGACCGCGGGCTCCATCCCGATGAAGGGCTGCACGTAGCGCGCGCGGAGCTGCGCAACGGCCGCCGCAGTGGCGGTGTTGCATGCGAGCACCACCATGGCGCAACCCTCGGCTAGCAGGTAGTCAACTATCCTGCCGACCCGCTCACGAAGCGCGGCGTAGGGGCGGGTTCCATAGGGACACCAAGCGGAATCCGCCACGTACACAAAGGGCTGGAGAGGCATCAGCTCCTCCAGCCGCGTGAGAACAGTAATGCCCCCTACACCCGAATCCAGAACTCCAATAGGTGGCACCGCGCCTGCTCCCCTACTTCTTCTTCGGCTTTATCCCCAGCTCCTTCTGCACCATGGGGAGCACGTCAATGCTCTCGGGCGAGACATACACCAAGCTCCCGCCACTCCTGTCGAAGATGTAGAAAAACCCGTTGGCCTTCCCCACCTTCTGCATGGCTTGCTTGGCCTTCTCCTGAATGGGGGTCATCAGCTTCGCCTCGGTATCCTGCAGGTCGCGCTGGGCCGCCCCTTGGAACTCCTGGAAACGGGCCTGCAAATCCTGCAGCTCCTTCTCCTTGGTCTCCCGAAGGGCCGGGCTGAGCTTCTCCCGCTTCTGCACGTAGTCCTGATACTTCTTGTTCATCTCCACCTGCAGCTGCTCCATCTGCTCCACGATGTCCTTCTGGAAGGCCTTCATGCGCGCCTGGGCCGAGTCGAACTCCGGCATGGAGGTCAGCAGCTCCTGGGTATCAATATGCCCGAACTTCGGCGCAGCCTGGGCACGGACCACCCCAGCGAGCAGCAGCACCAGCATCAGGGGCAAAAACATTCTTTTCACCATCTTTCTTCCTCTAGTTTATTTGGAATTATACATACCGAGAGCCCGCCCGGGCGCTAGTAGCCCATCGACTGCAGCACCTCGTCGCTCTTGTCGTAGCGAGGGCTGGAATACAGGATGCCGTTCCGCATCCCGGAGTCGAAAATCGCGGCGTAGCCCCCCTTGCGGGCCAGCTCCTTTATCGCGCTGAAGACCTGGTCCTGGATGGGCTTTATCAGCTCCGTCTGCTTCTTCACCAGCAGGCCCTCGGCACCGAAGTACTTATCCTGCAGGGACTTGACCTTCTGCTCGGCCGCCAAGATCTCATTCTGGCGCTTGGTGCGCATGTCGGCCGTCATGAGCACCTGCTCCGACTGGAAATCCTTCACCAGGCGCTCCACATCGGCGTAGCCCTGCTCCACCTCCGACTGGTACTGCTTCGAGAGCTGCTGAATACGGTCGCGGGCCGAGCGGTAGGACGGGAGCTTGCCCAGAACGTACTCCGTATCCACAAAGGCGTACTTCTGCGCATGCGCGGCACAGCCCAGGAGGAGTAGCGAGACCAAGAGAACGATTGAACGACGCATAGCCTTATAGTTTTTTGAGTTAGTACTACATCTGCATACCCAAGACGAAATGCGGCTGCCAGCCGGAGGCCCCCGCATCCCAGGGTACCCGGTCGAAGCCGTAGCCCATGTCGAAGCCTATCATGCCCAGGAAGGGCAGGAAGACGCGGAAGCCCGCGCCGGCCGAGCGGTAGAGCGCGAAGGGGTTGAAGGTGTTCAGCTCGTAGAACGCATTGCCCCCCTCCATGAAGGCCAGGACGTAAACGCTCGACTGGGGGCTGAGCACAATCGGATAGCGCAGCTCGGTGGTGAACTTGTCGAACACATTGGCCATGCGAACCCCGCTGGGTAGGCGAGGCGTGAGCGCGCCGTTCGCGTAGCCACGGATGCCCACTGCCTCCCGGCCGTAGATGAAGTTCGCGTTCGAGAAGCCGTCGCCGCCCACGTCGAAACCCTCGAAGGGCGAGTAGCCCACGGACTTCTGGTAGCGCCCCAGCACACCGACCTGCGCGTTGAAGTAGAGCACCAGGTCGCCAGCCAGGCGGGTGTACCACTGCGCCCGGGCGGTCCACTTATGGTACTCGATCCAGCGGTAGCGCTCCCGGGGCGTCATCGATGGGCTGGAGTAGTCCTTGCCATTGAGCAGGGAGTACGGCGGGGTGAACTGACAGGCCACGTAGAAGTTCGAGCCAGAGCGGGGGTAGATAAGCTGGTCCACGGAGTTGCGGCCAAAGACGATCTTGTAGCTCAGGTTGTTGGCCGAGCCGTCCTTGAACAGGAAGTCCTGCTTCCAGTTCTTCAGCCGGTAGTTCTGGTAGGCCACCTCGTTGTAGAGCGTGAAGTAGTCATCGGGCCATTTCAGGCGGATACCCAGGCCCACCGAGCCACCGGTCACCTTGAAGTAGTCGTCCGAGGGCCGCCAAATGTACTTGGAGTAGTCGTACACGGAGTGGAAGAAGGAGAAGGTGAAATGGTGTGGCTTGTACCCCCCGAGCCAGGGTTCGCTGAACGAGAAGTTGACCGAGCGGTACTGCCTTCCGTTGGAGGTCCCCTTGATGGCCAGCGACTGCCCATCGCCCGAGGGGAGGGGGTTCCACGCGCTGCGCTGGAACATCCGCTGCGCGCTGAAGTTCGTGAACTTCACGCCGATAGACCCGACGAACATGCCCCCGCCCCAGCCCGCCGAGAGCTCCAGCTGGTCGTTGCGCGCCTCCTCCACCTTGTAGACGAGGGCCACGGTGCCATCCTGCGGGTTCGGGACCGGCCGGAGGCCATTGCGCGACAGGGCCTCGGGGTTGAAGTAGCCCAGGTTGGCCAGCTCGCGGAGGCTACGCATCGCGTTCGTCTTGCTGAACAGGTCGCCCGGGTTCGTGCGTAGCTCGCGGCGGATGACCTTCTCGCTCGTACGGGTGTTGCCCGTGACCTCCACGGACGAAATCGTGGCCTGAGGGCCCTCGCGCAGGCGCATCTCGAGCGTCACGCTATCCGAGGATACGTCCACCTCCACCGGCTCAAGGTTGAAGAAGAGGTAGCCGTCGTCCATGTACAGCGTGCTAATCGAATTGTCGTCCGTGAATAGGCGTCGCTCCAGCAGCGACTGGTCGTATATGTCGCCCTTCTTCAGGCCCAGCAGCTGGCTCAGACGCTCGCTCGGGAAGACCGTATTGCCCACCCAGCGGATATCCCGGATGTGGTACTGAGGCCCCTCGTAGACCTTCACCCAGACACCCACGCGCTTGGGGCTCATCTTGTACACCGAATCGGCCAGCACCTTGGCATCCCGGTAGCCATGCTCGTTGTAGAAATTAATCAGGTGGACCAGGTCCGCACGGTACTTCGACTCGATGAACTTGTTGTTCACGAAGAAGTTGGGCCACACCTGGTTGGTCTCCTTGAAGCCCTTCCAGCGCAGGCGACGGTTCGTGAAGGCCTCATTGCCCTCAAAGCGGACCCGCTTCACCCGGATACGCTTCCCGCGGTCGATGGCGAACACCACGCGCACGGCATTCCGCGCCACCGTGTCCACCTCCTTGCGCACATCCACCTGCACGTTCAGGTAGCCCTTATCCAGGTAGTAGCGGCGGATGACGGCCACCGCCTCCGCGATGGTGCTGGCCGTGGCCTGCTGGCCGAGCCGCAGGGGCATCTGCTCCTCCAGGTCCTCACGCCGGGAGCGACGAGCCCCCTCGTAGCGAATTTCGGAGACGCGGGGTTGCTCCGTGAGGCGAATCTCCAGGTCCACCCCATCCGTACCCACGCGGGTGGCCAGCACGCGCACATCCGAGAACAGGTTCTGCGCCCGCAGCTTCTTCACGGCGTGCGTTATGTCCATGCCCGGCAGCGAGATGCTATCACCCCGCCGCAGGCCCGACATATCAATCAGAATGTCCGTATCCAGGAACTTGACCCCCGACACCGTCACGTCCCGAATAACCAGGCGCTCAGGCGCATCGTACGAATAGCCCCCCCCATCCTGCGCGTAAGCCCGCACGGCGAAAAGAGGCGCAGAGCACACCAGAACCACCAGCAAGCGTAGCCCGCTACGCATTATTCCTCGCATAAATCAACTTCATGGACCAGATTCGTACTACTCAAAAAACGCCCAAAAGTAGCCATCTTTGCACTCAAAACCAAAACCCCGTCCAGGCCGGGCGCAAAGCGCAGCCTACGCACCCTGAGGCGGGTCAAACTGCGCCAAAACGCCGGTTTCTCCGCTTGAACTCCGCCACCGCCCCCAGGAAATCCCCCTTGCGGAAATCGGGCCAGAAGATGGGCAGGAAGAGCAGCTCCGCGTACGCGCACTGCCACAGCAGGAAGTTGCTCAGGCGCTGCTCCCCGCTGGTACGAATTACCAGCTCCACATCGGGAAGATCGGCCGTGTAGAGGGCTGCACCCAGGGTCTGCTCGTCTATCGAGGAGGCCTCCAGGCGACCTTCCTGGCAGGCCGTGGCCAGCTCCCGGGCCGCATGCGTAATCTCATCCCTACCGCCGTAGTTCAGCGCCACCACAAGGGTCAGGCGCGCACCACAGGCCGTATCGCGCTGCGCTCGGGCTATCTCCTCCTGCAGCGATGCGGGCAGCCGCGCAAGGTCGCCGATGGTACGTAGCGCCACGCCCTGCTCGCGCAGCTCGCCGGTGTACTCGGCCAGCGACTCGGCCAGCAGGGACATCAGCATGTCGACCTCCTGCCGCGGCCGCCGCCAGTTCTCCGTGCTGAAGGCGTAGAGCGTCAGCACCTCCACGCCCGCCTCCAGCGCACCGGCTATGGCCTCCCGCACTGGCTGCTTGCCATGCGTGTGCCCGTAGGTCCGGTCATGGCCCGCACGCTCAGCCCACCGCCCATTGCCATCCATGATGATCCCCACGTGGCGAGGGGCCGCAGGCTCTCCATTCGCTACACCCATCAGTACTTGAATTTCTCTTTGATTTTCTCCGGCCGCACATCGCTGTACGACGGGCAGACCGGCACGTTGGTCAGTAGGCGGTAGGTCAGCGTCAGCGAGAGGTGCGCCGCCCAGTCCCGGTTGTGGAACAGCCCCCCCGACCCCGGCTCGGGCATATTGACGTACCCGTCAACCCCATCGCTAAAGAGCTTGTCTACCCGTAGCTCCGGGGCTAGCGTCCAGCGCCGGCCCAGGGCGAACTTCACGCCAGCGCCCATCGGGATGCTCGCCGTGAAGCCCCCACCGCCAAAAAAGTACCGCAGGCCCACGCCCGCCAGGACGTAGGGAGTCCAGAAGTGGGGATTGTAGCGCTTACCGGAGAAGTCCGCCACCTGGAACTTCCGCAGGTGCACCTCGGCCAGGGCCTCCGCCCCCACGAACCAGCTTGAGAAATCATCCAGGCGCTGCACCTCCCCCCCGTCCGGCAGGAAGTAATCCCCACGGAAACGGCCACGCAGCAGACCACCCACCGCATTCCCCCGGAAGGCGTACCGCTCATTGACCGCAAAACGGAATATGAACATCCCATGCCCACCCACCGAGTGGGGAACCGGCGTGAGGTTCAGGTCACCAATGTACGATGAAGGACCGAGGCCGAAGCCCACATCCATACGGTAGTTCCCCTCCCGCGCGCTCGCCACCCACGGATGGCAAAGCAGCACCGCCAGGGCAAGGAGACCCGGGCCTAGGATACGGAAACCTACAGAAAAGCGAAATCTCATATAGAATGCATAATGCGAGCACACCTGGAAAACGCACCGTAGCAATACACTAACGCACAGGCCACCCGCTTTAGTACGCCGCAAGATACGATTTAAACGCTAGTTTCTCGCATCCATCCCCCAATTGAGTTTCTCCCGCAGGGCCGTGTAGAAGCTGTCGCCCCGCAGACGGACCACATGCACGGCATGCGCACCGCGGGCTATGGTGAAGTCCTGCGCACCGGAGAGGGCATAGCGCTGGGCATCGACCCCCAGCACCATATGCGGGTCGCGGCTCGTGGCCCGCAGGTGGATCTCGGCCGAGTCGGGCAGCACCAGCGGGCGCATACCCAGGTTGTGCGGCGCGATGGGCGACATCAGGACCGTGGCCGCAGCCGGCAGGATGATCGGCCCGCCGACACTCAGGCTATAGGCCGTGCTACCCGTGGGCGTGCTCACTATCAGGCCATCGCACCAGTAGGTGCAGAGGAAGGTGCCGTCTATATGCACGTTGATAATCAGCATCGACTTCCCGTTCTTCTGCAGGGTGATGTCGTTGAGCGCGCACAGGGAGAGTGGCTCGCCATCGCGCATGAGCCGAACGCCGGCCGTCACGCGCCGCTCCACATCGAAATCGCCACGCGCCACACCACCGAGGACCTCGCCGAGGTTGTCCGTACTCCCCGAGGCCAGAAAGCCCAGGTGGCCGAAGTTGATACCCAGTATGGGGACCTGCCGAGCGAGAACGTACTGCGCGGAATCGAGGAAGGTGCCGTCCCCCCCCAGACTTATCATCAGGTCGAGCCCCTGGGGCAGCTCCTCGGCCTCCGAGAAAACCGAATGTATCTCAGGCCGATAGCCGAAATGCGCATACAGCCAATCGAGCATCGGGCGGTACACCACCACCCGCCAACCGTGCGTGCGCACGGAATGGAAAAAGCTCACCAGGGCGTCAAAATCCTCATGATTTACGCCCCAACCATAGACCGCAACCAGCAAGGCCAAGCCTACATATCGCCTTGGCAACGAACCCAGTCGACCTCGAGCTTCGACTCGCCGGTGGGGCGTGCGCCCGCCGCCACGCCCGAGAGGAGCACCAGGTACATCGGCCGCCGGATGGTCTTGACCTGCTGCTCGAGGTACTTCACGCCGTTGACCCGCCACACCACGTGGCTATCGCCCACCTCCACGCTCAGGATGAAGAACTCTGAGGAGTACGGCAGGCGGCCCACCCGCGCCTCCACCTTCGGGTCTGCCCCCCCGCAGTACACGCCGGAGAGCACCCGCTCGTTGCCGGGCAGGGTGCGGAACACGTCGATTTCCGGCAGGGACGAATCCCCCACCAGGTAGAAGGCATGGTACACGCCCTCCTGCGCCGTGTAGCGCATCTTCGCCTCGAAGAGACCACGCCGCATGCGGAAGCTATGGCCCGTGGTCACCACCCCGGAGGTGTACTCAAACTCCCCCGGCAGGAAGCCCATCTTCGAGTCCCAGGCCAGCGAGCGCACGCGCTCCGGCCGGGTGGTAATCACCAGCGAGCCGTTGGCCACCGAGACATTCGCCCCGTCGGTGTAGGCATGCGGGTCGCCCATGAAGGAGTAGGCCCGGCCCACCTGGGCATCGCCCCAGAAGAAGCGGGTGGACCACTTCTCCTTGTCCAGCTTCGAGTCGAAATCATCGAAGAACTGCAGCTTGCCGGAGGGCTGTTCCTCCAGCAGGCCCGACGCGAGCTGCTTCTGGAACCAGATGTACTCCGCGCTCTTCTCTATCCGTTGCAATTCCTCCTCCACGGCCGCGTTGGAAGAGCGCCCACGCTGCGACACGCACTCCTGGTGGCGCTTGTAGTCGGAGGACGCCATGTAGGCCAAGCAACGCTGGACTCGCTCCTCCCGCTCAGCGCGACGCTCCTCTATCTTCGTGGCGCGCGGCATCTTACCAATAAGACGCAACCACATCAGCTGAAAACCCGACAATCCCGACATACTGCCTATTCCTTAAAGTTGGACCTAACGCGCAGCGGCGGGCCACAAGCCGGGCCTCTGCCGAATACGCGCCCCATACCGATACGCACGCCACAGCGGCACCCCATCGCACCAACGAGCAGGCAGGGCCTAGGGGGAGCCGCCACGGCTAAATCGAACCAAAAGTAGAAAAAATAACTGGCAGGGCAAAATCCTACACCACCAGCTTGAAGCCCTGACCCCGAATATTGACGATTTCTACGTTCGGATCATCGGAGAGAATCTTGCGCAACTTCGTGATATACACATCCATGCTCCGCGCGTTGGAGTAGTTGTACTCGCTCCAGACCATGTGGAGGGCATGCTCGCGGGTCAGCAGCTCATTCTTATGGATGGCCAGCTGGCGCAGCAGCTCCGACTCCTTGGTGGTCAGGCGGCGGGGCGTATTGCCGGCCAGGGTGAGCTGCTGGCGCGTAACGTCGAAGTGGAACTTACCGATGTCAAAGCTCGTCGGCAGGTCCTGGTTCACATCCTCACGGACGGACCGGCGGAGCAGCCCGCCGAAGCGCAGCATCAGCTCCTCCACCTCGAAGGGCTTGCGCAGGTAGTCGTCCGCGCCCGCACGCAGCCCCTTGACCACATCCTCCGTCGCGGTGAGCGAGGAGAGGACCATAATCGGCACGTGCCCGTTACGGTCCCGCATGTGGGAAATTAGGCGGAAGCCCTGCTCATTCGGGAAGTTCACCTCGATCAGGCAGGCCTCGAAGCGCCGTACCTTGAGCGCCTCGAAGGCCTCACCTACCGTCTTACATAGGGTTACCCTATGATGCTGCACCTCCAGGTAGCTCTTGAGGAGCTGGCCCAAGTTCTCATCGGGCTCAACTAGCAGCATCGTTACCGCATTCTGAATCATAATCCTTTTACTCCAAATTTTATTGGGGCTACCCCCAATCACAAAACACCTCTAATTTAATACTCTCGCTCTGGAGCCACCCGTCAGCAACTGCCACGCAAGCTTACTCACCAGCCGCCGCGCAGGTCACGCAGGCCACCAAGCCTGCCGTCTCCGTCCGCAGCCGGTTCGTCCCCAGACGCACCGGCCGCACACCACGCTCGCCTAGCACGGAGAGCTCCGGCTCGCTAAACCCCCCCTCCGGGCCAATCAGCACGCAGGCCGGAAGGGATTGCCCGCCCAGCGCGTGCGCAAGCGACTCCCCCCCATCCGGGGACAGATGCCCCACGAAGGTGCTGTGCTTCCCCTTGGGAAGAGCAACGAACTGCTCGAACTCCACCATGCCATCGAGCTGAGGCACATAGGCCGTCTGGCTCTGCTTAGCCGCCGCAAGCGCCACGCGCTCAAGCCTCTCTAACTTAACCACTCTACGTTCAGAGTGTTCACATGATATGAAACTTATACGTCCGACCCCCACCTCCACCGCCTTCTCCAGCATCCACTCCATGCGCTCCATCTGCTTGGTCGGCGCCACGGCCAACCAGGTCTGCCGACCGGCCGTCAGGGGCTCAAGGGAGACCTCCCCGACATCCGCCGTGGTGCCAATCGGGGAGACCGACACGAGCCACCCCTGGGCACGACGCCCCGACCCATCGAAAAGCAGCACCGCATCCCCAGCCCGTCGGCGCAGCACGCGGGCGCAATGATGCGACTCCGCATCGGGAAGGGTCAGCACACCCGCTGAAAGCTCCGGAACGAAATAGGCCTCCATAATTTATTCAGTACGCGATGCTGCTGCGAGGAACGATTTTTAAGACCCGATTTGGGTCAAATGGCACTCGCAAATTATATCTATCTGTCACTACTATGGAAATACGAACTAAAGGGTAAAAATGTTCGATGCTAATTTTACAAAATCGGTCGATTTGGCCAGAATGTCGGAGAATACGCGACTTCGCGGGGGGAAAGAAATGTGGGAAAATCCGTAACAGATAGGCATTGAGGGGACTAACCCCATAGTGCGCGCGTGTCGCCAGGGGTTTGTCGGCCGCTCACTCCACATTCATCCCGGACACGGGGCGAACGCGCTCCGGAAGGGCTACTCGGAGAAGTACACCCGGGGCACACGGGGGGACACGGTGGCCAGTATCTCGTAGGGGATGGTGCCAGCCCATTCGGCCATCTGGGAGATGGTGGGATTGGCCCCGAAGATTACGGCCTCGTCGCCGGGCTGCACATCCAGGCCGGTGACCACGACCATGCAGGTGTCCATGCAGATATTGCCGATGGTGGGGCATAGCTGGCCGGCGATCTGCACTGCGCCCACCCCCCGACCGAGGCGGCGGGTCAGGCCATCGGCGTAGCCTATGGGGAGGGTGGCGATGGTGGTGGGCTCGGTGATCTTCCCGTGCCGGCCGTAGCCGACCGTATCGCCGGGCTGGAGGTGCTTGACCTGCTGGACGTAGCTACGGAGCGTGGCCACGGGTTCGAGCTGCCCCTCGGGGCTGACCGACACGCCGTGTAGGCCTATGCCCAGGCGCACCATGTCGTACTGGGCCTGGGGGAAGCGCTCTATGCCGGCGGAGTTGAGCACGTGGCGGATGGGGCGGTAGCAGAGCGCATCGGCTATGCGCGCGTAGAGGATGGAGAAGAGGTTTATCTGCCCGAGGGTGAACTCGTCCTCCTGGGGGTCATCGGCGGCGGCCAGGTGGGTGAATACGGAGGCCACGCGGATGCGGCTCAGGCGGGTGAGAACGGCCAGGAGGGTATCTATGTTCTCCGGGGTGAAGCCTACGCGGTGCATGCCGGTGTCGAGCTTGATGTGGATGGGGAAGCGGTCTACGCCCATGCGCTCGAGGGTTTCGTGGAAGAGCTCTAGGCTATGGGTGGAGAATATCTCCGGCTCGAGTCGTTGCTCTACCATCTGCTCGAAGGCTCCGGGCTCGGGGTTGAGCACGATGATGGGGAGCTTGATGTTGGCGCGCCGGAGGGCCACCCCCTCGTCGGCTATGGCCACGCCGAGGTAGTCGACCTTGTGGTACTCGAGGAACTGGCCCAGCTCCTTGTGGCCGTTGCCGTAGGCGTAGGCCTTGACCAGGGCCAGGAGCTTCACGCCCCTATTCAGGCTGGCTCGGCAACGGGTGAGGTTGTGCTCTAGGGCCTTCATGCTGATCTCGAGGACGGTGCGATGGGTCCGCTTCTCGAGTAGGTGGCATACGCGCTCGAATCCGAAGGAGCGCCCCCCCTTGAGGAGCACGGCGGAGTTCCGGAGGGTATCGCGCTTGAGCTGGGCGATGAGGATGTCGGTGCTGGGGTAGAACTGCGCGCCGGGGAAGCGGTGGCGCTGGCTGGTGATGCTGGGCCCCACGCCGATGAGCTGGTCGATGCCGTAGCGCTCGAGCAGGTCGCTGACCTCCTGGTACAGCTCGTCGACCGGCCGGCCGGTCTGCAGGATGTCGGAGAGGATGAGGGTTTTCCGCTGCCCTTCGGCCTGCTGGTGGAAGAAGTCCAGGGCAATCTGCAGGGCCTCGATGTCGCAGCTGTAGGAGTCGTTGATGAGGGGTAGGCCGTTGGCCCCCCGCCGGCGCTCTAGCCGCATGGCGATGGGGGTGAGGCGGGCCAGGCTGGCGATGCAGCGCTGGGGCTCCTGGCCGAGGGTGATGGCGGCCACCAGCGCATGGAAGGCATCCTCGATGGAGGCGCTGTCGCCGAAGGGGAGCACGCCCTCGTGGCTTAGCCCTTTGTGCAGCATGGTGAAGCGGCAGGAATCCCCGTCGGGTTCGCTCAGGGTGAACTGGATGCTGGCGGGCCTACCCTGGCGGGACCAGGTGATGAGCTCTACGTTCTGCTGGCGGGCAAACTCGGTGGCCAGGCGGCTGGTCACGGGGTGGTCAGCGCAGATGATGAGCTGGCGGGCCATCTTGAATAGGCCGAGCTTCTCGCGCCCCTTCTCCGCGAGGCTGGGGAAGTTCTCCTGGTGGGCGTAGCCGAGGTTGGTGAATACGCCGAGGGTCGGGTGTATGATATTGGCCAGGTGCTCCATTTCGCCCGGCTGGGAGATGCCCGCCTCGTAGACCCCGAGGTCGGCCTGCTGGGAGAGGCCCAGGACGGAGAGCGGCACGCCGACCTGGGAGTTGAAGGAGCGGGGCGAGTAGCTGACGTGGAGGTGGTCGGCCAGGAGCTGCGTGAGCCACTCCTTGACGATGGTCTTCCCGTTGGAGCCGGTGATGGCCACGATGGGCACGCCGAAGCGCATGCGGTGGTAGGCGGCCAGCTGCTGGAGGGCCGTGAGGGTGTTCTCCACGAAGAAGAAGGTGGCGTCGGGCAGGTCGTGGTACTCGGGCCGTATCTCGGCGATGACGAAGCGTCGCACGCCCCGTTTGTAGAGGGACACGATGAAGTCGTGCCCATTGTGGTTCGGCCCGTTGAGCGCGAAGAAGAGGATGCCACGAGGCTGGCTAATGGTGCGGCTGTCGGTGGCGACTCCGTGTACGGAGCCCTCGGTGATGCCGTGTATGGAGCCTCCTATGGCCCATTGTAGCTCTTGGAATGTGTAGTGCATCATGGCTTGACAATGTTAGGAAGAACTGCAGAACGGTTTTACTGGCAGCGCCAACATCTAATCGTACGGTCTCCCTGCGGGCGAGATGCATCCGCAGCGCACCGGCTGGGCATCCCCTACACAACTGCCATTTCCGGCACACAAAGATAAAAACATTTTCCAAGATATCCCGTTTCCTGATGGTAATCAGGATATAATTTTATAGGGGGAGGCAATCCGCATGGCGATAGAGTACGCTTTTTGTAAGTACCACGGGGCGGGGAACGACTTCGTGGTGGTGCGGGGGGAGGGGCTGCCCGGGGCGCTGCGGGCGGCGGATGGGTCGGTGCGGCCGGAGGTGGTGCGGGGGGCCTGCCACCGGCGTTTCGGGGTGGGGGCCGACGGGTTCATCGTGCTGGAGCGATGCGGCGAGCGGGAGGTGACCATGGGCTTCTACAATTCCGACGGCTACCCCTCCACGATGTGCGGGAACGGGGCGCGGTGCACCTTCTCCGCAGCGGTCTACCTCTACGGCTTGGAGCACAGGGAGCTGGCGCTACATACGGGGGCTGGCGTAGCGCGGGCGGCGCTGGTGGAACGGATGGGTGAGCGCGAGGAGCTGGTACGCATCGCGCTCCCCCCGGTGGGCGCCGCGGTGGAGGACGCTGCGTCGGGGGGGCTGGTGCTCAACACGGGGGTGCCGCACCTGGTGAAGCGGGTGGAGGAGGTGCGGGGCTACGACATGTCGGAGGTCGCCCCCCGTTGGCGGCGTGAGGTGAATGCCAGGAACGGGGGCGTGAACGTGAACATCTGCTCGGGGGGTGATGGATGCTACTCGGCGCGGACCTTCGAGCGGGGCGTGGAGGGCGAGACCCTGGCCTGCGGCACGGGGGCCGTGGCCGTAGCCCTGGCCATGAACCAGGCCGAGGGGGCATGCTCGCCAGTGGGGGTCCGGATGCCGGGGGGGGAGCTGGAGGTGCATTTCCGGCGGATGGAGCACGGCGGATGGGAGGGGGTGGAGCTGGTGGGCCCCACGGTCCGTATATGCGAGGGGATGGCGTGGCATGCAGAGGCATAGGGCTAGGGGCGATATGGCCGGAGGGCAGGACTGGGGGCGGATTCGGGCCTACGATTTTCAATACGGGCCACAACAATTCGGCCCTTCGTACGTATATATGGTGGTGGATGTCCAAGCAGGATTAGCCCTGCGCCCGGGTCCTAGGTCAATACATTTCGAGTAGAAGGATATATAGCGGATGAGACAACTTAAAATTACCAAGTCAATAACCAATCGCGAGAGCGCGAGCCTCGATAAGTACCTCCAGGAAATCGGAAAAGTGGAGCTGATATCCGTGGAGGAGGAGGTGGAGCTGGCGCAGAAAATCCGGAAGGGCGATAGGGATGCACTCGAGAAGCTGACGCGCGCGAACCTCCGCTTCGTGGTGTCTGTGGCCAAGCAGTACCAGAACCAGGGCCTCTCGCTGCCGGACCTCATCAACGAGGGGAACCTCGGCCTTATTCGGGCCGCGGAGAAGTTCGACGAGACGCGTGGCTTCAAGTTCATCAGCTACGCGGTGTGGTGGATACGCCAGTCGATTCTGCAGGCGCTGGCCGAGCAGAGCCGCATCGTGCGGCTGCCGCTCAACCAGGTGGGCGCGCTCAACAAGATCAACAAGGCGCTGGCACGCTTCGAGCAGGAGTATGAGCGCACGCCGAGCATCGACGAGCTGGCCGCCATGCTGAACATGCCGAGGGAGAAGGTGATCGACACGGTGCGCATATCCGGGCGGCACATCTCCATCGACGCGCCCTTCGTGGAGGGGGAGGACAACTCCCTGCTGGACGTGATTGTGAACCCGGACTCGCCGCATGCGGACACCTCGCTGATGAAGGAGAGCCTCTCGCGGGAGATTAGCCGCGCGCTCTCCACGCTGACGGACAGGGAGCGGGACATCATCCGCTACTTCTTCGGCATCGGCTGCCCGGAGAAGACGCTGGAGGAAATCAGCGAGGAATTCGACCTGACGCGCGAGCGGGTACGGCAGATTAAGGAGAAGGCCATCCGCCGGCTACGCCACAGCAGCCGGAGCAAGAACCTGAAGACCTACCTGGGGTAGCCAAAGCAGAAGGGGGCACGAAATTGGGTCATCCACAGGGTGGCCTTTTTTCGTGGGGAAGAAGGAGCTAAGCACGTGCAGAGCGGACAGAAAACGGCAGTAGGTAGTACAAGGAAAACGGCGGGCTAGTCCACGTCGGCCTCGTAGGGCATGGGCTCGCGCTCTAGGGCCCGGGCCACGTTGTTGACCTCCTCCACCAGCTGGGGCGTATACCTGAGGCCCAGCTTCTTCCCCTGCTCCTCGAGCTTCTCCTCCTTCTCGCCCGGGAGGATAACCCCGGGTGTTCCGTCCTTGCCCCGAGCATTGCGGAAGGTGTCAATCCACTCATCCACAGCGGCCTTGAAGTCCGCCGCCGGGCGGAAGGCATCTACGCGCATAGCCCCCATGAAGTGGCCCACACCGCTCTCCATCTGCTGCGCGGCCAGGGGGAGATAGGCCACCTCTGGCGGGACGTAGGGGCCGAAATTCGCGCCGCTGAAGAGCGAGGAGAAGATGTCCACCAGCGAGGCGATGCAGAAGCCCTTGTGCCCGCCGTGGTCGAAGTCGCCACCCAGGGGGAGTATGGCCCCTCCCCGGGCGATGGTAGTGGCATCCTTGGTGGGCCGGCCCATGGCGTCCTGGAGAAGGCCGTCGGGTATCTCGTGCCCCTTCCGATGCAGGGCCTCGAGCTTGCTCTTGGTGATGGGAGCCGTGGCAAAATCGTATATTAGGGGTGCGTTCCGTAGGGTGGGGATGGCCACGCTGATGGGGTTGTCGCCCAGCATCTTGCTAGTGCCATCGACCGGGGCCATGACGGGTTGCCCGTTGGTCATGACCACGCCGACCATGTCGTTCTCCAGGGCGAGGCGGGCAAAGTAGACCCCGATGCCGAAGAGGGAGCTACCCCGCACGGCCACCCAGCCCGTGCCGGCGTGGCGAGCCTTCTCTATGGCGGTGTCCATGGCGAACTTGGCCACCACCGGGCCGAAGCCGCTGTCGCCATCCACTGTGGCCGTCGAGGGGCTCTGGTAGGTTATCCGGATATCAGGGCGCACATTGACCTTCTGGAGATCGGCCAGCACGTGGTAGTCGCGCAGCCGGGCCAGGCCATGAATGCGCGCACCACGGAGGTCAGCCACCACCATCGCCTCGGCCATCGCCCGTGCGTGGTCATACTCGCAACCCATACCCGTGAACAGGTAGGTCAAGTAGTCCTGCAAAGCCGACACCCTAATCATGATGGCCGCTGCTTATACCCATTCATCCCCCTACACAGAAACACCCGCCCTACTCCTCGGAGCTTTCATCCTCCTCCGAGACCTCCTCAGGCTGAGCAACTTCACCCCCACCCACAGAGGGCTTCGCCTCCGCCACCTCCTGCTCCTCAGGCTGCTCAATCCCCTTATCCTTCATGCGCTGGCGCTTCAGCTTCTCACGCTTCGCCTTCTCCTTCTGCTTCTTCTTCAGGCGCTTCGCCTTCTCCGCCACCTTCTTCTGCTGCTGCTTCTCTTTCGCCTTTAGTTTTTTTTTCCGCCGTTTCTCCTTGTCGGCCTGCTTCTTGCGTCGCTGCTTCTCCTTCTGCTCCAGCTTCTTCCTACGACGCTCCTCCTTCTCCACCTCCTTCTCCCTGCGCCGCTCCTCACGCTGCTCCTGCTTCTTGAGCTTCCTCTGCTCCTTCTCGGCCGCCGCCTCGGCCCTCTCCTTGGCCTTCTCCTCATCCTTCTCCTTCGCCACCTTCAGCTTCTTGAAGTCCGTCAGCGCCTTCCCCTCAAACTTATCCTTCTTCTCCTCCTTCCGCGCCTCCTTCATCGCCCGGCGCTTCTTCTCCTTGCGCTGCACCTTCGCAGCCTTCTCCTCCCCAGCGGCCACACGCTTTGCCTTGCGCTCCTTGGCCTGGCTGATCTCCTGCTCCGTGGCGGCTACAGCCTCCTTCACCTTCAGCAGCTCGCGCCGCGCCTTGGTCTGCGTCGCGGTCGCCTTGACCAGCTCCTTCTCCGCGTTGGCCAGCGCCTTGTCGGCCTGACGCTGCCGGCGGAAAAAGCCCTTCTCCTGGGTCTCCATACGCCGCTTGAACTGCTTGTAGACGCGCCAGGCCGAATCCACCTGCTTCTTATCCTTGCTCTCCTTCTCCACCTGCTTGAAGGCCTTCCAGCGCTGCTTCTCCTCGCTGAAGTTCGTCTTCTGCTTCTCCGCCTGCTGCTCCCGGATGCTGCGTATCGAATCGCGGGCGGCCTCCGCGGCCTGAAGGCGCAGCTGGTGCACCGAATCGGCCCGTAGGACCAAAATATTCTGCTTCTGCAGACGGACCATCATCCTGTCCAAGTGCTGCTGCGCCCTCTCGATCTTCTCATCCTCAGGCGACTGGCCAAAGGCCGTGCCCAGCGCACAAACGCAAGCAAGCCCCAGAAGGGCCACCCGCCAAGCTAGTCTACTCACTGAATGCATGCTTTGATATTCGATGCTAATTAATGCTTCCGCTACAGCAAATCGCTGGCAATCTCCGCGAGGGCCGACCGCTCGCCCTTCACCAGGTTGGCGTGGGCGAAGAGCGGCTGCCCCTTCATGCGCTCGGCCAGGTAGCTCAGGCCGTTGGAGCGTAGGTCGAGGTAGGGGTGGTCTATCTGGTAGATGTCGCCGGTGAAGACTATCTTGGCTCCCTCGCCCGCCCGGGTGATGATGGTCTTGACCTCGTGCGGGGTGAGGTTCTGCGCCTCATCGATGATGATGAAGGCATGCGAGAGGCTCCGCCCGCGGATGTAGGCCAGGGGCGAGATGACCAGCTTCTCGCTGCGCTGCATCTCCTCGAGGCGAACGTACTGCTGGCTGCTGCTCTTGAGCAGGCTCCTAATGACGGAGAGGTTGTCGAACAGGGGCTGCATGTAGGGCCCTATCTTCGCGTCCACATTCCCGGGCAGGAAGCCGATGTCGCGGTTCGAGAGCGGGATGATGGGCCGGGCCAGCAGGATTCGCTCGAAGCTCTGCTCCTGGGCCAGCGCGGAGGCCAGGGCCAGGAGCGTCTTCCCCGTGCCGGCCTTCCCGGTGACGGCCACCAGCGGGATGCTCGGGTCCATCAGGAAGTGCATTGCAAAGGTCTGCTCGGCGTTGCGGGGCGCGATTCCGTAGGCCCGTTGCTTCTCGATGGCCACCAGGCGCTTCCCTTCGCTGTCCACCACGGCCAAGGCCGACGACTGCCCGCCCCGCAGCTCGTAGGCCACGTTGGGCAGGGCCTCGATGCCCAGCTCCGACGCATCTGCCCCGCCGCTGTAGACCGCCGCAATCACCCCGTCGGGCACCCCCTCCACTACCCCCGCCTCCTTGGTCAGCGTGTCGACATCCTCCACCTTGCCCGTGAGGTAGTCCTGCGCATGTATGCCCAGCGACTTGGCCTTCATCCGCAGGTTGATGTCCTTCGACACCAGGATCACCGGCGTGTCGGGGTTCTGCTGCATCTCCCACTCGGCAATGGCCAGGATACGGTGGTCCGGCGAGGGCGTCGCGAAGGACTGCCGCATGGCCTCGGAGAAGGGCTTACCCGTGGTGATGCGCAGCATGCCACGGTCGGCCCCCAGCGAGATACCCCCGTTGAAGAGGCCATCGCCGCTGAGCCGGTCGAGCTCGCGGGCGAATTCCCGGGCGTTGAAGTTGATGGTCTCGTTCCCCTTCTTGAAGGCGTCAAGCTCCTCAAGCGCCGTTATCGGGATGACGATATCGTTGTCCTGAAAATGCCGGAGGCAGGTGTAGTCGTGGAGCATCACGTTCGTGTCCAGGACGAATATCTTCTTCACGCCATGCGGAATGGTCCTTTCCATAGCCATAGTTCTAGTGCATATCAACTACTACGTGTACAGGGGTCCATCCTGTTTCACCGTCACGCTCCCCACTTGGGGCGAAAGCGCGCCTTGGCGGCTCTCGCCCCTCTCGCATCGCAGCCCTCGGGCCTCCTGCGGCCCGTAGCTGGGCTAGGCCAGCGCCTTGACCATGGCGCCCACCATCTCCCGCGCCCCGGCGGCCACCTCGGCCGGCGAGGAGTCCAGCATGTAGCAGGGGGTGGTGAAGAGCTTGTTCTGCGGGTCTATCACGGCTTCGCGCTTGCCGGCCACCACGGTCTCCGCGCCGAGCTTGCGCGCATCGGCCGCCGCGTCGCACTCGCCCCCCAGGGTGATGCGCCCCTTGCCGAGGGCCAGCGCCAGGAGTATGGGCGCGATGCACATGGCGCCTATGGGCTTGCCCGCGGCGTGCATGGCCACTATCGCGGCGCGCACCTCCTCGTTGATGGTGCAGTCCGCCCCGGCCAGCGCGTAGGTGCAGAGGTTCTTGGCCACCCCGAAGCCCCCCGGGAAGGCCAGCGCGTCGAAGTCCTCAGCCCGGAAGGCCGAGAGGGGCTGCACCTCGCCCCGGGCTATACGGGCCGACTCGCGCATCACCGACCGCCGCTCGGGCATCTCCTCGCCGCTGAGATGGTCCACCACGTGGTGCTGCTCCACATCCGGCGCGAAGCACTGATACGCCAACCCGGCCTCATCTATGGCCGTCAGCAGCAGCACGGCCTCCTGAATTTCGCTGCCGTCCATCTTGCCCGCACCGGCAAGCACCACGGCTATCCTCTTCTGTCCCATAGTCTCGCTAACTTTTTTCTACGCTCTAGCACAATAATATAGCACGATATTCCATGCTCCCTCCGCGTCCTTCTGGAAACAAAGGTAGCATTTTTCCCGAAAGTTGGCATATCTTGGCGAAATAGATGGGCCGCCTGGCCCATTCCGCCGCCCCGGGCGAGCCCACGAACATGCGCGGCGGGGGGCAGGCCGGGGGTGCGAGCTATGCCATATTTCCCTATATTTGCGGGAGAATACAAACTGGAATTTCTAACTGAAACAGCTATTGCAATGGATTTGACCAAGCTTAAAGTCGGTGCGCAGTGCATGGCGCACATGAAGGTGGAGACGGCCGACACGGCGCTGGCGGTGGGCTCCGGGAGCCTGGAGGTGCTGGCCACCCCGCGGCTCATCGCCCTGATGGAGAACGCCGCGATGAACGCCGTGGCCCCGATGCTGCCCGAGGGCGTCACGACCGTGGGCCTACGGATGGACATGCACCACGCGCGGCCCAGCGCCCTGGGGGCCGAGGTGACCGCCACCGCCACGCTCAAGGAGATTGACGGCAAGCGCTTCACCTTCAGCGTCGAGGCCGTGATGGGCGATGTCCTCGTCGGGGAGGCGCTCCACGTGCGGGCCGCGGTGGACGGGGCGAAGTTCATGGACCGCCTCGCCGGGAAGTAGGCCGGGGCGGAGGAGGAGATATCGCCCCGCGCAGAGCTGAGCCCGACCGAGCGAAATGCCCCCGGGGTTGGTGCTCCCAGCCCCGGGGAGTGGCGTGTGGCGATGGGCCCCATGTCTGCACCCTAATCTGCACCCCATATATATGTGTACCTTTGCGCCACGGGCCCACCCTCCGCGAGGGTGGCGCGCCGTAGCCAGAATCAGTAAGCGAAATACCAGGCCATGGAAGAACAAGCAGGGCGGCAGATGCGCCTCTACACCGAGGGGCTAGTCAAGCGCTACAAGACGCGCACCGTAGTCAAGGGGGTGAGCGTGGAGGTGCGGCAGGGCGAGATCGTGGGGCTACTCGGCCCGAACGGCGCGGGGAAGACGACCACCTTCTACATGATTGTGGGGCTGATCGCGCCGAATGCCGGGAAGATTTTCCTGGACGAGAAGGAGATAACCCGCGAGCCGGTGTACCGCCGGGCCCAGCGGGGCATAGGCTACCTGGCGCAGGAGGCCAGCGTGTTCCGCAAGCTGAGCGTGGAGGACAACATCCTGTCGGTGCTGCAGATGACCGACAAGCCCCGGGACTACCAGCGGGAGAAGGTCGAGACCCTCATCCGGGAGTTCAACCTGCAGAAGATACGCAAGAGCCTGGGCATCCAGCTGAGCGGGGGGGAGCGCCGCCGCACCGAGATCGCCCGGGCCCTGGCCCTGGACCCGAAGTTCATCCTGCTGGACGAGCCCTTCGCGGGGGTGGACCCCATCGCCGTGGGCGAGATACAGGACGTGGTGGCCCACCTGAAGGACAGGAACATCGGCATCCTCATCACGGACCACAACGTGCACGAGACCCTCAGCATCACCGAGCGGGCCTACCTGCTCTACGAGGGCGACATCCTCAAGGCGGGGACGGCCGAGGAGCTGACGGCCGACCCGGAGGTGCGGCGGGTGTACCTGGGCGAGAACTTCGTGCTGCACTAGGGCGCAAACCCCAGCCGCGGGGGGAGGCCAGGGCACGGCGCGGTTTGCGGGTTTTACCCGAAAAAGTTCTACCTTTGCGCCTGAACTTGAAAAGGATATAGCCCATGTCGTTTATTGATGATAAGGTGATATCAGAGGGCCTAACCTTCGATGACGTACTCCTAGTACCTTCGTACTCAGAGGTTTTGCCCCGCGATGTGAGCCTTCGTACCCAGCTTACCCGAAAGATCGCCATAGAGCTGCCCGTGCTGAGCGCGGCCATGGACACGGTAACCGAGTCGGCCATGGCCATCGCCCTGGCCCGCGAGGGGGGGATAGGGGTTATCCACAAGAGCATGTCGATAGAGGCCCAGGCCGCGGAGGTGCGCCAGGTGAAGCGGGCCGAGAACGGGATGATATACGACCCGGTGACCATCGCCCCGGACCAGACCGTCGGCGAGGCCATCGGCATGATGCAGCAGTACAAGATAGGGGGCATCCCGGTGGTCGACGGGGAGCACCGGCTCATCGGGATTGTGACCAACCGCGACCTGCGCTTCTGCCGGGAGATGCAGGTGCCCATCCGCGAGGTGATGACCAAGGAGAACATCGTCACCACCGGCATAGAGACCGAGCTGAGCGAGGCGGTGCACATCCTCCAGGAGCACAAGATAGAGAAGGTGCCGGTGGTGGACGGCGAGGGCAAGCTGCTGGGCCTGCTGACCTACAACGACATCAAGAAGCTGAGCTCGAACCCGCTCTCGAGCAAGGACGCGAAGGGGCGGCTGCTGGTGGCCGCGGGCGTGGGCATCACGGCCGATACCCTCGAGCGGGTGGGGGCGCTGGTGAAGGCCGAGGCCGACATCATCGTGATCGACACCGCGCACGGGCACTCCCTCGGCGTGGTGGAGATGCTGCGGCGGGTGCGGGCCACCTACCCCGACCTGCAGATTATCGTGGGGAACGTGGCGACCGGCGAGGCGGCCAGGATGCTGGCCGAGGCGGGGGCGGATGCGGTGAAGGTGGGTATAGGCCCGGGCTCGATATGCACCACGCGGGTGATTGCCGGGGTGGGTATGCCCCAGGTGGAGGCCATCTACGATGTGGCTCAAGCGCTGCGGGGGACGGGCGTGTCGGTCATCGCCGACGGGGGTATCCGCTACTCGGGCGACGTGGTGAAGGCCATCGCGGCGGGGGCCGACTGCGTGATGCTGGGCTCGATGCTGGCGGGCGTGGAGGAGTCGCCCGGCACGACCATCCTGTTCAACGGGCGGCGCTTCAAGACCTACCGGGGCATGGGCTCGCTGGAGGCCATGGAGCAGGGCTCGAAGGACCGCTACTTCCAGGCGGCCGAGACGGACGTGAAGAAGCTCGTGCCGGAGGGCATCGCCGCGCGGGTGCCCTACGCCGGCACGCTGGCCGAGGTGGTGTACCAGGTGATGGGGGGCCTACGGGCCGGGATGGGCTACGTGGGCGCCAAGGACATCGCCGCGCTCAAGCAGGCCCGCTTCGTGCGGATAACCAGCGCCGGCTTCCTGGAGAGCCACCCGCACGACGTGACGATCACGAGCGAGGCGCCGAACTACTCCCGCCAATCCATGTAAGCCTTGGTACGTTCAGCTAGGATACTTTTCATCACGGCGTCCCTCATCGCCCTGCTGGGGGAGGTGCTGGCCGCGCCGTTGCTGGTGGTCGGGGAGGATAGCATCTCGGCCGGCGAATTCCGCTACGCCTACCGCAAGAACGGGGCGCTGGGCAAGAGCGACTCCGTTCAGCCCACCCTCGACAGCTTCCTGGAGAGCTACATCGGCTTCCGCCTGAAGGTCTGCCAGGCCAAGGCCCTGCGGCTGGATACCGTGGCCAAGTTCCAGCAAGAGTACCGGGAGTACTGGGAATACCAGTTCGCGCCCCTGCTGCTGGATACCGCGGAGCGCGAGCGACGTTGCCGCGAGGCCTACGGGCGGATGCTCGAGGAGGTGGACGCGAGCCACATCCTGATCTCCACCGAGGGGGGCGAGGCGAAGGCCTACGAGAAGGCCCTGGCCCTGCGCCTCCGGGCCAGGAGCGATGCCGAGTTCGCGCGGCTGGCCCGGGAGCATAGCGCCGACCCCTCGGCCGGGACCAACGGGGGGCACCTGGGCTACTTCGGCGCCTTCCGCATGGTATACCCCTTCGAGCAGGCGGCCTTCGCCACGAAGGTGGGCCAGGTGAGCAAGCCGGTGAAAACCAAGTTCGGCTACCACCTCATCCGCGTCCATAAGCGGCGGAAGGCCCGGGGGCGCATGCTGGTGTCGCACATCATGATGCTGGCCCCGGAGGGCATGGACCCGAAGCAGCGCGAGGGGCTGCGCAAGCGGCTGGAGGGTGTCCGCAAGGAGCTGGATGAAGGCGCGAACTTCGAGGAGCTGGTGGAGAAGTACAGCCAGGACCCAACGTCGAAGAAGAAGCAGGGCGAGCTGCCCTGGGTGGTGACAGGGCGCTACCCCCGGGAGTTCGAGGACGCGTGCTTCAGGCTCAAGAAGGATGGCGACTACTCCGGCGTGGTGACGAGCCACTTCGGCTTCCACATCATCAAGCGCCTGAAGCTGGAGGAGGTCCCCAGCTACGCCGAGAGCCGGGGTGACATCCTGAGCCAGCTGCAGCAGAACGGGGTGATACTGGAGGGCAGCGGGAACTACCGCGAGCTGGCGCGCCGTCGCCTGGGCTGCCGCCTGCAGCACGACAACCTGCTGGCGTTCTCGCTGAAGTTCGGCCCGGCGCGGAAGGGGCAAAAGGTGGAGGAGAAGATGGTATCGTGGCTGCGCCGCCAGATGACCTTTGCCCGGGTGGATGGTCGTCGCCTCCGCCTGAAGGAGCTCGTCCGCCGGATGGCCGCGGAGAATGCCGACGCGGGCGAATGGAGCTTCGAGGCGATAAAGAAGCTGGCCTGGCGGATGGTGGATGAGCGGGCCGATGCCCTGCTGATGGAGCGAATGCTGCGGCAGGAGCCGAACCTGCCCTACCTGCTCCGGGAGTTCTACAACGGTCTGCTGTTCTTCAGCGTGTCGGAGCGCGAGCTATGGAACGCGGAGAGCGACAACGACGAGGTGCTGCAAAAGCTGTACGACTCGCGCCCGAGGGAGAAGGATTTCGAGGCGATGCGGAGCGAGCTGCGGATGGAGTACGAGCAGGAGAAAGAGAAGGAATGGCTGCAGGAGCTGCGCGACAAGTTCAGGGTGACGGTGTACGAGCGGGAGCTCGAGGCGCTGCGGCAGGAGCTGGAGGAGGGTGATGAGCAGTAGCATACGGGCCCATGCTGCGGCGCTGCTGGGGTGCATGGCCCTGCTGCTAGGGGCATGCGGCGGCCAGCAGACGCACGACTCCGGCGAAGCGTTGGCACGGGTCGGCAAGGATAGGCTCTACCTGGAGGACCTGCCGGACCGCTTCGCGCACGGTCTCAGCCCCGAGGACAGCGTGCTCATGCAGAAGAGCCTGGTGGACCAGTGGGTCCGCGAAACCCTGCTCTACCAGGAGGCCCTCCGCCGCCTGGACGATGCGGAGGAGGAGATAGCCCAGCAGGTGGAGCGGTACAAGCGCCAGCTCTACATCAGGGCCTACGAGAACTGGTACGTGCAGCGCCACGTGGACACCGTCGTATCGCGCCAGGACCTCGACAGCTTCTACAGCCAGCACCGCGAGCACTTCCTGGCCTCCCGGCCCATGCTGCGCGTCTTCCTTCTGGTAGCACCGGGGGACGGCCCGCAGCTCAAGAGCCTGCTGCGCGACATACGGGACACGACCATGGCCGGCATCCAGCACCTCTCGACGCAGTCGCTGAGCGAGGGCTTCCAGGTAGTATCAACCCCGGAGCAGTGGCTCTCGCTCGGCGAGCTGAACGAGGAGCTCCCCTTCAAGCTCGAGGCGAGCTCACTGCGACGGGGCGGGGGCATCTTCCAGCGAAAGCACGGGGGGCAGCTGTACATCTTCAACGTGGTGGAGTGGATACCCGCCGGGCAGCTCTCCCCCCTCTCCTGCGTGGAGCCCGATGTGAAGCGGATGATCATGCTGGAGCGGAAGATGGCGCTCATCCAGACCCTCGAGAGCGAGATGGTACAGTCGTACTACTACAGTGAGAATGATAATGGCAAGAAGGAAAATGCGGATTAGGATGCCCCGCCTGGGCTGGTGCCTGGGCCTGCTGCTGATGCTGAGCGGGGTGGCCCGGGGCGGCGAGCTGGTCGATGGGGTCGTGGCCACCGTGGGCACGCACCCGGTCTTCCTCTCGGACGTGGAGATGGAGATAGCGCGCGCGCGGATGCAGGGGGGGGGACCCGCCCCCAGCCGCTGCGAGGTGCTGGAGAGCGTGCTGATTCACAATCTGTTCCTCGACCAGGCCGACCTGGACAGCATCCCCTCCAACGCCACGGGCGAGTCGCCGGAGACCGACCGCCGAATCGCCTACTTCATCCAGCAGGCCGGGGGCGAAGCCGGGCTGGAGAAGGCCTACGGGCGACCCATACAGCAGATTCGCAAGGACCTGCAGAAGATGCTCGACGAGCAGCAACGCACCAGCCAGGTGCGCCAGAGCGTGGTGCGCGACGTGCAGGTGACCCCCTCGGAGGTGCGCGCCTTCTACGCCGGCGAACCCCGCGACAGCCTGCCGATGATGCCGGTGAGCTACATCTACCGCCAGCTGGTGCTCGACCCGACGGACAAGAGCCTGGCCGACTACGAGGTGCGCGAACGGCTGCTCAAGCTCCGGGGGCGCATCATCAAGGGGGAGCGCTTCTCCACCCTGGCCGTGGCCTACTCCGAGGACAGGGGCAGCGCCATCAAGGGCGGCGAGATGGGCTACCTGCCCAAGGAGAGCTTCGTGAAGCCCTTCGCGGACGCGGCCGCCAGCCTCCGGGAGGGCCAGGTGAGCAACATCGTGAAGACGGAGTACGGCTACCACATCATACAGATGATCGGGCGGAAGGACAAGCTCATCAACGTGCGCCACATCCTGCTGAAGCCGAGCTACACCTCGGAGATGATAGCCCGGACCTCCCAGCGGCTCGACAGCATACGGGGGCTGCTGAGCGACAGCCTGACCTTCGCGCAGGCCTGCGAGAGGTACTCGCAGGACAAGGACACGAAGATGAACGGGGGCTACGCGGTGAACCCGATGGCGGGGGGCCTACGCTTCGAGAAGGAGGCCATCCTGCCGGTGGATTTCTACGCGCTGCAGGAGCTGAAGGAGGGGCAGGTCAGCAGGCCCTACGAGAGCCGCGACCGGCTGGGGAACGCAGTGGTCAAGATGGTGCAGCTGGAGCGCATCATCCCGGCCCACAGGGTGAACCTGGAGCTCGACTACGACAGGGTGCAGGAGCTGGCCAAGCAGCGGAAGGAGCGGAAGGTGCTGGAGGAGTGGATAGGGAAGAAGGTGGGGCGGACCTACATCCACATCGACCCGGAGTACAAGAGCTGCCGCTTCGAGCGGAGCGCGTGGACTCCCAAATTCGAGAGCGCGTTCTAGATGCATGGGCGGGGGTGTAAGCGACCACGTTCGCGGTGGATTGCCCTGCGCCTAGTACTCCCGGCGCTGCTCCTCGCGGGCGGGTTCGCGCTGGCGCAGGAGGGGGGCGACCAGATACAGGTCGAAATCCTCTACGCCAAGAGCATGCGCCCCCTGGAGAAGGAGGGGCAGAGTATCCACCGGCTGCTCGGCGAGGTGGCCCTCTCGCACGACAGCGCCGTGATGCACTGCGACAGCGCGTACGTCTACCCGGAGACCAACTCCTTCGAGGCCTTCGGCAACGTGAGGGTGCGCTCGCGCCAGTTTCGCCTGTGGGGCAGCGCGATGCACTACGACGGCAACAGCGGCCAGGGGCACGTGACCGGCAAGATCGTCAAGCTGCATGATTCGGTCGACAAGACCACCCTCTACAGCGATGCCCTCTACTTCACCACCCAGCGCAACCTGGTGTGGTACTCCACCTGGGGCCACCTCCTCACCGACCAGAGCGACATACGCAGCCGGCGAGGCTCCTACGACGCCGACCGCGACCTGGTGACGGTGAGCGACTCGGTCCTCTACCGCTCCGAGGAGGTGACCGCCGTGGGCGACTCCCTGCAGTACGCGCAGTCGCTGGAGCGGATATACTTCTGGGGCCCCACGCGGGTATACACCGACGAGAGCATGGGCTACGGGCAGAAGGGCTGGTACGACCGCAACGCCGGGCACGGTATCCTCGAGGGGCAGGTGGCCGTAGACCAGGGCAAGGGCCGCATCTACGCCGACTGGGCCTTCTTCGACCGCAGCAAGGACTTCGTGGAGGCCAAGGGGCAGGTGGTGGCCGTCGACTCGATGGAGAACTACCGCCTGTACGCCGGGCACGCCCGCTTCTGGAACAGCCCCCGCCGCATGATCGCCCAGGAGCAACCCATGATATGGGCCGTGGACACCAGCTCGGCCAAGCGCGACACCCTCTACCTCCGGGCCGACCGCTTCGTGGGCTGGCAGGAGCCGGCTAAGGGCCCAGCCCCCCGGCCCAACGACAGCGTCTACCTCGGCCGGGCCGAGGGGAGCATACGGGCCTTCCGCCAGGACCTGCAGCTGGTCGCCGACACGGCCTTCTACAACGGGCAGGACAGCACCGTGATCGCCTGGCGAGAGCCCTTCCCCTACGTCTGGAGCAAGCAGCTCCAGGTGTCCTCCCGCCTCATCACCGCGCACCTCTCGGAGGGGCTGGACAGCATGCACTTCCAGGACAAGGTGCTGGTGGCCCAGGAAGGCGACAGCATCCACTACGACCAGATGAGCGGCAAGGACATGTGGGCCTACCTCCACGAGGGGGAGATGCAGCGGGTGGAGGTCAAGGGCGAGGGGAAGGTGATATTCTTCATGACAGACGAGGAGGAGGTCATCGCGGTCAACCGCATCGAGAGCCCGCACTTCATCCTCCACATGAAGGAGCAGGAGGCCGAGCGCATCACCTTCTACGACAACCCCCACTCGCTGGTCACCCCCATCCAGGACACGCAGACCGAGGACCGGGAGCTCTTCGGCTTCAAGTGGCACGGGGACGACCTCCGCCCCCACGGCCCGCGGGACATCATCCCCCCCTGGCTGAAAGACCTCGAGTTCTACATCCCGCTGGCCCGGCAGGCCACGCGCTACCGGGCGGCCGACCGGAAGCTGCTGGAGCGCGCCCGGCGAGACCCCCGCATCCCGGAGTAGCACGCCCCGGGGAAATGCCGGCATGTTTTGGTAAGTAGGCGCAAAGCGCGTACTTTTGCCACGTAAAGCGTTATTGATGGCACTACTTGACAGCACCAGCGGGGCGGCTACGCGGCTGATGTTCATCACCCAGCACGACAGCCAGAACAGCCTGATGAGCCAGGCACTGGACTACACCGAGGCGGGGGGACGCATACTGCAGCTACGCCTCAAGGACAAGAGCGAGTTCACCGTGGCCCGCACGGCCAGCCGGGTGCTCAGCAAGCTCGAGGACAGGGGGCAGCTGGTCATCAACGACATGTGGCGCGTTGCCCGGGAGGTCGGCGCCTGGGGGGTACACCTCGGCCTGACGGACGGCGACCCGGCCATGGTGCGGAGGGAGCTGGGCCCCGAGGTGGTCATCGGCGCGACGGCGCACAACTTCGCCGAGCTCAAGCGGGCCGCGGCCCTGCCGGTGGACTACATCGGCCTGGGGCCCCTCCGCTTCACCCAGACCAAGAGCAACCTCTCGCAGATTCTGGGCTTCGACGGCGTGGCCAAGATACTCCAGCAGGCCCGCGACGAGGGGATAGAAACCCCGATATACATCATCGGCGGGGTGGAGAATCAGGATGTCCGCGAGCTCCTGGGCATGGGGGCCTTCGGGGTGGCCGTGTCGGGCAGCATCGCCCTGGCCAGCGACCCCTACTTCGCCACGCAGAAGTTCCTCGAATCGATTACCAAATTCCTACGATAGGACAACACTACGAGCCATGCTACAACTCGGCGAATACCGCTTTAGCTCCCGCCTGCTGCTGGGCACGGGGAAATTTGCCTCCAACCAGGCCATGCGCGCGGCGATAGAGGCCTCCGGCACCGAGCTGGTCACCGTGGCGCTCAAGCGCGTGCGCGTGCAGGACCAGCAGGATGAGATGCTCAGCGCCATACAGATCCCGGGGGTCAAGCTGCTGCCCAACACCTCCGGGGTGCGCAACGCCAAGGAGGCGGTCTTCGCGGCCGAGATGGCGCGGGAGGCGCTCGGGACCAACCTCCTGAAGCTGGAGATACACCCCGACCCCCGCTACCTGCTGCCCGACGGCGAGGAGACCCTCAAGGCCACGCAGGAGCTCGCGGCCAAGGGCTTCGTGGTGCTACCCTACATCCAGGCCGACCCCGTGCTGTGCAAGAAGCTCGAGGAGGCCGGGGCCGCGGCCGTCATGCCCCTGGGCGCGCCCATCGGCAGCAACCGCGGGCTGCTGACCCGCGACTTCCTCCGCATCATCATCGAGCAGAGCCTCGTGCCGGTGATTGTGGACGCCGGCATCGGCGCGCCCTCCCACGCCTGCGAGGCCATGGAGATGGGGGCGAGCGCCGTGCTGGTCAACACCGCCATCGCCATCGCCGACGACCCCGTCGGCATGGCCCAGGGCTTCGCCGCCGCGGTCAAGGCGGGGCGACAGGGCCGCGAGGCGGGGCTACCCGGCATCTCGCTGCAGGCCAACGCGAGCAGCCCCCTGACCTCCTTCCTCTCGGAGCTCGACTAGTAAAGCCAGGTCATCATAATAAAGAGAAACGGAAATGAACTTTGAGATCGAAGCCAACGTAATGCCCCTGAAGGCGCTCCTCGACCCGCAGGGCAAGGCCATCCTCGGCACCATCGGCCAGCTGGGCCACCGGGGCGTGAAGGATGTCCGGGTGGGCAAGCACTTCGTCATCCAGGTGGAGGCCGAGGACGAGAACGCCGCCCGGGTGATAGCCGGCGAGCTCTGCGCCAAGCTGCTCTCCAACCCGGTCATGGAGGGCTTCTCCTTCAGCATCAAGGCCGTAGAATAGGCCGGTACGCACAGCTCCCCCACCGGCGATGGAACAAGCCAGCCACCCGGCGCAAGCCATACAGATAGACCTCAAGCGGGTCATCGACAGCAAGAACCCGCACATGCGCAGATGGATGCCGGGCTTTCTGCTGCGCTACCTCGAGCGGATAGTGCACGTCGACGAGATCAACTACGTGCTGCGCCAGACCCACGGCATGCCCCCCCTCGAGTTCACCACCTGGCTCCTGGAGTACATGGAGGTGAAGTACGAGTGCATCGGCATGGAGAACATACCCCGGGAGGGGCGCTTCCTGCTGGCGAGCAACCACCCGCTGGGGGGGATGGACGGCCTGGTGCTCATCGACCTCTTCGGCCACCACTTCGGCAGGGTGTACTTCCCGGTCAACGACATCCTGACCCAGGTGCCCACCATGCGGGACGTATTCCTCCCCATCAACAAGCACGGTGCGCAGAAGAGCGGGGACGTGAGCCGCCTCCTGGAGGCCTACCAGTCCGATGCGCAGATGCTCTACTTCCCGGCCGGGCTGTGCTCGCGCAAGGGCTTCAACGGGCAGATTCGCGACCTGGAGTGGAAGAGCAGCTTCGTGGGCAAGTGCATCGAGTACCAGCGCGACATCATCCCCCTGCACTTCGGCGGGCGGAACTCCAACTTCTTCTACAACCTCGCCCTGCTGCGCCGCTGCCTGGGCATCCGGGCCAACATCGAGATGCTCTACCTGGTGGACGAGATGTACCACCACCGCGGCGCGCGCCTGAAGGTCCACGTCGGCAGGCCCATCCCCTGGCAGACCCTCGCGGACGGGCGGAAGAGCCGCAAGGAGTGGGCCGCCACGCTGCGGGAGGAGTGCTACCGGCTGCCCGGCCAGCTCGACGGGAAAGGGCCCGCGTCGGCGGGCAGCACCACCCGCCAGCAATAGAACCAGACCATAGCCCCATGGCACGCAAACGCCCCTTCCGTCCCTGGCCCCTGGCCACCCTCCTGGCCCCCGTGCTCCTGGCCCTCACGGCGTGCATCGGCGCTCGCTTCGTGGCGGAGGAGGCCTGCCGCTACGGGGGAGCCCCCGTGTCGATGGCGGATTTCGCCCGGCGACCCTTCGGCCACGCCGAGCAGCTGGCCGACTTCCGGCGCACCATGCCGGGCGTACGCCCCATGACCGCGCTCAGCCGCAAGCAGAAGGGGAAGGTCGACACCCTCTCGGACCTCCGCCTACCCAAGGGCGGGAAAATCCTCCTGTACCGCCTACCGGACGGGCGCGATGAGCTGATTGTCGCCAGCATACGTAGCCCACACGTCCACCTGCGCAACGGTGTACAGGTTGGGCAGCATCGCCAGCTGGTGGGTGAGCGCATCGCCGACCTCCCGCCCGGCGACACGATCAACTACCGCGACGAGGGGCCGCGCCTCACGCGGCTGATCTTCGGGGAGGGCGAGCGGCTGCTGAAGGTCGAAATCATCGGCGTGGCGAGATGAAAAAGCGCTGAAAATCACCCATGCATGCGGTCATTTCGCAAAATAGTGTACCTTTGCGACCGGAAAGAGCGTTGTGTACCCTGCGCTCACCCCTCCAGACCACACCAACGTAAGGATTTATCATTAAGAGAGGGCGGCGTTCCCGGCGAGGGGGCTGGCTCAGCATTTTTCAAATAGGGTATACTCCAAATTACCTATGTACGATATCCAAGAGCTAAGAAGCAAGCTGCTCGTCGAGCTGAAGGAGATGGCCAAGGCCATGGGCATGAAGAAGGTCGATTCGCTCAAGAAGGAAGACCTCATTTTTAGAATTCTCGATGAGCAGGCGACGCGCGGCTTCAGCACCATGAAGGAGCTGGTAGGCGATGCGAAGAAGAGCGCCCCCAGCAAGGGCCCCTCGAAGAAGCACCGGGGCGAGAAGGGTAGCACGCCCAAGACGACAGAACCCCTCCTGACGGAGCAGCTCATGTCGCCAACCTCGGAGGTGAAGCGGAGCGCGCGGCACGCCGCCGAGCAGCTGCTCTCCTCCACGAGCGTCGCCCCGCCCAAGCCCAAGATGCCCAACGGGAAGCGCCCCCAGAAGCAGAACGCCCCGAAGGATGCGCCGGCCGAGCGGGATGCTCGCACCCCCGACGAGCTGACCAAGGAGCGCCTCGCCCAGCAGATTGAGCAGCTGCAGTCCGGGGGGAAGGTGGAGGCGCAGCCCCAGCGTAGCAACCGCCATGAGGGCAAGCGCGAGCCGCAGGAGGCCAGCAAGGGCGAAGCCCGGAATGAGCACAGGGGCACGAAGGACCAGCAGCGGGAGACCCCGCGCGAGCAGAAGCAGAGAAACCCCAACACGCCGCGCGAGCAGAAGCACCAAGAACCCGCACGGGAGTACGAGGGCCTGGTGACCGTCACGGGCGTGCTGGAGCTCATGCCCGACGGCTCGGGCTTCCTCCGCTCCACGGACTTCAACTACCTCACCTCCCCGGACGACGTGTTCGTGCAGCAGCGGCCCATCAAGCAGTACGGACTCAAGACGGGCGACACCATCACCTGCACCGTCCGCCCGCCCTACCGCGACAACGAGAAGGCCTACCTCCTGGTGAAGGTGGAGAGCGTCAACGGCCGTAGCCCCGAGTCGCTCCGCGACCGCGTCCCCTTCGACTACCTCACCCCCCTCTTCCCCGAGCAGAAATTCACCCTCCTGAGCGAGAAGACCAACGACCTCTCCCTCCGCGTGGTGGACCTGTTCTCGCCCATCGGCAAGGGCCAGCGCGGCCTCATCGTCGCCCAGCCCAAGACCGGTAAGACCATCCTGCTCAAGGAGATAGCCAACGCCATCGCGGCCAACCATCCGGAGGTCTACATGATGGTCCTGCTGATAGACGAACGCCCGGAGGAGGTCACCGACATGGCCCGCTCGGTCAACGCCGAGGTCATCAGCTCCACCTTCGACGAGCCCGCCGAGCGGCACGTCCGCGTGGCCAACATGGTCCTGGAAAAGGCCAAGCGCCTAGTGGAGAGCGGGCACGACGTGGTCGTCCTCCTCGACTCCATCACCCGTCTGGCCCGCGCCTACAACACCGTGTCGCCAGCCTCCGGCAAGGTCCTCACCGGCGGGGTCGACGCCAACGCCCTCCAGAAACCCAAACGCTTCTTCGGGGCCGCGCGCAACATCGAGCAGGGCGGCTCGCTCACCATCCTGGCTACGGCCCTGACCGACACCGGCAGCCGGATGGACGATGTCATCTTCGAGGAGTTCAAGGGCACCGGCAACATGGAGCTCCAGCTCGACCGCAAGCTGGCCAACAAGCGCATATTCCCGGCCGTGGACATCACCGCCTCCAGCACCCGCCGCGACGACCTCCTGGTCGACAAGGAGCAGCTCAACAAGATATGGATTCTGCGCAACTACCTCACCGACATGAACTCCGTCGAGGCCATGGAGTTCCTCCGCGCACGCCTCAAGAGCTCGCCCACCAACGAGGCCTTCCTACTCTCCATGAACAACAGCTAGCCGCAGAGGCGCATCGCCCCTACACTGAAAAAGCCCCGGCGGCCAAGGCTACCGGGGCTTTCCTTTCAAAAACGAAGCGAGAAGCTACTTCTTCATATAGACGAGGTAGACCTTCTCGCCGGAGAGCATGGCCGAGCCCAGCTCGCCCATGCCACCCAGTAGCGCGAGCGCCGCCATCTCATCCTGCCCCTTCGCGAAGGCCGCCGTGATGTCGAACCAGAGCTGACCATCCCGCACCTCAAAGACCTCCTCCTTCCCGGCCTCAGCCCCCTCAGACACCTTCGCGGGGTCCATCTTCACGATGACCCTATCCCCCTCCCGCGACCATACGAGAGACGTTTCCCGCGTCGCCTCGCTCTTCCCATCCACCTCATGCACAACGCCCCCGGCCTTCAGCTCAAAGACATTCAGGCTCCCCTTATCCTCCTTCATCAGCGCGAAAACGCCCGAGAGCTCAGAGACCTTGTCGCCCACCGCCATCTTCTCCAGCGACCAAACCCCCTCCAGGCTCGAGCTAGAACCACCACAGCCCGCCAGCAAAAGGCCAGCCAGCCATAGGCCCAGCGCCACCAGCGCCATTCTTCCAGTAAGCTTCCTAACCATGATACCCTAACTTTTGAATTTATTACACCTGAAACAACCTCATGCCCTGACCTCCGCGCAGGAACACCGGAACAAATGTAAAAAACATCTTCAAACTATCCTAGAGAATGGCCAAATAGCGCTATGAATTGAAGGCCCGCCTCGCCTCCTGAACGGCGGCGGGCACATCTATGGTGTCGGCCCGGAGCTGCGCCCCCGCATGGACCAGATGGAGGAGGTACTCCGTATTCTTCCCCCGTCCGCCGAGCGGGCTGTGCGTAAGCCCCAGGGGCTGCAGGCCGCATCCCCGGGCGGCATCCAGGCAGGCCTCTATGGCGCTGGCCTGGGCCTTGGGCCCCTTGACCACCCCGTCCTTGGGCAGCTGGCCCCGCCCCACCTCAAACTGCGGCTTGATGAGCAGCACCGCCCACCCACCGGGGGCCAGGAGCGTCCGCACGTAGGTGAAGATATGGACCAGCGAGATGAAGGACACGTCGCAGACCACGCAGTCCACCGGGCATCCATCCAGCTGCGCGAGCGTCAGGTCCCGGATATGGGTGTTCTCGTGGAGGCTGATGCGCCCATCGCCACGGAGGGACTCATGGAGCTGCTCCGTCCCCACGTCCACCGCGTAGACATGCGCCGCGCCGTGCTGCAGGGCGCAGTGCGTAAAGCCCCCGGTGGACGAGCCGATGTCCAGCACCCGCCGCCCCTCCACCGACAGGCCGAAGTGCGCAAGGGCCCGCTCGAGCTTCTCGCCCCCCCGGCTGACGTACCGCAGGGCGAGACCGTCGGCAATCCGCAGCTCATCGCCCTCCTCCACCCGCGCAGACGGCTTCTCGGCCACCCGCCCGTTGAGCACCACAGCCCCCTTGGCCACGAGCTGCTGGGCCCGGGCCCGGGTATCGGCCAGCCCGCGGTTCACCAGCTCCACATCCAGACGTACGCCCATAGCAATCCTCCCGTTTTACGGCTAAATCTAAAAAACGCCCATGGCCGCACACCCCCGGGTGCACCGCCACGGGCCGTACCTTCGCGCAGGCAGGACACGGGGAGCGGGGGACTACCCTACTCCTCCGCGAAGAGCCTCACGATGTTGAGAATGACCTCCGAGGCCTTGTGCATGCTCTCCACCGGCACGAACTCCATCTTGCCGTGGAAGTTGTGCCCCCCCGCGAAGATGTTGGGGCAGGGCAAGCCCTTGAAGGAGAGGTTCGCCCCGTCAGTGCCGCCGCGGATGGGCTTGACCTTGGGCTCCACGCCGGCCATCTCGATGGCCCTGATGGCCCGCTCCACGATGAAGTAGTGCGGCTCCACCTTCTCCCGCATGTTGTAGTAGGAGATGGACATGTCGAGGGTGGCCGTCCCCGCGCCGTACTTGTCGTTGATGAACTGGACGCACTTCTCCATGAAGGCCATGCGGGCCTCGAACTTCGCGCGGTCGTGGTCGCGGATGATGTAGGCCACATCGGCCTCCTCCACCGCGCCGCTGAGCTGCACGATGTGGTAGAAGCCCTCGTAGCCCTGGGTGTACTCCGGGCGGTCGAAGCAGGGCAGGAGCTCGTTCAGCTCCTGGGCTATGATGATGGCGTTGAGCAT
This sequence comes from Bacteroidia bacterium, assembly GCA_002749065.1. Lineage (GTDB taxonomy): Bacteria > Bacteroidota > Bacteroidia > Bacteroidales > CAJPTX01 > Bacteroides_D. The sequence continues at coordinate 65,349 of PDTX01000004.1, read as the reverse complement.
CTTCCCCTTCGCGTAGCCCGGATGCACGTTGCGCCCCTGGATACGGATTTTGGCCGAGGCGGCGTTGAAGTTCTCGTACTCCAGCTCGCCAATCTCGCCCCCGTCCATGGTGTAGGCGTAGTCCGCGCCGAACTTCGCCACGTCGAACTTGACAACCCCCCGGCCGATCTCCTCGTCGGGCGTAAAGCCGATCTTCACCTCGCCGTGCTTGAACTCGGGGTGCTCCATCATGTACTCCGCGGCGCACATGATCTCCGCGATGCCCGCCTTGTCGTCCGCCCCCAGGAGCGTGGTGCCGTCGGTGGTGATGAGGGTCTGCCCCTTGTAGAGCAGCAGCTCGGGGAACTCCTCGGGCTTGAGCTCCAGCCCCGGCACGCCCCTGAGCGGGATGCTGGAGCCGTCGTAGTTCTCGATGAACTGCGGCTTGATGTTGGCCCCCGAGGCGTCGGGCGCGGTGTCGACGTGGGCCAGGAAGCCCACCGCGGGCACCTTCCGGTCGATGTTGGAGGGGATGGAGCCCATCACGTAGCCGAACTCATCCACCTCGGCCTTTATGCCCATGTCGTTGAGCTCCCGGCAGAGCATGTTCAGGAGGTCGTACTCCTTCTGCGCGCTGGGCTGGGTCTCCGAATCCGGGTCCGACTGCGTGTCCACGGCGACGTAGCGCAGGAATTTATCCACTAGCTTTTCCATATGTACCTTAAAATTATGCTGTACTCCGATTGGTGCGCACCCCGCAGATGCTCACGAAGCACAAATTAAGCGGATTATTCCCAATTACGCAAATGGCGAGGGCACATTGCCCGGGCCGCGGAGGCGAAAACCGCGGCAGGGAAAGCAAAGATTGATTACCTTCGCGGGCATCGACCCACCGGCCCGTAACGAACCGAACTTAAGGAGCATAGCCATGAAACGATTGGTGCTGATACGCCACGGCCAGAGCCAGTGGAACCTCGAGAACCGCTTCACCGGGTGGACGGACGTGGACCTCACCGACAAGGGCCTGGCCGAGGCCATCAAGGCCGGGAAGGACCTCAAGGAGAGGGGCTTCCAGTTCACCCTGGCCTACACCTCCACCCTCACCCGCGCCATACGGACGCTCTTCTACGTGCTCGACCAGATGGACCGCCTGTGGGTGCCCGTGGAGAAATCCTGGCGGCTCAACGAGAAGCACTACGGCATGCTGCAGGGCCTCAACAAGTCCGAAACGGCCGAGAAGTTCGGCGAGGAGCAGGTGCTCAGGTGGCGGCGGAGCTACGACGTGGCCCCCGACCCCGTGGCGCCGGACGACCCCCGCTCGCCGCTCTCCGACCCCCGCTACGCCGGGGTCGACAGGAGCCTCATCCCCCTGACCGAGTGCCTCAAGGACACCGTCACCCGCATGCTACCCTACTGGGAGCAGACCATCCGCCCGAGCCTCCACCAGCACGACGACATCATCGTCGCAGCGCACGGCAACAGCCTACGGGCCATCGTCAAGGTGCTCAAGGGCATCTCCGACCAGGACATCATCGGGGTCAACATCCCCACGGGCATCCCCTACGTCTTCGAGTTCGACGACCAGCTCAACCTGCTGAAGGACGAGTACATCGGCGACCCCGAGACCATCCAGGCGCTCATGGACGCGGTGGCCAACCAGGGCAAGAAGAAGTAGGCGGAGTGCAAAAAAACGGCTAAAATGCTACGCGGGGTGTCGACTGGTCGGCACCCCGCGCTCCGTATATGGCCACGATACGCCTCCGCGCTACTCCAGCACGGGGGTCTTCGCGATGGGGCTGCCCTTCTGCTGGGTGATGTGGCAGTTGAACTCCCGGCGCTCCTCGGGGAAGTCCTCGCGGTAGTGCCCGCCCCGGCTCTCCTCCCGGTAGAGGGCCGCCGTGATGAGCAGACGGGCCACGATGAGGAGGTTGCGCAGCTGGTGCGAATTGTACTCGTGGGGCTGGAGGGGGAGCTCACCCTCAAGGGTTTGCAGCTCGTGGAGAGCGTCGCGGAGCGTCTGCCCGTTGCGTATGATGCCGACCTTGGCGTTGAGCAAGGCGGCTATCCGGGCGCGGGTTTTGCTGTAGGTCTTGGCCAGCTCGGGGTTGACGGTGAACTTCCGCTCGAAGCGGTCGGGGACATCCACCGCCACCTGCTGACGGCTGTGCTCCACGGCCCTGTGGGCGTATACTAGGCACTCTATGAGGGAGTTGGAGGCGAGGCGATTGGCCCCCATGAGGCCATTGCTGGCCAGCTCGCCCACGGCGTAGAGGCGGGGTATGGCCGTCTGGCCGTGGAGGTCCGTCCGCACGCCGCCCACCATGTAGTGCGCGGCCGGGGCGATGGGTATGCGGGCGGTGAGCTCAAGGCCCCTCTCGCGGCAGTAGCGGGTGATGGTGGGGAAGCGTTGCGCGATGAGGTGGGGGTCGAGGTGGCGGAGGTCGAGCCAGACGTAGGGTTGCTCCTGCTGCTGGATTTCGCTGAAGATGGCCTTGGCCACGGTGTCGCGGGGCTCCAGCTCGGCGAGGGGGTACTTGCCCGCCATGAAGCGCTCGTCGCGCTGGTTGTAGAGGTGGGCCCCCTCGCCCCGCACGGCCTCGGAAATCAGGAAGGCGGGCTGCCCCTCGACGTAGAGGGCGGTCGGGTGGAACTGCATGAACTCCAGGTCCGTGATCTGGCAGCCCGCGCTGTAGGCTATCGCTATGCCGTCCCCGACGGTGGTCTCCGGGTTGGTCGTACGCTGGTACACCGCGCCCGCCCCCCCGAGGGCCAGGAGGGTATGCCCGGCCGTGAATACGTGCTCCTGCTGCTGCATGGTGTTCCATACGCGGAGGCCGCAGCACTGCCCCTGATGGATGAGGGCCTCCAGCACGCAGTGGTTCTCATACACGTCGATATTGGGCTGCTGGGCCACCCGGCTGGCCAGGAAGCTGGTGGTGAGCATGCCGGTGGCGTCGCCGCCCGCGTGGAGTATCCGCCGATGGTGGTGCCCCCCCTCCAGGCCGAGGGCTATCTGGCCATCCTTGTGGTCGAAGCGCATGCCGCTGTCTATGAGGTCCTGTATGCGCTGGGGGGCCTCGCTGACCAGCACCCGCACGGCCGGTAGGTCGCAGAGGCCACGGCCCGCGGCCAGGGTGTCCTCTATGTGGCCCTGGTCGCTATCCTCGGGGTCGGTGACGGCGGCTATGCCCCCCTGGGCGTGGTAGGAGTTGGAGTCGCGCACCCAGTGCTTGGTGAGTATGGCGACGCGCCCGTACTTGGCGGCCTCCAGGGCGATGGCCAGGCCCGCGAGGCCCGAGCCCGCGATGAGATAATCGTATGCGTATGCTTGTACCGTAGCTCCCGTGTCCATAGGTCTTGTTCAGGTTCAGGGTTAGTCTTACGGTTCGTAAAAGTAGTACTTTCTTCGAGAAACGCGAGCTGATGCCCGAAATTCGGCCGGAAAAGGGGGGAGGCCACCGGGAAAGCGGGGTACGCGGGGAGGGGCTACTGGCCCGGCTCGCGGCTGTGGCCCTAGAGCCTCCCCATCTCGTACTCGTGTATGAGCTCCTCGAGGATACGGTCCTCCCCCTCAGGGTCGTAGCGGGCCTTGAGGTCCTCGCCGAACAGGCGGGCCACCCCCTGGAAGAAGGAGGCGGTGAAGCCCCCCTTGAACTGCTTGATGATGGAGAAGGTGGAGCGGCCCGTCTCCCGGTCGATCAGCTTGATGAACATGCGCCCCTGCGAGTAGGTCAGCTGGCGTATCTGCTTCTCGAACTGCCGCCGGAGCTGCTCGTTCATCTGCTGCACGTAGCGCCGCTGGGCCCCGCGCGACTTGAGCGACTGGTACACCGAGTCCATCTTGCGGAGCGTGTCGCGCGCCATCTTCGCGTAGGGGTAGACCTTCTTGAGGTTGCGGATGCGGCGCTGGTACGACCAGTAGTCGCGCTTGCGCTTGAAGCGCCGCGGGGTGGAGATGGTCACGGGGGGGATGTAGGCGTAGGGGATGGTGTCGCCGTTCTCGACCCAGCACGGGAGGAGCAGCCCCTCGGGCGTTCTGAAGGCCACCGCCCCATCCTGGGCCCGCGCACCCCCGGCCAGGCCGATGATTGCTAGGAGGATGGGGAAGAGTAGTCGGAGCTTGGGTTGCCTATGCAAGATGTTCTATCCTTCGTTTGGGCTATTTTGTAGAACGGATATGCTGGCAGAAGGTTTACCCTCTGGGGCAAGTCGCTGGCCCGTGCGGCCCCTCACCGGGAGGGTGCGTGGCCCTCCGTCCGCCCACGAGCACGAAGAAGGGGTTGCGCGCTGGATGCGCTGCAACCCCTTCTTCATCTATCAACCATGAGAAGTAGCGAGAGGCGGGCTTGAACCGCCGACCTCATGATTATGAATCATGCGCTCTAACCAGCTGAGCTACCTCGCCATCCGCCGAACTCTCACCCCCCTACCCTTTTGCGCTGCAAAGGTAGTACACTTTTCCGGATGTACAACAAGGGGGGTGAAAATTCGGCCCACTTTCTGGTGCTCCCTAAGGCTGGGTCGGGTCGGCGGTCCAGCTCATGCGCTGGGAGAGGTACATGACCAGGCCCAGCATGAGGAAGAGGAATATGGAGCCCACCAGCAGGGGGAAGGTCTCCATGCGGAGTATGATGTAGAGGAAGGTGTAGAGTATGCCCAGCACGCCGGCGCAGAAGATGACGGGGGTCATCTGCCGGACGAAGCCGTAGAGGTACGCGGAGATCTGGGCGGTGATGGCCAGCGCGGCGATGAGGTAGGCCGGCCCGAAGCTCAGGTACTCGGCGATGGAGAGCAGGAGGGTGTAGAAGAGGATGAGGGCCAGGCCGACGAGCAGGTAGCCCACGATGGGGATGTTGGTGCTGGTGAACTGGTCGGTGAAGAAGAAGGTCAGGAAGGTGAAGACGATCAGGAGGATGCCGTACTTGACGGCGCGCTCGACCAGGTCGTAGAGGTTGTGCGTCTCGCGGAACTTCATGCCGAAGCGGGAGTCCGCCTCGTAGTAGTAGTCGTGGGCGTTGGCCCGGCTGGGGAGGTCGCCGTCCTCGTCGAAGTTCCAGTCGTACTGCTGGGGCGAGTTGCGGTTGACATAGAGGATCTTCCACTCGGCCTCGGTGGTGCTGTCGGTGATGGTGCGCTTGCTGGGCAGCTGGGCCCCCACGAAGGAGGGGTGGGGGTAGTCGGTGTGGAGCTGCACGTGGGTGGTGCCGGCCAGGGGCAGGAAGTGTATGGCCTCGGAGCCGTTGAGCTCGTAGGTGTAGGAGAAGCGCAGGGGCAGGTCGGGCTTCTTCAGGCCGAAGGTGGCCGAGAGGGGGTGCTTGTCCCCATCGCTGGCGATCTTCATGAAGCTGGGCAGGCCGGGCTTGAGCTCGATGGGGGTGCTGTCGAGGTCCACGCGGATGAGGGACTTGAGGCCCACCAGGTCCGACACGTTGGTGAAGATGACGACCTGGCCCCAGAAGTAGGTGCGGTCCTTGTCGTGGGGCACGGCGTTCTGCAGGGAGGCGAACTCGCCGGTGACGCTCACCTTCGCCTGGTCCAGCAGGGAGCGGTATATGCCCCGGTAGCGGTACTCGGTGCTCACGTCGGCCTGTATGTCGACGCTGTCGGGCAGCACGAAGGCTAGCCCCTTGCGCACCCTCACCACCTGCCCCTTGCTGTTGCGCACGTCCTCGCTGTAGGGCACGGCGATGCGGGGCGGGACGATGGTCTGCTCCTGGCCCCAGGGCTCGGCGATGGAGCGCTGGGCGCTGCTGTAGGAGTACTGCCTGTCGCTGACGATGGCGTCGACCAGGAACTGGGGGATGAGCAGTATGAGGGCCAGGATACCGAGGGTAACGAGGCGTACGGTGGGCGAATGGGTGAAGCTCTTCATGGCGTTCATGACAATGGTTATTGGTACGGAACTAGCGATCGGCCTACCGCCGACCGGGGGCGCGACCCCCTCCGGCCAGAGCGTATGCAGGCGTGCAGCAAATGTAGTGATAATATTTTACCTAGCGTGGGCGGGCGGGGAAGGGGGCTTTGGCCCGGCGCGCGGCGTAGTTCACCCATAATGATTATCTTTGCCGCCAAAGAGCATAGCAATCACGAGCATGGGCGTAGAGCATAAGGCGGGTTTTGTGAGCATTCTGGGCAACCCGAACGTGGGGAAGTCGACCCTGATGAACCGCTTGGTGGGTGAGCGGCTGTCCATCGTGACGCACAAGAGCCAGACCACGCGGCACCGGATATTCGGGATTGTGAACCACGCGGACTACCAGATTGTGTACTCCGACACGCCGGGCATCCTGCGGCCGGCCTACGAGCTGCAGAAGGCGATGCTGGGGGCGGTGGAGAGCACGCTGCAGGACTCGGACGTGCTGCTCTACATCACCGACGTGGTGGAGCAGTGGGACAAGCACGCGGAGGTGCTGGAGCGGGTCGCGGGCAGCCCCATCCCGAAGGTGGTGGTCATCAACAAGATCGACCTCTCCAACCAGCGGGAGCTGGAGCGGCTGGTGGCGGCGTGGGAGCAGCGCTTCCCCGGGGCGGCGGTGTTCCCGGTCTCGGCGCTGGAGGGCTTCGGCGTGGAGCAGGTGCAGGCCGCGCTCATCCGCCTGCTGCCCGTCGCGCCCAAGTACTACCCGGAGGACCAGCTGACCGACCGCCCCACGCGGTTCTTCGTGACGGAGATCGTGCGGGAGAAGATCCTGCAGAACTGCGCGGAGGAGGTGCCCTACTCGGTGGAGGTGGTGGTCAGGGAGTACACCGAGGGGGAGACCATGGACCACATCGAGGCGGTGGTCTACGTGGCGCGCGACTCGCAGCGGGGCATCCTCATCGGCCGGGGGGGGCGGATGATCCGCCGCATCGGGACGGAGGCGCGCCGCGACCTGGAGGTGTTCCTGGACAAGCGGGTGTTCCTCCGCCTCCTGGTGCAGACCAAGGAGCGGTGGCGCGACGACGCGGGCGCGCTGCGCAATTTCGGATACATAGAATAGCGATGCCCCGTGGCCCCGGGCCGCGGGCTACGCGTAGAGGGAAGGAGCTAAAGCAAGGTAATGGCAGGGATAGTAGCGATAGTAGGTCGCCCGAACGTGGGCAAGAGCACGCTCTTCAACCGGCTGGTGGGCCGGCGCGCCGCGATAGTGGACGAGCAGGCCGGGGTGACCCGCGACAGGATCTACGGCAAGACGGACTGGAACGGCAAGGAGTTCTCGGTGATCGACACGGGGGGCTACGTGGTGGGCTCGGACGACATCTTCGAGCGGGAGATACGGGCCCAGGCCGAGCTGGGGATAGAGGAGGCCGACGTGGTGGTCTTCGTGGTGGACGTGGTCACCGGCATCACCGACCAGGACGAGCGGGTGGCCCGGATGCTGCAGAAGTCGGCCAAGCCGGTGCTCCTGGTGGTGAACAAGGTGGACGACGGCTTCCGGGTGGCCGACGTGTACGGCTTCTACGGGCTGGGGCTGGGCGACCCCTTCGGCGTGTCGGCGCTCAACGGCAGCGGCACGGGCGAGCTGCTCGACCGCATCGTGGCCCTGCTGCCCAACCGGGCGCTGGAGGACGAGGAGGGCCTGCCGCGCCTGACCATCGTGGGCCGCCCCAACGTGGGCAAGTCCTCCATCATCAACGCGCTGGTGGGCCAGGAGCGCAACATCGTCACGCCCATCGCCGGGACGACCCGCGACGCGATCGGCTCGCGCTACACCAAGTTCGGCCACAACTTCATGATGGTCGACACGGCCGGGCTGCGCAAGAAGGGCAAGGTGCACGAGGACCTGGAGTTCTACTCGGTCATCCGCTCCATCCGGGCCATCGAGCTGAGCGACGTGTGCCTGCTGGTCATCGACGCGACGCGGGGCTTCGAGGCGCAGGACCAGTCCATCTTCGACCTGGTGGTGCGCAACCGCAAGGGGGTGGTCATCGTGGTCAACAAGTGGGACCTGGTAGAGAAGGACACGCACAGCACCCTGGAGTACGAGCGCGCCATCCGCGAGCGCATCGCCCCCTTCAACGACGTGCCCATCTTCTTCACCTCGGCGGTGACCAAGCAGCGCATCCTGAAGGTGCTCGAGGGGGCCATGGAGGTGCAGGCCAACCGCAGCCGGCGCGTCAGCACCAGCGAGCTCAACAGCTACATGCTGCCCCTGATCCAGGAGACCCCGCCCCCGGCCAACAAGGGGAAGTACATCCGCATCAAGTTCGTGACCCAGCTGCCCACGCCCTTCCCGGCCTTCGCCTTCTTCTGCAACCTGCCGCAGTACGTCAAGGAGCCCTACAAGCGCTTCCTGGAGAACCGGCTGCGCAGCGCCTACGACTTCAGCGGGGTGCCCATACAGATTTTCATGCGCAAGAAGTAGCCGGAGATGGGGGGCGGGCTCAAAAGCATCACCAAGTACCTGACGATAGGGGCGACCATCCTGCTGGTCCTGTTCCTTATCTGGTTCTTCTCGAGCATAGTCTGGTACATCGTCTGCTCCATCATCATCTCGCTGGTGGGCAAGCCGCTGGTCCGCCTGCTGCAGCGCATCCGCCTGGGCCGCTGGCACGTGCCCGCCTCGCTGGCCGCCGGGGTGACCCTGCTCACCTTCATCGGGCTGACCAACCTGTTCCTCTACGGGATGTTCCCCCTGATGGCCTCGCAGTTCGAGGAGCTGCGCAACGCCGACCCGGCCGAGCTGCTCTCCAACTTCGCCGCCCCCCTGGCGACGGTGCAGCACCAGCTGGAGGTCTTCCTCCCCGAGGGCATGGAGGACTTCTCCCTGCGGAACGAGATCCGCGCCCAGCTCATGGGCTTCTTCGACGCGTCCTTCTTCTCGAACTTCTTCTCCTCGACGGCCACGCTGATCACGGACCTGTTCATCGCCCTGTTCTCCATCAGCTTCATCAGCTTCTTCTTCCTGCGCGAGGAGGGCCTCTCGGTGGAGGCGCTCACCATGTTCTTCCCCGAGCGCTACGAGGAGAACATACGCCACGCCATGAACGAGGTGATGAGCCTCCTGCAGCGCTACTTCCTGGGCATCTTCATCGAGAGCGTGGTGATCACCGTGCTGACCACCGTGGGCATCCTCCTGATCAGCCTGCCGCTCAACACCTCGGTGGTCATCGGCCTGCTGGCCGGCATCCTCAACGTCATCCCCTACGTGGGGGCCATCATCGCGCTGGCCATCGCCCTGATCATCGTCACGGCCATATACGCCGGGGCCGGGCTCTCCATGTCGCTGGGCACCCTGGTGCTGCTGGTCTGCGCCATATTCCTGATCGTCCGCCTGATCGACAACTTCTTCCTCCAGCCCTACATCTACGCGGGCAGCGTCAACGCCCTGCCGCTGGAGATATTCATCATCCTGCTGATGGCCGGCCAGATCGCCGGGGTGCTGGGCATGCTCCTGGCCATCCCGGCCTACACGGTCATCCGCGTGTTCGCCAAGGAGTTCTTCAACAAGTTCCACATCGTCCAGCGCCTCACGCGCAATGTCTGACCGGCTATACAACCAAGGAGAATCGCCATGAAAAAACGTATCCAATCCATCCAACACGCCCTCCGGGGGCTGCTGGCCCTGCTGCTGCTCACCGGCCTGACGGCCCGGGCCGCCGCCCAGGGCGAGGACCAAACGCGGGTGGGCCCCGACGAGCTCCCCAACATCGTGACCCCCAACGGCGACGGGGTCAACGACGTGTTCGTCCTGCGCAACGACAAGGGCGCGCACATGGTACTCTCGCTCTTCACCCGCGACGGCTCGCTGGTCTACACGGGCGAGGGCTCGCACATCGTCTTCGACGGGCGCAACGCCCGGGGCGACGAGCTGACCACCGGCACCTACTTCTACACGCTCGAGGACCCGAGCAACACCTACGGGAAGAAGAACGGCGTGCTCCACATCTCCCGCGGGAAGGTGCGGGGCGCGGACCAGTAGCCGCATAGACCATCACGGATTTTTAGGACGCAGCATAGATGAAGGTTTCGTACAATCGGGTGAACCATTTCCTGCCCCGCCCCATGGAGCTCGAGCGCATGGTCGGGGTGCTCACGCAGATCGGCCTGGAGGTCGACGGCGTGGAGGAGTACTGCTCCGTGCGGGGCGGGCTGGCCGGGCTGGTGGTCGGCCAGGTGCTCACCTGCACGCCCCACCCCAACGCCGATAGGCTGAGGGTCTGCACCGTCGATGTGGGGGGCCCAGCGCCCCTGGGCATCGTCTGCGGCGCGCCCAACGTGGCGGCCGGGCAGAAGGTGGTGGTGGCCCCCGTCGGCACAAGGCTCTACGACGCGGAGGGCAAGCACTTCACCATAAAGAAGTCGAAGCTCCGGGGCGAGGCCTCCGAGGGCATGATATGCGCCGAGGATGAGGTCGGACTGGGGGGCAGCCACGACGGCATCATGGTGCTCGACACCCCGCTCCCGCCCGGCACCCCGCTCACGGAGCTCTTCGAGGTGGGCCGCGACTGGACCATCGAAATCGGCCTGACGGCCAACCGGGCAGACGCCATGTCGCACTACGGCGTGGCGCGCGACCTGGCCGCCTACCTCAGCCTCGACTCGCCCTGCCGGGCCACCCTGCCCGAGCCCACCCTGCCCGAGGCGGAGGGCGCAGCCCCCGTCGAGCTGGGCGAAATCGACCGCACCGGCTGCCTACGCTACACGGGCCTGACCATCAGGGGGGTCACGGTGGCCCAGAGCCCCGAGTGGGTGCAGCACACCCTCCGCGCCATAGGCCTGGAGCCCATCAACAACGTGGTGGACATCACCAACCTCGTGCTCCACGACCTGGGCAACCCCCTACACGCCTTCGACCTCAGGGCCCTCCGCAGCGGGCGCGTGAGCCTCCAGCGGCTACGCGAAGGGACGGCCTTCACCACCCTCGACGGCAAGGAGCGCAAGCTGGACGCGAACGACTACATGGTCTGCGACGGCGACACACCCCTATGCCTGGCCGGCGTGCTGGGCGGGCTGAGCTCCGGGGTGACCGACCAGACGACGGACATCTTCCTCGAGGCCGCCACCTTCGAGCCCACCGCCATCCGCCGAACCGCCCGCCGACACGGGCTGAACACCGATGCCTCCTTCCGCTTCGAGCGGGGCATAGACCCCGGCCTCACGCCCCTGGCCCTACGCTACGCCGCCGCGCTAATCGTGGAGGTAGCCGGCGGCAGAATCGAGGGCGGCATGCTGGACCACTACCCCCGGCCCGTCGCCCCGCGGCGCATACGCTTCAGCCCGGAACGCGCCGAACGGGTGCTGGGCGTGGCCATGGACGAGCAGACCCGGCAACGACTCTTCGAGGGCCTGGAAATCAAAGTGCTGGAGCAGGAGGGCGACTGGCTCAGCATCGAGGTGCCCTACTACCGCATCGACGTGACCCGGCCCGAGGACGTGTACGAGGAGCTACTCCGCCTCTACGGCTTCGACCGCGTCCCCCTGCCCGAGGGGCTACGCTTCACCCTGCCCACTACGGGCGAGGACATCGCCCCGGGCCTCAGGTACGAGGTGGCCGAGCGCCTGGCCGGGCGGGGCTTCCACGAGGTGATGGCCATCTCGCTCAACGCGCGGACCGACTACGCCGACCTGGCGGCCTACCCCGAGGAGGCACTCGTGGGCGTGGTCAACCCCCTGAGCGCCGACCTGAACGTGCTGCGCCCCAGCCTCATCATGGGCGCGCTCGATGCCGTGGCCCGCAACGTGGCCCGGCAACGCCCCCGGCTCGCGCTCTTCGAGTTCGGCAAGGTATTCACCCAGACGGGGAGCCCCTCCACCCCCGAGGAGCCCCTCCGAGCCTACCGCGAGCGCCGCCACCTCGCCCTGACCCTCACCGGCACGAGCCACGAGGACAGCTGGCGGGGCAAGGGCGCGCCCGTGGACGTATTCACCCTCAAGGGCGAGGTCCTCGCCATACTCGGCCTGTTCGGCCTGGGGATGCCGGACCTCAGCTACGGCGACGCACCCGAGGGCCTCTACGCGCACGGCGCCACGCTCCTCCACAGCGGGCAAGCCCTCGCCCACTTCGGCCTCGTGAGCCCAACGCTCGCCCGGCGCAAGGGCTTGAAGGCCGATGTCCACTTCGCCGAGATCGACTGGGAGCAGCTGATGAGCATCGCGCGCCGGGGTCGCCCCGCCATCAAGGCCCTGCCCCGCTTCCCGGAGGTACGCCGCGACCTGGCCCTCCTGCTCGATGCCCGGGTTCGCTTCGCCGACCTGGCCGCCAGCGCCCTGAGGGTCGAGGGTCGGCTAATCCAGCGGGTGGGCCTCTTCGACGTGTACGAGGGCGAGAAAATCGCCGCCGGGAAGAAGTCCTACGCCCTCTCCTTCATCCTGCAGGACGAGAAGGGCACGCTCAACGACAAGGCCATCGACCGCTGCATGCAGAAGCTCATCTCCACCTTCGAGCGCGAGTTCGGCGCCGTGCTGCGGTAGAAGCTACCAGCAAGGCACGGGCTAATGCCCTGTATATCGAAAAGTAAGACTCCGTACGGATAGCGCGGGCCCAATAACCTTTCGGTAGTGGCTACGTTGATTAGTGTAGAGCTTCGCGAGAACGCGCACGGGGGCATTGCGCCCTTCTCTTAGGCGGGTGCGTGATGGAGTGGGGTACGATTTGGAAATGCATTTAGAAAGTCGAAGAGACACAATACGGAGACAAGAGCTATGGAACTGACCAAGAAGATGGAGGACGCTATCAACGTCCAGATTAACAATGAGATGTGGTCCTCGAACCTCTACCTGGCCATGAGCGCCTACTGCACGCACCTGGGCCTCAACGGCTTCGCGCGCTGGATGGATGTGCAGGCGAGCGAGGAGATGGAGCACGCAAAAGACATGATGAACTACCTCCAGAGCCGGGGGGGCCGCGTGATGATCAAGCCCGTGGCCGCTGTGGATAGCGACTTCGGCAAGCCGCTGGACATCGCCGAGACCTTCTACAAGCAGGAGTGCGAGGTCAGCGCCATGATTGAGGGGCTGATACGCCTGGCGCGGGAGGAGAAGGATATGGCCACGGAGAACTTCTTCTGGAAGTACATCACCGAGCAGGTGGAGGAGGAGTCCAACGCGATGGGCCTGGTCGACGATTTCCGCCTCGCCGAGGACAACAAGGGGGCGATACTCTTCCTGGACCGCGAGCTGGGTGGCCGGGTAGAAGAGTAGGAGAATCGACTGACAGAATGGAGCGGGGCGCAGTGCGCCCCGCTCTTTTTTTCCTACCCAATCTCCTCGCTCACCCACTCCATATCGCCCCGGCTCTCCTCCCGCGTGTCGACCGATACCCCGATGGCCACGACCCGCAGCCCCTTGCCCAGGTGCGGGGTGGCGTAGCCCTTAGAGCGGATTTGCTCGAGGGCATCCTGCGCGCTATACGCCCGGGGCCCGACCTTGAGCTCGAAGAGGTAGGTGGTGTCGGGCAGGTAGACCACCGCGTCGGCCCGGCCCCGCACCGAGTGGACCTCCGTCTGCACCATCACTCCCAGCGCGCTGAACCAGGCGTAGAGCGCGGTCTGCAGCAGCTCCTCGTAGAGCTTGGGTCTACGTTGCCGGCTCATGGTGCTGTAGGGCACCCCGGCCAGCAGCGCCTCGAGCTTCTCCATGGCCGAGGCCACGTCCCCCTGCTCCAGCCGCCGCACGAAGGGGGCCGGTAGGTGCACCGCACCCGCGCCGTAGAGGGGCAGGACCACCTCCCAGAAGGCCGAGCGCACCTCCCGGTTGGGGATCACCAGCTCCAGCAGGCCCGTGCGGATGCTGCAGTACTGGATGGTCAGGTAGCCCGACTGGTAGAGCAGGGGGATGGGGTTTTCCCCGCTCTCGTCCAGCTTGCTGAGGCTGTTGACCGGGCACTCCACCGGCGAGGTCAGCAGCGAGAAGTCGTAGCTGTAGATGGGGAAAACGGTGGCCAGCAGGTTGCTCGTCCCGGTGTTGGCCCAGAAGTTCATGAGCATGCCCTCGTCGAAGGCAAAGATAATGCTCTGCGGGTTGTACACGTGCACCTCAGCCGGGGTGAAGCGGTAGCCGTCGTAGTGCTGGCGCAGCGCATCCATCGTGCCCTCGAAGGAGAGGCCCAGCCGCGCCCCCAGCTGCTCGACCTCCTCGGCGTAGACGGTGCGCACCTCCTCCTCGGTGAAGCCGAAGAGGGTGGCGTAGGCCTCGTCGAAGCTCTTGTTGCGCAGCTGGTTGATGCCGCTGAAGAGGCTCAGCTCGGCGAACTGGGTGATGCCCGTGATGACCACCAGCCGGAGCAGCTCCGCGCTCTCCTTGATGGCCTTGTAGAAGCCGCGCAGCTCGTTCTTGTAGTGCAGGTGCAGGGCCCGCTTGTCGGCCGAGATGGTGTCGGTGAGCGGGTTGTCGTACTCGTCCACCAGGATGACCGGCTTGGGGCCCCCCGCGTCGTGGGCCGCCCGGATTATCGCCTTGAGGCGCACGCCTATGGATCCTTCGTGCGGTAGACCGTAGGTGTCCTCGTAGGGGACAAGCTGGAAGTCGGTGACATCGTACACGTCGTTCTCGCGGGTGAAGCTCGAGGCCGAGAAGCCGAAGACGAAGGTGGGGTGCTTCTCCCACTCCGTCTCCCCGGCCGCCTGCCGCAGCGCCTCGGCCTTCAGCCCCTCGAAGAGCTCGCCCCGCCCCTCGAAGTAGCTCTTGAGCGTGCCGATCATCAGGCTCTTGCCGAAGCGGCGGGGGCGCGCGAAGAACTGCACCAGGGGACCATGGGCAATCTCCCATATCAGGTCCGTCTTATCCACGTATTTATACCCGCCTTCCCGGAGCTGCGCAAAGCTCTGGATGGCGAAGGGCAGCTTGCCGAAGTGCTCCTTGCCCCTGTCCTGCTCGCGTACCATGTCCATTCCTCCAGTTTAGTGCAGGGCAAAGATAGGAAAAGCCGGGCAAACGGAGCTAGGCCCTCCCCAATCCGAATGGATGGACCCTTGGGATGAGCATACCGCCCTTTTTCCTACCTTTGGGCTCGTAAAAACCGCGTTCTCATGACCCCATTCCTCAAGCAAGTCGCCAAGGACCTCCTCGGCCAGTGGGGGGCCAAAGGGCTGGGCGATGCCGTGCTCTTCTTCCCCTCCGCGCGCACGCGCCTGGCCTTCGTGCAGGAGCTGCATGGGCTACACGAGGGGCCCCTGCTCCTGCCCGAGTGGGGCGACCTCCGCGGGGTGATGGAGCGGCTCACGGGACTAGAGGTCGTGGAGCCGCTGGCGCTGGTGGGCGAGGTGCATCGGTGGATGATGGAGCGGGGCGTGCTGCGGGGTACGCCCGAGGAGGACATCGAGAGCTTCTTCCCCTGGGCGCTCACCATCCTCTCGGACTTCGACCAGGTGGACAAGTACCGGGTGGATGCGCGGCGGCTCTTCCTGAATATCCGCGACCTGAAGTCGATGGACTCGCCGGTGGACTACCTGAGCCCGGAGCAGGTCAACGTGCTGAGGGCCTACTTCGGCGAGCTGTTCAGGGGCGAGTCGGCCATCACGGGGCGGTACCAATCCATCTGGAACGTCCTCTACGAGCTGTACGAGTACCTGCGGCGATGCATGGCCGAGCACGGGCAGTCGTACGAGGGGGCGGTAATTCGCCACGGGGTGGACCGGCTGCTGGCGGGCGAGGACCTCCGCGGGAAGGGCCTCCTCCCCGAGCGGGTGGCCTTCGTCGGGTTCAACGCCCTCAACGCCTGCGAGCAGGCCTTCTTCGAGCGGGTGGGCAAGCCCTCCGGAGACACCCGCTACTACTGGAACTACGCGGACTACCTCCTGGACGAGGCGCCCGACGAGCACGACGGGGACGCCGTGGTGGCAGAGCTCGAGGAGGCCTTCGGACGGAGAACCCTCGATGAGCAGCGGGGCGAGAACCCGGCAGCGGTCTACTCCCTCAACCTCCTCGAGCAGTTCCGCCGGGCCGAGGGGGCAAAGCGCTACTTCCTCCGCCGCCCAAGGGAGGAGGCCGGGCTATTCATCTCGCAGAACCTCCGCGCCTTCCCGAACGCCCTGGGCCCCTCCTCGGCCGAGAGCATGCACGCAACGCAGCGCATCTGCCTACACGCCACGCCGACCATCCTCTCCCAGGCCGAGGTGCTGGGCTCGCTGCTGCAGGAGCTGGAGAAGGACACCACGGACTGGAGCAGAACCGTGGTGGTGCTCCCCGACGAGTCGCTGCTCTTCCCGGTGCTCGACCAGATGCCCCACCACCTGGCCCAGACGGCCAACATCACGATGGGCTACCCGATGCGCTCCACGCCCGTGTACGACCTCCTGCACGATGCCACGCAGTACCTCCAGCTACAGGGCGCGGAGGATGAAATCCCCACGGAGCTGCACGACCGGCTGTGGCTCAACCCCATCATCAAGGGGTGGGTCGGCGCGCAACGACGGGCCGAGATGGCCACCCGCACGACGGAGAGCGGCCCAGCCCCCGGACCATCAAGGCACGTACAGGGGCTACTCGAGGGCCTGGCCGCGGACCACGCCGACACGGACGCGCTGCGGGCCGAGCTCAAGCTCCTGGAGCGGATAGCCGAGGGGTGGACGGCGGACACCCCGCTGGTGTGGCAAGCCTACGTGCACAACGCCTACGGGCTGCTGAGCGACCTCCGCACCACCCTGCGGCGCATCGGCCTCCGCATCACCCCCCGCCTGCTCCTCCGGCTGCTACCCCAGGTGTTCGCCACCGCGAAGCTCCCCATCAAGGGCGAAACGACACGGGGCATACAGGTCATGGGCTTCCTGGAAACGCGGAACCTGGACTTCGACCGGGTCATCATCCTCTCGACCAACGAGCTGTACCTACCCGCCCAGCAGCGCCGCCCCTCCTTCATCTTCGGCTCCCTGCAGCGGCTCTACGGCCTCCCCTCGCTGGCCGACCGCGAGGCCATGTACGCCTACTACTTCCACATGGCCATCGCTCGGGCCGAGCGCGTGCACCTAATCCACGTCAAGAACGAGACCCTCGGGCAGGAGGGCGAGGAGAGCCGCTACATCCTCCAAATCAAGCACCTATGGGGCATGGGCGAGCGGCTCCGGAGCGTGAGCTACCTCTTCAACCCGTCGCCCAGCCAGCTGGCCGCGGCGAGCGTGCCGAAGGAGGGCCCCATCCGCGCCAGGCTGGAGGCCATCCTACAGGGCGAGGGGCACTTCTCCCCCTCCGCCATCAAGGAGCTCATCGGGTGCCCCCTACGGTTCTACTACTCGCGCCTGGCGGGCCTGCACGGGCGGGGGGACAATGGCACGGGGGAGTTCGACCCGCTGCTATTCGGCAACATCGTGCACCGCAGCCTCAACGAGCTCTACGCGCCGCTGGTAGACCCCGAGGGGAAAAGGGAGCTGAAGGCCCACCAGCTCGAGGCGCTGCTGCGGCATGGGACCATCCGTGCGAAGGTGCGGGAGAAGACCATCGAGCTGCTCGCGGAGGAGAAGGCCCGGCACGAGCAGGACAACCCGCGGGGGATGCTCCCCGAGGGGGAGACGGGGGCAAAGGCCAGGGGCATCAGGCTCAACACGCTGCAGGAGCTGCAGCTGGAGGGGGTCGAGAAGGTGGTGGGCAACGTGATCAGGACGGACATGCACTCCCTCCGCCCCGAGAGCCAGACGAGGCTGCTGGCCATCCTCGAGCTGGAGGGGCAGCACGGCCTCACGCTGGATGTGGAGGGCGTAGGGCGGGTGGGGATACGGGGCTACATCGACCGCATAGACCTCGTGGAGCACAACGGGAAGAGGCTCGTCCGCGTGCTGGACTACAAGACCGGCAGACGCAAGAGCGCGAATATGTGCTTCACCCAGATCGGGGAGCTGTTCGAGGGGAGCCACCTGCAGTCGGGGCAGACCGTCAGCCAGGAGAACATCCTGCAGGTCATGCTGTACTGCGAGATGCTCCAGCAGGAGCGAGTCCTCGGCGGGCTAGCAGTCGAGGCAGAGGGGCTACTCCCAGCGCTCTACTACACCATGCCGGGGAGCAATAGTATGGATGCCCTGGAGGATAAGGAGCAGGGGATACTCAAAGCGGCCGGGGTGTCCCAAAAAACCGAGGAGGGGACGAGGGAAATCGAATCGTACGCCCCCTACCGGAGGGAGCTACTCGACGGGCTGAAGGACCTACTCCGAAGGCTGTTCGACTGGCAGGAGGACTTCGCACCCCTGGCCGAGGAGCATTCGCACCGCTGCGCCTTCTGCGACTACCGGGAGCTTTGCCACCGGAGCGGGAAGAGCAGGTAGGAGGGCTTGCCAGCCGTGGGTCGCAACGTACGCAGCGGGCTAGGGCTTGGTGAAACGTAAAGTCTGCCCCTCCACCCGCAGCAGGTACACCCCCTCCGCAAGGCCGGACACATCCAGCGCTCCCTCCGTGTACCCCTCCAGCACCTTCAGGCCTAGGGCGTTGTGCACCGTCGCCCGCGCCCGACTGCTCAAGCCCCCGATGCGCAGCACACCGGATACCGGATTTGGCGAAAGGGAAAGCCCAGCGACCGATTGGCCCACCACCGGCGTATCATCACCAGGCTCCGCCCTCACGCGCACATCGCAGACCGCCTCGGCCACTCCATCCCAGTTCTCCACCCGCACCCGCACCCGGGTCTCCCCGGCCTCAAGCCCCCTTATCCTAGCCGGCGAGCCCGGCACGATGGCCACAATCTGGCCATAGCCCTCCGGGACATCCCAGCGCAGCCTGGATGCATCGACCTCCGGCTCATAGCTCACCTCCAGCTCGACCTCCTCCCCCACGCCCAGCTCAAGGCGCGCGGGGGAAAGCCGGAGCCGCCTCACCGCGGGTGGCGCAATCACCACCTCCCCCCGCAGCACCTCCCCGTCGGCATCCACCACGGCGCGCCTACCCTCATCGAAGCCCGCGCCCACCGGGGCCACAACACCGCAACCCACAAAACCAATCGCCCGAAAACCCGCAATGCTCCCCTCGGACAGGCCCGCCGCCCGAACAGTGGCATTCCGAACGGTGAGCTGCTCAACATCGCCAGCATCACCGCTAATACCCCGCTTCTCCGCCCGCGCCGCAAGGCTGCATCCATCGACCGTCAGCGAGGTCCGGACGACGCGTATCGCATGGGGCCCCCCGCTCTTTACGTCGATTGACCCGGGCCCGGCAATGGTGGTCGGCGCGGAGAAATGCATACCCACCTCATCCCCGCCCACGGCGTTCTCCCCCTCCAGCCGTATCGTGAGGCCCTCTATGCCACTCCTAATCCCCGCCCCCCTGCTGGCCTCTATCGTCGCGCCCCTGAGCGTGAGAGTCGCGCTGTCAGCGTCGTAGCTCACCGTCCCCTCCACGCCCTCTATGGCCGCAGCGAGGTCCCCGCTGGTCGTGCTGCTGACCCGCACACCGTTGAGCCACAGGTCGTAATCCTCCAGCCTCCGTATCACGACCTCCTCCTTCAGCACCTCCCCATCGGCATTCACCACGTCGTGCTCGCCCTCACCGAGCCTCGCGCCCGACGGGGCCGCGATGAAGCACCCATCGAGGACTATCCTCCCGAACGCGAAGATGGACCCCTCCTTCCGCCCCGTCGCCCGCACGTTGGCATTCCGGATTATAAGCGGCTTGTTATCAACACGCTTACCCTTGTCGCGCCCCGTGATGCCCCACTCATTGCTCCTCGCGACGAGCGTGCACCCCTCGATGGTCAGCTGCCCGGTCGCGAATATCGCGCTGCTGCCGCCGGTGTGCTCCACGCTCAGCCTGCCCGGCCCGGTGATGGTGGTCTCGGCGAGAAGCGAGATGCCCAGCCCCGCCCCCTCCACGGTGTTCTCCCCCTCGAGCCGTATCGTGAGGCCCTCTATCTGGGCCCGGATGCCGCTGACGGCCGCGCTCACCCTCGCGTCCCTCAGCGTGAGGGTCGTGCTATTGGGGTCGTAGCTCACCGTCCCCTCCACGCCCTCTATGGCCGCGGCGAGGTCCCCGCAGTTCTCGCTGCTCACCTGCACGCCGTTGAGCTCGAGGGCGTAGTCCTCCGCCCAGACGCTGCCCGGCGCCAGCAGCGCGGCGAGCAGCAGAAAATGCACCAGCCTAAGTAGCCTCATGTTCTCCATCCTATTTGCGCGACGCAACGTCCCGTATCCCGCAATGCCACAGGGGAATACCGTTGGGAAAGCGCAGCATCGGGAAACGGATATTCCTACTCCACAGAACGATGGCGGAGGGCCATTTCGTACGTGGGAGCGGCTATCCTCCAAGCGGAAAGGGGAGAAATAGGGAAAGACGAAGGGGGACGGGCATGAGGACAGCCGGGCATCCTCCGGCGGGGTGGCGCAAAAAAAACGGCAACGGTAGCCACCTTATCGTGTAGCAACATCAGGAATCCGAAAAAACCTGATGCCCCTCCAGCTACACGCTCTACCGTTGCCGTCAAGCGAAAAGGGGCGAGGCTCGGTCACCATGAAGAAGAAAAACGCACAATGTACCAAACTAACCCGATAAACTACCACCGCCCCTAGTATGCAAAGAACTAATCCTATGGGTGGAAGATGGGACTCGAACCCACGACCTTCGGAACCACAATCCGACGCTCTAACCAGCTGAGCTACATCCACCGTAACGCCCAAATCGGGGGCAAAAGTACTACATTTTTGACAATCTACAAGCCCCTACGGCCAAAAAAACGGGGGGCAGCGGCATTTCCCGCGCTTCCGGGCCGAGGGGGCTACTCCAGCAGGATTTGCAGGCTGCGCGGCCCCTCATCGGTCTCCAGCCGGAGGATGTAAAGCCCCCGCGGGAGGGATGGCGGGAGGGCGAGCTGGGAGCGCAGCGCCGGGGCGGGGAGCACCTGCCGGAGGTGTGGCCGCCCATCGAGGCCGTGGAGCGAGAGGGCGCGGATGGGCGAGGCGGATGAGGTCACCACGAGCCTATCCCGGGCGGGGTTGGGGTGGGCAGTCACGCTGGTGGCCTTTGGCACGGGGCTCGGCATGTCGAAGCCCGGCTCGATGATGCCCTCCGGGGCGGAGGCGGACGGGGGTTGCCAGGGGAAATCGCCCACGCTGAAGGGGAAGGACAGCATGGCGCGAGTCCACTGCGGCCTACCGGCCCGCATGGGGGCGAGCTTGAGCGTGTAGTCGCCCGCCCTGTAGGGGGCGGCAAAGCCCAGGGTGAAGGCCGCATGGTCGCGCCGTCGCATGTCCACCGCCCAGGCTTCGGTCCGCACCCACAGGGGGTTCGCCCCCTTGCGCGCGAATATCCCCAGGGCCATCTGCGCGCTTCGCCGCGTGGCGTTGGAGGCGCGGACGGTGGCCACGAAGACCACCCCTCGCCCGGGGCGCACCCGCGCCTGATGGGCCCGAAGGGCGAAGTTCATGGGCTTGGTCCCCTGGGTGATGGCGGGCATCCCGGCAAGGGGCGGCAGGATGCTGAGCTTGCTGCCGGGCGGCCGCAGCTCAACGGGGAGGATGGTCAGAGGGGTTCGGGGAATTCCGTCCTTGGCCTTGGTGTCGAGGCGGGATGGCCCGTTGGCCTCATCGAAGAGCAGATGCAGGTAGGCGGTGGACGGTAGGTCCTTCGGGACGTAGAGCTGCGTCTCGATGGTCTGGGCGGTATGCCCGTCGATGCTCACCGAGCGGGATGCGCTGACCCACCTGCCCACGGGCGGCAGGGGGTCGGTCCGCCTCCGTGTCAGGGCCATGCCCAGGTAGGAGGCGTAGGGGGTATCGCCCGCATTGACCACGCGGAGCCGCAGGGGGTTTTCGCGCCCCTTCACCAGGGCCTCGGGGCTCTCGATGCTGACCACTAGCTGGGGCGGGGAGCCGGCACGGGAGACCATCACGCGCCCCTTCTCCACCCGCAGCGACCAGTCGACCCGGTGGTGGAGATGCCCGACCACGCTCCAGGCCTCCGCCTCGGAGAAGCGGAATACGGGGCGCAAGCGGTAGGTCCCCAGGCTGGGTAGGGAGCGCAGCTGCACGCTGAAGGAGTGGCGCGGCAGCAGGTTCTGCGCGGGGATGGTCAGGGGCAGGGGGCGCGACACCCGGGCGATGAAGGCCCCGGTTTCGTCCGTCAGGGCGAGGGCCACCTCCCCTTTGGCCTTCCCGAGGGTCTGGTTGGACAGGCCCTTCATCTCGACCCGCAGCTCGCCGTTCCGGTGGCTGTACTGCCCGCCCTCCATCTCGAGGGTCTCGAAGCTCAGGCGCGGGGTCTCCCGGCTCGCCCATTCCCCCTTGGCTGGCTCCAGGCCCAGCAGCACCGACATCTCCACGCCGAAGGAGCCCATGGCCTGGGCCCCGACCCCGGCCATCGTCGGGACGAGCGCGGAGATGAGGTAGTAGCCGTTGGCCAGTCCGTCCCAGCCCCAGTTCAGGTGGAAGTACCCCTTATCGTCCACCCCGTCGCAGACGAAGGCGTGCCCCCCGGCGTGGTTGAAGCCCTGCACGTAGATGGGGCGACCGGCCAGCAGCTCGTCGTGCAGGGCGTAGAGGAAGGCCAGGGGGGGCATCGAGGCCGGGCTGACAAGGCGCGTGGCGGGGCTGTAGCCGAAGTGGCTGACCATGGCGTGCAGGGGCTTATTGCCCAGGCTGCCGCTCCCGGTGGGCGTGTAGTGCATGTGGAGGGCGGCCCCGAGCTCCTTCATGAGGTAGGACACCGCGTCGGCCGAGGCCCGGGAGTAGCTGCGGGGCTCGTAGTAGGGCCGCATCCGCGACCACTCGTAGGCCCGCCTGCCGAGCGTTAGCGTCTTTTTCCGCACGCCGCTCACGCTGTACGCCCCCTCCCCGCGGGCCCTCTTCGGCCATTGGTGGTAGTACATTATCTGGCCGAGGGCCGTCGCCACGCAGCCCGATGGGGCGTGCACGGGCTCCCCGTCCGCCCCCTGCACGAAGGGCGCGTCGTTGCTGAAGGGTTCGAGCTGGCCCCAGATGATGGTGCGCCCCTGGGCATTGCGCAGCAGGGGCGATACGGTCTCCCAGCGCACGCCGGGCTCGGCCGGGGGAATGGACTGCTTGTGCGTCCTCTGCCGGGTCAGCAGCTTCGAGTAGCCGGTGAGGAGGTCCTGAAGCTGGACGGGAATTGACTCCGCGGCAAAGCTCGCCTCGGAGGAGTAGGCCAGAACGCCCGGCAACCTGTCGTCGCCCGCCACCATCACGAAGCCCGGCTGACCACGGTGGGCGAAGACGTAGAGGTCCGCGAGGGTATCGCTCGTGCCGCCGCCCCGCGTCGCCTGATGGCCGACTGCGTAGACCAGGGCGGGGCTTTCCCCCCGGGTGCGGGACAGCGCGGGGTGGGAGGCGGCTATGGCCCTGGCCCGCTCGAGCCCCACTGGTGCGGCCCGAAGCGTCGAGAAGGCTAGCAGCAGGGCTAGCAGAACAATGGCTCGCCGCCAGACCCTCGTGGTGGGCATGTTACTCCTCCTCTTCCGCTTCAGACGCTTCAGGCTCCGACTTCTCCGACGGTGGCTCGCTCTCGGAGCTGTCAGGCTTGGAGGCTGGTTCAGGAGCGGGCTCAGGCTCGGCCGGGCGCGGGGCCTCGGCGGGCGGCTCGGCAACGGGCTCAGGCTCGCGGACCGGCTCGGGGGCGGGCTCAGGCTCGGGAGCGGGCTCAGGCGCAACCGGGGGCTCGGCGGGCGGCGCGACAACTGGCTCAGGCTCGGGAGCAGCCGGGGGCTCGGCCGGCGGCACCATCACCGGAACCACGCCGGGCGCGCTGGCGCTATCGCTAGCGGGTGGCGCGACCGGCTCGGTGGCCGGCTCAATACCCCGAAGCGTCATCGTATCGAGCTGCATGGTGGCGGAATCCGGCGCGTCCAGGCTATCCGCACCGCTCGGCACAGGCCGTAGGGGGAATCGGCGTACCTCCTCTTCCTCCTCCTCCACGTCCTCACCCTGGAGGATGCGGTAGCGACGTACCGCCTTGGCCATGTCCGAGGTCGTGCCGTCGGCGTACATGAACTTCCGCTGCCCGCGCTTACGCTTGGCCTTCCGGCTGCTGCGCTTGGTCTCCTTGATAATCTCCATGAACTTCGGGTCGGAGGAGTTGACCACCATGTTCTCGCCGTAGTCCGTGAAGATGAAGAACTCGTTGGGCCTAACCTGGATGTAGAGGGTGAACCTATCGCCCGTGTAGTCGCGGTAGAACTCCAGGAAGCCGTCGACCTTGCGCTGCACGGGTATGCCCGCGATGGAGCCTATCCCCAGCCGCCCGACGCTCACCACGGAGCGTTGGCCCTGGTCCCAGCGCATGCGGAGGTTGGCGAAGCTGATGGTCGGCTCGAAGCCCTCTATGGGGTCCTTGTACTGGCCGTACTTCTCGATCTTCCGGAGTATGGCCTTGTAGCGCGTGGAGTCGAGGCGCTCCTTCAGGCCGTCGAGGTAGAGCAGCTGGGTCTGGTCGAGCACCACCAGGCCCGGCTCGCCGAGCAGCCGCTCGGCCATCAGCTTGAGGGCCTTCTTGCTGAAGTGGAAGTCGAGGTCGAGGAACAGGCTCATGCTCTGGGAGCTATCGGCCACGTCGTGGATTATCCGCCCGGTGGTGTGGATGTCGACCCGCGGGATGTCGAAGGGCATGCGTATCAGGCCGCTGGTGTAGAGGCGGCAGCCGTCCCGGGCCAGCTCAATGCGGTAGCCGATTTTCCCGGGGTCGCTGAACACGGCCGAGTCGGCGGCCACGAAGCGGCCCACCCGCCGGTCGTAGCTCAGGAAGCCGCTCGGCTGGCTGAAGGCCCCGTCGTCGTGGCTGAAGCGGGGGGTGACGAAGGCCGGGTAGACGTGCATGGAGTCGTAGGAGAGCACGGTGCCGGAGATGAGCCATCCGTCGTTGATGTCCTTGGGCGGGAAGGGGAGGGGGATCATGATGCTGTCCGCGTCGATGCGCGTGCGGAAGCGTATCCGCTCGGCCAGCATGCCCTCGCAGCTGTAGAGCGGGCGGGCCCCCCCGTCGAACTCGTAGAGGGAGTCGCGGGCCGAGATGTTGACCTTCCCCTCGAAGCTGAACTCCGGCGAGAGCTTGAACTTCTGGTGGGGGGCGATGTAGCCCCGGGCCACGGTGTAGCTGCCGCTGTCGGGCCGGGTGGCATGGATGGTGTCCAGCTTGATGGCCTGCCGCCCCCCGTGGGCATCCACGTAGTCAATCTTCCCCTTGGCCCCGTAGGCGAAGCGCGAGTAGGGGGAGAAGCTCGCGTCGTAGAACTGGTGCCAGCGGTTCTCCGTGCTGGCCTCGAACTTGGCGCTGCTGAAGCTGCGTATACGCTCTGCCGGGGTGACGTTGACGTGCCCCCGGGGCGGGAATACGCGGGCGTCGGCCACCAGGATGTGCTCCACGGACTCGGCGCTCAGGCGCGAGGTGTTGAGGTCGTAGGTGGCCGTTGGGCTCATGAAGTAGATGGAGTCCTCCCCGGGCTTCACGCTGTAGAAGACCGATCCGGGGGGCACGCTGTCCCTGTCCTTCATGTCGCGCACGCTGAAGGCCCCGTTGGCCACGGCCCGCTGCTGGCCCGCGCTGGTGAAGCGCAGGAGGTTCTGCCGCTTTACCCACTCGATGTGGTCGGCGTGGGCCTCATACTGCAGCGCCTCGAGCTTGCCGGGGATGGAGTCCCCCACGCTGGTGAAGCTGCCCGTCTCGGTGTTGTAGTCGTACTGGCCGGAGAGCTGGCCGGAGGTGAAGGCGTAGAGGTCCTTGTTGTCGCCGGTGAACTTGGCCGTGAGCGTGTCGGCCCTCCACTTGCTCACCTCGAAGGTGAATCCCTCCGAGCTGATGTGGCCCTTGTCCATCTTCATGGTGCCGCGCCCATCCAGGCCCCCGGGGCGGAGCATGTAGTCGCCGCTGAACTTGCCCAGGCCCTTGTACATGCTGAAGTCCTCCTGGCCCCTACGCGCGTAGAATACGTCCTCGTTGGGCTTCCAGGTGATCTCGTGGCGCGTACCGTGGACCTCGGGGATGGACACGCTGTCGTGGACGGTCTCCTCGATGTCGAACTGGGAGGAGATGGCGCGGGTGGAGTCGGGGAAGAAGGTGAACTCCGGGGAGGTGGTCGTGGAGGTCAGGTAGGTGAGCTTGCCCGCGCCCTTGAGGCCCGCGTTGGAGAGGTTGAGGTCGCTGTAGAAGCGGCCCTTGCCACCGTAGAGCGGCAGGCCCCCGTCGGGCGCGGGGTGGACGAAGCCCAGCGACATGTCGGGCTGCACCCGCAGGGTGTCCTCCAGGTCGGGGAATACGCCGCCGGAGCGGAGCTTGCCCTCGAAGTGGAGGTCGCGCTTGGCCAGGTGGTTCATGTTCTTGATGGTGAAGGGCTTGACGGCGAAGTTGAAGCGCTCCTTGTCGTACACCCCGCCGTTGTTCTCCTCCCCGTTGTAGTAGACGAAGGAGGTCTCCGTGCAGTCGAATATCGGGTAGTCCTCGTTGCGCTTGAGGCCGCTCTTGTTGCTGGGGTCGTCGATCTGCACCGTCCCCGAGAGGCGGTGCAGCTTGGAGGTCACCTTCGAGCGGAAGGGCCGTCCGGTGTAGTCGAGCGAGTCCTCCTCCACGGTGATCTCGGCCGTCTCCACCGTGTCGAGGTTCAGGGTGTAGTCCGCGTAGTTGAAGGCTATCCCCTTGCCTATGAAGGTGAACTGGCCGGCCTCCACGGCCCCGTCGAACTCCATGTTGCGGTTCTTGCCCATCTTCAGGAAGCGACCGCTGGGGCGGATGCGGACGTTCTGCGAGTCAGAGACGTTGACCGTCGAGACGGCGTAGACGTTCAGGTCCATGCTCGCCAGGTCCAGCACCGCGTTGGCCCGGTCCTTGCCCGCGGTCGAGGAGAAGCTCAGCGCGTCGTAGTCCACCTTCTTGCGGCTGGCGTTGACCATGCTGTAGAGCTTGGGCAGCAGGGTGACGCTCTGCTCCGAGACGTTGTAGATGATGATGCCCTGCACGGCCATGTTCATCAGCTCCTGCTTGACCTTATGCCGCGGGTAGCCCAGGAAGCTGGCGTAGCGGTCTATCGGGAAGGTGCTCGAGCGCACCTTGTAGGCGTACTCCAGCAGCTCGTAGATGGGATGCCGCGTGCCGGAGGCCATCATCTGGTCGAACTCCTGGGGGTCGAAGTAGTTGTCCGAGAGGAACTTGGCCTGGGCGCGGTTGGCCCCCAGCCGCGGGCCGAAGATGATCTTCTGGTCGTCGAGCTGCCACTTGATCTCGTCGAAGTAGATCGTCATCCGGTGGTAGGAGCTGTACATCGGGCTGCGCGTGATCAGGAGCTTGGTGGGGCTCAGGCGCACCTCCTTCTTCTCATCGCTGTAGAGGAAGCGCAGGCCCGAGTGGTAGAGCGAGTCCTCGTCCCGGTAGATGGTGATCTGCGCGAAGTCGGACACCATGTTCCGCTGGCTGAAGGCCATCCGCTCGGTCCGCACCCGGAACATCAGCTTGCCCTCCCGGCTCAGCTCGAAGAGCGCCGGGTTGGCCGCGCTGCCGAGCCCCACCAGCCAGCTGCCGCGCATCTCGCACCCGCCCCGGAACTTCACGCCCTCCACCATGTTGCGCAGGCTCAGGTCCTGCTCGAAGGACTTGAAGAGCGGGTAGCGCACATTGAGCGAATCGCCATCGGAGGTGAGCAGCTCCTCGAAGCTCCCGGCGATCTCCCGGTCCAGGAAGTTCCGGTTCATGAACATGACCGAATCGGCCTTGTAGCGCTCCTTCCGCATGTCGATGCTGTAGTCCGCGAGGCGCACCTTGACCTCCTCGGGCGAGAAGCCGCTGCGCTCCCAGTAGACCTCCCCGCCCTCCCCCTGCCACAGCCGGGTGAAGGGGTCGTAGCTCCCCGATGTCCTGTGGAGCATGATGCTGTCGGTGCGCCCCTTGCACATGAGGCTCACCCCGTCGAACTCGTAGCGCAGCGAGGGCTCGAACTCCACCCGGGGCTTGCCCCCCCCCGGCAGGAGCGACCAGGCGAAGGTGGGGGCCCGGTTGAGCAGCCCATCCTTGAACAGGCCGTACGTATTCTTCAGCAGGTTGAGCTGCTCCTGCGGGAAGATGCGGCGGTTCTGCACCACCAGCTCCACGATGTTCAGCAGGGTGTCGAAGTACTCCGGCTTGCCCTCCCCGCCCAGCATCTCGATCATCATGCGCTGCCAGGCCAGGAAGTAGCTGCGGTTCTCGTGGGTCGCCCGCACCATCTCCGACGAGAGGTCCATGAGGCGCTGCTTGTCGTCGGGCGAAAGGGTGCTCGCCTTCCACAGGTCGGCAAACTGCCGCTGCTGCCGCTCCAGGTCGTCCTGCAGCTTGCCCGAGGCGCGCAGCACGGTCTCGTACTCCTTGGGGAACTTCTCGTCAAGCCCCGAGAAGTACTTCGAGCCGTCGTAGGCCGCGCGGCTGGTGAGCACGTAGCCCAGCAGCAGGGCCAGCAGCAGAACGCCCCCCCCCACGGAGAGCGCGGATAGAAAACCACCTCGAGGAAAAAACCGCATACGTATCATCCCTTATAAATTACCCTAGCACCCCCCCTGCAAGCGGGCCGCGACCCAATCGCTACGCACCACGCTATCGGCCAGAGAGAGCCCCGCCCCCTCGGCCGCAGCCCGGATGTCCGCCAGATCCTTACTATAGAAACCGCTCACCAGCATCGCGCCGCCCGGCCTCAGATGCCCCGCCAGCAGGCCCATGTGGTCCACGAGCAGGTTGCGCGTCATGTTCGCGAAGATGTAGTTGTAGCTGGCCCCGGGGGGAATGGCATCAAAGCCCCCGAGCAGGGGCCTGACCCCCCTCGCCCCGTTGGCCGCGCAGTTCTCCGTCGTGCTCTCGAACGACCAGGGGTCGATGTCCAGCGCATCCACCGCCCGCGCGCCCAGCCTATCGGCCAGGATGGCCAGCAGGCCCGTGCCGCAGCCCATGTCCAGACACGCGCGGCCCTCCAGCTCCAGGTCGAGCATCAGCTCCAGCACCTGGGCCGTCGTCGCGTGATGCCCCGTGCCGAAGGCCATCTTCGGGTCGACGACGATCTCGTGCGTCGCCGGGGCGCAATCCGTGTGGAAGGACGCGCGGACAAGCACCGTGGTCTCGCCCCGCGCTATGCGGATAGGCGACACCGAGGCCTCCCAGGCCGCGTTCCAGTTCTGCCCCTCAATGCTCACCTCCTCCAGGAGGGTCAGCCCCTCGAAGCTGGAGAGCACCACCTCCAGCCCGCTGCGGCTGTAGGCGCCGCGCACGCAGTAGGCCTCGAGAACCCCGTCGCCCTCGACGGTGCTCTCGAAGCCCACATCCACAAGCACCTGGGGCAGCACCCCGGTCTCCACCAGGTTCCAGTCGCCCACCCCTATGCTGACGCGTACGTACTCCCCCGCCATCTACTCGCTGGGGAAGGACTGGGCCAGCGCCAGGAAGTCCGCCGCGTTGAGCGAGGCCGTGCCGATGAGCCCCCCGCTGATGTGCGGCTGGGCGAAGAGCGCCTTGGCGTTGGAGGGGTTGCAGCTGCCGCCGTAGAGCACCGGCATCTCCTCGGTGGTGATGCCCAGCTTCTCCACGATCCACTCCGAGATGGCCTTGCACATGTACTCCGCGTCCTCGGGCGAGGCCGTCTTGCCCGTGCCGATGGCCCAGACGGGCTCGTAGGCGATGGCGATGTAGTGCTTATCGTCCTCCTGCAGGCGTAGGAGCACCTCCTCAATCTGCTGGATGACGTAGTCGCGGGCCGCCTCCTCCCCCTGGGCGCGCACCTCCTCCGGCTCGCCGCAGCAGTAGATGATCTTCAGGTCGCTCTGGCGCGCCTCGCGGATCTTCATGACCAGCACGTCGCCCGTCTCGCCGTGGTAGAGCCGCCGCTCCGAGTGGCCGATCAGCACGTGGGTCACGCCCATGTCGTGGAGCATGGCCGCGGCGATGTCCGCCGTGTAGGGCCCCAGGCCGTGGCGGGCGCAGTTCTGCGCGCCGAGCGATATGCGGACGGGGAAGTCCACCATGTGCAGGTGCGTGTACGGGGGGAAGATCAGCAGCTCCACGTTGGTGGGGATGTGCTCGAGGGTCCGCACGATGCTGGTTGCCAGCTCCACCCCCCGGCTCGGCAGCGGGTTGCACTTCCAGTTGCCCGCAAGGATTCGTCGTTTTGCCATATCGCAAGTATCCATTTAGTTACGAAAATAAAGCGAGCGGGCAACAGCGCCCCCGCCCGTACCAAACACCTCAACACCAGCTTTCCCAGCCCAAAGATAGCATTTCCCGGGCATTCTGCAAGCCTTGCCGGGGCAATAATATGGCGAAGAGGCAGGGCCGGGGGACGAAGGTTGGAAGCGGGGGGATGGAAGGGGGGAGTGGGGAGAATATCAAGCTAAATGGAAGGGATGCTGGTGAAAATAGCGCTGAATTCCTGTGGTTCTGTCAATAGGGATTCCTCTGACTGGGAATGCGCTCTCTAAAAGGGGGCAGATAGAAAATAGCCACCTAATTACCAATGCCTTGAGTATATTAAAATCAGCACCAGGATGATGGCCTGCATAGCGCTATACCTCCCATCAAAAGACTTATCGGACATTATATCGGACATTATATCGGACATTATATCGGACATCTGACCATTATTCGCGCCATCCTGTCCGATAAACTAGCTTAGTCTATACTTTGTCCCCTTACGTTCACCCTCCTTGCAGATAGCTCCCTCTCGAATCAGCTCATCAATATGTCGCTTGATTCTCTTGCTGTTAAGTTCAGGACCTATTCTCTCCTGGACATCCCTTAAGGGGCATGGGCCATACTGCTTCAGATCTTCAATAATCAAGGCTTTCAACCTGTGGTTCTCAATCTTTTTCAAATCCGTTGGCCCCCTAAAATCTAGGGTCCGTAGGAGCTCTGGATTGATTGAGTACTCCCGGGCTTTCGTCTTCCCCTTGGCTAGGACTATCCCATTTGTCAACAGGCTGGCCAACCAGTCAAGCAGAATCTCCTCGTCCCTTACACTCAACTTCTTAGGAAGATCTATTGCGCTGATAATATTGCTCTGGGCAATCATACCAAGGGCGATAATCTCCCGTTGCTTTAGCTCGTACTGCTCATTTACCCACACCAAGCCCCCAAAGAATAAGCCGGACATTACTGCCCAACCCCCACGGCCAATATAACGAACCCAAAACAACCCCTGGCCCATGGACTTACCATGGCCACCAGCCCATCAGGCCCACCGCACGAACCAGGCCTAGATATCCTCCACCGCCCCCCGCGAAACCCACCCCCTACGCCCGTCCGGGATCTCCACCTCGTAGTACCCGCCCACCCGCTGCAGCACCTCCACCTTCGCCCCGGCATGCAGCAAAAACAGGTCCTTCCCCTCCGCGCCCGGCGTGCTCCGGATCGACACCACGGACTGCATCACCACCGCCGAGCCCGAATCCCCTATCCGGTTCTGCGAGAGCACGCCCATCCACGTGCCGAAGAGGAATAGCAGCAGGGACACCAGCCCGCCGACCAGGAAGTACCTCCGAAGGCCGTCGCGCGCCCCGAAGCGCAGCAGCAGCACGAGGGCGAACGCCAGGGCCAGAGCCAGCAGCGAGCACACCCCCCAGGCCCAGGGGCTAAGCCACGAGGGGATGGCCCCCAGAGCCCCCAGCAGCGGGAAGGTCTCCCTCTGGTCGAGCCTATCCTGCGCGAAGCTACGGGCGAGCTCCAGGTTGAAGGCCGCATCCCCCATCCCGGGGGCATGCTTCAGGGCCCGCTCGTAGGCCAGAATCGCCTCGGGGTACATATGCTGGCGGTAGTACGCGTTGCCCAGATTGTAGTACAGCTCGGCGCTCCGCGCGCTATCGGCCAGCAAACCGTTGTAGACGGCCGCCGCCGAGTCGAAAGCACCCCGCTCATACAGCGAATTGCCCGCCGCGAAGCGCGCAGCCCAATCCCCACGGTTCTGACCCCAGGCCACGCCGGCGCTGGTCCAGACCACCAGCAAAAGCAGACACATACGATACACCCTACCCATAGTCCTCGCTTCGTTTAAAGGTTGGCATTCAGCTCATCCAGGCTACGCACCGCCCGCTCGTACAGCTCACCCCGCCCCTCGCTCGACTGGTCGGGGGAGTAGCGCGCGTACTCGCAATCGGCAATCAGGCCCAGCAGCCCATCCACCAGCGCGGCATCCACCCCGCGCCCCAGCAGCTGCTCACGGATGCTGTCGGCCGAGAGGCTCGCCTTGTCCAGGCCCAGCTTGTCGGTCAGGTAGCCGTGTAGGGCCCGGATTAGCTCCTCGTGGTACCGCGCATCGCCCGCATCCAGGTACGACTTCGCCACCCGCAGCCGCTTGTGCGAAACGCGGTGCGCGCGCCGCCCCTTCACGCTGGCCACATCCGCCCGCAGACGCTCGCGGCGCAGCAGCGCAATCCAGAGCACCGCGAAGAGCAGCACCAGCAGGAAGAACCACAGCCAGTAGCCCACGGAGCCCACCATGCGCTCGCCCAGCACCCCCAGGGTCGCGCCCCCGGCGTGGATGTGCCGAATATCCCTCCCCAGCTGCTTGACCTCCTCCTTAGACCGCACCCCCACCGAGGCCGTGGACTGGTCGGCCGACGGGGCCGCCTCGACATGCAGGCTGTAGGAGGGCGTGCTCACCGTGACGTACTGTTCCTTCTGCGGGTCGAAGTACGAGAAGTTGTAGGCCGGTATCTTCAGCTCCCCGGGCGCGCGGGGGATGAGCACGTACTCGTACGATATCGAGCCCGACTGCGTGCCGCCCTTCAGGCCGTACTTCTCCACCACCTTCGGGGGGAAGGACTCCACCGTGCTCGGGAAGGCAATCTCCGGGGCGGGGATGAGCTGCATGTTCCCCGAGCCCGACAGCGTGACCGTGTAGCTCAGCGCGTCGTTGGTCATGAGGCTGTCCTGGCTCACCGCGGAGTTCACCGTGAAGCGGCCCACCGCCCCGCCAAAGCCGCTGGGCGCACCCTTCGGCAGGGGGAGAACCCGCACCGTCTGCTTGGGCGCCTTTATCACCATCGTCGCCTCATCGTAGCCCCCGCCGAAGGCCACATCGAAGATGGAGCGCGACTGGCGGCGGACGATGTAGCGGGGCTCCGCCACCGACTCGTCTATCGTCTGCTCGCCCGGCTTCTGCGGAAAGAGCACATACTCGCGCAGCTTGCCCGCGTTGTACTCCCGCCCCTGGTAGGCCTCCGACACCAGCGCGATCTGCTCCGGCGCGGGCAGCACCTTCGAGAGGAAGCCGTTGAAGGTCGGGAATTTCATCTCGTCGAAGCCCAGAATCTGCACCCGCGAGTAGATTTTGAGCGTCGCCATCAGGGGCTCGCCCACATACACCTTGCTCTTGCTCAGCTGCAGGCGCAGCAGCAGGTTCTTGGCCTCCCCCCCGGAGCTGGGCCTTGCGGCTGTGGCCGCGCCCGGTCTGGCCGAGGGGCCTCCCCCCGGAGCACCCATGTTCCCCGCCGCGAGCACCTCAACCTCCACGGGGCCAGAGGTCTCAATCCGCCTGCCGTCCACCATCACCGAGGCCACCCCAACGCGGTAGCGCCCGGGCTCGCGCGCCAGAAGGTAGTAGGTATAGCTCACCTGCACCGAGTTCTCCATATGCCCATTCACCATGCTCATCGAGTACGAGCGGCCCGTACTCGGCCCACCGAGTACCTCGAAGTTCCCGAAATCGGGCGGGTTGAACTTGTCCACATCGGCATCCACCACGAAGCGCAGCTGGAACGGCTGCCCCGCCGGCACCGACCCCGGCGCGTGGACCTGCAGCTCCTGCCCCCAGCCCTCGGTGGCCAGCAGCAGGAGGCAAGTGAGCGACAAGCATCCCGATAGAAACCTACTGAAACTCTTCATATCCAACTAATTATCCTATCCCACCATTCCCCCACCTACCAATCCTTCGCCTCGCGCCTACGTCGCTGGTCCTTCTTCGACTGCATGCGGTCTATGCGCGCCTTTATCTCCCCCTCATTCTTCTCCAGCGCCTTGAGCAGCTGCGCGGCCTCCGCCTCCGACATCGAGCCCTCCGACCGCCGACCCGCCCCCCCGCTCATCTCCTCACGCCCAACACCAGCCCCCTGCTCCGGCCTATTCCTCTCCTCCGGGCCATCGCCCCTCTCCGGCTCGCCCTTCTCGCCCCATTCACCCTTCTCGCCCTGCCTATCATCCCCGGCATTCCCCTCGTCGGCCTGCTGCTTGGGCCCCTTGTCGCCCTCCTGCTGCTGGCCCTTATCGCCCTTCCGCTGCTGGCCATCCTCACCCGGCTGCGGCTGCCCGCCATCCTGCGGCTGACGCTCCCCGCCCTTCCCGTCCTGCCCCTGCTGCCCGCCCTTCTGCCCATCCCCATCCTGAGGCTGCTGCTGCCCCCCGTCCTGGTTCTGCTGGCCCTGACCATTATCCTGCTGATTGTCCGCTCCCCCCTTATCCTGCTTATCCGGCTGATTGCCCTGATTTTGCTGATTGTCCGGCTGATTGTCCTGCGGGCTCTGCCCCTGCCCCCGGAGGCGACGCATGGTCTCCGACAGGTTGTACTTCGCCTTCGCGTGCTGCGGGCTCAAACGCAGCGCCGCCCTGTAGGCCTCCTTCGCCGCCTC
The DNA here is from genome assembly GCA_002749065.1 of Bacteroidia bacterium. GTDB lineage: Bacteria > Bacteroidota > Bacteroidia > Bacteroidales > CAJPTX01 > Bacteroides_D. The sequence goes on along the minus strand of PDTX01000004.1, from coordinate 30,972 downwards.
GTACTTCCCCTGGCGAAAGTGCGCATTGCCCATGTTGTAGAGCGCGTCGGCGCGTAGGGCCGGGGAGAGCTTCTCGTTCCGCACCACCGACTCGTAGCGCCGCAGGGCCTCGTCGTACTTCTCCTGCTTGTGGAGCGCGCCCCCCAGGTTGAAGCTCGCCTTGGGGCTACTGGGGCTCTCCGTCAGCGCCTTCCAGTACTCCACCTCCGCCTCATCGTACTTCCCCTCCTTGTAGCGCGCATTGCCCGCACGGAGGTGCTTCGCCTCCTGGGCGGAGGCGGGCAACGACAGGGCCGAGAGCAACAGGAGTAGTACAGCTGTCCAAAGTCTAGCACCCATGGCTAATGCTTGTTTAGGGATTTCACGCCGCGCAGGCTCAGCCAGCGGTTCTTCCGCTCGAGCATCGCGCTGGCCAGGACCACGAGCAGGAGGGCGACCAGCAGGAAGGGCTGAAACTGCTCATTGTAGCGCGTGTAGGTCACCTTGTCGTACTCCCCCTTCTCCAGATCCTCTATCCGGGAGATGATGGGCGAGAGCGAGCCCTGATGTACCTCCGCGCGGAGGTACACGCCCCCCGTTGTCGAGGCGATGTCCGCGAGCGTCTTCTCGTCCAGGCGGGTGACCACCGGGTTGCCCGCCGCGTCCTTCAGCACGCCACCGCCCGGCTGCCGTATCAGGCTGCCCGACGGCGAGCCGAAGCCCACCGTGAAGATCCGGATGCCCTCCTTGGCCGCCTGCCGGGCCACCGAGAGGGGGTCGTCGTCGTGGCTCTCCCCGTCGCTAATCAGCACGATGGCCTTGCCCATCCGCTCGGAGGGGCCGAAGGACTTCATGGCCAGGCTCAGGGCCTCGCCCATCACCGTGCCCTGCTGCTGTATCATGTCCGTATTCACGCTCTGCAGGAAGAGCTGCGCCGCCGCGAAGTCGGAGGTGATCGGTAACTGGACGTAGGCGCGGCCCGCGAACAGGATGAGGCCCACCCTATCGCGCTTGAGCTCGCTCACCAGCTTCGAGATCTCCAGCTTCGCCCGCTCCAGGCGGCTGGGCTTCACGTCCTCCGCCAGCATGGAGCGCGACACGTCCAGCACCACCATGATCTCCGAGCCCCTACCCTTCACGTCCTCGCGGGCCACGCCGAACTGCGGGCGCGCCAGGCCCACAACGAGCAGCGCCAGCGCCAGCAGGTACAGCACATTGCGCGCCCACCACCGCCCGCCCGAGGCGTAGGGCATCAGCCGGCTCACCGCCTCCGCGTGGCCGAAGGCCGCAATGCGCATGCGCCGCCACCTACGGGCCAGCACCAGCACCACCAGCACCAGGGGCAGCACCGCCAGCCAGTAGAGCGCGCTTGGGTCACCAAATCGAAACATAGGTCTTCTTGCTATCTAAAGGGTTAGGGCAAAACGCGGAGGAGGAGCCCGCGCACTCCGAGGTCGAGCAGCAGCAGCAGCAGGGCCAGCAGCGCGAAGGGCATGAAGGCCTCATCCTTGCGGACGTACTCGTCGACGTGGATTTTCGACTTCTCCAGCTGGTCGATGCGCTCGTACACCGCCTCGAGCGACGCGTTGTCCGTGGCCCGGAAGTACTCGCCCCCCGTCATGTGGGCCAGCTCGCGCATGAGCGGCTCGTCGATGTGCACCTCCACCTTCTCGTAGCGCATGCCGTAGGGGGTCTGCACCGGGTAGAGCGCCTGGCCCTCCGTGCCGATACCGATTACGTACACCCGCACGCCGTAGGTCGCGGCGATCTCCGCGGCCGTGCGGGGCGACACCTCGCCGGTGTTGTTCTCCCCGTCGGTCAGCAGGATGACCACCCGGCTGCGCGCATCGCTGGCCATGAGCCGCTTGACGGCCATCGCCAGGCCGGAGCCTATGGCCGTGCCGTCCTCCAGCATGCCGGACTCCACCGAGTTGAACTGGTTTATCAGCGTGGCGTGGTCTATCGTCAGCGGGCACATCGTGAAGGACTCCCCGGCGAAAATCACCAGACCCATCCGGTCGGAGCGGCGGCCCGAGATGAACTGGATGCCCAGCTTCTTGGCCGCCTCGATGCGGTTCGGCTCAAAATCCTTGGCCAGCATCGAGCCGGATACGTCCATCGAGAGCACGATGTCTATCCCCTCCGTGGTGGACTCCCGCTCCGAGCTGTAGTCCTGCGGCCGGGCCAGCGCCATCACCAGCAGGGCCAGCGCCAGCAGGCGCAGCACGATGGGCGCGTGGCGGTACCACGAGGCCCCGTAGACCGCCCCGCCCTCCGCGCCCTCGCCGAAGAGCTGGAAGGACGCGAAGCGGAGGGAATGCCTCGGGTCGCGGTCCTTGAGGTAGTACCACAGCGCCAGCAGCGGAACCAGCAGCAGCAGCCAGAGGTAGCCGGGATTGGCAAACTCCATGTTCAGCATACCTACTCCTCCTCCTTAATCGGCAGGGATGCGCCAGTGGCCGCCTCGTCGCTCTCCACCACATTCCCCTCCGGTACCCCCACCTCGCGCACCAGCCCTATCGCATCCATGGCCACCTGCGTGCACTCATGCTCGAGCGGCACGTACTTCGCGAACTTCACCTGGTCGGACAGCTCCAGAATCCGGCGCACCGTCTCGCGCTGCCCCCTCGTGCAGGGCGCCGACGCGTCGAGCTCGCCGAGGATTTCCTCCGTCGTGCCCTCCATCGCCCGTATGCCCCACACCTCGCCCATGAAGAAGCGCAGCGCGCCGCTCACCTCCGTGAAGAAGTGCTTCACGCCCGGGTTGCGCCACGTCCTGTCGTGTAGCTGCGCCTCCAGCACCCCAAGCGCGTACTCATCCGCTGGCACCAGGCGGCGGGGGTCCACCACGGGCTCATCCGCCCGCCGCCGCCGTCGCAGCAGGTAGTAGGCCAGCACGGCTATCGCCAGCAGCACCAGCCCGCCCACGACCCACGGCAGGGCCTCCGCCAGGGTGAGCCCCTGCTCCAGCGGGCCCACCAGCGGCATGATGTCCGCCACCGCGCTGTCGCGCTGCGCGTAGGCCACGTACAGCAGGGACGGACGGCTGTAGAGCGTGTCCGACACCCCGTCGTGCAGCAGGATGAAGGGGATGGACGGCAGGAGGTACACCCCGCTATCGTACGCGCTCACCGGGAATTGGAGGGTGGCCGAGAAGAGCGTGTCGTTGTTGCTGAGCGTATCCCAGCGGCTCTCGCCTATGCGGTCCAGCCCGCCGCCCAGCGTGTCGGGTATCAGGGGGTGGAACACATCCCAGCCCCCCGGTGCGTCCACGCGCAGGGTAACGCCCACCGAGTCGCCCACCACGATCGAGTCCGCCGATACCTGCACGTCGACCCCCTGCGCCGACAAGACCCGGGGATGCGCCACGAAGAGCAGCAGGAGCAGCAGCGCCCCCATACCCGGGCTAAAGAAACACCTCCGAATTCGCATCTACCCCCTCTGTTTGAATAGTTTCAGCATGGGCTGCACGTAGTCCCTGTCCGTGGACACGCTCGCCCAGTCCACCCCCGACTTCGAGAACACCCGCCGCAGGGCCTGCTCCCGGGCCACGGCCGCCGCCGCGTAGGCCTCCCGCACCCTCCGGCTCGAGGTGTTCACCCAGCGGGCCACGCCCAGCTCCGCGTCCATGAGGCGCAGCAGGCCCACGTCGGGCAGGCTCTCCTCCCGCGGGTCGTACACCCGGAAGGCCACCAGGTCGTGCTTGTTCGACGCGATTTTCACCGCCTCCGAGAAGCGCGGCTCCCCCCCCGAGAAGTCGATGAAATCGCTCAGCACGAAGGCCGTGCAGCGTCGCTTTATCGCGTTGGTCAGGTAGCGCAGGGCCACGCTCACGTCCGTCCCCTGGCCCGCCGGCTCAAAGCTCATCAGCTCCCAGATGATACGCAGCACGTGCTTGCGCCCCTTCTTCGGGGGGATGAACTTCTCCACCCGGTCGGAGAAGAAGATGACCCCCACCTTGTCGTTGTTGTGAATGGTCGAGAAGGCCAGCACCGCCGCCATCTCCGTCATCACGTTCTTGACCGAGAGCTCCTCCGTGCCGAAGGTCCGCGAGCCGCTCACGTCCACCACCAGCATCACCGTCAGCTCCCGCTCCTCCTCGTACACCTTCACGTACGGGGCGTTGAAGCGAGCGGTCACATTCCAGTCGATATTCCGCACATCGTCCCCGAAGCGGTACTCCCGCACCTCGCTGAAGGCCATGCCCCGCCCCTTGAACGCGCTGTGGTACTCGCCCGCGAAGACCTCGTTGCTCAGGCCCCGGGCCCGAATCTCCACCCGCCGCAGGCGGGCCAGCATCTCCCTCGTCTGCATCGTGCTCACCCAGCCCGGACTACGGCACCTCCACCCGATTGAGTATCTCGGTCACGATCTGCTCCGAGCTCACGTTCTCCGCCTCCGCCTCGTAGGTCAGGCCCACCCGGTGGCGCAGCACGTCCATCGCCACGGCCCGCACATCCTCCGGCACCACGTAGCCACGCCGCTTCATGAAGGCGTACGCCTTCGCGGCCAGCGCCAGGCTGATGCTCGCACGGGGAGAGCCCCCGTAGGCAATCATCGCCCCGTAGTCGCCCAGGCCGTAGGCCTCCGGCTCGCGGCTCGCGAACACGATGTCCACAATGTAGCGCTCTATCTTCTCATCCAGGTACACATCCCGCACCACGCTCCGCGCATTGACGATGTCCTCGGGCCGCACCACCGGATTCACCCGCGCGCGCTCGCCCTGGATATTCTGCCGCACTATCAGGGCCTCCTCCTCCCGCCGCGGGTAGTCCAGCACCACCTTCAGCATGAAGCGGTCCACCTGCGCCTCGGGCAGAGGGTAGGTCCCCTCCTGCTCTATCGGGTTCTGCGTCGCCATCACCATGAAGGGCTCCGGGAGCTTGTAGGTGTGGTCGCCGATGGTCACCTGGTGCTCCTGCATGGCCTCCAGCAGCGCGCTCTGCACCTTCGCGGGCGAGCGGTTGATCTCGTCGGCCAGGATGAAATTCGCGAAGATGGGCCCCTTCTTCACCTCGAACTCCTCCCGCTTCTGGCTGTATATCAGGGTGCCTATCAGGTCGGCCGGCAGCAAATCGGGCGTAAACTGCACCCGGGCGAAGTGCGCATCGATGCTCTGGCTCAGCGTGCTGATGGCCAGCGTCTTGGCCAGGCCCGGCACCCCCTCCAGCAGGATATGCCCATCGGCCAGCAGGCCCACCAGCAACGACTCCACCAGGTGCTTCTGCCCCACTATCACCCGCCCCAGCTCCATGCTGAGCAAATCCACAAACGAACTCTCACGCTCTATCCGAGCGTTCAGCTCACGAATATCCACCCCCTGGCGCTCTTCCATCTTCCTTGCTCTAGTTAGTTCTACCAAAATGCACGAAGCCACCCGCCGCGGCTTCCGTACACTAAAACGCCCACAAAGCTAAGAAATTGCGCACTAATCGCCGTCCCCCGGCAGAAAGCACCGCCGCGAACGCCACCCAAAAACCCCGGTCACTCCCCCATCATGCCCCCGCTCAACCCCGCCAAAAGGCCATGCCCACACCGCCCCCCACACGGACGAACGCATGGTAGAATACCCCCCGAACATCCTGAACCCCAGAGAATAGGACCTAGAACTTCCTGTACTCGTAGGTATACATTACCCGGTAGCGATACGGGGCGTAGTACGACTCCACCCGCACCACGTTGCCCGACTTGTACTCCGTCACCCGGCTCGACATCTGGTCCGGATTGCCCTCGGCCCACTCCTCCTTGATGAGCTGGCCGCTCGGGTCGTAGACGTAGCCGTTGTTCACGAAGCGCCGCTGCTTGGGCTTCTGCAGGAACACCTTCTCGAGCTGCCCCTTCGCGTTGTAGTGGTACTCCTGGGTGGAGCTCAGCTGCCCGCCGTAGCTCTGGCGCTCCTGCTCCTTGCGCCCCCCCCGGCCGTAGGCGTACTCCACCTTCTTCTGCTCCTTGCCCGCCCCGTCGAAGGTCGTCTCCGAGAGGAGCTCCCCGCCCCGGCCGAAGACCTTCTCCATCTGGTAGGGCACGCCGGACTTGGGCGTGACGCTAATCAGCTGCTTATCACCACTGTAGGAGTATATCCACCGCTCGGCCACCGAGTTGTCCGCGTTGTAGCGCGTGATGTTGGCCAGCTTCCCGTTGGGCAGGTAGCTATACACCACACGGTAGCGCGCGCTCCCATCGTAGCCCGTCTCCGAGCGCTTGTTGCCCCGCTGGTCGTAGGTGAAACGCTGCAGGAAGGAGACCTTCATCTGCTTGCCATCCACCGGCTCCTCCTTGCGGTAGGACACCCGCCGCCCCTGGCCATCGTACTCGAAGAAGAGCTTCGACGATACCTTGCCGTTGGCCCGGTAGTTGGTCACCTCCAGCGGCTTACCCTCGCGGTTGTACCTCGTCTCGCAGGCCTTGTAGCCCTCCGGGGCCGCCTGGCCCTTGTGGTACTTATGGGTGAACTGCGTGCAGTACTCCACGCCGTTGGCGCGCATCCGCTCCCGCTCCATGGCCTCGTGGTCTATCTGCCCCATCGCCACCCGGCCGGCCGCGAGCAGTAGCAAGGAAAGAAGCAATCTCTTCATACAACACCTATATATTGGCCGCCGGGGTACGCGGAGCCCGCCCTGGCAGCTGAGTACTAGCTAGCGCAGCAGGGGTGCGACTTCGCTGGCGCCTCGCTGAAAACCACAGAGACCTCGTAGTACATCAGGTCCCCCTCAAAGGGCGAGAAGTCGTAGCCGAGCGGGGCATCCGCCTTGCGCACCATGTCGATGAGACCCAGGCCCGCATTCCCCGTCTCGGACACCATCCCATCGCTGAGCTGGTTGAGGAATATCGACTGCACGCTGTCCTTCGGGAGGCCGTTGAGCATGTCGATACGCCGCTGCAGCGCCGTGGCCTGCACGTTCGTCACCACGTTGCCCACGTACAGCTGCGCCTTGGGCCCGTCGAGCAGCATCAGGAACTGCACCCCGTAGGGCCTACCGGGGGCCACCGGCATCGCCGCGTGCTGGAGGGCGTTGTTCAGCAGCTCCACGCAGGCATGGAAAACCCGGCGCTGCAGACGGGTGGAGAAACCGGCGGCCTCCAGCTCCCGCTGGCAACTGTCCGCGAGCGATTGCATCAAGTTATGGTCCAAGCGCCCAGAGTAGTACGTGCACCCGCAGTGCGCAAATCCCCCCGACGCGAAAACTCCTCTAAGAGTTGCTAATTTGGACTCCATAACTTCAATCGCATTAAAAATCGACACCTCATCTGCGCCACATCAGCGCAGGGATAAGCATGCCATATCTACCCTATACGTAACCCTTCTTCCAAAGGTTGTTGCGCTCCGGCCGGGAAAACGCTGTCCAGCACGACGATTGGGGACGGACGGGAGAACGCAAAAGGCCACCGTCGGGGGACGAGCCACACCCCCCGAGCCCACATCGCCCCCCGGGTGCCCTACACCTCCTGGAAACCGGCGGTATTCGCCCCCTGGGCCGTCTTCTTCACCAGGCCCTGCAGCACGTTGCCGGGGCCGAGCTCCACGAAGTCCGTCGCCCCGTCGGCCACCATGCGCTCCACGGTCTGCGTCCAGCGGACCGGCGCGGTGAGCTGGGCCACCAGGTTCGCCTTGATCTCCTCGGGCTGGCGGTGCGGCGCGGCGTCCACGTTCTGGTACACCGGGCAGATCGGCTCGGCGAAGGGGGTCGCCACGATGGCCGCCTCGAGCTTCACCCGCGCGGGCTCCATCAGCGGGCTATGGAATGCCCCCCCGACCTTCAGGGGCAGGGCGCGCTTGGCGCCGGCCGCCTTGAGGGCCTCGCAGGCCTTGGCTATCGCATCCATGCTGCCCGAGATGACCAGCTGGCCCGGGCAGTTGAAGTTGGCCGGCACGACCACCCCATCCACCTCGCCGCAGATGCGCTCCACGTCCCCGTCGGCCAGGCCCAGTATCGCCGCCATGGTCGAGGGCTCCAGCTCACAGGCCTCCTGCATGGCCAGCGCGCGGGCCGAGACCAGGCGCAGTCCATCCTCGAAGGTCAACGCGCCCGCGGCCACCAGCGCGCTGAACTCCCCCAGCGAATGGCCCGCCACCATGTCGGGGCGGAAGTCCGGGAGCAAGCGCGCCAGGAGCACCGAATGCAGGAAGATGGCCGGCTGGGTAACCTTGGTCTGCTTCAGGTCGTCCTCCGTGCCGGAGAACATCACGTCGGTGATGCGGAAGCCCAGCAGCTCGTTGGCCCGCTCGAACAGCTCCTTGGCCTCGGGGTGACCATCGTATAGCGCCTTCCCCATCCCTACGTACTGGGCGCCCTGGCCCGGGAATACGAATGCCTTCATATCTAAGTTTCACGTTAAGTTCGGGCGCAAATATAGGAAAAACCATGGATATTGGAGAGGCAAATGAGTGATTACGCTATGGTTCGCCTTGCTGAGCCACCCTGCATGGCTGGTAATCAAGATGTAGTACGACGGGGGGCGGGGGGATATTTCGAAAAAAATGGTGTACCAGCCCCACCAAGCGGGCAGAAAATGCTACTTTTGGGGTGAGCGGGGAGCGACGGTTCAGAATGAATGCTAGCACACATATATAGTAGTATGCCGCAGATAAGCAAAGGGGGGAAGTTCATCTTTGGGATTTCCCACATTCGTGAGGACATGTCCATGCGGGTCCCAGCACAGGCCGCTACGGAATACCATCTCGCTGAGAATGAGCACATCATACTCATCGGAGGGAGCAAAACGACGGGGGGATTTTGCGTCACGACCCTTCCCCTCCTGGCCCCCTCCAAGCTGGGGCACATGCTGTCGGAATGCCCCGAGCTGAGGGACAGGGCGCTCCCCGAGGGGGAATTGGTGAGGTATAAGGGTCGCAGCTATACCTGGCTGGGCATCGAGGCGGGAGGGGTGGTCCAATTCACCGCCAAGCTGCTGAGCGAGCTGGACCTACATGTCGGCTCGGAGCTGGTGGCCATCCGTAGCAGCGACATCGCCTTCACCATGGGCGCGAAGGGGCCGCTGTGGGAACGGGTACGGCTATTCAAGGGGGAGATCGCACGGTACTAAAGACGGCACATATGGAAAGGGATTGGGCCGGGAAGCTGGCCACGTTCATCAAGCGGACCATCAGCCCGGACGGGCGGGATACGTACGAGACCACGAGGGCGCTGAGCGAGCGGATGCTCGAATTCGCTGGCGTCCAGAGGGGCGAGCGGGTGCTGGATTTGGGCTGCGGCTGGGGGGCATCCATGCATGCATTCGCCCCCCGCTTCGCCTCGGCCCTTGGGGTGGACCTGAGCGAGGAGAACATCCGACGGGCGAGGGCCGCCTTCGCTGGCGATACCCACGTCGCCTTTCAGCAAGGCCGCATCGAGGACCTCACGCTGCCCGCGGGGAGCGTCGACCTGGTAGTCTCCTCCCTGGTGCTGCACCAGGTGGTGCGGGGTGGCTGGGAGCGACTATTCAGCACCGTGGCGCGCATGCTGCGGCCGGGCGGCGAAATGGTCATGGCCGACGAGATTATCCTATTCGAGCCTGAGGCCGCGCCCGAGAAATTCAACAGGGTATACCGCTACCTACTGGCGCATACCACGCCGAGAGACGTGTACGAGAGCCAGATTAAGCCCCACCTGCGGGAGGGGTACATCTACACCTGGGAGGACATGAAGGCGAGCACCCCGCCGGAGTACTGGTTCTACTCCATCGGGGATTTGGACGCGGCGCTGGAGGGCGCAAGCCTGCAAATTGCGGATATTCAGGAGATAAGCCCCTTCTTCGGCCTGCTGAGGATTACGCACCGGTAGGCCGGGGGCGTGGCTGGGCGGGGGTGGAGTTGCCGGCAGATGGTGCGCCCGTTCGCCAGGGTGGCATGCTGCGCAAGCGGAATTATCGCTACCTTCGCCAAATAATCACGAAAGGGAAAGACCCATGGCATACGCACAGGACGGGGATGAGCAGCAGACGGACAAGCCGCAGGGCAGCGCCGTGCGCCTCCCCACCCCGCGGCTCCAATCCCTTTGGCAGGAGTACAACCGCGTGCGGCTGGCCGGGTCCAAGAAGGCCAGCAACCGCCTCCTCCTTGAGCTCATCGCCGGGCTGAGAGCGGAGGATGAGGCACATGTCGAGGCCTTCGTCCATGACCTCTGCAGCACCCTCCTGGCCAGCGGCTTTCTGGCCAACAACGGGGAGGAGGTTTCCAACGCACCGCTACGTCTGCAGCACCCCCTCTTCCGGGAGGTCGTCCTCCCCGTGCTAGCGCGTAAATGCCAGCAGAAGGACGCGCTCTACCTGCGGTGGGCCGCGCAGCTGCAGCAGTTCTTCTACAGCGACTGGGCCTGCGCCGAGACCCTCGTCAGGGCAATCGGCGGTGCCCCGAGTAGCTACGACACGCTACACCTCCTCGAGAGGTCCTACGCCCTTCAGGCTAGCGAAGCCACCCTGCAGCTCATACTGGAGGAGAGGGCGAGACGACTCGACTACTTCAGCCACGAGTACCCCCCCACCCTACTCTGCACCGTAGAGCTGTTTCGGCAGGAAGTCGCCGCATTCAGGGACCTCCTGGCGGAGAGAGCGGATAGCTCGCAGTGGAGCGCTAGGTTGAAGGGCTGGGAGGGGATGAGCTAGTCACCTACACCCACACTCTAGACAAAATCCCGTAACTTTACCAGCCCAAGCACCCAGTATAACGACACAAGATGCGACACCTACAGCTACTTACCCTTCTGACCCTGAGCACCCTGCTCGCCGCCTGCCACTACACCCCGTCCCCCATCATTGAGCTTAACCCCGTGGACTCTACCGAGCGCGCATCGGACAGCTCCGCAAGCAGCAAGAAGCATGACGACAGCACGAAGAACCCTGCTCCATCCCCCTCGCTCATCACCCCGGAGGACCTCCTCGCCCCCATCCAGCTCCATGCCCAGAACGGCACGGTATACGCAGAGCCCCGAAGCGTTGAGCCGGGGAAATACCTACGCATGACGCTCATCACGGAGGAGGAGTACTTCGCCCTCGGCGATGACTCGCTCTACGCGGTCAGGAAAGACCCGCTGGTCCGCACCGACAACGGCGTGCTGAGCATCCCGCTGCACGGCGGACGTAGGCTGCTCTACCCCGCGGATACGGAGGACCGATACGGCACTTTGCCCCCCACGGATGGCAACACCCTCCGGCTAGACTCCGTGCTCCAGCTGGGGCAGCTGGACGACTACCCCACCCCGAGCGGAGGGGAGCGGCCAGAGGGTGATGAGGACTACGACACATTCTGCGCCTCCTGCGGGGAGTTCGAGTACGTGGGCGACATCCCCGAGGCGGACCTCATCGAGGTGGAGCAAGCCATAGACGACATGCTGAACTACCATTTCGTGGACAAGCGCACGGGCCAGGTCCTGCTATGCGGCCCGGGCTTCGGCTTCCTGCCCTTCATTGCGCCCGATGCGAGCTACATCATCGCCGTGGGCAAGCGGTGGTATGAGACGGAGGATGGGATAAACCTGCAGGTTGTCCGCCTCGGGAAGGGGCGCGAGCGACGAGTTGTCCTAGAGCTTGGCATACTCGGCATCAGCTTCATCCCACGAAACTCCGGCTGGCTCGGCGACGGCGACGCGCCCTTCGTCTACCGGGGGGCTATCTACGCCCGCGTGTACAAGGATGCCCCAGGCGGCCAAGAGCCCCCCAAGCAGTACATCAAAATCGAGCTGGGCTGCCTCCGGGGCGGGAGGCTAAAGGGGTAGGCTTCTCTTCGTATCGCACTCCAGATGCTCCTTTACCCCCTCCCTAAACTTCTCAAGTGCCTCACTGGTCGACTCATGCGTCGCGAAGCACTCCATCGGGTAGAGCCTGGCGTATACACGCCCCTCCGCATACACATCTCGGCCCCGCAGCAGGCAATCCCTGGCGGAATCGATGTTCATAGCCCATTTCGCCTCATTAGATGCATCCCTCTTACCCCTATTCGTCTCTACGTAGAAAATGAGTACCGAGTCCGCCTTCTCGGCATCGACAAACCCATCCAGCTCGCGCCTATCCACCCTATGCCCCGTTTCTCCTCCCGATTTATGCCACCCGCTGTCGGTAATCAGTAGCACCGAGAAGTCGAAGTAATACGACTTAGCGCATTCCTTATAGCCAAAATAGTACTCCGTCTCATAGGTCTGGAGATGGTAATTGCAAAACCTCTGCTTGGGAACTAAACAGGGCATCTTATAATGCTCCTGCATATGGAGCATGAGGCTCTGCACCCAATCCTGGTACTCGTATACCAACCTATGCGCTTCTCGTACCCGCTGCAAGGCTATCCTTAGCCCTTCTGAGGATGTCTCCATATCGTTCATAACCCATTTTACATTTTGCGGCCTGCTTCACCAATCCTGCATCCCCATGGTACGGGCAATAGCCAAAGAAAGCGAATGCGCTCACGGTATCCTGAAGTATGCGCCCCGTATGCATTCCTGAGGCCTCCGCTCCCAACGTGCTATCCACCGCGTTGAGCAGGGCGTACCAGCTGCAGGGGTATACCCTCCCTCTCCACTTGCTAATCTCAAAGCCTATGTTTCCCCCCAGTGCGATGAGCACCCGGCTACGCCCCTTATACTCATTGCAATGGCCTGCTAGCTCATTGCGCCACTGCTCCTCCATCTGCGGTTCCCCATCCCTCTTGGCCTCCACGATAACATCCATCCGCGCAAAGGATAGGAAGACATCGGGCTCAACCCTAAGGCTATTCTTCGTGCCCTCGGGCGGCCAGCTCGGCCAGAATTCTACCTTCTAAAGCTCCCCTACATCCTCCCCTCCCTGCTCATTTCCGCACGCACGGCGTAGAATATTCCATAGCATCCCCCCGGGCAAATACTGCAATGTGCCGAGGATGGAGGAGGTCATGCTATCCTCGCACCTCAACCCGTCACGCTTCTCAGCATCCAGCTTTTTTCCCAGCACGTAGTGTAGCATGGCTATCCCTTTTGATGGTCTTACCAAGGGAGTTTCCCCGAAGAGGAGAAAACCCCGACTATTCGTGGTACAAAAATAGGATAATAATTGAAGGATAATGCTACCTTTGCGCAGGGAGGGCGCAGGGAATGGCGCTTTTTGGAATACTATCACAATGGGCAGAGGCAAGAACATCAACCTGTTCCTGATGGACGGCCGGGCGAGCGGGCGGATAAAATGCACGCTGGCCAACTGGACCGGCGTGGCGTACAAAATCCCGAGGACCCAGCTAGATAGGACCAAAGGCATAGACTACTTGCAGCAGACGGGCATCTACCTCCTCTTCGGCACGGAAGAGGAGAGCGGCAACCCCGCGGTGTACATCGGCCAGGCCGGAATTCGAAAAAACGGGCAAGGGATTCTCAATCGCCTGCAGGAACACACCCACGGCGAGAAGACCTACTACTGGACTGAGGCCGTGGCGCTCACCACCTCGAACAACTCCTTCGGCCCCACAGAGATAAGCTACCTCGAGAACCGCTTCCACAGCATGGCGCTCGCGTCGAGGCGCTACCGAGTGCAGAATGAGGTTGAGCCGCCGCACGGGAATGTCACCGAGGAGAAGGAGAGCGAGCTGGAGGAGTTCATCGACTACTCCCGGCTGATAATGGGGGCCCTGGGCTACAAGCTGTTCGAGCCCCTTTCGGACGACAGGGAAAAGGACGACGAAATCCAGCCAACAGATACCGAACCACTCCTTTTTTGCCGGAGGAAGGGCATAGAGGCGATGGGGAGGCGGAGCGCGGAGGGCTTCGTGCTGCTTAAGGGAAGCCAGATTTCGCAGTCGGTGAATGGTAGCTGCAGCCGGACCGTCATACTGCAAAGGGAAAGGGCCCGCGCGGAGGGCAGGATAGATGCCAACTGGCGGCTGCTGGAGGACATCCTGTTCACCAGCCCCTCAGGCGCAGCGCAGTTCGCCGTGGGCGGCTCGGCCAACGGCCTAACGGAGTGGAAGGACGGGAGGGGTACGCCCCTGAAAGAGCTCGAAAGCAAGGGGGAGGCATAGTACACCACGGCTAGGGGGCTCGCCCCAGGCCCATGGCAAGCGGCACTCGTCGGAGGAGCTAGCCGCCGAGATTTCCCCTCTGGCCCCCCTGCATCACGCCCGGAGCTGGGAAGAGCACACCCCAACTCCCCCAACTTCCTTACCTTCGCGCCACAAACCAAAGACCCGAACGAATGGACACCATAAAGTCGATATTCCGCATAGGCAACGGCCCGAGCTCGAGCCACACCATGGGCCCAGTGCGGGCCGCCGAGATGTTCCTGGCACGATGCCCCGAGGCCAGCCGCTACGTTGTGCACCTCTACGGCAGCCTGGCCACCACCGGCAAGGGCCACATGACCGACACCGGCCTGCAGCAGACCATAGAGCCCAAGGCCCCCTGCCGCATCGAGTGGCACTACACCGAAACGCTACCCGACCACCCCAACGGCATGATACTCGAGGGCTGGCGCGATGACCCCAGCGGCCAGGCGCGCCTGCTCGACAGCTGGACCGTCTACAGCGTGGGCGGGGGCGCGCTCGCCTGCGAGGAGTTCGACGAGCGCGCGGGGGGCGAGGTCTACCCCAAGCACTACATCAAGGACATCCTCAGCGAGCTCACCGAGAGCGGCCACTCCTTCTGGAGCTACGTGGACCAGCACGAGGAGAGCGACATCTGGGACTACCTCGACGAGGTGTGGAACGTCATGCGCGCCGCCGTGGTCGAGGGCCTCGACGCGGACGGCATCATACCCGGCGGCCTGGGCCTACACCGCAAGGCCTCCAAGTACTGGTCCAAGGCCATGGGCTTCGGCTCGATGAGCATCCGCAGCCGGGGCCTGGTCTACGCCTACGCCCTGGCCGTCAGCGAGCAGAACGCCTGCCTGGGGCGCGTCGCCACGGCCCCTACCTGCGGCAGCTGCGGGGTCATCCCGGCCGTGCTCTACCACCTGGAGCAGAGCCGCGACTACGGGCGAAAGCACATCCTGCGCTCCCTGGCCACCGCCGGCCTCTTCGGCAACGTGGTGCGCACCAACGCCTCCATCTCCGGCGCGGAGGTCGGCTGCCAGGGCGAGATCGGCGTGGCCTGCGCCATGGGGGCCGCCGCCGCGTGCCAGCTCTTCGGCGGCTCGCTCAGCCAGATCGAGTACTCCGCGGAGATGGGCCTGGAGCACCACCTCGGCCTGACGTGCGACCCCGTCTGCGGCCTGGTCCAGATACCCTGCATCGAGCGCAACGCCTTCGCCGCCGCCCGCGCGCTCGACGCCAACACCTACGGCACCTTCAGCGACGGGCAGCACCGCGTGAGCTTCGACCAGGTCGTGGAGGTCATGCGCCGCACCGGCAAGGACCTCCCCTCCCTCTACCGCGAAACGGCCGAGGGGGGGCTGGCCATAGTCTACAAGGTGGAGTAAGGCGCGCGGAAGCACAACCAACTGGGACGCAAGCAGCTAGAGGGGGTATTCGCCCGCCATGCGTGGGCGAATACCCCCTTTTCAAGTCCTGAATGCGCGGGCTACGAGGGTGCGCCTACGACGAATACCCGTCGAGCTGCGCCTTGGCCTTCCGCGATGCCACCTCGTTCGCCACCGCGCGGGAAACGCAGACCTTGCCCACGGGGTTGAAGAAGGTCCCCAGGGATTTGGCCAGAACCAGCGCCACCGGGATCCCGACTATCGTGACGAAGAGGCCTACTACCTGAAAAGCCGCCACAACGGCCAGAAATACACCCACCGGGAAATACAGAATCCGCACTACCGTGCCGAAAGTCTCCCACTGCTTGTTCGGTGAGGCATCCATATCGCTCTTGCTGACCATCGCGCAGGAAAAGGGCGTCAGTAAGAATTTGGACAGCTGTATCAACCCCAAGCCAATCGGCGCGCCCACCACCGTGAGCACCAGCAGACCACCGAGCAGAAAGCATAGCAATGCGGACATGAACCCGCAGAATGGAATGTGCCACAAGATGTTACCCAGAATTCTCATAGTACCTTAGTTTTTTATTGATTATCTAGAAAATCTTTCCGACTTCAAACTCATATACATGAATCTGCCCATTGCCGCCGTGACCCCATGGTGGGAATCCCCATCGCCCAAACATCGAAGCGGCCTTTCCTTTCCTTTCCTTTCCTTTCCTTTCCTTTCCTTTCCTTTCCTTTCTGTATAAAATGCAAGTAATGAGCTAGTTATATTTGCAATTTAGACGCAATTTAGAACGGATTGCCTGACCCCACGTACCCCCAACCATGGCAAAAGAGGGGAAATAGCCCAGAGGCATGCCGCGGAGGATGCGCACCCAGAACGGCTGGGGTAGAACCTTGGGGAAAGGGAAAAATGCTACCTTTACATCCCCAAAACCCTCACCCGTGTCCGTAAAGCCCGGCACAGGAAGTATACCCCATAATCAACGAGATATGAAGCTAGTATCGTGGAACGTGAACGGCCTACGGGCCTGCTACAAGAAGGGCTTCCCGGAGGTGGTCCGGGCGCTGGACGCGGATTTCTTCTGCCTGCAGGAGAGCAAGATGCAGGCCGGGCAGCTGGACGCGGAGCTGGAGGGCTACACCTCCTACTGGAGCTACGCCGAGAAGAAGGGCTACAGCGGCACGGGCATCTACACCCGGCACGAGCCGCAGCGCGTCAGCTACGGGCTTGGGGTGGAGGCGCACGACCGCGAGGGGCGGCTAATCACCCTGGAGATGGAGGACTTCTACCTGGTGACGGTGTACGTGCCGAACTCGCAGGACGAGCTGCGACGGCTGGAGTACCGCATGGAGTGGGAGGATGCCTTCCGGGCGTACGTAGTGGGGCTGGACGCGCGCAAGCCGGTGGTGATCTGCGGCGACATGAACGTGGCGCACCAGGAGATCGACCTGAAGAACCCGAAGACGAACCGCCGCAACGCGGGCTTCACGGACGAGGAGCGGGGCAAGATGAGCGAGCTGCTGGGGGCGGGCTTCGTGGATACGTTCCGCCACCTGCACCCCGATGCCGTCGGGGCCTACTCCTGGTGGTCGTACCGGGGCCGGGCGCGGGCCAACAACGCGGGCTGGCGGATCGACTACTTCCTGGTCTCGGCGCGGCTGGCTGACCGCATCGCCGGGGCGAGCATCCACGCCGAGGTGATGGGCTCGGACCACTGCCCGGTGGAGCTGCTGCTGGATGCCGCTGCAAATTAAATTCGTAGCAGACTAGCCACGGGTGGCGAGCACCTGTTGCAGAGTGGTAGATTTTTGCTACCTTTGCGCAGTAGAGCGGGGGCGGTGGGCTGATTCTGTTGGTGGGTAGAATAATTTTTTTGCGATGGAAATTCTGAAGATAGAGGGTACGAAGCGTACGCCATCGATTGGCTTTACGCCCGATGGGCATTTGGTGGTGGAGGGTCGCTCCATCCCGGAGAATTCGATAGAGCTGTACCGTCCGGCGATGGAGTGGATTGAATCGTACGCCGCCTCGCCGGCCACCGAAACGGTGTTCCACATGAAGCTGGAGTACTACAACACGAGCTCCTCGAAGGCGATTCTGGGCATCCTCAAGCGGCTCTCCGAGCTGGGCGAGGCGGGCCACACCGTGAAGGTCGTGTGGTACTACCAGAAGGACGATGAGGACATGCGCGAGGCGGGCGAGGACTACTCGCAGATCATCAAACTACCGTTCACCTTCGAGCATCTCTAGCTCCGATGGGGCTAGCGATAGCCACGCATAGAGCAGCGCGCATGGGGCTTTTCCCCGTGCGCGCCTTTTCGGTATGTGGCGAACAAATCCGCACGATGGAGGCGGGCTACTAGATGGGGCAGACGCTTGAGGGCGATGGGGTGACCGGGGGGGTGAACGATTTCCTGGAGCTGGCGCGCGGCGCGGTCCGCGGCCCGGGGGGGCAGACCCTCGCCGGGTGTAGGTCCAAGGGGGACTCCGCCCGGCTACGCGGGCTCAGCGGGTCCTTCGTCGCCCTGCTGCTGGCCGGTCTGCAGCAGGATGGCGAGGGGGTGCAGGTCGCCATCTGCGAGGGGCAGGAGGCCGCGGCCTACCTCTACTCTGACCTCTCGGCGGCGCTGGGCGAGGCGCAGCTGCTGTACTTCCCCTCGAGCTACCCGGAGGGCCCCGGCCAGGGCTCGCCATCGGCCGAGGCGCAGGTGCAGCGCAACGAGCTGGTGGGGCGGCAGGAGGAGCTGGGCGACGCGGCGGGGCGGCTAATCGTGGTCACCTGGCTGGAGGCGGTGGGCGAGCGAATCGTGAGCCGCGAGAGCTACACGGCCAGCATCCTGAGCATCAAGGTGGGTGAGCGGCTCCAGCCCAACACGCTCGAGGAGCTGCTGGCCGACATGGGCTTCACCCGGGAGGACTTCGTATTCCGCCCCGGGCAGTACGCGCGGCGGGGCTCCATCGTGGACATCTTCTCCTTCGAGGACAACGAGCCCTACCGCTTCGACTTCCTGGACGACGAGGTGGACAGCATCCGCCGCTTCTCGGTGGACACCCAGCTCTCGACCGGCAGCATGGACGCATGCCGCATCATCCCCCTATTCACCAACGCCCCAACCGGCGGCCAGCAGAGCATTCTGGAGCTGCTCACGGACAACGCCACCGTGTGGACCGAGGACTGGGCCCCCTCCCTAGAGCGCTACGCAGACCAGACCAAAGGCCTGAGCAACGAGCTGGCGGAGTGCTTCCTACGCCCCGAGGAGCTGGCCGCGGCGGTGGGCCAGCATACGCGCTTCGAGCTAGGGCTCGGCGAGGGCGAACAGGGTGCAACCGTGAGCTTCCGCACGCAGCCCCAGCCGAACTTCGCGCGCAACTTCCCCTCGCTGGTCGAGAGCCTGAACCGGGAGCATCAGATGGGCCACAGGACCTACATCTTCGCCGAGCAGGAGAGCCAGAGGCGCCGCCTCCGGGCCATATTCGACGAGCTGGGCCTGGAGCGCGACTGCTACCGCCTGGTATCCCTCCCGCTGCACGAGGGCTTCTCGGACGCGGACAGCGGCGTGAACGTATACACGGACCACCAGCTCTTCGACCGCTACCACCGCTACAAGCTGCGCAAGGCGCTGCCCAAGCGCGATGCATTCACCCTCAACGAGCTGCAGGCGCTCCACCCGGGCGACTACGTCGTGCACGTGGACCACGGGGTGGGCCGCTTCGAGGGCTTCATCCGCGAGGGGGCGGGGGGCACATCGGGCGAGTACGTCTGCCTCTCGTACCGCGACGGCGACACGCTCATGGTGAGCATCCACAACCTGCACCGCCTCTCGAAGTACCGCGCCAGCGACGATGAGCCGCCGACCATCCACAAGCTGGGCTCCGGGGTGTGGAGCCGCATGAAGGAGCGCGTCAAGCGCGAGGTGAAGGAGCGGGCCCGGGAGCTCATCCGGCTATACGCGGCCCGCCGGGTGGAGAAGGGCTTCGCCTTCTCGCCCGACAGCTACCTCCAGGAGCAGCTGGAGGCCTCCTTCATCTTCGAGGACACGCCGGACCAGCTGCTGGCGACCCGGGCCGTCAAGCAGGACATGGAGGCCGACATCCCGATGGACCGCCTGGTGTGCGGCGACGTGGGCTTCGGCAAGACGGAGATCGCGGTCCGGGCGGCATTCAAGGCCGCAACCGACGGGAAGCAGGTGTGCGTGCTGGTGCCGACCACGGTGCTGGCCCTGCAGCACTACAAGACCTTCGGGCAGCGGCTGGCGGACTTCCCCGTCCGCGTGGAGCTGCTCTCCCGGCTGCGCTCGGCCCGCGAGCAGCGCGAGGTGAAGCAGGCCCTGGCCGAGGGGAAGGTCGACATCCTCATCGGCACGCACGCCATCCTGGGGAAGACGGTCCGCTTCAAGGACCTGGGCCTGCTCATCGTCGACGAGGAGCAGAAGTTCGGGGTGGCGGCCAAGGAGAAGCTCAAGCAGCTGCGGGTGAACGTGGACACGCTGACGCTGACGGCAACGCCCATCCCGCGGACGCTGCAGTTCTCGCTCATGGGCGCGCGGGACATGTCCATCATCAACACCCCCCCGCCGAACCGCTACCCGATTGCGACCGAGGTGATGATGTTCGACCGCGCGCGGCTCACCGAGGCCATCACCCGCGAGCTGGACCGGGGCGGGCAGGTCTTCTTCGTGCACAACTGGGTGCAGAACCTCGGGCAGATACGCCAGATCGTGGAGGAGATGGTGCCGGGCATCCGCGTGGGCGTCGCGCACGGGCAGATGAAGCCGACGGAGATCGAGCAGGCCATGCTGGCGTTCATGGACGGGGAGTACGACCTGCTGCTGAGCACCTCCATCGTGGAGTCGGGCCTCGACATCCCGAATGCGAACACGATGATTGTGAACAACGGGCACCGCTTCGGCCTGAGCGACCTCCACCAGCTACGGGGGCGCGTGGGCCGGACGAACCGCAAGGCCTACTGCTACATCGTGGTGCCGACCACCGAGCCGCTGACCGACGCGGCCCGCCGGCGGCTCAAGGCCCTGGAGGACTACTCGGACCTGGGCTCGGGGATGTCCATCGCCATGCAGGACCTGGACATCCGCGGGGCGGGCAACCTGCTGGGGGCCGAGCAGAGCGGCTTCATCGTGGACATGGGCATCGAGACCTACCAGCGCATACTGGACGAGGCGATGAGCGAGCTGAAGCTCACCGAGTTCCCCGACCTCTTCGAGGACAGCGGGGCGGCCGATGGCATGGGCTGGGGGAAGGACTGCACCGTGGAGACGGACCTGGACATCAGCCTGCCGGACGAGTACGTGGAGAACGCCACGGAGCGGATGCGGCTCTACCGCGAGATCGACCGCCTGGGGACGGCCCAGGAGCTGGAGCAGTACCGGCTCGGGCTGCGCGACCGCTTCGGCCCGCTCCCCCCGCAGGCCGAGGCGCTGATGGGCATCCCGCCGATGAAGTGGCTGGCGGCCTCGCTGGGGGTCGAGAAGCTGGTGATGAGGGGCGGGGCACTCCAGCTGCAATTCATCACGCCGGTGAGCTCGCCCTACTACCAGGGCGAAATCTTCGGGCGTATCCTACGGAACATCCAGGCCGATACCCAGCGCTTCCGGCTGCGGCAGCTGGCCGAGCGGCTACGGCTCGACGTGCGCGGGGTGGAGAGCGTTGAGGTGGCCATGGGGGTGCTCACGCAGCTGGGAAAGGAGCAGTAGCATGGAGCGAGACGGCAGGGCCCTCCACGGCGCGGAGGGCGATTATCGGCTGGTAGTCGATGCGGGAAACAGCAGCACGAAGCTGGGTATCTACGCCGGGCGGCGGCAGGTGCTGACGACGCGGTGCACCGAGGGGCTGGCCGACCGGGTGGAACGGTTGCTGGCGGAGTACCCCGTGGCGCGGGCCATCATCAGCTCAGTGGCGCAGCGGGAGGAGGAGCTGCGGGCGCTGCTGGGGGCGAGCATCCCCGTGCACGTGCTGAGCCACCGCTCCACGCTCCCCTTCCGCGTAGGGTACTCCACGCCCGAGACGCTGGGGCGCGACCGGCTGGCCGCGATGGCGGGCGCGGCCTTCGAGTTCGAGGCCTGCCCCCTGCTGGTGGTGGACCTGGGCACGGCCATCACCTACGATTTTCTGGACGCCGCGGGCGTGTACCACGGGGGGGCCATCTCCCCGGGCATCGGGCTCCGGCTCGCATCGCTGCACGAGCACACGGCCCGGCTGCCCCTCGTGGAGCGGGGGGAGGACAGCCCGCTGGTGGGCGGGAGTACGGCCGATTGCCTCCGCAGCGGCGCGGTGTGGGGCGTGGTGGCCGAGGTGGAGTTCTACCACCGGAAATTGGCCGAGCAGCATGGGGAATTGAAGCTAATTCTATGTGGCGGTGATGCCGATTTTTTGCACAGACGACTTTTTTATTGCAACTTTGTGCGGCCTAACCTAGTGCTGGACGGGCTAAATCGATTAACGGAATGCAATGCGTAAGGGGATAGCGTACATACTTCTGATGGTGCTCGGCATGCTGGCCGGCGGGCCTTGCCACGGGCAGACGAACACCACGCAGTCACCCTACTCCCGCTACGGGCTCGGCGAGCTCGTACCCCGGGGGAGCATCAAGTCCTTCTCGATGGGTGGCCTCACCCAGGGGCTGCGCGATGGGCACATCATCAACTCGTCCAACCCGGCCTCCTACACCCGGCAGGACACGATGTCCTTCATCCTGGACCTGGGCCTGATTGGTGGCTACCAGCGGTTCGAGAGCGAAGACACGAGCAAGGAGTTCCTCACCGGGGCCATACACCACGTGAACATGCAGTTCCCGGTGGGGCGCTACCTGGGCATGGCCGTGGGCTTCGAGCCGGTGAGCCAGATGGGCTACGACATCACCCGCTACGAGACGCGGCCCGAGGTCCTGAGCGAGGTCGGGCGAATCCGCTACCGGCACTACGGCGTGGGCGGGCTGAGCCAGGCCTTCCTGGGGGCCGCGTGGGCCCCGCTGGACCAGCTCTCCATCGGCCTGAATGCCGGGTACATCTTCGGCTCGGTGAACCGCCAGCAGGAGATGCACGTGCCGAACAACGCGCTGTACGCGGAGGCGGACTTCGACGACCGCATGGTGATAAAGGGCGTAGACCTAGCCCTGGGCGTGCAGGGGACCATCCCGCTGGGCGCGCCCGAGGCCCGGCGCGAGCTACGCCTGGGCGCCACGGTGCAGCAGGCCCCCTGGGCCAACGTGGAGAACCGCTACGAGGTGACCTACCGCTACATCAACCAGCAGCGGTACCTGGCCAGCAACGAGCTACGCCGCGAGGGGAGCCTACGCCTCCCCCTGCGGATGAACTTCGGGGCGCTGTACGCCGACCGGCGGTGGGAGATGGGGGCCGACGTGGCCCTGCAGGACTGGAGCAACTTCGAGCTCCTGGGGGTAAACCAGGGCATGACCAAGGGGTACGCCGCGCACCTGGGCATGCAGTACACGCCCGACCGCTCGTCGCAGCGGTCGTACGGCGCGCGGATGCGCTACCGCCTGGGGCTACACCTGGAGAAGCGGCCCATCCGCCCGAAGGACCTCGCGATATACGACATGGGCCTCTCGGCGGGCCTCGGCTTCCCCTACAAGTACCTCGGGTCGATGTTCCACCTGGGGGTGCGCACCGGAATAATAGGAACGAAGGACGCAGGCCTTGCACAGGGAATATACGCGCATCTACTGCTGGGCCTGTCACTTAACGATATCTGGTTCATCAGACGCAGGTATCAATAGAGTACTAACTAAACCGTTAGAAGATGAAAAAGATGAAGATTAGCATGCTCTTCAGCGTGCTCCAGCTGGTGCTGGTGATGGGCGTATCCACCGCGAATGCGCAGGTGAATAACGCCATGCTCTCGAACCCGAAGTACGGGGCGGACAAGGAGACCCGAATGGAGTGCCTCAAGAACACGAGCTACTACCAGGAGTTCTACAAGCAGGATAACTACGCGGAGGCGGCGGCACCGTGGCAGGCCGTGTACCGGCTTTGCCCGCAGTCGAGCAAGAACATCTACATCCGCGGCGCGAAGATGATCAAGGCCCGCCTGGCGGCCGACATCGAGGACGAGGAGCGCAAGGCGCTGGCCGACAGCCTGGTGAGGCTCTACAAGCAGCGGATGACCTACTACCACGAGCGGGGCACGGTGCTGACCTTCATGGGCGAGGACCTGTACCAGTACGACCCGGAGCGCCGCGAAGAGGCCTACGGCTACCTGAAGGAGGCGCTGAAGCTGCAGAAGAATAAGATGGATGCTGAGGCGACGCTGGCCATGATGAAGATGGGCAAGGAGCTGTACGCCGACAAGAAGGTCAAGGAGAATGAGGTGATGACCCTGTACTCGGACCTGAGCGACGTGTTCGAGGCGCAGCTGAAGGCCGAGCCGGATAAGGGCGAGAAGCTGCGCGAGATGAAGAAGTCGCTCGACCAGCTGTTCGCCAGCGCGGGTGTGGCCGACTGCAAGTACGTGGAGGACCTCTACGGCCCGAAGCTCAAGGCGGCACCCCGGGATTTGAACCTGGCCAAGACCATCGTGGAGAAGATGAAGTCCATCAAGTGCACCAGCTCGCCGCTCTACCTGCAGGCCGCGGAGGTGGTGTTCAACACCACGCCGACAGCCGCGCTGGGCATAGAGATTGCCCAGCTGTACGCCGCGAAGCAGGAGAATGAGAAGGCCTCCAAGATGTTCACCATGGCCATCGCCCGCGAGGAGGAGCCGGTCCGGAAGGCGGCGATGCTGGTCGAGTACGCTAGCTTCGAGGGCCGGAACGTGGGCGACCTGCCCAAGGCCCGCTCCCTGGTGCTGCAGGCCAACAAGTACGACCCCAACATGGGCAAGGGCTACTTCCTCCTGGGCCAGCTCTACGGCATGCAGAAGGCCTGCGGGGTGAGCAAGATAGAGCGCGCCTCGGTGCACTGGATCGCCGTGGATATGTTCCTACAGGCTAAGGCCAAGGACGCAAGCCTGGCCGGGGAGTGCAACAAGCAGATAAGCCACCACGAGCGCCTCTTCCCCACGCGCGAGGAGATATTCTACGCCGACCTGGAGGTGGACAAGACCTTCACGGTGCCCTGCTGGATAAAGACCAAGACGAAGATACGCGCACGAAACTAGGAACGCGACAGGGAAGGAGGGGTGTTGGCAGACAGCACCCCTCTTTTTTCCACCCAGCGCGCAAGCCCCCAAAGCAAGACCATGAGGAAGCGAGAGTGCCTTTGCCTGGCGCTGGCGGGGCTGTGGCTCTGCTGCTGCTCCAACCGCCCCGACCAGATTGCACAGTACTCCGACCTGGAGAAGGCCCCCATGCTGACGGCCGACAGCATAGAGCTGCTCTACACGGAGCACGGCCGGCCGGTGGCCAAGGTCCGCGCCAAGGCCATGACCTCCATGAAGGAGGGCGAGGGGAGCTACGACGAATTCCCGCAGGGGATAGAGGTGTACTCCTACTCGGACTCCGGCAGGGTCAAGGCGATGATTAGGGCCAAGTACGCCAAGTACGAGCGGGACCGCAAGCTCTGGGATGCGCGCAACGACGTGGTGGCGGTGAACGAGGAGGGCGACTCCATCCGCACTGAGCAGATATACTGGGACGAGGCCAACCAGCGGGTGTACACGAACGCGAATGTGCGCATACGGCAGGAGCGCGTAATCCTCTACGGGAAGGGCTTCGAGAGCGATGACCGCTTCACCGACTGGGAAATCCGCGAGCCCCACGGGGTCATAAGCATCAGGAAGACGCAGGATGCCAGCACCGAGGGGGAGGAACCACCCCGGGGCGCGAGGGAATAGCAAGGGAAAGGAGAGATGAGCCGCACGACGCTGCAAAGGGCACTGGAGATGGTATGGGCCGCGCTGGCCTGCATATGCTTCTACCTATCGTACCGCATCATGGGCGCGCAACCGACCCGCGGGTGGGTGTTCCTGGGGATGGGGGCGTACGCCTCGCTCATGGTGGCGCTCCGCGTGTGCTTTCGTAGGTCGCGGCAGAACCGCAATAGGGAGGAGGGGCTGCAGGATGGATGAGTCGCTATCGCTGGGCTACCTGGCCGTCGCGCTCTCGCTCCTATTCTCGGCCCTATTCTCGGGCATGGAGATAGCGTACCTCTCGGCCAACCGCCTACGGCTGGAGATGGACCGCAAGAGCAATTCGCTCAACAACCGGCTGGTGAAGATGTACGTGTCGCACCCCGCGCAGTTCATCGCCACCATCCTAGTGGGCAACAACGTGGCGATGGTGGTCTACGGCATGGCGATGACGGTGGTCCTGGGGCCCTGGCTCACGAGCATATCCGGGAACGCGAGCCTGCTGCTGGCGGCCCAGACGGTCATCAGCACGGTCATCGTCCTGATTATAGCCGAGTTCCTACCCAAGGTGCTCTTCCATACGCACCCGAACTTCTTCCTGAAGGTCTTCGCCTTCCCCATCGCGGTGTTCTACATCCTGCTGTTCCCGGTGGCGCACGCCACGACGTGGGTCTCCAACCGCCTGCTGCGCCTGTTCATCCCCGGGGGGGTGGATAGCCGGGGGGGCACGCTGGCCTTCGGCAAGTCCGACCTGAACAACCTGGTGGACGAGGCCTCGCAGGGGAAAATGCGCGAGGAGGAGGACCAGGTCAAGGAGCAGGAGATACGCATATTCCAGAACGCGCTGGACTTCAGCGAGCTGAAGGTTCGCGACTGCCTGATTCCGCGGACAGACATGGTCACCATCGAGATAAACGAGAGCCTCAGCCGGCTGCAACAGCTGCTGGTGAGCTCGCACTACTCGCGCATCCCGGTGTATGAGGACACGGTGGACAACATCGTGGGCTACGTGAACGCGAAGTCGCTCTTCCGCTCACCGGGCCGCATCGCGGACATCCTCCTGCAGCTGGTGTACGTCCCGGAGACGATGCGGGCGCGGGACCTCCTCGCCCAGTTCATCCGCACCTCGCGCAGCATGGCCATCGTGGTGGACGAGTTCGGGGGCACGGCCGGGCTGGTGACCATCGAGGACCTGGTGGAGGAGATCTTCGGGGAGATAAACGACGAGCACGACCTGACGCGCATCGTGATGAAGACCGTTGGCCAGGGCACCTACCTCCTGAGCGGGCGGGCCGAGGTGGAGTCCATCAACGAAGAATTCAGCCTGGAGATCCCGGAGGATGAGGGCTACGACACGCTCGCGGGCTTCATCCTGGAGCATGACCCGAGCATCCCGAAGGTGGGGGAGGAAATCGTGATTGGCAACTTCCTTATCACGGTGCTACGGGTGAACGCCGGGCGCATCGGCCTGGTGCAGCTGCGGGTATTGGATAGGTAGAAAAAGAGTACTACCTTTGCGCCCTACACCAGGAGAGGTGGCAGAGTGGTCGAATGCGGCGGTCTTGAAAACCGTTGTACCGCGAGGTACCGGGGGTTCGAATCCCTCCCTCTCCGCTGGAATGCCGGGCGTCCCACCATCACTCCAGCCCCCTAGCCCACCACGTTGACCTCCCGCTCCAGCTCCACCCCGAAGCGCGCCCTGACGCTCGCCCGTATCTCCTCCGCGAGGGCCAGCACCCCCTCCACGGTCGCCCCGCCATGGTTCACCAGCACGAGCGGCTGCAGATGCCAAACACCCGCGCCACCCACCCTACGCCCCTTCCAGCCGTCCGTATCGAGCAGCCAGGCCGCCGAGAGCTTGACCAGCCCATCGCCCGCCGGGTAGGTCGGCATGCCGGGGTACACCTCCAGGAGGCCGTCGGCCAGCTCCCGCGGCACCACGGGGTTCTTGAAAAAGCTCCCGGCGCTACCAATCCGCGCCACGTCGGGCAGCTTCTCCCCCCGGATACGCAGCACCCTCTCGCAGACCCGCAGCGGGGTGAGCCCCTCCAATTCCCCCTCCGAGTAGCCCAAGCGCAACAGCCGCTCCGCATGAAAACAACGGCGCTCCAGGCGAAACTCCACCTCGTAGATGAGCTCCCGCTGGCCGAGAGCGTGCTTGAAGAGGCTATCACGGTAGCCGAACTCCAGCTCCGCCACCGAACGCTCACGGAGCCCCCCCTCGAGGAGGTCGTAGCTCCGCACGCAGCGTATCGTATCCTTCACCTCCGCGCCGTAGGCCCCTATGTTCTGTATGGGCGCAGCCCCCACCGTTCCCGGGATACCGGCGAGGCACTCCACCCCCCACCCCAGCTGGCTAGCCGTCTCAACGAACGCGCACCAGTCCTGGGCCGCCGAGGCCACCAGCACCACGTAATCGTCATGCTCCTCCACCCTAAGCGACGCATCGGCATAGCGGATGACCAAGCCCGGGAAATCGCCCCGGAAAATCACATTGGCACCACGCCCGAGAATGTAGTAGGGCATCCGCTCGCGGCGAATTCGCTCACCCAAGGCGGCCAGCTCCTCCACCGACTGTATTTCCACCAGCTCCGCGGCCCGCGCGGGTAGCCCGAAGGTGGTGTAGGACGTAAGGTCTATCATATCACGGGTTTACAGAATGCATAATCGGGGCAAATGTACGAAAAAAGGGAGAGCCCGGCGCAACCCGAGCTCCCCCGCAAGATACCGGCTAATTCACACCGTTCAGGGCCGGGCCGATGCGCGAGCGATGCACCCACCCGTCCCCCTACTGCTTGACGATACGGTGGGTAGCGCCAGCCACACGTCTCTGATACATACCAAGCCCTCACGCATCCCAACTCGTAGCGCGGTATCCCCGTTTTTCCCTACCTTTGTGCAGTTAATTGTAAAAATAGATTGATGAAACGCATGCTACCCAAAATCCTACTCTTCGTGGTCATCACGCTCCTCGTGACCGCGCTCCTTGCCGTATTCCAGCAGAAAATCCACCTCGACTATAGCATTATCGTCCTTCCCCAGCTCGCCCCGGCCCTGGGATTCATCATCATGGCCCTGCTGATACGCGACCTACGCATCCCCATCAACCTCTACTTCAGCGGGCCCATCGTCCTACGAACCCTACTCGCCCTAATCCTCCCCGCCGCGCTAATCCTAGCCTCGCACTACATTGGGCGGAATATCGGCCTGGATATCCAGAAGCTCAATGCCGCATCCCCCTCGCTCTCAACGCTATTCCTGGGCATGCTCATCGGGGCGCTGGGCGAGGAGCTCGGCTGGCGGAGCTTTCTACAACCCTTGCTGCGGCGCGAGCACTCCCTGCTCATCTCATCCATCATCGTCGGCCTAATCTGGGGCATGTGGCATATCGGTCACTACAAGAACGGGGCGCTATTCATGCTGGGCTTCCTGCTCTTCACCATCTCGGCCTCCATCATTGTTGCCAACCTGCTGCGGGGCACGGACCACAACATCGTGATATCAACGGCATTCCACCTATCGATCAACGTGGGCTTCTCCCTCTTCTTCAGCAACTCCCTCACCGACGCGAAGCTCCAGCTAGTCAACGGGCTCGTATGGTTGGCCATCGCGACCGGGATCACAATCGCCATGCAGGTCGGTGGCAAGCTGAGCAGGAGTGCCTAGCGAGCCCGGTCCAGACGAAAAAACGGAGAGCCCGGCGCAATGCCCGGCTCTCCGCCTCATATCAAAGGGGGCTAGTACAACCCGAACAGGCTCATAAGCAGCCCCCCAGTAGCTTAGACTCCTAGAGCTGCGGGCCAGCGGGAATCAAGGCCTTACCCGCCTCATTGTCAGTGAAGTTCTCGAAGTTGGCGATGAACTTCTCGGCCAACGAGCGAGCCTGCTTCTCCCAGTCAGCCGCCGAGGCCCACGCATTGCGCGGGTTGAGCATCTTGGGGTCAACCCCCGGCACGCTCTTGGGCACCGCGAGGTTGAATATCGGCAGGGTTTCGTACTCCACATCGACGAGCGAGCCATCGAGGATGGCGTTGATTATCGCCCGGGTCGAGGGCAGGTCGATACGCTTACCCACGCCGTAGGCCCCGCCAATCCAGCCGGTGTTGACCAGGTAGGCCTTCGCGTTGTTCATCTCCACCTTGCGCACCAGCTCGCGGGCGTACTCCGTGGGGTGTAGGAGCAGGAAGGCCTGGCCAAAGCACGAACTGAAGGTGGGCTGCGGCTCGGTGATGCCGCGCTCCGTTCCAGCCAGCTTGGCCGTGAACCCGCTCAGGAAGTGGTACTGCATCTGCTCGGGCGTGAGGGCCGAAACGGGGGGCAGCACCCCGAAGGCATCCGCCGTCAGGAAGATGACGTTCTTCGCATGCCCACCCCGCGACACGGGCTTCACGATGTTGTTGATGTGGTAGATGGGGTAGGACACGCGCGTATTCTCCGTCTTCTTCTTGGAGGAGAAGTCGATCTTGCCCTTAGCATCCACGTCGAGGTTCTCCAGGAGCGCATCGCGACGGATTGCCCCGTAGATATCGGGCTCCTTCTCAGGGTCGAGGTCTATGCACTTGGCGTAGCACCCGCCCTCGAAGTTGAACACGCCGTTGTCGTCCCAGCCGTGCTCATCGTCGCCGATCAGCTCACGGTTCGGGTCGGCCGAGAGGGTGGTCTTGCCCGTGCCGGAGAGGCCGAAGAAGATGGCCACATCGCCGCTCTTGCCCTT
Source organism: Bacteroidia bacterium (assembly GCA_002749065.1). Taxonomy (GTDB): domain Bacteria; phylum Bacteroidota; class Bacteroidia; order Bacteroidales; family CAJPTX01; genus Bacteroides_D. Next base: position 1,081 of record PDTX01000004.1, on the reverse strand, counting down.
GTTGGCCGAGCAGTGCATCGCCGCGATGCCCTTGAGGGGCAGGAAGTAGTTCATCACGGAGAACATGCCCTTCTTCATCTCGCCGCCGTACCACGTACCGCCGATAACGGCCATACGCTCAGTGAGATGGAAGGCTGCGTAGACCTCGGAGTTCAGGCCGAACTCCTCCCAGCGGTCGTTGCTGGTCTTCGAGGCCACCAGCACCACGAAGTCCGGCTCGAAGCCCTTGAGCTCCTCCTCGGAGGGACGGATGAACATGTTGCGCACGAAGTGGGCCTGCCAGGCGATCTCGCTCACGAAGCGCACCTTCATGCGGGTGTCCTCGTTGGCGCCGCAGTAGGCATCCACCACGAACAGCCGCTTGCCGCTGAGCTGCTTCGCGCTGATCTGCTTGAGGTAGTCCCAGTACTCCTGCTTGAGCCGCTTGTTGTCCGAGCTCTTCTTGCCCTTCTCGGCCCACCAGACGTGCTTCTCCGACTCGGCATCCACCACGATATACTTATCCTTGGGCGAGCGCCCGGTGAAGATGCCTGTGTCCACATTGACTGCTCCCAGCTCGGTGAGCATGCCCTTCTCGAAGCCCTCGAGCTTGGGGTCTAGCTCCAGCTCATAGAGCAAGTCGTAGGAGGGGTTGCGAAGTATCTCCTGGGGATTCAGTATCCCGTACTTGGAGAGATCGATAGTTCCCATGGTATATATGTTATTATATTATTAAAAAGCATGTGTAAGAACTCCCAGCCTAGAGCCAGCCCTAGCACTGCGGCTCTGCAGTACAAAGCTAGCTATATAACCGTTGAATTGCAAGAATGTGGAGGTGTAATCCCGAAAATATTTTCTTCTTCCCGGCGAAATGCCACTTAATATCCTATGAAACAGGATGTTAACCGATTAGACCCACTACCCAATCTCCTTGCTCACCCACTCCACATCCCCGCGCGTTTCCTCCCGCGTGTCGATGGATACCCCGATGGCCACGACCCGTAGCCCCTTGCCCAGGTGGGGGGTGGCGTAGCCCCGCGCGATGATCTGCTCGAGGGCCTCCGCCGCGGTGTGGGCCCGGGGCCCGACCTTGAGCTCGAAG
>PDTX01000013.1 GCA_002749065.1 Bacteroidia bacterium | reverse complement strand
CGCCCGCGCCGATGGTACTACGGCCTGGCCCGTGGGAGAGTAGGTCGCCGCCCCCCCCATCGCCCCGGCTCCCCCTGAGGGAGCCGGGGCTTTTTGCGTTGGGGGGGCTCAGAAGCACGGTGGAGCCGGGCCTTTCAGCCCCTACGCTGGGCTCTCCCCGGGAGGGCGGGTTTGGGCTTGTGCGCGCTGGGGGTGGTGTATCTAGTGGTCTCAACTTACAATCTGGAGCAGCTTTTTGCACCGCATGTCGTGGCTTATTCGCTAAGCTGGGTGCTTGCCGGGTATTGGCGGAATCGCTGATAATGAGGCTTGGAGGGCTACTTCTGCTCTTTTGTCACCTCATTCAGTACCCGGGCGAGGAGGTCTTCCATGGTCCATCCGTAGGCGGCGACCTGTTGCGGGAGTATGCTGGTGGCCGTCATACCCGGTACCGTGTTGATTTCGAGGAAGTAGGGGGTGCCGTTCTCAATGATGAATTCGGCTCGTGCCATTCCCCGCAGCCTGAGCTGGTGGTAGGCGATGCGCATGTACTCCGCAATCCTCTGGGCGGTATCCTCTGGAATGGGAGCCGGTGTAATCTCTTGAGCCTCACCGCTATACTTGCTCTTAAAATCGAAGAACTCTGCATCCTTGGCAATGAGCTGCGTAATAGGGAAAACGATGTCTTTTCCCTCCAGGTGAACCATGCCGCAGGATACCTCTACCCCCCGTATTGCCCTCTCTATCAGGATGGAAGCGCCGCATTGGAGGGATTTGATCACTGCTGCCTTCAGCTCTTCCTCTGCCTTCACCATGTAGACCCCCACGCTGCTGCCGTTGTCCGTGGGCTTGACGAATAGCGGGTAGCCAATCTCCTCGGCTATAGTTCTCATATCCAGCTCCTTATCGGAGTTTAGCTCGATGGATGGTGCCATGGGGATGAGCCCCTGGAGGTACCTCTTGCATGCGGCCTTGTGGAATGAGAGGCTCTGGGCGAGCACATCCCCCGTTGTGTGGGGTATGCCGCGCATCTCGAGGTACCCTTGCAGCAAGCCGTTCTCGCCGGGGTCGCCGTGCGTGGCGATTAGCGCGGCGGCGAAGTGTACCGTGCGGCCGGGGATTGGCAGGGTGAATGTCGATGTGTCGAAGGGGTGTATTGCCCCATCCTCCTCGGTATATTCCCACTGAAATCCCTGAATATCAATGATGTACGGGATGTACTCCGTTTTCTCTAGCCATAGCTTTATCTGCTTGGCGGACGCTAGCGATACGGGTCGCTCCTCGGAATTTCCGCCAGCCAGTATGGCCACGGCCTTGCCCCTATTCTCCTTCATTTTGCGTAATTTTGGCGGTGGGGATGTTTCTTCTCCACCCCGCAAAGCTACGCTATTTTGCGCTGTTGTGGGAACGCGATGGGTGGGAGGCTTCTTTTTGGCTAGGGCACATGCTGGGCGTGAATGCCAGATGGCGATATATAATCTCTTGAATAACAGCTAATTGCGAACTATTTTATGCATACAGGGCAGCTGCAAAAAGCTTTTTGCAGCTGCCCCGTTCAGGCGAGTTGAGCCCTTAGGCTAGCGGTTCCACACCCAGGGATGCCTTTTTATGTAGCCGTTCGCGTAGGGGACGTAGATTGAGATGATTAGGAAGATGGCCAGCCCGATTTGGTACCAGCCGTAGGGGATGAGTGCGACGGGGTTCACGAGGCCATTGGTGAAGGAGCACGCGATGAGGGCCTGGGCGCCGTAGGGGATGAGGCCTTGCCCCACGCAGGAGAAGGTGTCGAGGAGGGAGGCGGCGCGCCGGGGATCCACCTTGTATTCCTCCGACATCTCGCGCGCTATGGGCCCGTCTATAATGATGGCGATGGTGTTGTTGGCTGTGGCTGTGTCGGTTAGCAGGGCGAGCGTCCCGATGCCGAGCTCGGCCGAGCGGGTGCTCTTGGCGCTACGTTTAATCTTGTTGAGGAGCCATTCCATGCCCCCGGCCTTGGTCACCAAGCTGGCCAGGCCGCCGGTGAGCATCGAGAGTAGGAAGATTTCGAACATCCCGTTGAAGCCGTCGTAGGCGTGGTTGGTCCACTCCAGCACGCTGAAGGTCCCCTGTGCCATGCCGATTATCCCAGAGAAGATGGTCCCCCCGATCAGCACCAGCAGCACGTTCATCCCGAGCACCGCCGCGACTAGCACGAAGACGTAGGGTAGGACCTGGATGATGTCGTAGCTCTGCGCCTCAATTACCGGCGTGCTTACCGGCCGGCCGAAGACCAGTAGCAGCACCACCGTGAGGATGGCCACCGGCAGGACCAGCGCCAGGTTTACGCGGAATTTGTCGCGCATCTCCACGCCCTGGGTGCGGGTTGCGGCAATGGTGGTGTCGGAGATAATCGAGAGGTTATCGCCGAACATCGCGCCGCCGATGAGGGTGGCAATCATCAGCGGGAGGCTCACGCCGGAGTGCTGCGCCAGGCCGACTGCCACTGGGCCGACAGCGGCGATGGTCCCGACGGCTGTGCCCGTGGCCAGGGACAGGAAGGAGCAGATGATGAATAGCCCGGCGGCCAGGTAGTCCGGTGGGATTACCGAGAGGCCCAGGTTCACCGTGGAGTCCACCCCGCCCATCTGCTTGGATACCACGGAGAAAGCCCCGGCCAGGATGTAGATTATGCACATGGTGATGATGTTCGAGTCGCCGCTGCCCCTGACGAAGGTCTCGAACTTCTCGTTCACGCTGCCCTTCAGCATGATGAATGCCAGGATGATGCCCACGAAGACCGCCATCGGGCCCTTGAAGCCGTAGAAGCCCATGGGATCGCCCTGGGCCACCAGCGCGATGCCGATGCCGAGGTAGCTTAGCACGAACAACAGGAAGGGGATGAGGGCCCAGCCATTCGCTTGAACTTTGCTCATTACTCTGTAATTTTTATTGATTGAACATGAAAAAATGGGTACTCGTATGCTGATAATGAAGGATTTGGCACACCTCCCCGGGACAGGGGTGTAGCGACTCCTGCCGTATTTCCGGGGGCCATGCAGTTGCGCAGTCCGCTGTGGACCGCTGGCGACGGGGGAAGCCCTGTCGCCGGGGCGCGTAGGTCTCCGCTGGGGAGCCTAGCTAGAGCATCGTTGGGATATTAGGGGAGTTTAACGTCCATGGGCTAGCGAGAGCGCATGGACGCACGCATGGACATAGGCATACCGGCGGGTATGGCCACGCAGACATCGCTCTGCGTCGGGAAAGCGCACGAGGGGGCGTGGAGCGATTTGCTCCCGGCCGGTGCACCCAGAAGGGGGCGCAGAATATCGTAGCTCACTTTGCTTTCCATCTATCCTTGCGTCGCAGGCGGTCAAATTCGTCCTGCTTCGGGGGACAAAGGTAGCGCGATTTTGGATATGTGCAAGGGGCTTTGCGCGAAATGCGTATGCATCTCGGCGATTCGTCTGGTGGCATGCTTGCGTTGTTAGTATTCTTTGCTACATTTGCAAGTGGTCTACGTATTGATTCGTAGCGAGAAAACGGAGGGGCTCATCATGAGGAAACAGTCTACAAGGTTCCTAGTCTTTACGCTGGTGTGCCTAAGCATGTTGATTTTGTCCTCATTCTCGTGGGCTTACTCCATGGATATGAAGGGCTTGCGCGCATCGGGGGGCGTTGCGCTGCGACTTGCGGCAGATCCCATGAGTGGTGCGGGATTGCCCGAGCATGCCATCGCCAAGCAGACGAAGTACAGGGTAAGCTGGCCGAAGAACCGCCCCCATAAGCTCCGTGTGGAATGCTGGAAGGATGATCGCTACGTTGCGCTGAGGCGGCGGGGGACAAGGGTTGAGGCCGGGAGCAAAATCAGGATTACGTACGATGCCGCGCCGGGGGTTCGCATCGTCTGCAACGGTAGGCCCTACGTCGGCCCTTTCGAGCTGCAGGAGGACATGACCATTGGGGTGGGGGAGCGGGGGTTTGTGCTGAGCATCGACCATGAGGCCCTGAAGCGTCTGGATATCGTGCTACCAGGCTCTAAATCAGCGCAGGAGGTCAATACGCTTAGCAGCGGCGAGCGTGTGAGCTACTCCGCGAAGAAGCCGGAGCAGTACGAGAGCTTCTCCGTGCATAGCGGCGCGATGCGGCTCGGCGGGATGGAGGGTGGCTTCGTGGTGAAGGGGGATATGCACCTCCGCGTCGAGTATAAGCTGAAGGGGGCATCGAAGCCACCCCCGGTGAGGGTCGTGGAGATGGGGGGGCTGCTGGTGGATACGGCGGGCGGGGTGCTCCGCGGGGTGAAGTCGCCGGGCGACACGCTACGTATTGAGCTTGAGGAGGTTGAATCTATAGACGATGGGGCGTTTGCCAACTGTGGGGGCGTGAAGGTGCTCTACCTCGGTGGCGCGCTGCGGGAGGTGGAGGGGAAGGCGTTCCGGGATTTGGCCAATCTCCGGGAGGTCTATCTGGCCAGCACCGTGGGGAGAATCGCCCGGAGTAGCCTCGTGAAGAACGCCGAGCTGCGTGTAATCAATCTGCCACATCTCACACCTGAGGACATCGACATTGAGCCAGCGGCCACCAAGCCCGGCATCATTCTCCGTGTGCCTGAGCAGAGTCTGGATATCTACAGGAACTCCCACATCCTCAAGCGTTTCCGCACGAGGATGTACGCCGATGAGTGCACCATGACCCTGCGGACCGAGCGGGAGTCGAGGGTCGTTGTGGATGTGCAAGATGCCTGTGGGCAAGCCCTGCGGCACGACACGCTGACGCTCCCCGGTGAGATAGGCCTTCGGGGTGGTGACCTCATCACCTTCTCCAGCGCGAGCGGGGAGAGCGAGATTCAGGAGGTCACCGGCGGCAATGAGTACACCAGCAAGGAGGATGCCCGTAGCCTCATGGTCAAACGCTCCGGCGAGATAAAAATCAAGCTGCCTACGTCTCCTTCGCCCGACGTGGCCAGCCGTGCGGAGGTGGCCAGCTTGCCGATGAGCGTTTTCCCCAATCCGACGAGGTCCCAGCTGAGCATCGCTAGCCCCTTCGAGGCCGCCGCCCACTACAGGATATTCCGGACGGATGGTCTGCGCGTGCGGGCGGGCGAGCTCCCCGTCGGGCTGTCGCGCCTGGACCTTGGCGGCCTCCCCCCGGGGCTCTACACGCTGGAGGTCTACTACATGGGCGAGCGGCGGGCTATCGGCCTTTTCAAGCTGTGAGCGTCGTAATGCCGGAGGGGGAATTCATGTACGAGGAAGCCTGCAGCCAGATTGAGGAGCTAATCGCGGATGGGGAGTACCTCCAGGCGGCCAATCTGCTGCAGCGGGTCTATCTCCATCGCTACCGGGAGCTGGCCCCCGCCCGGGAAATCAGGGACGAGGACCTCGTCTTCGACTTCAATCCGCAGAGCCCGTTGCTGCTACGCCTCAAGGCCGCGCTCTTCCTCCACCGCATCGGCGATGCCTTGGACCGGGAGGACTTCCGCCGTGCCTACCGCTACTTCGACTCCCTGGTCGCCATGCCGCTGCCCCACGAGCTAGACCCCGACCTCCACTTCCGGCTCATACTCCAGGCTGAGAAGCTGTACCGCGGCGCGGATGATGTGCGCCTGCTGGAGTTCATCGGCGCGTGGGGCCATGGGAGCCTCTGCGCCATTCTCGCCGGGTGCGATGCCTACCCCGACAGGCGGGGGGCCGCGAGGGTCGTGCTGAGCTGCCTGCATGCCGCGGTCAAGCGGAGGGTGCTTCAGGAGGGGATAGAGGTCGATTGGCTCGTGCCGCTGGGCCGGGAGGTCGCCTTCTCCACCCCCGTGGACGTGAATACCCTCCGGGCCTACGGGCGCTTCCTCATCGCGCAGGAAAGGCTGAACGAGGCGCTGCCCATCTACCAGTACCTCTACCCGCACTTCAGGGAGACCTTCCACTTCTGGGCCGACCTGGCCTACTGCTTCCCCGGCGAGCCGACGGTCCAGATTGGTCTGCTTTTCATCGCCCTGAGCCGACCGGCCGATGAGAAGTACCTAGGGCAAACCAGGAAGCGTCTGGCCGATTTGCTCTACCAGGAGGGCTACGGAGAGGCCGCCGCTGAGCAGATTGGCCATATGTTGGCTAACCGGGCCAAGTACCAATACCACATCTCTGTGCATACCCGGAGGAAGTACGAGCGTCTGGCGGCGGATTTCCCCGCCTCGGAGGGTAGCTCCCTGGCCATAGCGGAGGGCTTCATGCGGGAGGCCGAGGACGTAATCCGCCGGGGGATGGAGCCGGAGGCCTGGACCGTAAGCCGCGCCCCCTGCCGGCACACCCACGGCACGATGCTCGAGGTGGAGAAGGACGGTGGGGATGCGCTCACCTTCTGCTGCGACGGCATGCCCGACCTGCTGGGGGCTGTCGGGGGTATGGTCGTCTCGCTCTACCTTGCGCGGCTGGGGGAGGGCTTGCCCCCCTCGGTGGTGTACGGGGAGCATCCCCGGCGCGGGGAGGGGTAGGCCTACTCGGGGGTAGGGCATCGTGGAGGGCTAGCGGCTGTAGCTGCTGCCGGCCGGCTCAAAGCTCCAGCTCTCGCAGCTCCACGGTCGGCCGTCGAGCTCTACGGTCCTCCGTTGCGAGTTGTAGCTTACGTCCTCCGGCGCTACGCCCGGTATGGCTTTGGTCCTGTCGTAGACGTGTTGCAGGTCGGCCCCGAAGTCGTCGTAGTAGGAGTTGAGGGGCGCGAAGCTCTCCGCGTCCGCCCCCTCCACCGGCATTCCCAGGTAGTACACCACGCCGTCGACGGCCGCCCAGCTCCTGAACATGGTCCAGAGGCGGATGCTCTCCGGGTCACGTATGGCGATTTCCTGCACCAGGGGGCGCGGGGTATGGCACCCCCCGTGGAGCGGCTTGCAGCGGACGTAGAGGTGGGCCCGGCTCCGCACTGCGTGCTCCTCCATCACGACGTACTCGTCGGGGGGTGTGCCGTCGCCCCTCAGGCTCAGGAGCGGCTCGTTCAGCCCCTGGTAGGCGTAGACGGAGTCCTTGTCCGCGTAGAGGATAGGCGTGAGGAGGCGGAAGCTGGCGTAGTCCACCCCGGCGATTTGGTCGTAGAAGAAGTAGTGCTGGCTGTCGCGGGCCCAGCAGCTGGAGGGGCGGCCCAGCCAGACGTAGCTCTCGGGCTTCGCGCCCGCAATCACCGCGAGGTCAGGGTTCTGCGGGTCATCGTCGGGGTAGCGTATTGTGTACACGTGGTAGCGGTCGCGGTAGCGCGTGCTCCAGCCCTCCTCGGCGCGGATTGGGGCGAAGCTGGCGTGGTCCACCCCGTCGATGCGCTTGCCCTTGACGTAGACGTGCTGGGCGTCGCGGCCCGACCAGGGGCTGGTCACCCGGAAGGTTTGCACGTCCGCGCCGATGTCCCTCCACTCATACACCAGCTCGCTCCCGTCGCTGCTCAACCAGAGGATTTTCTTCCTGTCCGGCGAGTAGGCGTAGCTCCCCGACAGCCGCGCGTCCACCAGCTCGTGGCGCTTGAGGAGGCGGCTCCACATCTTCTGGCATGAGCCCAGGCCCAGCAGGAGGCATAGCATACCCAGTAGGCCCATGCGTGTACGTATGCGGTGCGATTTTTCCATCCTTTCCGTGTTCCGTTTGCATTTCCGCTGGCAAAGTTAAGAAAATCCCCGGCTTGCCACCCGGAGCTTGCCTAATCGTATCTCACCGAATCATGACATAATTATCTCGCTATCAACCGGAAAGGTGACAGAATGGCAGTGGTGTTCAGCCCCCAGATTTTGCCAATTAACATCTATTGTTCAGCCCCTTGCCCCCTTTCCTGCGGCTTGCTAGGACCGACCGACCTGACAGCGAGGGGCCGGTGGCCTAGGGCTTGCACCCTGCGGTGGTGAAAGGAGAAACATGACCATGAGAATAGAGCAATTCACAGTGCAGGCCCAGGGCGTGGTGCGGAAGGCATTCGGCGTAGCCCAGGGTCATGGCCAGCAGGCGGTGGAGCCGGTGCACCTGCTGCGTGGGGTTCTGAGCGAGAGCGAGAGCCTCGTCCAGTTCATCTTCCAGAAGCTGGGTATCAGCATGGCGGGCATCATTGCGGCCAGCGACGCACTCATTGAGGGGCTGCCGAGGGTATCCGGTGGCGAGCCCTACCCGAGCGCGGACCTCAGCGGGGTGTTCACCCGGGCCGAGCGTTTGGCCCAGGAGATGGGCGACGGCTACATATCCGTGGAGGCCCTGCTGCTGGCCCTGCTGGAGGCCCCCGCGCCCGTGGGCCAGCTGCTGCGCGATGCGGGCCTGAGCGCGCAGGACCTGCGGGCGGCCATCGGCGAGCTCCGCAAGGGGCGGCGGGTGGATAGCCCCTCGGCCGAGGAGACCTACAACGCGCTGGGGCGCTTCGCCCTCGACCTCAACGCCCTGGCCCAGCGTGGCCGGCTGGACCCCGTCATAGGCCGGGACGAGGAGATACGCCGCGTGCTGCAAATCCTGTCGCGCCGCACCAAGAACAACCCCATCCTCATCGGCGAGCCGGGCGTGGGGAAGACCGCCATCGCCGAGGGCATAGCCCACCGCATCGTCAGCGGCGACGTGCCCGACAACCTCCGGAGCAAGCGCATCTTCTCCCTGGACATGGGCGCGCTCATCGCCGGGGCGAAGTACCAGGGTGAGTTCGAGGAGCGGCTCAAGAGCGTGGTGGGCGAGGTCGTGTCGGCCGAGGGCGAAATCATCCTCTTCATCGACGAGATACACATCCTGGTGGGGGCCGGGAAGACCAGCGGGGCCATGGACGCGGCCAACATCCTCAAGCCCGCCCTGGCCCGTGGCGAGCTGCGCGCCATTGGGGCCACCACGCTGGACGAGTACCAGAAGTACTTCGAGCAGGACAAGGCCTTGGAGCGGCGCTTCCAGCGGGTCATCGTGGACGAGCCCAGCCCGGAGGATGCCGTCTCCATACTCCGGGGGCTGAAGGAGCGCTACGAGACGCACCACGCCGTGCGCATAGTCGACGATGCCATCCTCAGCGCCGTGGAGCTGAGCCACCGCTACATCACCGGGCGTTTCCTCCCCGACAAGGCCATAGACCTCATCGACGAGGCCGCGGCCAAGCTCCGCCTCGAGATGAACTCCCTGCCTGAGGAGCTGGACGAGGTGGAGCGCAAAATCCGCCAGCTGGAGATAGAGCGGGAGGCCATCAAGCGGGAGAACGACACGGCCAAGCTGCAGGCCATAGGGGGCGAGCTGCAGGAGCTGGGTGAGCTGCGCGACGGGCTGCGCAGCCAGTGGAGCGAGGAGAAGCGGCTGGTGGACGGGATACAGGCCCGCAAGCAGGAGATAGAGGCCCTCCGGCAGGAGGCCGTGGAGGCGGAGCGGGCGGGCGACTACGAGCGGGTCGCGGAGATACGCTACGCCAAAATCGCCGAGGCGGAGGCGGCCATAGAGGCCCACAAGCAGGAGCTGGCGAGCACCCAGGGGGGCGAGGCCATGATACGGGAGGAGGTCAACGCCGCGGACATCGCCGAGGTGGTGGCCCGGTGGACGGGCATCCCGGTGGCGCGCATGCTGCAGAGCGAGCGGGAGAAGCTGCTGGGGCTGGAGGAGCAGCTGCACAGGCGCGTGGTGGGCCAGGAGGAGGCCATAGGGGCGGTGGCCGATGCGGTGCGCCGGAGCCGGGCCGGGCTGCAGGACCCCAAGCGGCCCATCGGCTCGTTCATCTTCCTGGGCACGACGGGCGTCGGGAAGACCGAGCTGGCCAGGGCACTCGCGGAGTTCCTCTTCGACGACGAGAGCCTGATGACGCGCATCGACATGAGCGAGTACCAGGAGCGGCACGCCGTATCGCGGCTGGTCGGCGCGCCTCCGGGCTACGTGGGCTACGAGGAGGGGGGGCAGCTCACCGAGGCCATCCGCCGCAAGCCCTACTCCGTGGTCCTGCTCGACGAGGTGGAGAAGGCGCACCCCGATGCGTTCAACATCCTGCTGCAGGTGCTGGACGACGGCCGCCTGACCGACAACAAGGGCCGGGTGGTGGACTTCAAGAACACCATCATCATCATGACCTCCAACCTCGGCTCATCCCTCATACAGGATGCCATGGAGCAGCACGGGCCGGAGCGGGGCATGGAGCAGGCCCGGGTTGAGGTGATGGAGCTGCTGAAGCGCAGCATTCGCCCCGAGTTCCTCAATCGGGTGGACGAGACGGTGGTATTCAAGCCGCTTGACCTCAAGGAGATTCAGGAGGTGGTGCGCATGCAGTTCGCGGCGGTGCGGCGCATGCTCGCCCAGCAGGGCATAGGGCTCGAGGCCAGCGAGGCGGCCATGGAGTGGCTCGCCCGGAGGGGCTACGACCCGCAGTTCGGCGCGCGGCCCCTGAAGCGGACCCTCCAGCGGGAGGTGGTCAACCGCCTGTCGCGGGAGATACTCTCCGGGCGAATCGCCGCGCAGGACGCTGTGTACGTGGACTACCGGGGGGGCGAAACGCTCGTGTTCGAGAGTGCCTCGGGGGAATAGCCCGGTGCATCGGTCCGAGTTACGGGGAGTGGCGTAGCGATACGTCGCCCCCTTTCTTTTTGCAGCAGGGTGATTCACTGCCGGTTGGGGCAAATACCCGGGGGGTGGCCCCGTAGCGGCGGTGCGCCTATCCATATCGCCTAAAAACAGAGAACCTGAAAACTCTTTTTTTTTTCTGGGTTTCTTACTTACCTTCGCGGCTGAAACGGAAAGGTCATGACGGAGGAAGGGGCAAAGGGGCAGCAAGCCCGGACATGCGTACTGAACACGGCGGCGCGGCTGATGCGGCAGCGGGGCATCAAGCCCGTGACCATGAGCGACATCGCCACCGAGAGCGGCACCTCGAAGCGGACCATCTACCAGATGTTCGCCGACAAGGAGACGCTCATCAAGTGCGTGCTCTACGAGGACGTGGCCTGCGCCGTGCCTGAGGACATCCGGCGGGTGAGCAACCCGGTGGAGTGGCTTCTGACCGTGATGCGCTGGGCCATATGGGAGGCCAGCACGACGCATCACCTTTTCTACACCGACCTCCAGCGCCTCTACCCCGAGCTCTGGCGCGAGTACTACAAGCGTATCCACATGCTGAAGCTCGAGACCACGGGCCAGCACGTGGAGAGCGGCATGCGGCTGGGGCTGCTGCGCCGGGATGTCGACCCCGTGTTCGCGGCCAAGCTACTGGTGGAGCTGAGCCACGCCATGGTGCATATGGAGGCATTCCGTAGTGGGGAGGGCTCGACCAATGCCGTGGCCTGGGAGTACGTGCAGATCGTGATGCGTGGGCTTGCCACCCCGGAGGGCATATCCGTGATAGAAGCCGTCCTGGCACGGCCGGATACGAAGTAGCCAACATAGATAGATGGAGCTATGCCAAAGAGTAGTTGGATGAGGATACTTACAGCTTTCGCGCTGGTGGCCCTGGGCGGCGTGGCCCGCGCGCAGGGGCCGGGCGATACGCTGCGCCTGACGGTGGAGGCGGCCATAGAGCGCGCCATGCGGGAGAATCTGACCTACCGGGCCACGCAGCAGAAGCGGGAGTCGGCCGAGGCATTGAGGTGGGAGAAGATCGGGGGCTTCCTGCCGACGGTGGTGGCCAACGCCTCCTACAATCTGCAGCCCGTGAAGAACAAGGTGAAGATTCCGACCCCGAGGGGGCTGCAGGAGATAGAGACGGGCAATAAGCACAGCATCCAGGCGGGTATCACGGCGACCCTCCCGCTCTTCAGCATGCCGACCATCGTGGGCTACCGGATGAGCCGCCTGGAGGGGACGCTGGCCGAGGAGGAGATCGCCGGGGCGAGGGTCGCGCTGCGGGAGGATGTGCGCGAGGCCTTCGCCGGGCTGCTGCTGGCCCAGGAGAGCTACCGGGTGATGGAGGTGTCGGTGCAGTCGGCCCGGGCGACGCTCGAGAATGTGCGGCGGCTGCGGGGGCAGGGGATGGTGGCCGAGTACGATTTGATTCGGGCGCAGGTGCAGGTGTCGAACCTTGAGCCCCTCCTGCTCCAGGCCCGGAGCGGGGCGAAGACCTCGGCCATGGTGCTGAGGTCGTTGCTGAACCTGCCGGAGGACCAGCCCATCGCGGTGGAGGGGACGCTCCGGGGCATGGCCGAGAGCCTGCCGGGCGAGCCGCTGGACGGGGAGCCGAACCTGGGGCAGAACGCCCAGCTGCGGATGATGCGCCTGCAGGAGGAGAAGCTGGGGAGCCAGTCGGAGATGGTGAAGGCCACGATGTACCCCACGCTCTCGGCCGTGGCGACCTACGGTGTGCAGGGGGGGGATGATGAGCTGAAGATCGGCGACTACGACTGGCAGCGGAGCACCGTGTATGGATTGCGGCTGAACGTGCCCCTCTTCTTTGGCTTCACCAAGATCAAGAAGAACCAGCAGCTCAAGATTGCCCGGATGCAGCTCTCGCTCCAGCGTGAGGCGGCCGAGCGGCAGGTGCGGGTGGGCGCCAGCGTGGCCCGGAGCCAGATGCAGGTGGCCCGCCAGAATATGGCCTCGAGCCAGCAGGCCATGGAGCTGGCGGCCCGGGGGCTAGAGATCGCCCGTGCCCGCTACGGAGCCGGGGGGGGCACCATCTTCGAGCTCACCGACGCGGAGACCGAGCACACCAAGGCGGCGCTCAACCTCAACAAGGCCATCCACGCCTACATCAAGGCCTCGGTGGACTACACCAAGGCCCTGGGCCGCTAGACGTGCGGCGCGCGAATTCGAGACACAGGCTACAAAATCAGCATACGGACTACCGAGATGAATACGATACGCAATACCCTTCTGGCCGCCCGCCCCGCCGTGGTGGCCCTCATGATGATAGTACCCTTCGCGCTCGCGGGCTGCGGTGGCGGCAAGCAGGCGGAGAAGGCGGCCGAGGCGGAGGCCGAGTCCAAGGCCCTACGGGTGAAGACCTACAGGGCGATGCGCCGGGTGCTCGACGTGAGCAAGTCCTTCTCGGGGCTGGTGGCCCCCTTCCGTGAGGACCAGGTGTCGCCCGGGATGGCCGGGCGCATCAAGCGGGTGCTGGTGGACGTGGGCGACCGCGTCAAGGCCGGGCAGCGCCTCGTGGAGATGGACCCCACCCAGCTGCTCAGCCAGCAGACCCAGCTGGCCACCCTGCGGGTGGACTTTGTGCGGCTCGACACCCTATATAAGGTGGGGAGCGTATCGCAGCAGCAGCACGACCAGATGGCCAGCCAGCTCCGGGTGATGGAGCAGCAGGTGAGGAACCTGACGGAGAACACCCACATCGACGCGCCCATCAGCGGGGTGGTCACCGGCCGCTACTACAACCAGGGCGAGCTCTACGGCATGGCCCCCACCCCGGCATCGAACGGGCGCGCGGCCATCCTGACGGTCATGCAGGTGGACCCGGTGAAGGTGAAGATCAACCTCTCCGAGGAGCTCTACCCCGCCGTGCGCGGCGCCCAGCCCGTGGAGGTGACCCTCTCGACCTACCCCGGCAAGCGCTTCGCGGCCACCATCTACCGGAAGTCGCCGACGGTCAACCCCATGTCGCACTCCTTCGACGTGGAGGTCCAGGTGCCCAACGCCGAGGGCCTGCTGCGCCCCGGGATGTACGCCAACGCGAAGCTCTCCTTCGGCGAGCGCGAGATGGTCCTGGTGCCCGACCTGGCCGTGCAGCACCAGCGGGGCACCAACCAGCGCTACGTGTACGTGGTGGAGGACGGCCTCGCCCGCCGGGTTGAGGTGGAGCTGGGTCGCCGGGTCGACCGCCACATCGTCATCGAGAAGGGCCTGCGGGGCGACGAGGAGGTGATCTACACCGGCCTCCGCGAGCTCAAGGACGGGGCCCGGGTGGAGGTGGTGGCCCAGGAGCAGCCCGAGCCGGACGGCGGCAAGCCCACGGCCGACGATAAGAAGTAGGAGGCCACCGCATGAAGATATACGAAATCGCCGTACGCAAGCCCATCAGCACCCTGCTCATATTCGTCGGGGTGCTGCTCTTCGGCCTGTACTCCTACCAGAAGCTGGCCCGTGACCTCTACCCCGAGATGGAGTTCCCCTTCATCACCGTGTTCACCTACTACCAGGGGGCGAACGCGGCCGACATCGAGAACACCATCACCAAGAACCTCGAGAACGCGCTCAACACCACCCCCGACCTCAAGCAGCTCACCTCCCGCTCGCAGGACAACTTCTCGATGGTGTTCCTGGAGTTCGACTGGGGGACCAACCTCGACGAGGCCAGCAACACCGTGCGCGACGCCCTGGCCCGGGTGCAGAAGTCCCTCCCCGAGGGCGTGGACCAGCCGCTCATTTTCAAGTTCAACGCCAACATGATCCCCGTGCTGGAGTACTCCGTGACGGCCAAGGAGAGCTTCGACGCGCTGCCCGAAATCGTGGAGGACGTGCTGGTCAACCCGCTCAACCGCGTCAACGGCATCGGCGCCATCAACGTGAGCGGGGGGGCCAAGCGGGCCATACAGGTGGACGTGGACCCCCAGCGGCTGGAGGCCTACCGCCTCACCGTGGAGCAGGTGGGCATGGCCATCTCCAAGGAGAACCGCAACATGCCCGCCGGCATCGTGGAGCTGGGCACCAGCGCCGTGCCCCTGCGGGTGGAGGCCGAGTTCCGCGCCTCCGAGGAGCTGGACTCCGTGGTGGTCGGCAGCTTCAAGGGCCACCAGATATTCCTGTGCGACGTGGCCCGGGTCAACGACTCGCTCGCCTCGCAGCAGCTCGTGGTCAAGCGGGGCGGCCAGCGCTCCGTCAAGATGTCCATACAGAAGCAGAGCGGCGGCAACACCGTCACCATCGTCCGCGACATCGTCAAGGAGCTCGAGACCCTCAAGGCGAACCTCCCCAAGGACGTGCAGATAGAGCAGCTGTTCAACTCGGCCGAGTTCATCGAGAGCAGCCTCAACTCCCTGGGTAGGACCGTCATGTACGCCGGCCTGTTCGTCATCCTGGTCATCCTCTTCTTCCTGGGCCGCTGGCGCGCCACCTTCATCATCATCATCACCATCCCCGTCTCCCTGATCGTGGCCTTCAGCTACCTCTACCTGAGCGGCAACACCATCAACATCATCTCCCTCTCCTCCCTCTCCATCGCCATCGGCATGGTGGTCGACGACGCCATCGTGGTCCTGGAGAACATCACCTCCCAGCTCGAGCGCGGCAGCTCCCCCCGGGAGGCCGCCATCTACGGCACCAACGAGGTGGGCCTGGCCGTGGTGGCCACCACCCTGACGGTCATCGCGGTCTTCCTCCCCCTCACCATGCTCGAGGGCATGAGCGGCATCATGTTCCGCCCCCTGGGCCACATCGTCAGCATCGTGATCACCGTCTCGACCATCTCCGCCCTGACCCTCACCCCCATGCTCTCCTCCCAGCTGCTGCGCGCCCGCCGCAAGGAGCAGCTGCGACGGGCGAACCGGGTGCAGCGGGCCATCGGGCGCATGCTCGGCGGGCTCGACAACCTCTACGCCCGGGTGCTCACCTGGACGGCCCACCACCGCTTCATCACCCTGGGGGCGGCCAGCCTCATATTCGTCGCCAGCCTCTTCCTCTTCCCCATGATCAAGACCGAGTTCATGCCCCAGTCCGACAACTCGCGCATACAGGTCAAGCTGACCCTGCCCCCGGGCGTCTCGAGCGCCTACACCGGCGAGCTGGCCGAGCAGGTCGAGCGCATGATCAAGGAGGAGAACCCCGAGGTGAAGGTCATCGTCCTCTCCTACGGCGCCGCGGGCAGCGACGACCTCCTGGCGGCCTTCCGCGGCATGAAGAGCAACATGGTGGACATGGACATCGACCTGGTCAAGCCCGGCGAGCGCACCCGCTCCCACGTCGAGATCAGCGATGCCATCCGCCGCTCGCTCGGCCAGCTCACGGAGTTCGACCGCTTCCAGGTGATTGCCGGGGGGGCCCAGGGCGGCTCGCAGGGCGCGGCCAAGATAGAGGTGCAGCTCATCGGCCACGACCTCGAGGAGACCGCCCGCTACGCCGAGCTCCTGGCCGAGAAGATGCGCGCCATAGAGGGCACCCGCGACGTGGAGGTGAAGAACGACCCCCCGCAGATGCAGTACAACGTGCGCTTCGACCGCAGCAAGCTCGCGGCCGCGGGCCTGAACTCCAGCACGGCCGCCGCCTACGTGCGCAACCGCATCAACGGCCTGTCCGCCTCCAAGTACCGCGAGGCCGGCAGCGAGTACGACATCATCGTCCGCTACGACCAGGCCCACCGCGCCTCCCTGGAGGCCCTCAACGACATCACCCTCTACTCCAGCACGGGGCAGCCCATCAAGCTCTCCGAGGTCGCCCAGGTGAGCGAGTTCTACGCCGCCCCCAGCATACAGCACATCAACCGCAAGCGCGTCATGTACGTCAACAGCGGCATCTACCGCGCCTCCCTCAGCACCGTGGTCGACCAGATATGGGAAGCCGTCAACGAGCTCGACATGCCCAGCAGCATCGCCGTGAGCATGGGCGGCACGGCCAAGGACCAGGGGGAGACCAACAGCGACATGGGGCAGCTCCTCCTGCTGGTCCTCGCGCTGGTCTACATCGTGATGGCCTCCCAGTTCGAGAGCTTCAAGGAGCCCTTCATCATCATGCTCTCGCTGCCCTTCGCCTTCACGGGCGTGATTGTGGCCCTGATGATTACGGGCACCAAGCTCAACCTCATCTCCATGATTGGCGGCATCATGCTGGTGGGCATCGTGGTCAAGAACGGCATCGTGCTGGTGGACTACACGAACCTCCTGCGCGAGCGGGGCTACTCCACCTTCCGCGCCGTGGTCGAGGGGGGCAAGTCGCGCCTACGCCCCGTGCTCATGACGGCCCTGACCACCATCCTGGGCATGCTCCCCCTGGCGCTCAGCTCGGGCGAGGGCTCGGAGATGTGGCGGCCCATGGGCGTGGCCGTCATCGGCGGGCTGACCTTCTCCACCTTCCTGACCCTCATCGTGGTCCCGGCCGTGTACACCATGTTCGCCTCCCGCGGCATACTCAGCCACCGGAAGAAGCACCGTAGGGCCGTGGTGCGCGCCGCCAAGCAACAGCAAGCATAGACGCTATGAAAGCAGTATTCATCGTGTACAACCAGGCGCTCAGCGAGCAGGTGCAGGAGCTGCTCCGGCGGGTCAACGTCCGCGGCTACACCCGCTGGGACGGCGTGAAGGGGACGGGGACGCACGAGGGCGAGCCCCACCTTGGCACGCACACATGGCCCGCCATCAACTCCTCGATGCTGTGCGTCACCACCGACGCGAAGGCCGCCGAGCTCATGCAGCAGTGCCGCCAGCTCAACGAGCTGGCCCCCGAGCAGGGCCTGAAGGCCTTCCGCTGGGAGGTGGAGGACATCGTCTAGCCTTCCCGCCCCGAGCTCCGGCGGGGGAGCGGGTGCGGTGAGGCTTCCCGATGGGCTGCTCCGTGCCGAGGGGAGCGAATTGCCGGCCTACGCTTATTTCAAAGCGTTATAGCCATATTTTCGCTACCTTTGCCGGGTAATGTGGAGTATTATAGCATGTCAATAGCCGCGCAGCTCGCCACCGTGCGGGGGGAGCTCCCCGCCGGGGTGACCCTCATCGCCGTATCGAAGACGCACCCCGTACGCGCCGTGCAGGAGGCCTACGACGCGGGGCAGCGGGCCTTCGGCGAGAACCGCGTGCAGGAGCTGCTCGAGAAGGTGGATGCCCTCCCGGCCGACGTGGAGTGGCACCTGATCGGGCATCTGCAGCGCAACAAGGTCAGGATGGTCGTCGGGCGGGTGTCCCTCATCCACTCCGTCGACAGCCCCCGGCTGCTGGAGGCCATCGACCGTGAGGCCCAGGCCCGGGGCGTGTGCCAGGACATCCTGCTGCAGGTCCATGTGGCCCAGGAGGAGAGCAAGTTCGGCTTCGCCCCCGGGGAGCTCACGGACTTCCTCGCGCGCTTCAGGCCGGAGGACCACCCCGGCATCCGCGTGCGGGGCCTCATGGGCATGGCGACCTTCACCGACGACGAGCAGCAGGTCCGCGCGGAGTTCCGCCAGCTCAGGCAGCTGTTCGACCAGGTCGCGGGCTCGGGCCGCTTCCCCGACGGGCAGTTCGCGCAGCTCTCCATGGGCATGTCGGGCGACTACCGCCTGGCCCTCGAGGAGGGGAGCAGCATGGTGCGCGTGGGCAGCGCGATATTTGGAACGAGGCATTAACAGTAGAACATAACCTAATCGAGAGAAAGATGGCAGATTTGAAAACCTCATACCTCGGTTTGTCCCTTCGCAATCCGCTGATTGTAAGCAGCTCGGGGCTGACCGATACGGCCGATAAAGTCAAGCAGCTGGAGGAGTACGGCGCGGGCGCGGTAGTGCTCAAGTCGCTCTTCGAGGAGCAGATAATCAACGAGGCCAACGCGCTGGGCGGGCAGAACGACTACCCCGAGGCCTACGACTTCGTGCAGGGCTACATCCAGGGCAACGCGCTGCAGGCCTACCTGGACAACATCTCGGGCGCGAAGAAGGCCACCGGCATCCCCGTCATCGCCAGCATCAACTGCGTGGGCCAGGGCAAGTGGGCCGAGTTCGCCAAGCAGCTCGAGAGCGCGGGCGCGGATGCCGTGGAGATGAACGTCTACCACCTGGCCACCGACCCGAATAGGCCGGCGAGCCACTACGAGGAGATCTACTACAAGACGGTGGAGGAGCTCGTGGGCCAGGTGAAGATACCGGTATCGGTCAAGCTGAGCCGCATGTTCACCAACCCGCTCTACGTGATTTCGCAGCTGCGCAACCGCGGCGTGAAGGGCGTGGTGCTGTTCAACCGCTACTACGAGCCGGACATCAACCTGGAGAAGCAGGCCGTGGAGTCGGCCGAGGTGTTCTCCACGCCGCATGAGCTGGCCCCGACCCTCCGCTGGCTGGCGCTGGCCTCGGCGCAGATTACGGGCATAGATCTCTCGGCCTCGACGGGCATCCACTCGGGAGCCGATGTGGCCAAGGCCATCCTCACGGGGGCCAATGCGGCCCAGCTCTGCACGGTGCTCTACCAGAAGGGCCCCAAGCATCTGTCCACGGTGCTGGCCGAGTTCGAGGCGGCCATGAAGACGCTGGGCCTGAGCTCGGTGGCCGAGATGAGGGGGAAGATGAACTACGCCAAGGGCAACATCCTGCTCTTCGAGCGCAGCCAGTTCATGAAGTACTTCTCCTCGCGGGAGGGGTAGGTGGAAGGAGCTGCGCGGAAAGCATGGGAGGGGCGATGTGCCAGGGGCGCATCGCTCTTTTTCATAGGGGGCAGACAATGTGTAGGTTTTGCACTAGCTCTCCGTTTATTCCTACCTTTGTGCAGGGGGGTAGCCTGTTGAAGAGTGCGGTCCACCATGGGAATGTATATATCTAAAATGCAGCATATGAGCAGCCTAGAACAAATAGAGCTCAGGCGAATAGTCAACGAGCGGATGGACGAGCTGGAGGATGCCAACCAGGCCTTCCTGGCGAAGTACCCCTGGCTACGCCAGGTCTGCACGGACCTGATGGGCCAGACCCTCCGCCCCATCCTGCTGCTCGTGCCGGAGGGCGACCCCCAGCTGGCGGGCTCCAAGTTCGGCGGCGTGCCCTACCTGCCGAAGGATGGGGCCGTGCCCACCGACCTGGCCGGTGAGCCGATGGCCCTCCTGGTCCAGATACGCTGCGAGGAGCTTCCCAACCCGTCGACCGTGGGCTACCCCGCGCATGGCATCCTCCAGTTCTGGGTCGGCCGGGATGAGATGCTCGGCCTCGACCCCATGGACCTCACGGCCAACCGCAACACCCGGGTGCTCTACCACGAGCAGGTCGACGAGGCCGTGAGCGAGGCCGATATCCTCTCCCGCTACACCCCCCCGCCCTTCGGCCCCTCGTGGCCCATCGGCCAGGAGGCCACGCGCGCCATGGCCTTCGAGGAGGACTTCCAGCCCATCACCAGCGACGACTACCGCTTCCCCGACCTGTTCCGCGAGGCCGTGGAGGCCAGCGGCCACAGCCTCAGCGAGTTCG
Organism: Bacteroidia bacterium; assembly: GCA_002749065.1. Taxonomy (GTDB): domain Bacteria; phylum Bacteroidota; class Bacteroidia; order Bacteroidales; family CAJPTX01; genus Bacteroides_D. The sequence goes on along the minus strand of PDTX01000013.1, from coordinate 37,933 downwards.
CCGACGAGGAGGACGAGCTCACGGACCTCATCTTCAACCTCTTCACCTACATCGACACCAAGATCGGCGGCTGGCCCTCCTTCTGGGCCGAAGACCCCCGGGCCGAGGAGCGCTACGCCCCGGCCGACACCGTCCTGCTGGAGCTCAACTCGCTGGACGGCATAGACTGGGACGCGGGCGGCAGCTGCACCTTCGCCATCAGCGCCGAGGACCTCGCCGCCCGCAACTTCACCCGCGTGCTATACACCTGGGGCTCACCCGCCGAGGAGGACGGCGAGGAGGACTAGCCCCACACCAACAGCTAAGCAGAGAGCAATGCCAAACGAGAGCCAAAACTTCGCCTGGACCCCCGACAAGGGCTACTCCAGCCCGACCAGCAGCCTCAACCTGGGGGGGCGCATCGTCAGCTGCCAACGCCCGCTGGTCATGGGCATCCTGAACGTCACCGACAATAGCTTCTACCCCGGCAGCCGCACCCCGAGCCCGGACGCGATACGTAGCCGCGTGGAGCAAATCGTGGCCGAGGGGGGCGACATCGTGGACGTGGGCGCGTGCTCCACCCGCCCGGGCAGCACGCCCCCCACCGTGGACCAGGAGCTGGAGCGGCTGCGCATGGCCATCTCGATAGTCCGCGAGCTCAAGCCCGACCTCCCCATCTCCGTGGACACCTACAGGGCCTCGGTGGCCGACCGCCTCCTGGAGGAGTTCGCCGTGGAGATGGTCAACGACGTATCGGCCGGGGAGATGGACCCCGAGATGTTCGACGTGGTGGCCAAGTGGCGCGTCCCCTACGTCCTTACCCACATACAGGGCACCCCCCTCGACATGCAGACCAAGCCCCACTACGACGACGTGGTGGCCGAGCTCATCGACTTCTTCAGCGAGCGCGTAGAACGCCTCACCGCCCTGGGCCTCTGCGACTTGATAGTCGACCCCGGCTTCGGCTTCGGCAAGACCATCGACCACAACTACACCCTCCTCAAGAACCTCGCGGCCTTCCGCATCCTGGGCTGCCCCATCCTCGCGGGCCTCTCGCGCAAGAGCATGCTCTACCGCCTCCTGGACATCAGCCCCGACGAGGCCCTGCACGCCACCCAGACCGTGGACACCATCGCCCTGCTCAACGGGGCGGACATCCTCCGCGTGCACGACGTGCTACCCGCCGTCCAGGCGGTACGCATCCACGAGGTCTACCGCCGTCAAGCCAACTTCCGCTAGCCCATGGAGAGCTCTACCTTCATCAATATCGGCCTCCTCGATGTGGTAGACATCCTGCTGGTGGCCTTCATCCTCTTCCAGCTCTACAAGATGGTGAGGGGCACCACGGCCATGACCATCTTCCTGGGACTGAGCTCCCTGTACATCCTCTGGCTGATAGTCCGCGCCCTCAACATGGAGCTGATGAGCACCATCCTCGGCCAGATTATGGGCGTGGGCCTCCTGGCCGTCATCATCGTCTTCCAACAGGAGATCCGCCGCTTCCTCCTCTACATGGGCACGCGCTACGCCCGCACCCGGGGCCTGTCGCTCAGCCTACGGCAGCGGGGGAAGAGCCATCGCTACAGCAGCGACCAGCTGGCCGAAATCGCCTCGGCCTGCATCCACATGGGTCGCAGCAAGACCGGCGCCCTGCTCGTCCTGGCCCGCTCGCACAGCCTCAAGGACTACACCGACACGGGCGTAACGGTGGACGCGAGCATAAAGGCCCGCCTCATCGAGAGCATCTTCTTCAAGAACTCCCCCCTGCACGACGGGGCCGCCATAGTGCAGGGGGGGCGCATCGCCGCGGCCCAGTGCATACTCCCCGTATCGCAGGACCCCGAGATACCCCGGCGGCTGGGCCTTCGCCACCGGGCGGCCATCGGCCTGACCGAGGAGACCGATGCCCTGGTGCTGGTCGTGTCGGAGGAAACCGGCATGGTCTCCATCGTCGAGGGCGGGGAGATCACCGAGGGATACAGCCGCGAAGAGCTCATGGACCTCCTCGCAGCCCGGACGGAGGACTAGCCCTTGCCCATGCTCCCGTGCCGGGTGGGCTGGAACTTCGACTCCGTCCCCTTGAGCAGCCGGCCGATGTTCTTGCGGTGCGTGTACAGCAGCAGCAGGCCTGTGCAGGAGGCGAATATCAGGAAGGGTAGGGCGCGCTCCCCGAAGCCGAAGTACAGGACGAAGGGGTAGCAGAGGCCGCAAACCACCGAGCCCAGCGATATGTAGCGCGTCACGATGACGATGAGGGCGAACAGCAGCAGCAGCCAGAGGAAGGCCCAGGGCTGCAGCGCCAGGAGCACCCCGCTGATGGTCGCCACGCCCTTCCCGCCCCGAAATCCGGCGAAAACCGGGTAGATATGCCCCACCACGGCCATCAGACCCAGGGCTATCATGTAGGTGTAGAGCGCGTTGGCCGAATCGAAGCTCCCCGCCCCGATGTGCCACAGGCTAACCGCGAAGAAGCCCTTGGCCACGTCCATCAGCAGCACCAGCACCCCGAGCGGGGTGCCCAGCACCCGAATCGTGTTGGTCGCACCGGCGTTCCGGCTACCGTGCTCCCGGGGGTCTATGCCACGGAGCGACCTCCCGACCCACACGGCCGAGGGGATGCTACCCAGGAGGTAGGCCGCAAGGATCAGTAGCAGTACAAGTGCAATCTCCATTTCTCTCCTCGAATGATTCGTAGCAAAAATACACTATTTTTGCGTTTTCAATTACGCCCGGGACCGAATCTGCGCGAAATGCCCGCTCGGACCACCCGCTTACCACATCACCATAGGCCCTAGCCATGACCCAGAACAGCAAGAATACCAGCGAGATACAGCAAGCGCTCCAGTCCGGAATACCCGAAATTCAGCTGGCCGCCATCGGCAAGGCGCGGGAGGACGAAAGCCCGGACCACATCCCGGCCCTTCTGGCCACCTTCTGCCAGGAGCAGACCACCGAGGAAGTGCGCCACGAGATTATCCGCCTGCTGGTCGATGTCAAGTACACCGCGCTCATCCCGGCCCTGCAGCAGCAGCTGGAGGAGCAGTCGCTGCCCGACGACCTCAAGGCGGGCCTCATCTCCGTGTGCTGGCAGAACTCCATGGACTTCTCCCCCCTGATGGGCTACCTCGCCGAGCAGCTCCTATCGCCCAGCCTACAGGTTCTGGTTGAGGCCGTTACGGCGCTGGAGGTCGCCTTCGAATATGCCAGCCCCGAGGAGCTCAAGGCCGTGGTCAGGAGGCTGAAGCAGATGGAGAACGAGAAGCTGGGCGAGGAGAACCGGGTCTTCGTCCGTGAGATGCTCTCCATCGCCACCCAGGCCCAGCAGCAGGCCACCAACGCCCTTCGGGAGCAGAAGGACCGGCAGTAGCTTGCAGCCCCGCGTCGCGCAGGGTCTCTGTGCTATCAATCCGCCCGCCCTTCGCCGCTCAGCCCACCATCCGCCTGGGCATTCGTCGCCTTGGTCCTGGTCTGTCCTAAGGGTAGCGCCTGGGTATCCTGGCCTGGGTTTCCTCGTAGCCCTGGCCTTGGTATCCTCGTAAGGCATGAAACAGTACTCTTAGAACAAAATTATTCAATAATTGGAAAATGGAGCTAAAAACTTGGCATAGAATAGTGATTGGTATAGTGCTACTTCTCATAGGTGGCATAGCTATGGGATACTCTATCCGTTTCGATGACTATGAGAATATCTCAAACACTTTTGGCACTACAGGAATAGGAAGATTATCGACATCTCTTGCCTTATTTGTGTTTTTTATATCAATGGTAATATTTGTGCGATTGGTCTTGCCTATAGAGAAAATCAAAAAACTAAGGCCGATAAAACGAATCTTAGTAATTCTTGTAGTTTCGTACCTGTTGATACTGGTGACACTTGGTATTATGATATTGAGCGTCTTGTTTCAGCTCTATGTATTTGATTTCTTTAGTTTTTTAGCGTGAGATTGTGGTATAGGTACGAAAGAGGGGCAGATGCATCGCATCTGCCCCTCGGTATAAGAAAGGCGGGAGGCCCACCGCGGTGCTATCCCAAAGGGAAGCACCCCTCCCGCCCAAAATGTATCCTATCTCTCTGCGCCTTCTGCCGTATCCTTCTCCACGATGGCTATGAGCCTCTCGTTCTGCTCATTGAAGAGCTTCTGGAACTCCTGCTCCAGCCCCCTGAAGTACTCCCTGCGAGCCTTCCGCCCCTGCGCACCCTTCTCACGGGGGTAAGCCTTGATGCGAGCGTAGATCTCCTCAGCCTTGGTGTAGGTCTCCGAGTAGAGGTCCCCCACCTCGTCGCTATCCTTCCCCAGCACGTAGTCCACAATGAAGCAATCGCTCGAAAGCTGCCCCAGCGCACGAACCACGTCCTTCTTCAAATCCTTGATGCTCGCCATTTCTCGTTCTCTTTCCCTTTCGTTTCCGATAGCAAAGGTAGCGCGATTTCGGACACTGGCAAAGGATGGCAACGCCTAGAGGGCTATATAGGTTTATTCCTAATTGAAAAAGAATTCCAAGCAAATGGTTTACAGAGGGTTGCGCTTACTTTATAGCCGTTATAAAGGGCCTCGTCCGGGGGCAAATACCCCCAATTCCCCCCGAAAATCGGCCCAGGGCTATGGCCGCCCGCATCGTTTCTCTGGCCCACTACACCTTAGTAGTATATAGCGTCGCTACAGCACGCCGTGCTTCCGCCCCACGCTGACGAAGGCCTCCACGCAGCGGTCTAGCTGCTCGCGCTGGTGCGCGGCCGAGACCTGTAGGCGGATGCGTGCCTCGCCCTTGGGCACGACGGGGTAGTAGAAGCCCGTCACGTATATCCCCTCGGCCAGGAGGTCCTTGGCCATGTCCTGGGAGAGCTTCGCGTCGTAGAGCATGACGGCCAGGATGGCGGACTGCGTGGGCTTGATGTCGAAGCCGGCCGCCAGCATTCGCTCGCGGAGGTAGGCGGTGTTCTCCACCAGCCGGGCGTGGGGGCTGTTGTCCTTCTCCAGCAGGCGGAAGACCTCGAGGCTGGCTCCGACCACGGGCGGGGGCACGGAGTTGGAGAAGAGGTAGGGGCGTGAGCGTTGCCGCAGCAGGTCCACAATCTCTTGCCGCGCCACGGTGAAGCCCCCGCAGCCCCCGCCGAAGGCCTTGCCGAGCGTCCCGGTGATGATGTCGACCCGGCCGCGCAGGTCGTAGAGCTCGGTCACGCCCCGGCCGCTGGGCCCGACCACCCCGGCGGAGTGGCTCTCGTCGACCATGACCAGGGCATCGTAGCGCGCGGCCAGCTCGCAGATTTGGTCCAGCGGGGCGACATTCCCGTCCATGCTGAACACCCCGTCGGTGGCGATGAGGCGGAATCGCTGCGCCTGGGCCTCCTGCAGGCGGGCCTCGAGCTCGCCCATGTCGGCGTTGGCGTAGCGGTAGCGCTTGGCCTTGCAGAGGCGCACCCCGTCGATGATGGAGGCGTGGTTGAGCGCATCGGAGATGACCGCGTCCTCCTCGCCCAGCAGGGGCTCAAAGACCCCGCCGTTGGCATCGAAGCAGGCCACGTAGAGGATGCTGTCGTCCAGGCCGAAGTAGCTGGCGATGGCCCGCTCTAGCTGGCGGTGGATATCCTGCGTCCCGCAGATGAAGCGCACCGAGGACATCCCGTAGCCGTGCGTGTCCATGGTGGCCTTGGCGGCCCGGACCACTGAGGGGCTGTCGGAGAGGCCGAGGTAGTTGTTCGCGCAGAAATTGAGCACCCGTTCGCCGGTGTGAACCCCGATTTCCGCCCCCTGCGGGGTGACGATCTGCCGCTCGTGCTTGTATAGCCCGGCCGCCTCTATGCTGGCCAGCTCCCGGGCCAGGAAGTCCCTCATCTTTTCGTACATGCTTGCGCTCCTTTCTCGTTCGTGCTTACGCCCCGCCGTCCGCCCCATCCCACAAATGTAGCGAAATCCCGGGGCATCTACCCGTGGGTATTCTATTCGCGCCGATTTCGGGCAAAAAAATCCCCCGGCCATGGCCGGGGGATGCAGTCTATAGCTTGAGCGAGCGGCTACTCCACAACGGAGAAATCCTCCTTGCCAACGCCGCAGAGGGGGCAGACCCAATCGTCGGGTATGTCCTCAAACGCCGTCCCGGGGGCTATCCCGCTGTCCGGGTCACCAACCGCCGGATCATATTCCCAGCCGCATACATCGCAAACGTACTTCTTCATAGCAGTATGATTTTTCTCTTTCGTTACCATCGTGTGTCATACTTTGGAACGGATAGCCTAGGGCTTTGTTTCAGTCGCCTACGGGAAACATTGCTATCTAGACATTGCCTAAATAGCAATGTTGGTGCTTTTCTCCGCTTGGCATTCCAGAGCCCAGAGGGCTAATCCCAGGGTGAGAGGTCAATCAGGGCCTCGGGGCTGAGTAGCCGTAGGGCCCCGCCGGTGCACTGCAGGGTTTGGGCCGGGAACTTCTTGACTAGCCCGTAGTTATGTGTGGCCATGATGACGGCCTTCCCCCGCTTGGAGAGGTCCACCAGTAGGCCGAGAATGCCCTCGGAGGTCTCCGGGTCGAGGTTTCCGGTGGGCTCGTCGGCCAGGATCAGGGAGGGCTCGTTGAGCAGGGCCCGGGCTATGGCGATACGTTGCTGCTCGCCCCCCGAGAGCTGGTGGGGCATCTTCCCGGCCTTGTGGGTGAGTCCGACCAGGGAGAGCACCTCCTCTATGCGCTGGGCTATCTGCACCCGGTTCTTCCAGCCGGTGGCGCGGAGGGCGAAGCGGAGGTTGCGTTCCACGTTGCGGTCGGTGAGCAGCTTGAAGTCCTGAAAGACCACGCCCATGGCGCGCCGCAGGTAGGGTATCTGGCGCTCCTTCAGGTGCTCTAGCTCGAAGCCGCAGACCTTGGCCCGGCCCCCGGCCAGCGGGGTTTCACCCGTCATGGTGTCGATTAGGCTGCTCTTGCCCGTGCCCACACGCCCAACCAGGTAGTAGAAATCCCCCTCGTACACCTCGAGCACGACGTTCTTCAGCACCACATTCCGCCCGCGGGCTATCTGGGCGTTCTCCAGATGCACCACCCGGTTCTCGTGCCGACTCTTGCCGGGGGGCGTTGCGGCCTTCTCCATCCCCGGCTTGGTCTCCTTCGTCTTGGGCTTCTCCTTCTCGGCCTCCGGCCTATCCCCCGTCGTCGCCTTTTCCTTCCCCCCCTCGCTGGCCTTGCCCTCCTTCTCGTCGTCCTTGCCCTCCTGCTTGGCCTCTTTCCCCTCCGGCTTCTCCCCCATCCCGTTGCCCTTCCCCTCCGCCTTGCCTTCCTCCACCCCGCTGACCTTGACCTGTTCCTGCTCCCTCGGCGTACCGTGCTCCTGCTTCTCCATGCTGCTACTCCCCCTGAATTACGCCGATGCCGGGCAGCACCCTACCCTCCAGGTACTCGAGCATCGCGCCCCCGCCCGTGGACACGTAGCTAACGTTCTTCTCCTGCCCGCTGCCCTTGAGCGCGGACACCGAGTCGCCCCCCCCCACCAGGGTGTAGGCCCCCTTCTCGGTGGCCTGGGCCAGGGCCTCGGCGATGGCGAAGGTCCCCTTGGCGAAGGGGGCCATCTCGAAGACCCCCATCGGCCCGTTCCAGAGTATGCTCTTGGACCCGAGGATGGCGTCGCGGAAGCGGGCCACCGACTCCGGGCCGATGTCCAGCCCCATGTAGCCCTCCGGGGTGGCATCCACCGCGCTGGTGCCGGTCTTGGCCTCGGCCGAGAAGCTGTCCGCGTTCAGCGCGTCGGTCGGCAGGAGGAGCTCTACGCCCCGCTCTTTTGCCTTGGCTATCAGGCCTTTGGCCACGTCTATCCTGTCCTCCTCACAGAGGGAGTTGCCGATTTGCCCGCCCATGGCCTTGACGAAGGTGTAGGTCATGCCCCCGCCGATGATGAGGCGGTCGACGCGGTCCAGCAGCTGGTCAATCAGCAGAATCTTGTCGGAGACCTTCGCCCCGCCCATGATGGCCAGCACGGGCCTTGCCGGCTCCTTGAGCATGCGTTCGAGCGCGGTGAGCTCGGCCAGCATCAGGGGGCCGAACATGCGGTCGGCCGGGAAGCTCTCGGCGATGTGGGTGGTGGAGGCGTGCGCGCGGTGGGCGGCCGAGAAGGCATCGTTGACGTAGCAGTCGCCGTTGCGGGCGAGCTGCTGGGCGAAATCTAGCTGGGCGGCCTTCATGGCCTTCTTGCGCCCGGCGAAGTCCTCGTCCGTTTCGCCCTCCTGCCGCTTTACCTTGCCCTCGTCCTCGGCGTGGAAGCGCACGTTCTCCAGCAGGAGGATGTCGCCGTCCCGCAGCCGCTGGGTCTGCGCAAGGGTCTCCTCGCCGATGCAGTCGGGGGCGAAGTCCACGTGCTTGCCCACCAGCGCCTCGAGGGTGCGCAGCACCCGCTGCAGGGAGAGCGACTCCACGACCTTCCCCTTGGGTCGCCCGCGGTGCGAGAGCAGCACCACGCGCCCGCCGGCGTTGACGATGTGCTGTATGGTGGGGACGGCCCGGCGTATGCGCGAGTCGTCGGTGATGAGGGTGTCGGTCTTGTCGAAGGGGACATTGAAGTCGACCCTCACCAGGACCCGCTTGCCCCGGAAGGGGTAGTCCTTGAATTGTGCCATGGCGAAATCTCCTGTTGCGTTTGGGGCTTTGCCCGTGCAAAGGTAGTGATTTGGGGGGAAATCGGCCGGGGGATTTTGGTCACCGAATCGGTGCGCTTCGTCACCGGGAGCCGGGCCTTCGCGGAATTGCCATGGGTGGGGCTGTACCAAGATGCGGAAAGTTGTCGTACTTGCGGGGTGGTATGCGATGGGGATGCGCCCTATTCTCAGGGCCTTTGACCCGCTTGCCACGAAGATTATTGATACTATAATATGGTATGGAGAACATGAAAAAACGATTGCTCTACTGCTTGACCACCGTACTGGCCCTGCTACTCGGCGGGGGATTGGCCCTGGCCCAGAGACAGGTAGGCGATGTGCTGGAGGTGGGGGATATCCGCTACAAGATTACGAAGGCCGCACCCGACGGGGAGGTAGAGGTCAGATCGAAAGATCCGAAATACAGCGGGGATATAGTTATTCCGGAGAAGGTGAAGGAGACGGTCGGCGCCGTGGAGTATGAGTATACGGTGACTGGTATCGGGGATAGAGCCTTTTACGGTAGCGGATTGACGAGCATATCCATCCCCGCCTCGGTGACCCGCATCGGGGTGCAGACCTTCCGGGGTTGCGCTAGGCTGAAGAGCATAGCGCTGCCTCCCCGGATTAGCCACATAGGGGAGAGCGCCTTTCTGCATTGCAAAAATCTGGGGGGCGAAATAAAGCTGCCCGCCACCCTGACCAAGATTGAGCGGGCGGCCTTCGCGGGATGCCGGAAAATCACGCGTCTGGATGTGGACCCAGCCAACCCGAACTACGAGTCGGTGGACGGTGTCCTGTACAATAAGGGGAGGACCGTGCTGATGCGTCGCCCCGGGGGCCTTAAGTCGACCAAGCTCATCATTCCCAACACTGTGAATACGATAGCCTGGGGGGGCTGTGGGGATAGCGATGGGCTAGAGAGCGTGACCATCCCCGCCTCGGTGACCACCATTGAGCAGCATGCATTTTCGGCCGCGCCGAAGCTGAAGTTTGTGTATGTACTCCCGAAGGTGCCCCCGGCTTGCCAGCATCCAATAGTCACCAGGGAGCTGACCAAGTTCTACGTGCCAGGGGCGAAGTATGCGGACTACATCGCGGCGAATGGTTGGAAGGACCACAAAGATAAGATAGTGAGGAGCTACACCGTGACCCTCGACGCCAGCAACGGCGAGCCACCCGTGACCAGGGTGCTTGTGCATGACGAAAAAGTAGAGCTGCCCACGCAGCCCAGCAAGGCTGGCTTCACCTTTATAGGCTGGCGGAAGGATGGTGGCGACCCCGAGGGCCTCTTCGACTTCACCAAGGAGAGGGTGAGGAATGACCTCATTATCAGGGCAGTGTGGGGATTCAAGGTGACTTTCAAGGATGGGGCGAATACCAATGAAGTGGAGATAGAGGAGAGTACATCCGTGACTCCACCCAATTCGCCCGAGAAGCCCGGCCACCTCTTCATGGGCTGGCGGCAGGATGGCGCAGCCGATGGCCTCTTCAACTTCACCACGGAGAAGGTGACTAAAAACCTCATCCTCAATGCCGTATGGGGACATAGCGTGACCTTCGACACCGACGGTGGCACGCCACAGGTCGATGCCCAGACCGTGGAGCACGGCAAGAAGGCAAGCCCGCCGCCCGCGCTGAGCAAGAAGGACCATACCTTTAAGGAGTGGCAGAAGGATGGCGCGAAGTTTGACCTCGCCACGGAGGCCGTGACTGAGAACCTCACGCTCAAGGCCCTGTGGGAGCCCAACGCGCCCAAGGCCAAGACCTTCACCGTCACCTTTAGGGTGGACGGCGCGGTGAAGGGCACGAAGACCGTGGACCAGAACGCGAGCATCGCCGCGCTGACCCCCGCCCCCGAGAAGCCCGGCCACACCCTCATGGGCTGGCGGCAGGATGGCGTAGCCGACGGCCTCTTCGACTTCACCACGGAGAAGGTGACTAAGAACCTCACCCTCAATGCCGTATGGGGACACAGCGTAACCTTCAACACCGACGGTGGCACGCCCGAAATTGCCCAACAGACCGTGGAGCATGGCAAGAAGCTAAGCCCGCCGACCCCGCCCAGCAAGAAGGACCACACCTTTAAGGAGTGGCAGAAGGACGGCGCGAAGTTCGACCTCGCCACGGAGGCCGTGAATGAGAACCTCACGCTCAAGGCCCTGTGGGAGCCCAACGCGCCCAAGGCCAAGACCTTCACCGTCACCTTCAGGGTGGACGGCGCGGTGAAGGGCACGAAGACCGTGGACCAGAACGCGAGCGTCGCCGCGCTGACCCCTGCGCCTGAGAAGCCCGGCCACACCCTCATGGGCTGGCGGCAGGATGGCGCAGCCGACGGCCTCTTCGACTTCACCACGGAGAAGGTGACTAAGAACCTCAGCCTCAAGGCCGTATGGGGACACACTGTAAGCTTCAACACCGACGGTGGCATGCCACAGGTCGATGCCCAGACCGTGGAGCATGGCAAGCACGCCACCCCGCCGCCCGCGCTGACCAAGAAGGACCATACCTTTAAGGAGTGGCAGAAGGACGGTGCGAAGTTTGACCTCGCCACGGAGGCGGTGAATGAGAACCTCACGCTCAAGGCCCTGTGGGAGCCTGAGAATAAGGGGCCAGTAGACCCAGGTAAGCCCACGCCGACTCCGCCGACCCCGGGTAACCCGCCCGCAACCCCGGGCAACCCGCCCGCGAAGCCGGGCAACCCTCCCGCGAAACCGAATGATCCTCCCACCAAGCCGGGCAATCCTCCCGCCAAGCCGAGCGACCCGCCCGCGAAGCCGGGCAACCCGCAGCTAGCCCCGGGCCCACAGAAGCCCGGTGCGCTCATCACCCCCGTGGAGCTGGTGGCTGCCCCCGAGCTACGCATAGCCCCAGTCCCGGCATCCGACTTCCTGATGCTGCAGGGGGCGGGCGAGCGGACCACGGTGCGGATATACAGCCTCCGGGGTCAGCTCATGCTGGTGGAGAGCCTAGCGCCGGGCGCGACCCTGAACCTGCGTAGGCTCCCGGCTGGGGCCTATCTGCTGCGGGCCGAGGGGCAGACGGTGGGCTTCGTGAAGCGCTGATCCAGCGCGGGATAGCCAGCCATTGCGCACACCAGCCGATGCCAGGGGGCGTGGCCATTCCGCATGGCCACGCCCCTTTGTTTAGAACGGATAGATGCTACTCCATTCGTCAGGCTGGCGCAACATTTCGTCACGAAGATGTAACACTTCGCGGAAGGATACGTACGCAGCTGTGCTATATGAAGAAAAAGTTGTAACTTGCCAGTGATTATGAAAGAGCCTGAGACTGTACGCTGTCCTGTGGAGGGGATTCTTGATTTGGAATTCATGAATATCGGCGGCAAAAAATTGCCCCCCCCCTCAATTTTTCGGAATTCGACAAGTTTTCTAGCTGTCGGTTCCGCTGCGTGCCGTCGGCCGTGGCCCCTTCTACCGTCGAGTGTTTCACCCTGCTACGCGCAACTCCGCGCGTGGTAGGGCTTTTTTTATCTACAAATAGCGAATGCTAAAAATGGAGGACTAGTATCATGAGAAAAAGATTGATGTATTGTTTAACCGTCATGTTGGCGCTTTTGCTGGGTGGGGGAGTAGCCTTGGCTCAGCATGCAGTGGGCGACGAGTGGTCGGTGGGCAAATTCCGCTACAAGGTGACAGTCGCCCCGGGTGCTTCGCCGGGTCAGGTGAAGATCACGAAAAGCAATGATGATGCGGAGGATATTACCATCCCGGAGACAGTGTCATATAGTGGCAAGGAATACCGAATAACTAGCATTGGTGCGGGGGCATCTCGGGTTAAAATAAACCTGAAAAAAATAACCCTTCCTGCTTCTTTGGAAAGCATTGAGAAGAATGCTTTCCAAAGTTGTATTGCACTAGAGAATGTGGTTATTCCTGATGCTGCTCCTTTGACAAGTATTGGGGAAGAGGCGTTTTCTAGTTGCAGCAAGCTGACTGAGATCTCTCTTCCTGTTGCGTTGACTACATTGGAAAAGGGAGTGTTTGAGAATTGTACGGCCTTGGAGAGTTTGAAGATCCCGGCAGCTGTTACTAGTATTGGAGAAAAGGCGTTCTCTGGTTGTAGCAAACTGAAGGAGCTGACGCTATCTGCTGGGTTGACTACCCTAGGCAAGAAAACCTTCATGAATTGCAAGGCTTTGGAGAGCCTAGAGATCCCGGCTGCAGTTACTAGTATAGGCCTTGGTGCTTTTGATGGTTGTACCAAGCTGACAGGGTTGACGGTGGAAGCAGCTAATGTGACTTTCGAGGCTAAGGAAGGTGTACTGTTTAACAAGGGGAAAGGAGAGCTGATACGCTTCCCTGAAGGTTTCGATAAGGAGACGTATGACGTTCCGGCTACTGTGGCTAAGATATGGAGCGGGGCTTTCCGAGGTAATGAGAGCCTGAAGGGCTTGAAAATTCCGAAAAATGTGGTTAGCATTGAAAAGGATGCCTTCGCTGGCTGTACTTCGCTGAAGGAGGTGTTCGTACAGGCTAAAGAACCTCCTCGTTGCATTATGCCCATAGCTACAGGAAGCCCCGCCGTTTTCTATGTACCCGCAGCGGAGCATGCAAAGTATGCAGCTGCAGATGGCTGGAAGAAGTTGCTGCTGCCAGCAGATAAGCTTAAGAAGTACAGCATTGTGACTTTCGATACCGATGGCGGGGAGCCAAAGGTAAAGCCCAAGATGATTAAGGAAGGTGAGATGATAGCGGAACTGGATCCTGCCCCCACCAAGGATAAGCATACGCTCAAGGAGTGGAAGGATGGTGTTGCAACATTCATCTTTGGTACCACTCTGGTAAACAAAGACATCACGCTCAAGGCGGTATGGAAAAAAGTGACGTACAAAGTGACGTACGATACAAAGGGTGGGCAACCGAATCCCCGACCAAAGGATGTGGAATTTGAGGGAAAAGTAACCAAGCCTGCTGATCCTGCTATTCCTCCCGCTGGTGTCACCACCTTCGTGGGCTGGCGTAAGAAGGGTGTCACCGATGGCAAGCTGTTCGACTTCGACAAGGAGAAGGTGACCGAGGCCATTGAACTCCAGGCAGTTTGGGGCTATACCGTAGAATTCTTCACTGAGGATGGGCAAACCTCCTTGCGGAAGCAGAAGGTGGAGAAGGGTATGAAGGCGGAAAAGCCGGAGCCGACCATTCTTGGTAAGTCAGGCCAAAATGTCGAAGAATGGCACCATGTTAGCAATAATACGAGGTACTCCTTCAGCAAGCAGGTGATGACGGATCTTAAGCTCAAGGCTGTGCCAGTTAAGGTCAAAACCTACATTGTGCGCTTCGAGCCTAATGGCGCAACGGAAGGGGCTTCTGACCTAGAAGACCAGACGGTGAACAAGGATGGTAAGGTGACCAAACCGAACGCTAAACTCAAGAAGAAGGAGTTCACCTTTGTGGGCTGGCGTAAGAAGGGTACTACAGGCAAGTTGTTCAACTTCAACGAGGAAAAAGTAACCGAGCCTCTCACTCTTGAGGCGGTTTGGGGCCATACTGTATCCTTTATGCTGTCGAATGGTGATATGTTCAAGACGATACCAGTAGAGTCGAATATAGCAGTAGATGAACCGCAGCCTGCACCTCAGGTGGATGAGCGCATCTTCATGGAATGGAGGACTCTTGCCGATGAGAAGTACGAATTCGCTACAAAGGTGCAAGAGGATCTCGTGCTGGTGGGCCTGTTGGGCTCAAAAGTAACTTTCACTAAGGAGGACAATACGACAGTGTTCGATGAGAAGAAGGTAGTGGATGTCGTAAGTGAGCCCGAAAGCACCCCCAGTACCCAACTGCCTGGTCAGGTATTCCGTGAGTGGCAACTCAATGGTAAGAAGTATGACTTTAGCGCACAGGTATTGAGGAATATTACCCTCAAGCCGGTCTATGGCTATGAAGTGACCTTCAAGGTGAAGGATGGGGAAGAATTCAAAAAGGTAGTGGAGCCCAATACACCTGTGAAGGAGCTTGACCCGAAACCAGAGAAGAAGGGGTATAAGCTCAGTAAGTGGAAGCATAATGGTAATCTCTACAACTTCAATACGAAGGTTACCCAAGCCATCAAGCTTGAGGCAGAATTTGAGGCTAATAGCTTTGATGTGAAATTTACGGCGAAGCCTGGTTCCTATGTTGGTAGCCTTCCCACAAGGCAGAAGAAGAAGTTTGGTCAAAAAGTGGAGCTCCCAGCAGCTCCTCAAGGTAAAGGTGGCCGGGCATTCATGAAGTGGTATAAGGGGGAAAAGGAGTATGACTTCGATGCGTCTGTGGAGGAGGACCTCACGCTGACGGCGAAGTTTGGCTATTATGTGACCTTCCTCAATGGGACAACCCCCATTGGGGTTTCGAAGCTGGTGATGGAAGGTACTCGTGTAGCCAAGCCGGAAGCCCCCACTAATGGTACTTCTACCTTTGTGCATTGGAAGGAGCAGGGGACCAATCAGCCCTACAATTTCTTTGCTTCACTTAAGAAAGAGCTCAAGCTCGTTGCAGTATGGGGGCATAAGGTAACCTTTGACCTCAAGGATGGTAAGAAGAATATCATTGTAAACGTGAAGACAGGTAAGAAGGTGGACAAGCTCCCCCCCCCCCAAAAACCTGGCCATGATTTCCTAGGCTGGAAACTCGGTGAAGAGGATTATGACTTCAATAAGCCTGTGGATAAGGATATCACGATTGAGGCTGCATGGAAGATAAAGTCTTTCAAAGTAACGTTTGATAAGAAGGGCGGAGAAGGTGAAGCTCCTGAGCAGACGAAGGAATTCGGTAGCAAGGTTGATGAACCGGAGAAGCCCACACTGGCGGGTAAGGTCTTCATGGGGTGGCGTAAGGAAGGTGCTTCTAAAGGGTTCTTTGAGTTCAAGAAGGAGACTGTAGAGGCAGATATCAAGCTTGTAGCAGTATGGGGCTACAATGTGAAGTTCGTGCTACCAGCTGATAAAGCGGGCGAAAGTGCGCTGGAGTTCGATTCGCAGACTGTAGAAGCTGGTAAGAAGGCAACTGAACCGAAGACGAAGCCCGAAAAGGAGGGCCATGATTTTAAAGAGTGGCAGCTCAGCGGTTCGAAATATCTCTATCTCCCAGTGGATAAGAACCTTACGATTGAGGCGAAGTTTGACCTCAAGGAGTATACTGTGACCTTTGTCCCGACCGATGGGACTGGAGGGCCGGGGCAAAAGCAGGTGAAGCATGGTGAGACGCTGGGGAGGCCAGCCAAAGCCCTCGAGCCTACCAGTACCGATTACACTTTCGTGGATTGGAGCAAGAAAGAGAATGCTCTTGAGCCTTTCAAGTTCCAAACAACACCTGCCCCTGATAAGGGGGAGAAGTTGTTTGGTCCGCTCACGCTCTATGCGATATGGGGTTACACCGTGACCTTCGAGTGGAAGGATCTTCTCAGTGCTCCGCAGAAGAAGGAAGTGCCCGTGGCGAAAGGTCAGTCTGTGAAGCCGATAGATCCAGGTGTGATTGGCAAGAAGGTTCGGGCATGGAAACTTGCTGATAAGCCATACGATTTCAAGAAGGAGAAGGTAAATGGGCATATTACCCTTGTGGCAGAAATGGTACGCGTAGACACGCATAAGGTGACCTTTGATGCCAATGAGGGGCAGTTTGCTCCCTCGCAGAAGACGTTGCAGGTAGAGGTGAACGACGATACCGAGGTGAGGGAGCTGAAAACACTCCCCACACGGGCTGGCTACAAGCTTATGGGCTGGCGTCTGGATGGTGCTACTGACCTGTTCAAACTCGCTGAGGAGAAGATAAAGAAGGACCTTACGCTTAAGGCAGTATGGGGCTTTGAAGTTATCTTCCAGGTTGATGGAAAGGAGCACCAGAAGCTACTTGTTGAAGCTGGTACAGCACTGAAGAAGGATCTCGTGAAGGAGCCCAAGAAGCCAGGTCATATCTTCAAGGGATGGATGGAAGGAAATACGCCTTTCGACCTAAATACGAAGATAACGGGTGACCTCGTGCTTACAGCGCATCATGAGAGAGGTGATACACGTACTGTATCTTTTGTTCGCGATGCGGCTAAGCCCAGTGATAAAGTGGATGTGCTAGTAAATAAGGGTGAAAAGGTTGATAAGGCTCAGATCCCTCCTGCCCAAAAGTCTGGCTACGTTCTCGTAGGCTGGCGCTTGGAGCCCGCTTCTGGCCCCGATCCTAAGGCACTCTTCGACCTCGAGAAGACTCCAATCGAGGAGGACATCACGCTCAACGCGGTATGGGGCTTCAAGGTGGAGTTCCTGGTGTCTGTTGACCCGACTGAGGAGCCATTCGGTAAGCTGCCTTCCATGAAGGTTGAGGAGGGTGTGAACTTCGAGGAGCCGCAGGAGAAACCTGAGCCCAAGTCAACGGGTGAGACCTTCAAGTTCTGGGCTAAGAAGGGCGAGACGGAGAAGTTCGATGGTTTCGGCAAGCCTTTGACTGCATCGCTGGTGCTGGTAGCCCAGTGGGGTCAGGCCGGTGCTCCGGTTGAAATCCCCGAGATTAATAAGCCCGATGGTGGTACGATAACGCTGAAGAAGGCGGATGGTACCGAGCTGAAGAAGGGTGACAAGGTGAACGTGGGTGAGAAGCTCACTATTGAGGCCAAGCCCGATGCTGGTAAGGTGCTTGATGGCGAGGTTAAGGTTGAGGGGCTGACTAAGGAGGTCGATGGTACCTACACGGTAACCGGTGATCCGATCAAGGTCGAGGCGAAGTTCAAGGATGCTAAGAAGGTGAAGATCCCCGAGATCGTTTCTGCAGAGGGTACGGTAACGCTGAAGAAGAAGGCGGATGGTACCGTGCTGAAGAAGGACGATGATGTGCTCGAGGGCGAAATCCTCACCCTGGAAATCACGGCCAACGATCCGGATAAGAAGGAGTTCGATGAGGCTGCTTCTGTAATCGAGGGTCTTGAGAAGCAGACCGATGGTAGCTACAAGGTAACCGGCCAACCGATCACGATCGAGGTGAAGTTCAAGGACAAGACTGTTGCGCCTACGCCGCAGGAGTTCACTGTGACTGTTACCGTGGATGGTAAGCCCGGTAAGGGTATGGTGAAGCCTGCCGATGGTAGTGCTGAGCGCGCCCTTGATGCTAGCACGATGGTGAAGATGGGTGATGTCATCACTCTGGAGTACGAAGTACCTGATGGTAAGCGGGCTATTGTGCCGGCGGCCGATGGTGTTGCCTATACTTCTGATCCGGCGAAGGAGTTCACGGTGAAGGGTGATATGAATGTGAAGATCGTGATCACCTTCGAGGACAAGCCTGCCAAGAAGGAGGCGACGATCCCCGCAATTACCCAGCCTGCAGAGGGTACAGTAGCGCTGAAGAAAGGCACTACTGTGCTGAACGAGGGTGATAAGGTAACCGAGGACGATGAGCTGACCCTTGAAATCACGGCCAACGAACCGGATAAGAAGGAGTTCGATAAGGCCAATTCCACGATTGAGGGTCTGGTAGAGCAGCCCAATGGCACCTACAAGATAACCGGCGACCCGATCAAGATCGAGGTGAAGTTCAAGGACAAGAGCACGACTCCTGGTGGCTCTGCGCCGGCTGATGAGGTTGAAATCCCCGAGATTGCTCAGCCTGATGGCGGTAAGGTAACGCTGACGAAGGAAGGCGAGACTAAGCCGCTGCAGAAGGGCGAAAAGGTGAAGAAGGGCGAAAAGCTCGTTCTGAAGGTAGAGCCCGATGCTGGCAAGGAGCTGGACGGCGAGGTTAAGGTTGAGGGCCTGAAGCTGGAGAGTGGCGATACTTACACGGTAACCGGCGATCCGATCAAGATCGAGGTGAAGTTCAAGGATGTAGCCGCTGCTCCGCAGCCTGCGCCGAAGCCCGAGGAGAAGAAGCCCGAGGATGAGCCGAAGCCCGAGCCGAAGCCCGAGGACAGCACCCCGGTAGAGGTGGCTGGCGCGCTGAAGCTGCGTGTTCTTCCCGCTCCGGCAACCGACTTCCTGACGGTGGACGGCATGACCGAGTACGCTACGGTACGCATCTACAGCCTCCTTGGCCAGCAGGTGCTGACGCAGAGCGTAGCCCCCGGTGCGACGGTGGACGTACGTAGCCTCGACGCTGGTGTGTACCTGCTGCAGGTACAGGGCCAGACGGTGAAGTTCGTGAAGCGCTAGGGTAGCGCGGGGTGGCTAGCCCATCCCACCTAGCCTACGGATAGTAGGGGGGCGTGGCAATCTGATTGCCACGCCCCTTTTTTTGTCCGTTTTGTCCGTTTTTTGCGTGTTCTGCGGGCTGGGGGCCAAAAGCTCGTGCTGGCGCGTGCCCTTATTACGGCCTTTTGCCTACTTTCGCGGGGCGCTAGGTGCTCCCGCTTCCGCGCCGTGGGGCGAGGCCTAGCGCAGCGGGGGCTTCCCCTCGGCCTGGTTTTCAGCCAGTAAAGTGGCGAGCCGGGCGACCTATGGCTTTGGGCTATAGGATATTTTTACTACCTTTGCAAAAATTCCAAGAGCAATTAATCGTATGCAAGAGGATCTCACCATGGGGCTAACATCCGCGCAGGCGGAGCGGAGCCGGGCGCAGTTCGGGGCGAATACCCTTAGCGAACCCCCGCGCACCTCGCCCTGGCTGCTCTACCTCGCGAAGTTCCGCGACCCGCTGATCATCATCCTGCTGGTGGCGTGGGTGCTGTCGGTGGGCATCGCCTTCTACACCTTCTACACCTCGCCCACGGAGGGGGGCGAGCTGTCGCTCTTCCTCGAGCCGCTGGGCATCCTCTTCGCGGTGCTGCTGGCCACGGGCCTCTCCTTCTACTTCGAGCAGCAGGCCGACCGGGAGTTCGGCCTGCTCAACCAGGTGAACGAGCAGACGGCCTACCAGGTGCTCCGCGACGGGGCGGTAGCGTCGGTGCCGAAGGCCGACATCGTGGTGGGCGACATCGTGTACCTGAACACCGGGGAGGAGATCCCGGCCGACGGGGTGCTGGTGGAGGCGATATCCCTCCAGGTCGACGAGAGCAGCCTGACGGGCGAGCCGGTGGCCGACAAGCGGCTCGAGTCGCAGGGGGAGGCGGGGGAGGAGGAGCAGGCCTACCCGGCGCACTGCGTCTACCGGGCGACGACGGTGCTGGAGGGGCACGGTGCGATGCGGGTGAGCGCCGTGGGCGATGCCACCGAGACGGGCAAGGTCTTCAAGGGGATACAGATAGAGAACGATGTGCAGACCCCGCTGGACGCGCAGCTCGAGCGGCTGGCCAAGCTCATCAGCAAGGCGGGCTACGTACTCTCGGGCCTGCTAATCGTGCTGCGCCTCTCGTACTACTTCTACACCTACGGCGCGGTCACGGACTGGTTCGCCTTCGGCAACTTCATGCTCAACACCGTCATGCTGGCGGTGACGCTCCTGGTGGTGGCCGTGCCGGAGGGTCTGCCGATGAGCGTCTCGCTGAGCCTGGCCTACAGCATGCGCTCGATGATGAAGACCAACAACCTGGTGCGCCGCATGCACGCCTGCGAGACGATGGGGGCCACGACGGTCATCTGCACCGACAAGACCGGCACGCTGACCCAGAACCAGATGCGGGTGCATGAGCTGCTGCTCTGCGATGGTCAGCCCCCGGTGGCGGGCACGCTGGTCCACCGGCGCATCGTGGAGTGCGTCTGCCAGAACTCGACGGCGCACCTGGAGCAGAAGGAGGGCAAGCTGTCGGTGCTGGGCAACCCGACGGAGGGGGCGCTGCTGCTCTGGGCCAGGGAGCAGGGGGTGGACTACCTGGGCAAGCGGGCTGAGGGGGAGGTGGTGGAGCAGCTGACCTTCTCGACGCAGCGTAAGTATATGGCGACGCTGGTGCAGGAGCCGGGCGGGGAGGCGCCGGTGCTGCTGGTGAAGGGCGCGCCGGAGATCGTGATGGGCAAGGCCACGCACTGGATGGACGGGGAGGGCGAGGTCCGGGAGCTGGAGGGGCTGCTGCCCACGCTCCGCGAGCGGCTCTACGACTTCCAGCGGAAGGGCATGCGCACGCTCGCCCTGGCGGCCTACACCCCGGCTGGGGGCGAGGTGGTCTTCGCCGAGCAGCGGGTGGCCAGCGAGCGGCTCATCCTACTGTCGATTGTGGCGATAAGCGACCCGGTGCGGCCGGATGTCCCGGCGGCCATCGCGGAGTGCCAGAGCGCGGGTATCTCCGTGAAGATTGTGACGGGCGACACGGTGCTCACGGCCAAGGAGATAGCCCGGCAGATAGGCCTGTGGGACGAGGGCTGCACTGAGCGGTCGGCGATTTCCGGGCCGGAGTTCGAGGCGATGTCGGACGAGGAGCTGCTGCCCCGCCTCAAGGAGTTGCGCCTGATGTACCGGGCGCGCCCGCTGGACAAGAGCCGCCTGACGCGCTTGCTGCAGCAGCAGGGCGAGGTGGTCGCGGTGACGGGCGACGGCACCAACGATGCCCCGGCGCTACGGGCGGCCAACGTGGGCCTGTCGATGGGCGATGGCACCTCGGTGGCCAAGGAGGCCAGCGACATCACGATACTGGACAACTCCTTCGTCTCCATCGGCAAGGCGGTGCTGTGGGGGCGCTCGCTCTACCTCAACATCCAGCGCTTCATCCTCTTCCAGCTGACCATCAACTTCGCGGCCTGCATGATCGTGCTGCTGGGGGTCTTCTTCGACGGGAACACCAGCCCCCTGACCGTCACGCAGATGCTGTGGGTGAACCTGGTGATGGACACCCTGGCGGCGCTGGCCCTGGCCTCCCTCCCACGGGAAACGTCGCTGATGAAGCTCAAGCCCCGGCGGCCGGAGGACTTCATCATCACCCCGGCCATGAAGCGGCAGATCATCGGCCTGGGCTCGGTCTTCGTGGTGGTGATGCTCGGGATGCTCTTCGGCTTCGACCGGATGCACATCTACCCCACCGAGGTCGAGCTCTCCATGTTCTTCTCCTTCTTCGTCTTCCTCCAGGTGTGGAACATCTTCAACGCCAAGGCCTTCGGCACGAGCTTCTCGGCCTTCCACAACCTGGCCGGCAGCCGGCAGTTCCTGCGGGTGGTCCTCTTCATCGCCCTGGGGCAGTGGGTGCTGATGGGCTTCGGCGGGGTGCTCTTCGACGCGGTGCCGCTGACCCTCGCCCAGCAGCTGGCCATCGTGGGCTCCACCAGCCTGGTGCTGTGGGCCTTCGAGCTGGGGCGGGCCATTCGGCGCATGGGGCAGCCGTAGAACCGGATACCCTGTCGCGGAAATTCACTAGCTTTGCCACCTAAAGCGATCGCTGGATGAGGCTACGTCTGGGCATACGGAATAAGCTGGTGCTGTGGGTGCTCGGTTTGACCACCCCGGTATTCTTCGTCGTCTTCACCATCACCATTGGCCAGACGATGCGCAGCAGCAAGGCCCAGTCGCTGGAGCTGGGGCGCACCCAGGCGCGGACGCTGGCGGGCTACATCAGCAATAAGATCAACCTCGAGGCCCAGCTGGGCACCACGCTGGCCGGCATGCTCAACGGGCAGGGCCTCGGGGAGCTCAGGGTGGCTGTGGACCAGTTCGATAGCCTCTTCGGGCGGGTGCTCGAGCACAACGAGGATGTGCACGCCGTGTGGGCGGTGCTCGACGGGAAGAGGGTGGAACATCGCCTCGGGTCCTTCCACCAGCCCACGGTGCGCTGCTACTGGAAGGACAGCAGCGAGGCCATCATCCGCGACTCCAGCCTCCGGCGCGTGGGCATGTACTCCTCGGCCGACTACGCGTACTTCAAGGAGCAGAATAGCAGCGGGATTAGCATCCCCTACTGGTCGCTGGGCAGCGACCGGGAGGATGCCTACGTCTCGCTGCACGCCCCCCTGCGGAACGCGAACCGCCTGCCCCAGGGCCTGGTGGGCGTTACCGTGCCGCTCGCGGGCTTCGTGAACGTGCTGGAGGACCAGCTACGCTACGAGGAAGCCTTCGCCCTCCTGGTCAACGACGACATGGAGGTGCTGGTCGGCACCCAGCCCATGGCCATGGGGCGGAAGGTCTGGGAGCTGCCCCTGGGCCTGCTGCGGCTGGACCCCTTCCTGCCCACCATCCGGGAGGGGAAGCCGGTCGAGACGGAGTTCGTCAACTCCATCAGCGCCGAGGCGGACTACCTCTTCACCGAGCCCGTCGTCCTGGAGGGGGCCGATAAGCCGCTGGCCCTGATGTACGTCGTCCCCCGGAGGACGCTCTTCGCCCGCTCCGAGTCGACCATCACGCTCGCCTGGATCTTGGCGCTGCTCTCCTACGCCTTCTTCGCCACCCTGGTGCTCTACCTCTTCAGCCGGCTGGGGCGGGTGCTCGGCCGCATCAACCGCAACCTGGGCTTCCTGGCCCACGGGCATCTGCGGGAGTCGAGGGTGATGGCGCTGAGCTCGAACGATGAGCTGGGGGAGATCGCCCAGTCGATGAACCGCCTGTACGCGAGCCTGGAGGAGAAGGTCCGCTTCGCGGAGGACATCGGGCGGGGCAAGCTGGACACCTCGCTCAGCGGCACGGAGGACGATGTGCTCGGCCAGAGCCTGCAGCAGATGCAGAAGAGCATCCAGGAGTCGCAGCGGCGCGAGCGGCTGCAGAAGCGGCTCGACAGCCAGCGGGCCTGGGCGCGCGAGGGCACGGCCCGCTTCGCGGAGTGGTCGCATTACGAGTCGTCGGACATCTCGGCCTTCGCCTACCACATCATCAAGGAGCTGGCGGCCTACACCGGCGCGGAGATCGCCGCGCTCTACATCCGCCAGACCGACGCGGAGGGGGAGACCTTCTACCAGCTCGAGGCCGCCTACGCCTACCAGGTGCGCAAGTACGCCCAGCAGCGCGTCTACCCCGGCGAGAGCCTGGTGGGGCGCTGCGCCATGGAGCGCGGCACCATCTACTTCTCCGACGTGCCGGACCAGTACGTGAAGATCGCCTCCGGCCTGGGCCAGAGCCGCCCCGATGCCCTGCTGCTGGTGCCGGCCATCATGAACGAGACGGTGGAGGCCGTGATAGAGCTCGCGGGCTTCGGCGGCTTCGAGAGCTACGTCATCCAGTTCATCGAGAGCATCGCCGGGAACCTGGCCAGCACGATAGTGACGCTGCGCAACGACATCGAGAACAACAAGCTGCTGGAGGTGGCCAACGTCCAGCGAGAGGAGCTCACCCTGCTCCAGCGGGAGATGGACGAGAAGGTGCGCGACCTGGTCCTGGCCCAGGCCCGCCACGACGAGCAGGAGCGCCGCTACCGTAGCCTCCAGCACGCCATCCGGACGGTGGCCTACATGGTGGAGTACGATGCCGAGGGGAACGTGGTCTACGCCAACGAGGCCTACCTGAGCCTGCTGGGCATCTCCCTGAGCGAGATGCGCACCCGCACCCACGCCGAGGACCTGGAGATGCTCATCGACGACAGGGAGCTGGACCGCTTCTGGGACGACCTGCGGGCCGGGAAGCCCAAGCGCAACGTCGTGAGCCGCCTCCTGCTGCGCAAGCGCACCGTCACCCTGCTGGAGACCTACACGCCGATAAACCAGGCCGGGAAACCGGTGGGCCAGATTTTGAAAATCGCCGTGGACATATCCCGCTACCTGGACGGCGGCAAGGGCGGCTACTCGGAGGAGGACGATGGCTAGCGCGCCCCTCGCCGAGCGGATGCGCCCCCGCACGCTCGATGAGTACGTCGGGCAGGGTCATCTGGTTGGGCCCCAGGGAGTTATCCGGCTGATGCTGCAGACGGGCAGCCCCTCGCCCCTCATCCTCTGGGGGCCACCCGGGGTGGGCAAGACGACCCTCGCGCAGATAGTCGCCCAGACCCTCGAGCGCCCCTTCTTCACCCTGAGCGCGGTGCACTCGGGGGTGAAGGACATCCGCGCGGTGCTGGAGAGGGCGCAGAAGTCCCGCCTGCTGGGGGGGGGCGCGCCCCTGCTCTTCATCGATGAGATACACCGCTTCTCCAAGTCGCAGCAGGACTCGCTGCTCGGGGCGGTGGAGAAGGGCGAGGTGGTCCTGGTGGGGGCCACGACGGAGAACCCCTCCTTCGAGGTGATATCCGCCCTCCTCTCGCGCTGCCAGGTGTACACGCTCAGGCCGCTGGAGCGAACTGACCTCGAGCAGCTCGTGGCGCGGGCCATATCCCGGGATGAGCTGCTGCGCCGGGTGCGCTTCGACCTACGGGAGACCGAGGCGCTCTACGGCTACGCCGCGGGCGACGCCCGGCGCCTCCTCAACATCCTCGAGCTGCTCTACAACGCCCGCACCGGGGATAGCGTGGAGGTGAGCAACGCGCTGGTGGAGAACCTCCTGCAACGCCAGACGGCCCGCTACGACCGCGACGGGGAGATGCACTACGACTGCATATCGGCCTTCATCAAGTCCGTGCGGGGGAGCGACCCCAACGGCGCGCTCTACTGGCTGGCCCGGATGCTGGAGGGGGGCGAGGACCCCGTATTCATCGCCCGGCGGCTCATCATCCTGGCGGCCGAGGACATCGGCCTGGCCAACCCCAACGCCCTGCTGATCGCCAACGCGACCATGCAGTCCGTCCAGAGCATCGGCATGCCCGAGGGGCGCATCGTCCTCTCCGAGGCGACCACCTACCTGGCCTGCAGCCCCAAGAGCAACTCCACCTACCTGGCTATAGACCAGGCCCTTGACCAGGTGCGCAGCGACCCACCCCGGGCGGTGCCCCTCCACCTCCGCAACGCGCCCACCCGGCTGATGCGGCAGATGGGCTACGGGGAGAACTACAGCTACGCGCACGATTTCCCCAACCATTTCGTGGCCCAGGAGTTCCTACCCGAGGGGCTGGAGGGGCGCGTCTTCTACAACCCGGCCGACAACCCCCGCGAAAACGACATACGTAGCTCGCTGCGTGCAAATTGGAAGGATAAATATGACTACTAGACATAGGCGAACAGCCGCCATGGAGGGAGTGCTCGCCGCGCTCCCCCAGCTGGAGAACCATCGCGAGGGGGCCTTCATCCTGCTGGCGGGCCCCTGCGTCGTGGAGGGGGAGGAAATCAGCCTCCGTACGGCGGAGCATCTGGCCGGGGTGTGCGAGCGATTGGGGCTGCCCTTCGTGTTCAAGTCCTCCTACCGGAAGGCCAACCGCTCGCGGGGCGACTCCTTCACCGGCCTGGGCGACGAGCTGGCCCTACGGATACTCCAGAAGGTGAAGCAGGAGCTCGGCGTGCCCATCGTGACGGATGTCCATCTGCCCGAGGAGTGCGCCACGGCGGCCGAGGTGGCCGACATCCTCCAGATCCCCGCCTTCCTCTGCCGGCAGACCGATCTCCTCCAGGCGGCCGGGCGCACGGGCCGGGTGGTCAACATCAAGAAGGGGCAGTTCCTCGCCCCGGAGGCCATGCGCTTCGCCGCGGAGAAGGTGGCCAGCACCGGCAACCCGGCCATCATGCTGACCGACAGGGGCACCATGTTCGGCTACGGCGACCTGGTGGTGGACTACCGGGGCATACCCACCATGCAGGAGACCGGATACCCCGTGGTGCTGGACGTGACCCACTCCCTCCAGCAGCCCAACCAGAGCTGCGGGGTGACCGGCGGCCGCCCCGAGCTGATAGAGTACCTGGCTCGCCTCGGCGTGGCGGGCGGGGTCGACGGCCTGTTCATGGAGACCCATCCCGAGCCGGGCCAGGCCAAGAGCGACGGGAGCAACATGCTAGCCCTCCACCTGGCCGAGGCCATGCTGGGCCGCCTCGTCCGCCTCCACGAAAGCATGCAGGAAATCTACAACATTTAGGCAATATGAACCCGCAATCACTCCCCACGGCCGAGACCATCGCGATTGGCACCGAGCTGACCATAGGCCAGGTGCTCGACACGAACACCGCCTACGCCGCCGCCGGGCTGGAGCGCCTCGGCTTTCGGGTGGTCTGTACACGGGCCGTACCCGACGACTGGGCCCTGATGCGCCACGCCATGGAGGAGGCCCTGGGCCGCTCGCTGGTGACCATCGTGACCGGCGGCCTCGGCCCCACGAAGGACGACTTCACCAAGGCCGTGCTGCACGAAATATTCGGCGGCGAGCTGGTGGAGGATGCGCGGACCCTCCGGGCGGTGGAGGAGCGATTGCGCCGCCTGGGCATAGAGATGCTGCAGAGCAACCACGACCAGTGCCTGGTGCCCAGTACCTGCGAGGTGCTGCACAACGACTTCGGCACGGCGCCCGGCATGGTGTTCCGGCGGGGTGAGCACCTGCTAGTGAGCCTGCCGGGCGTGCCCTACGAGATGGAGGGGCTATTCCGCGAGCGGGTCACGCCCCTGCTGCAGTCCCTCACCTCGGGGGCGCGGTTCCACCGCACGGTGTCGCTCTACGGCACGCCCGAGTCCACGCTGGCCGAGGAGCTGAAGGATTGGGAGTCGTCCCTAGCCCCCGTGTTCTCCCTGGCCTACCTCCCCTCGCCGCAGGGGATACGTCTCCGCCTGACGGGCAATGGGGTGGCCACGCCGGAGATGCACCAGCTGGCAGATTTACGGCTCGCGGAGCTTGAGAAGCTGTTGGGGGACAGGATTTTTGGCCACGGGGAGGAGGATATGCCCATGGCCCTTGCCCGCATGCTCCGCGCCGGGGGGAGGAGCCTCGCCACGGCCGAGAGTTGCACCGCCGGTAGGCTGGGCGCGCTGCTGACGGCGGAGCCCGGGGCGAGCCACTTTTACCGGGGTGGGGTGGTGGCCTACTCCGACGACGCGAAGCTGCGCCTGCTGGGGCTGGATGCGCAGCGGCTGGCCCGCGAGGGGGCGGTGAGCCAGTGGACGGCCGAGGCCATGGCCCGTGCGGTGCGTGAGCGTCTGGGCGCGGACTACGGTCTGGCGACCACCGGCCTGATGGGCCCGGAGGGCGATGGGACGGACACCCCGGTCGGGACGCTGTGGGTGGCCTGGGCGGGCGCGCGGGGGGTGGGTAGCCGCCGCGTGACCATGGGTAATCTCCGCCGGGTGAACCTCGAGCGCAGCGCCTTCTTGGCCCTGAACTCTTTGCGCCTGTTCATGCTGGGGGAGTAGCATGTACGCGGGGCGGAATTTTAGGTGGGGAAGGTAGCGTAGACCCTCTGCCGGGAACGGCTGGCACTCTGGCTGAAATGGAGAGCCCGGTTTTGCGCCGCACTCTTCTCGCAGATAGATTTATCTGTGAATGAGGTGATTTGCTTGCAAGAGGTGCTCGCTTTGCCACTTTCCGCCCGAAGTCGGGACGTGGCTTTGCCCCATCCGTCGAGCACTTCTAGCTGGGGTTTAGCGTAAAAACACCCCGATTGTCCGAAACACAAGGCGCTCTTCATCCGTTCATAGCGTTCATGATACGTCTTGTAGTCCTCATGCTCCTGCTGCTCAGGATGCTTGAGCTAGCCCGCTCGTCGGAATGGGCTCCACCCTCCGATGGGGGGGGGATGGTTATGACCAATTGTAGCCCCGCCACGACTTGGCTTTCGCCTGCCACACCCCGGGGGCGTATCCCGTGGAAGAACTATAGCCACTTTTGTGCTGTCCCTGCCCCGGAGTACCCCGTATTTCGCGGGCTGAATGCGTACGCCCTGCCCGCCATGCTGATAGGGAGCGGGGTGCTCATCTCCGCCCCCCTGTCGCTCTCGCCCGCAAACCCCCGCTGGCGGGAGGACATCAGGGCCCGAGCCCACCGCTGGGAGAACGTGGATGACATTACCCAGTACATCCCCCTGCTCACGACCTGCGCCCTCCAGCTCTTCTACGGGCATGGGCGGAGCTCCGGGCCGGAGTTCGTTGAGGCGAGCCTGGCCGGTGGGGCGGTTCTGGCCCTGATGGTGAATGTTACCAAGCTGACGGTGAGCTCCTTGCGACCGGATGGCTCGGCCTACAACTCCTTCCCCTCGGGGCATACCGCCACGGCCTTCTTCGGTGCGGAGATGCAGCGCTACGAGTACGGTGAGCGCTTCCCCTGGCTCACCAGCCAGGGCTATATCCTGGCCATCATCACCGGTTTGCTACGGATCTACCACGACCGCCACTGGATAGCCGACGTGGTGGCCGGGGCGGGTGTTGGCATAGCCTCCGTGTGGATTGGCCACGCCCTCCAGCCCTACATCCAGGCTGGGCTGAGCGAGCTCTTCCCGGGCTATGCGCGCCTCCATGGCCGTAGCAAGACCAAGGCCCGCCTGTGCCTCGCTGCGCCCAACTACGGCATGGGGCTCGGGGTGGGGCTTGCTTTGTAGGTTGCCTGGTAGCGCTCGCTACCGCGGAATCGTGCGGCCCTAGTACTGGCTGGCCTCCGCCCGCAGCATGGCCAGGGCCTGCGCTACGGGGTGCGCCTGTAGCTCCTTCAGCACCATGAGCATGGTCTTGTTGAGCTCGTTGGCCGGGGCCTCCGCGTGGGTCTTCTGCGCGCAGAGGGTGATGAACTGCGACACGTTGCCCTTGGCCTGCCGTATCTCCCCCCACGTGCTGTCGTGCACGTACACCTGCTGGGAGAGGTTGTGGTTGAACTCCTCGCGCACCGTGGCCAGGAGCCGGGCTTCGTACTGCTGCACGTTCATGTCCTCAGTGGGGGTGCGGAGCATGAGCGCCTCGGGGCTTATCCGCTCCAGGAGCAGGGCCAGGCGCTCTATGGCCTGGAGGCGTACCGGGAGGGTGACCTTGCGCATCTCTATGGCCTCGTGTATCCGCGACTGCTGGGCCTGGCTCTCGCGCATGCCGCGCATGGTGTAGATGGCGACCACTAGCACCAGCAGGCCGGGTACGCACCCGACCAGTATCGCCACGATGATGATCCAAACTGACATATCCTATCGCTCCAAATTTGTTACTGCATTGCTACTCATCCGCGCTGTATCGCCGGTAGTACTCGGGCCGTAGCCGCTGGGTGCGCTCGAGGGCCATGTCGTGCTGCCACTGGGCTATGCGCCCGAAGTGGCCCGAGCGTAGCACCTCGGGGACCTCGTAGCCCCTGTAGACGGCCGGGCGCGTGTAGGCGGGCGGGGCCAGCAGGCCGTCCTGGAAGGAGTCGCTCAGCGCGGAGGTCTCGTCGCCGATCGCGCCGGGGAGCAGCCGGGCCACCGCGTCCACGATGACGGCGGCGGGTAGCTCGCCCCCGCTCAGGACGTAGTCGCCGATGCTGACCTCGCGGGTGACCAGGTGCTCGCGCACGCGGTGGTCCACGCCCTTGTAGTGGCCGCAGAGGATGACCAGCCGCCGCTTCATGCTCAGCTCGTTGGCCAGCGACTGGGTGAGCAGCTCCCCGTCGGGGGAGGTGTAGATAACTTCGTCTATGGCCTCTACCCCCTCCTCGGCCCGCAGCGCGTCGAGGGCCTCGAAGATGGGCTCGGGCTTGAGCACCATGCCCGCGTCGGGCCCGTAGGCGTAGTCGTCCACCGTCCGCCGGCTGTCGTGCGTGAAGTCGCGCAGGGAGCGCACCCGTATGTCGAGCAGCCCCCGCTCGCGGGCGCGCCCCACGATGGAGTGCGCCAGCGGGCCCTCGAGCAGCTCGGGCAGCACGGTCAGGATGTCTACGCGCATGGGGCTAGATGGGGCTAGAGGAAGAGCTTGGCCCACTGGTGGCGCTTGCGCTCCTTCCAGAGGCCGGTGTGGTAGGCGTAGCTGGCGATGAGGGGGACGACGGTCGTGGCCTCGGCGTAGACCATCTGCTCGAAGGCGGTGTCGACCTTGCCCCAGCTGGAGGCCTCCTTGAGCGTGGAGGAGGAGCAGGCCCCGTCGCGCACGTCGGCCACGGTGATCTGGACGGCGTACTTGTGCATGGGGACCTCGTGGCCCAGGACCTCGGCGCACACCACGGTGTCCTGCGCGAAGTTCTTGGGCACGCCGCCGCCCACCATGAAGAGGCCGGAGACCTCGCCCTTGATCTTGATTTCGGTGAGCTCGCGGAAGTCGCGCACGCTGTCGATGCTCATGTGCGCCTCGGGGTGCTCCACCTGGTGCATCACCAGGCCGAAGCCGGCGCTGCTGTCGCTGAAGGCCGGGCAGAAGATGGGCACGTGGTGCTCGTAGCAGGCCTGGATGAGGCTGTCCTGCTTGACGGCGTGCTCGCTCAGGTAGCGGCCCATCTCCCAGATGAACTCGCGGGAGCTGTAGGGGCGCGGCTCGAGGCCGTCGGCGATGGTCTTGATGGTGGCATCGCAGTGCTGCAGCTCCTCCTCGTCGATGTAGGTGTCGTAGATGCGGTCGATGTACTGGGCGCGGAGCTGGCCGTCGTCCACGAAGGGCGTGCCCCGGTAGTGCTTGAAGCCCAGGGCCTCGAAGAAGTCCATGTCCACGATGGAGGCGCCGGTGCTGACGATGGCGTCGACCATGTTGCTTCTGACCATGTCGACGTAGACCTGCATGCAGCCCGCGGCGCTGGTGCTGCCGGCCAGGGTGAGGATGGTGGTGCAGTCGCGGTCGGCGAGCATGCGGTTGAGGATGTCGGCCGCGCTGGCCGTGTCGCGGGAGGAGAAGGACATGCCCCGCATCGCGTCGATGATGGGGCGGGCGTCGATGGCCTTGATGTCTACGTGCTGTATAGCCTCTTTGAGGAGTTCCTTTGCCATGGTCTTGCTAATGGTCTTGCGTTGTGCTGTGTAGCGGATTGATTATCGGGCCGGGCCCAGCGGCTGGAGCTGGCCCTTGAGCTGGAATGCGAGTAGGCGGTAGAGGAGCTTGGCGGCCAGGAAGTCGGACGAACGCTCGTGGGGGTTGGGGCAGAGCTCGACGATGTCAAAGCCCACCACCCGGCGGGTCTCGAACACCCGGCGTAGGAAGCTGAGGGTGGGGTACCACTGGAGGCCGCCGGGCTCGGGCGTGCCGGTGGAGGGGCAGATGGCGGGGTCGAAGCCGTCGAGGTCGATGGTGATGTAGACGTTCTCGCGCATGCAGTCGATGGCCTCCTGCTCCCATCCGCTCTGGCCCACGACGCGGTGCGCCCAGAATACCCGCTGGGGGTCGAGGCGCGCCTTCTCGTCCGCATCCATGCTGCGGATGCCCACCTGGACGATGTCGGCCACCTCCTGGGCGCGGGCCATGACGCAGGCGTGGTTGTAGGGTGAGCCCTCGTACTCGTCGCGGAGGTCGATGTGCGCGTCGATCTGCAGCACGGTGAGGTCGGCGTAGCGCGCGGCGTGCGCCCGGATGGGGCCGATGCTCACGGAGTGCTCCCCGCCGATGGTGACCACGAACTTGCCCGCGTCGATGAGCCGCTGGGCCTCCCGCTGGCTGGCCTCGACCATGGCCTCTGGGCTGCTGGCCTCGGTGATGGGGGGGGCGGTCCAGATGCCCACGGTGTACGGCTCGGTGTCGCTCTCGATGTCGTAGAGCTCCATGTTGGCCGAGGCCTCGAGCAGGGCTTCCGGCCCGCGGTCCGCGCCCTTCACCCAGGTGCTGGTGCCGTCGTAGGGGATGGGCAGGATGGCCACTCTCGCATTCTCAAAGGTGCTGAACTCCTCGGGGAGGTCGCCGAACGAAACCATAGTCACTGTCGGGGTTACGGGGTACTGGATAATCGCCCGCGAATATAGCGTTTTCGTTTTACTTGCAGCCGGAACGTGCTGGAAACCGCGCGCCTTTATCCTCCGCCATTCCACGCTTTTTCCCTACCTTTGCATAGCAAATTACGGAGGACAAAATCATGGATAGGGAGATGGACAGGGGCAAGCCCTACTTCGGGAAGCTGCCCTGCGCAATACAGAGCTTCGAGGAGCTACGCCGTGGCGGCTACATCTACGTGGACAAGACCGATCTGATATGGGACATTGCCCACGGGGCGAAGGTGCAGTTCTTCGCGCGCCCCCGGCGCTTCGGCAAGAGCCTGATGATAAGCACCCTGAAGAGCTACTTCGAGGGGCGGGGTGAGCTATTCGAAGGCCTCAAGGCCGAGGAGAAGCGGCGGGCGGCCGGGGAGACAGAGTGGGAGAAGCACCCCACCTTCGTGTTCGGCTTCTCGGTTTCGAGTTTCACCCGCAAGGATAATGTGTACGAAGTCGCCGACTTCCAGCTTACCCCCTACGAGAACATCTACGGCTTGCCACACGAAGGTACCATTGGCGTGCGTCTCAAGGCGATAATCCACGCGGCCCACGATGCGGGCGGCCCCAAGCCGGTCATCCTGGTCGACGAGTACGACAACCCCCTGACCGACACCCTGGCTGCCGACCGTCAGGACCTGCACCTCCATTATAAGAACGAGCTCCGCGGCTTCTACAAGGCCATCAAGGAGAACGCGGAGATGCTCCACCTGGTGGTCATCACCGGCATCACCCAGTTCCACGACCTGAGCCTCTTCAGCGGCATCAACCAGCTGCGCAACAAGAGCTTCTCGCCCGAGTTCGCCACCCTCTTCGGCCTCACCGAGGAGGAGCTCGTGGAGAATTTCCCCGACGAGATTACCCGCCTGGCCCAGCGCTACGGGCAGGACTTCGAGGGGATGGTGGGCATGCTCCGGGAGTACTACGACGGCTACCGCTTCACCGAGCGTGACGTGCACGTCTACAACCCGCAGAGCATCATCTTCGCCCTCGACGAGGGGAAGCTGGAGAACTTTTGGGCCTCCACCGGCACGAGCAGCCTGATGGCCACGGTGTTCCCGACCTACAGCTACGACTTCGCCCAGCTGATGGCCCCCGTGGAGAGCTCCTTCGACGAGCTCATGCGCCTGGATGCCAGCGGGGAGAACCCCGTCCCCCTGCTGTTCCAGAGCGGCTACCTGACCATCGAGGATTGCAGCCTGATGGGCGCGGCGGTGGAGCTGCGCTTCCCCAACCGCGAGGTGCGGGGGGCCTTCTGGCAGGTGGTCCTCCCGCTCTACGGGCCACGGGGGACGAGCACGCTGATTGCGCCCTTCCTCATCCGCCTCGAGCGGGGGGATGTGGCCGGGGCCATGGAGCGCCTCGAGGCCCTCATCGCTGGGGTGGCCTACAGCACGATGGGGCGGCAGCAGCGGCCCGAGCTCTACGAGGAGCTCTTCCGGACGGCGCTCTACGCGTGGTTCAGCGCGCTGGGGGTGCTGGTGCGCACGGAGGTGCACTCGCTGCACGGCCGCTCCGACGTGGAGATCTACATCGGCCATCAGGTCATCATCTTCGAGCTGAAGGTCGGCCCCATGCGGGTTTCGGCCCGGCAGGCCTTGGCCCAGATAGAGGCGCAGGGCTACGCGGCGCCGCACCGCGGGCAGGGGAAGAGCGTTGTGGGTGTGGGGCTGAGCATCGACACGCGGCCCGACACCTGCGGGCAGTGCGAGTGGGTGTCGGAGGAGCTGTAGCGGCCGGGGGGTGGGTAGAAGCGGCTAGCATGATGCCCGCCGTGTGGATTGCGCGAACCCTAATCCTTTGGCCATTTACGGTGGCGGTGCTGGTGGGCTGCGCGATTTGGCGTATATTTGCCCCGCGGTAGACCCGGGCGGGTGGGTGTGTCCTGACCGCCCGCCGGGTGTGCCTTTTTTGCTGTGTATCTGCACGAAATTGGGAGATCTATGAGCGCGAGGAGCGAACGTAAGAGGCATTTGCGCTACCGGTTTGAGCGCTTCATGAGCAAGGGCCCCCGGTCCATCCTGCTGAGCCTGGTGCTGGCCTTCCTGGTGGCCTTCGGGGTCATCGCCCTGGTGCGGGCGTGCCTCCTCTGGCTGGCCTCATCGCCCGATGCCGGCGCGCCCCGTGGCCTCGGCGGGCATCTCTGGTACGTCTTCCTGCAGATGACCGACCCCGGCAACATGGCCCTCGACGGCCTCTCCTCCGGCTGGCTCCTGCTGGCCACGGTGGTCGCCGGGGTGACCGGGGTCATCCTCTTCTCCATCCTCATCGCCTTCCTGACCACCGCCCTCGAGCAGGTCTTCTACGAGCTGCGGCGCGGGCGCGGGCCCATCATCGAGGCGGGCCACACGCTCATCCTGGGGTGGAACGAGAGCATCATCGACATCCTCCGCGAGCTGGTGGAGGCCAACGAGAGCCAGCGCAAGGCCACGGTGGTCATCTGCGCCGAGCTGGACAAGGCCTACATGGACGACTACATCGCCAACCGCCTGCACGACAGCAAGACCACCGCCATCGTCACCACCACCGGCAATCCCAGCAGCCTCACCGAGCTGCGGCGCATCTCCGCCCGGAAGGCCAAGTCGGCCATCATCCTCTCGGCCAGCACGGAGAATAGCCCCATCGAGCGGCAGCGCCAGTCGGACATCGCCTGCGTGAACGCCGTAATGTCCCTCCGCGCCCTGCAGAACGAGCAGAACCGTCTGCCGATTGTCCCCGAGATCCTCACCCCCAAGAACCGCGAGCTGCTGGGGATATTCCAGGACGAGCGCATCGTGACCCTCGACAAGAGCGACATCCTCGGCCGCCTCCTCTTCCAGACCTCCCTCTCGAGCGGCCTGGAGATGGTCTACCGCGAGCTCTTCTCCTTCGAGGGCAACGAGGTGTACTTCTACCGCGCCCCCTGGCAGGGCGTCACCTTCGGCCAGCTGCCCTACCACTTCCCCGACGGCGTGCCCCTGGGCATCTCCCGCGGCGGGCGGGGCGTGGAGCTCATGCCCCCGGAGGACACCACCCTGGGGCCCGACGACGAGGTCCTCATCCTGGCCGAGGACGACTCCACCATATCCTTCAGCCCCCGCCCCCTCTACCAGGCCCGCGACTTCCCCTACACCGACGTGCGCCTCGAGCCCAAGAACCAGCGCATCCTCATCCTCGGCTGGCACTCCATCGCCCACACCTTCGTGCGCGAGGCCAGCGAGTACCTGGCCGAGGGCTTCTCCATCGACGTGATGCTCTACGCCCCCCCGCCCACCCTCCGCGCCGAGGTCCAGCGCCTGGGCCAGCTCTACCCCAAGGCGCGCATCAGCCTCCGGGAGGTGGACGTGTGGGACATCGACCGGCTGCGCGCCATCGAGCCCTACGCCTACGACAGTGTGGTGGTCCTCTCACAGAACCCGGCCGAGAAGGACCCCGAGGTGACCGACTCCGAGACGCTCATGCTCCTCCTGCTGCTCAAGCGCCTCGAGCAGCAGGTACAGGCCCGGGAACGCCACACGAAGGTCATCGCCAACATGCTCTGCTCCGACCGCCAGGAGCTCATCCTGCAGACCAACGTCGACGACTTCATCATCAGCAACGTACTGATATCGAGCATCCTCAGCCAGCTCAGCGAGGAGTACCGCCTCAAGGACTTCTACGACGACCTCTTCACCGCCGACGGCTTCGAGATCTACGTCAAGCCCGCCTCGCTGTACTTCACGGACTTCCCCGTGCGGGCCGACTTCGTGAGCCTGATGCACCAGGCCCGCAAGCGCCGGGAGATCTGCCTGGGGGTCCGCTTCGTCCGCCAGAGCCGCGACGCGGAGAGCAACTTCGGCATCCGCCTCAACCCGAAGAAGGACCAGGTCCTGGAGCTGAGCGAGGGCGACTACCTGGTGGTGCTGGCCGAGGACCATTTGTAGGGGGAGCGGCCTCCCCGTCGCTACAAATCCAGATTTCCCCCGTTTTTCTGTATAAATCGGGGGAACGCCTGGCGTTGCCGGGAAAAATGCTACATTTGTGGTATGGGCGGGGTGTTGAGGTGCGCTTTGCTAGGACTCCCGGCGAGCTGGAGCGGCTCGCTGCAGAAGTTCCTGCGATTTATGGTCCCCCCCCCCCCCTAAATTTCCCCGCATCTTTATTTACTAATTCGTACATCTCATGCTTTGGCCCATCTGCCCTTGGTCTAGGGGCGGGTGGGCTTTGCTGCTTCTTTCCGCCGGTCCCGGAGCTAGAGGGCTTTCGAGCCTGGAGGCTTCATCCCTATCTGATGCGCGGAGAAGCTAGGCGGATGTCGGCATCCTTCAGAGAATCAATTCCCTGTCTCCCACCGAGCAACGATATACTTTCCCAAGCAACAATGTAAATCAACCTGAATGTATTATGTCGAAAAATCGAAAAGAATCGCAGGAGAGCGTGTTGATAGGCAATGATGTCTACCTGAGCAAAGGGGACTACACGCGTGGTTTCATCTCCGATTGGAACCCCAGCAAGAGTACGCGATGGTTTGCGCGCCATGTGCATAGCAACTCTGTGCTCATGAAGTACCTCCGCGCTGTGGGGTATCGCGTGGGTACGCGCCGTTTAAGCTCTGAGATGGTGCATCTGATAGAATGGCGCAACTACCTGCGCGATGAGGGTGATAGTAGTATTCCTGGCGATTCGTCCGATTCGCTCGGGAGGGTGCTGTCCATACTGGAGTCTATTTCTGAGCGTCTGTCGCAGGTGGAGGACAAGCTAGCCAGCGTGCTGGAGGGGAAGCAGGAGAGGTTCCTGAGTGTGGACGAGCTCTCGGCGCTGCTACGGGTGAGCCAGCGGTGTGTGTATAGGTGGGTTGCCGATAATACGATTCCCTTCGTGAAGCTGAATGGGCGGCTTCTCTTTTCGTTCTCGGAGATACAGCAGACCATGAAGGTGAAATCTGGTGGGCAAGCCTCGCAGAGCGCGGATTAGGCGAGCTGCGTGTGGTCATAATGCTATAAATAGGGTATTGTGGGCGAATCTCTCATGGCTACTTCGTAGCTCTCCGGCTGTATAATTCGCGCGATTTTCCGTGTTGCAATTTTGCATCCTATTGCATATAGCGGCCTTTTTTCCCCGATTGGGCGATATTTATTGCTTAATGGATTTGCTACGGTATAATTGCATACGCTAATGCGGGGCTTGGTAGCGCCGTCCGATTTGCCCACGGGGCATGCGGCGTAGTGATGGCTCTGTATGGCCATGAATAGCGTGGGGTGGCATCTGTGGGTATGAGGAGCTAATGAGTAAACTCGTGAGGTATGGACCAGAAAAAGCAGCACGATAAGCAGCCTAAGCGTGGGATGCGCGAAGTGCGGGATACTTGCGCAAATGGTACAACCGATATGCATGGGGTGGGGCTTTTGGCAGAGGGTTCGCTGATGGAGGGGGATTTCTCTGTGGCCCTTTCGGCTCGGCCGCTGGAGGAGGACAGGGCGGTGCTGCACGGCGCGTACCGCAATGAGTTCCTCGCTCATCGACCCATAGCGCGGCAGACGAACTGCGGTATTGATAGCTCTACGCTGGACATACTGCGTAATATTCTCCAAGATTTGCGCGAGGATGTCCCCCTGCCGGTATTCATAAACAACATACTGGTGTCGCATCTCCGGCGTCATCGTCTGTTGATAAACGGTTTAATCTCTGAGCGTAGGCGTGGAACCATAGCTTCGGATTAGCTGGGAGGGTTTTCTGGCGGATGCTATGGCTTGTCGTGTGATAGGGTCTCCTTATTGAGAACTTACAAATAGAATAGGCATGAAAAGTATACGCCATGGGAACGGATGGTACGATACGTAGATGGATACTCGGCCTGCTGGGCGGGCTGCTAGTGGCCCTGGGCCTGGCGGGCCCCTCGTGCGACCGGAAGCTGGCCGTCGAGGGCCTGGACTTCAAGGTGGTGCACGACCCGG
>PDTX01000012.1 GCA_002749065.1 Bacteroidia bacterium | reverse complement strand
TTGCCATCGCCGTTGTAGACGATGAACTCGTAGAACATGGCCTGGCCGTCCTCGCCCCGCACGATGACGGGCCGCTCCGCCAGGCGGAAGTCACCCCGGCTGTCCTCCTTCAGGAGCACCTCGCGGAAGTCGTCCATCTCCACCAGGGCCGCCCTTCGCGATAGGGCCGTGGGCACCGCGCCCTCCTCGGCATCCACAGCAAGTAGCTCGCTATCAGATGCGAAGGGCAGGTCGGCATCCACTGGGCCCGTAGTCCGCACCGCGACCAGGGGGGCCTTCCTCCCGGGGGGCAGCTCATCCTTGCTGCAAGCCGCTGCCAGGAGCATAGCAAATGCGCCCAGCACTAGAAAATGTTTTTTCATGTCCGTGCACATTTTATTAGACATTTGAAGCTTGCTTTTTTCACCTCACTTCCTATTGCAAAAGTAGCAATATTTCCAATTTGTCGGTATCAAGTAGCTTCCATCTTATGGTGGCATATTCCGGAAAAAAACCAGCTAGCCCCCGATTACATCCCTTATGCCAGACCCCTTCCAAACAAAACGCTCCCTAGACAGAATAAGCCTATAAATAGCATGTAATATTCTTATATTCAATCGTTTATAACCACTCCATACCCATTATACCTTCAAATAGCCGACGGGCCACCAAAAAACCTTGCGCCCCCAAGCAATCGCCCTACCTTTGCAGTGCCTAAGAGATGGTAGAGTATTAACCCTAAACGGAGGAAATTAAAATGGCATACGTAATTAACGACGGGTGCGTGGCATGTGGAACCTGCCAGCCCGAGTGCCCAGTGGAGGCCATAAGCGCCGGCGATATCTTCAAGATTGACGCGAGCCTCTGCACCGACTGCGGCTCTTGCGCCGCGGTCTGCCCGACAAGCTGCATCAGCGAGGGCGAGTAGAAGTAAGCAGATAGGAAAGAAGGGGGCATCGCGCCAGCGCGATGCCCCCTTTTCTGGCTCTTTACCCCTCGTGACGGGGAGGCGAAGCTTGGGGAACAGCATTGGTATTCCCCTCTCTCGATAGGGCCTAGATGGGCCTTGTCGCCTCCGTAAGCCACTGGCGCTCAGGCTCGCCATCCAGCAGGGGGAGCAGGGTGTCCCGCACGGTGGCGTGGTAGGCATTCAGCCAGTCCACCTCCTCCTGGGTGAGCCACTCCCGCACAATCGCCCGGGTATCTATCGGGCAGAGGGTGAGGGTCTCGAAGCGGTAGAAGATGCCGAAATCCGTCGTCTTATCATGCACCACGGCCACGAGGTTCTCTATGCGTACGCCCGCCTTCCCGGCCATGTATATGCCCGGCTCGACGGAGGTCACCATGCCCGGCTCGTAGGGGATGAGCGTGTTGGCCCGCACATTTTTGCGCAGCTGGGCGGGGCCCTCATGCACGTTCAGGTGCGAGCCCACCCCGTGGCCCGTGCCGTGCCCGTAGTCATAGCCCTTCTGCCACATGGCCCGCCGGGCGGGTACGTCGAGCTGCAGACCGGTGGTCCCCTCGGGGAAGACGGTGCATGACACGTCGATTAGACCCTTCAGGACCAGGGTGTAGGCCTCCCGCTCCTCCTGGCTCAGTGGGCCAAGGGGGATGGTGCGGGTGATGTCCGTCGTGCCGCAATCGTACTGCGCGCCACTGTCCAGCAGCAGGAGGCTCTTCGGCTCCAGAACGGAGGCGGTCTCCGGCTCGGCCTCGTAGTGCACAATGGCGCCATGGGGCCCGTAGCCCGCGATGGTGGCGAAGGAGAGCATGTCGAAGCCCGGCTGGGCCGCCCGCTCGGCCGTCAGCCGCCTATCCACGTCCACCTCCGTAAAGCCCCCCTCGGCCACATAGCCCTCGAGGCGGCTGAAGAAGCGGACCAGCGCCACCCCGTCGCGCCGCATGGCCTCACGGAAACCCTCCAGCTCGGCCGCGTTCTTGCGCGCCTTCATCGTCTCGACCGGCGAGGGGATGAAGGTGCTGGAGAGGGCATTGGCATGCGCGAGGTTCACCACGTTTACCGTTATCTCGCTCGGCATGGCCACCACCCCGTCGGCCTGGGCAAAGAGGAGGGGCAGCGCATCGTAGGCCGCGGTTTGCACCCCGCAGGGGGAAAGATGGGCCACCACCCCATCGGTCAGCTGCGAGGGGTCAACGCATAGGGTCGCCCCGCCCCGAAGGTTCACGAGAAGATAGGCCATGAACACGGGGTTGTAGTCAATATCCGCTCCCCGCAGATTGAGCAACCAGGCTATCTGGGCCAGGTCCGACACCAGGAAGTGGTCCGCCTCGATGCTCTCCCCCACGCTCTTCCTGAGGGCCTCCAGCTTGGAGGCAGGATTTGCCCCGGCATACTCCAGCGGCTGAACGGACAACGGCCTACACGGCAGGGCGGGCCTATCCACCCAGAGGGTTCTGAAGGGGTCGTCGAGCACCATGATACCGGCCACGCCCTGCAGCTCATCCTCCAGTGTCCGGAGCTCATCAACGGTGGTCAGCTCGCCGATGAGGGCTAGGTGGCAATCCTTCGGCTTCGCCCCGCTACGCCCGGCCTCCCGGCGCAGCCACTCGCTCTGACTCGGGGTCTCGGGCATCCCTTCGCGCATCAGCTGGAAGGGCGTGCCGGCCAGCTGCTCCTCACCCTGGAGGAAGTAGCGCGAGTCCGTCCACAATGCGGCGTCCGTGAGCGACACGATGGCCGTGCCGGCCGAACCCGTGAAGCCCGATATCCACTCCCGTATCATCCAATGGCCGGCTATGTACTCCGAACCGTGCGGGTCGACGCACGGCACGATGATGGCATACGCGCCCTGCGCCCGCAACCACATCCGCAGCTGCTCTACCCTCTCGTCTATTCTGCTCATTTTAATCTTACTTCTTATGGTTATCCCTGACCACAAAGGTAGCAAAATAGTCGGCTTATCGCCGCAAAGAACACGCCACAGGCAAATGGAGCGGAGAAGCGCACCCACGAACTAAAAACCCCCCTACGCCGTTTTTCTGATAGATGCTTTTAACGAATATACTTCCCTAGCAATATGGCACACAAGAAACTCAGAGGCCTCGGCGTGGCCATGGTAACACCCTTCAAGCAGGACGGCAGCATAGACCAGGAAGCCACGAAGCGGCTAGTAGAACACCTCATCACCAAGGGCACCGACTTCCTCGTGGTGCAGGGGACTACCGGCGAGACCCCCACCCTATCGCCGCAGGAGCGACAAGAGCACCTGCGGCTGGTGGTGGAGACCAACGGGGGGCGACTCCCCATCGTCCTCGGCAAGAGCAGCAACAACACCGCGGCCCTGGTTCACGAGCTCGAGACCATGGACTACAGCGGCGTCGACTACATACTCTCGGCCGTGCCCAGCTACAACAAGCCCACTCCCAAGGGTATGTACCAGCACTTCAAGGCCGTGGCCAAGGCCTCGCAACGCCCCATCATCCTCTACAACGTGCCCGGCCGAACCGGTGCCAACATGCCGGCAGAGACCACCAGCCGCCTCGCCTACAAGTACGACAACATCGTGGGCATAAAGGAGGCCAGCGGCAACCTCGAGCAGATTGGGCACATCCTGGCCAACCGGCCTAAGGATTTCCTCGTGTTCTCCGGCGACGATGCCATCGCCCTCTCCTGCATCAGCATGGGGGCCGACGGCGTGATATCCGTCATCGGGAATGCCGCCACGCAGCAATTCAGCGACATGGCCCACGCCGCCCTGAGCAACGACTGCCAGAAGGCCGCCCAGATACACCAGCAGCTCTTCCTCCTCTACGGGCTACTCTTCAAGGAGGGCAACCCGGCCGGCATCAAGTGCGTTCTCAACGCCCTGGGCATCTGCGAGAATAGGCTGAGGCTACCGCTCGTGCCGGTGAGCGAGGAGCTGGAGCACAAAATTCGCGGCATGGTGGAGTACCTCATCAAGTAGCCAGACGGCAAAAGGCCAGACGGAGCATTCCAAGCGCACGGCCTAAGGGACTAGAATAGAGAGAAAAAAAGGGGGGCCCGGTGTACACCGAGCCCCCCGCTATTTTTTCCTGATGGACTACTGCATCTTCACCACCTGCTGGGAGAGAACCTTACCCCCGGCCTCTACGCGGATGATGTACATACCGGTAGCCAGCTCCTTAATCTGGAAGTTCTGCTGGTAGGCCCCCTCAGGCTGGTATTGCTGCATCAGGGACTTCACCAGCTCGCCCTTCAGGCTGTAGAGGGCGATGGTCACGTTGGCCGAGCCCTTGAGCTGGTAGGCCACGTTGAGCTGCTCGCGGAAGGGGTTGGGCGATACGCTCACGGCCGATACGTTGCCCTTGCTGGCCTTCTCCACGCTGGGCTTGCTCTGCTCCTCGGCGAGCACCTTCACGTCCTCCGGCAGCTGCACCACGGGGTTGTACGCACCCTTGATGGGTATGAGCTCGCCATTCCGCTCCTCGAAAATGAGCGACAGCACGGGGAAGCGATGCTCCTTCACGTACCAGCGGTAGGTCACAACGGTGGCCGTCGGCGCATCCTCCTCCAGGCGGTAGGCCAGCTCGTGCTTGGTCACCACGCGCAGCACCTTGCGGAGGGTGGTGCCGGGCAGCAGGAGCGTACCGTGGGCATCAGCCTTCACATCAAAACGCATGCGCACCGGGTGGGAGTAGCCCCCCTCGTACTGCTGCTGACCAATGGCCTCGCCCGCGTACTGGTCGCCGTAGGCGAAGGGATACTTCATCTTGATCACGGGACTCTCGTATGTACGTACGCACATCGCGTCGCCGTAGCGCAGGCCCTTAACAGCGAGCTGCTTATTCGAGGTATTCATGAACACCTCCAGGTCGCCCTCTACGAGCGTGGTGTTGGCATCCTTGATGCCCGCCGGGGCATTCATGCCCTCCACCGCAACGACATCGCCGAGGAAGGGGGCCACCTGCGGCAGCGCGCTGAAGTCCCAGAGGACATCCTCGCCGGCCACACCGGGGTCGGAGAACGTGGTGGTTATCATGGGGTTTTCGTTGCCGGGGATAAGCCCGTGCGTGGCCTCCGTGAGGACGGCCTGCCCGAAGGCGAAATGGCTACCCAAAAGGAGCGCCGTGAGAAGAAGTACTTTTTTCATACCCTCTACTGGTTAGTTAAGTTATCCAATCAATACGCGGGCTGGTGGCACCAAGGCCCCATCCCCATCTGCAGCATGCACCGGGTCTGGAATGCATCGCTACGCAAAGGTAACAGTTATCCCCATACCGCAAGGCCAAAGGGGGAGAAAGTTTGATGAAGAAATGACGAACGGGGGTAAATCGGGGGCGAAGGCCACGCTCCGGGGGACGAATGCGGCTAGTCGGCCGTGAGGATGTAGGTGATTACGTCCTCATTGTTGCGCAACTGCCCGAAGGTGAATTTCTTGCCCTCGGCTAGGTAGACCTGGTAGTCCTCGCCACCGAGGTGAAGAATTTTACGCTTCTCATCGATGCGGTAGTTCAGCACATCGGTCTCCTCAGCCACCGGGTGGTCGATGTAGCAGCGCCCGTCCTTCTCAAAGCGGTAGGTACGGCCGACCAGGTCGCTCCGGTCGAGGTCTATCCCTTGCCGCTGCACGCTGACTACGCGCCATTTGCCGACGATGTCGAAGGGTTTTTCGCCCTTCTTACACGCGATGCTGATGATGCCCACCAGGAGGATGGCAAGGGCTAGGGGGAGCTTCAGGATGCTGGGCTTGGCGTTGTACTGCATGGTTCAGCCTCGGTTTTGGGGTCAACTTGCTACTTTGCGGGGCAAAGATAGGTAAAATCTCTACGCGCCGCTGCGCTCCAGATGCCGGAGGAGGTGCTGCAGCATGGCCTGGGTACCCTGCTGGCCGTCGAGCCACACGATGGGCACTCCCCTCCGGACCATGCCGCGGAGGTAGGTCATCTGGCGCTTGGCGAACTGGTGGATGGCGGTCTCGAGCATCCGTTCCATCTCCTCCCGTGCGCATTTCCCGGTGAGGTACTCGGTGACGTAGCGATACTCGAGGCCGTAGTAGAGGAGGGTCTCGATGGGCACCCCCCGGTCGATGAGCCGTTGCACCTCCTCGATTAGCCCCTCATCCAGGCGCACCCTGAGGCGCAGGCTTATGCGCTCGCGCCGCAATTCGCGGGGGAGGTCTATGGCGAAGACCGGGCCGATGGACACAGGGGGATACGACCGGGGTGCGGGGGATTGCGCCGCGGTGAGGGTGGCAATCTCTATCGCCCTTATGAGCCGCTTACGGCTCTGGATATCAGTTTGATTGTGGAGCGGTCCATGGGCCTTGAGATGCTCTACCAGCTCCTGATGCGTGCACTGCTCGAGCCTGGCCCGCAGGGCGGGGTCCGGTGGCACCTCAACGAGCTGGTAGCCACGGATAATGGCCTCGGCGTACATGCCGCTGCCACCGCAGAGTATGGGCTGCCGCCCCCGGGTG
The DNA here is from genome assembly GCA_002749065.1 of Bacteroidia bacterium. Lineage (GTDB taxonomy): Bacteria > Bacteroidota > Bacteroidia > Bacteroidales > CAJPTX01 > Bacteroides_D. Next base: position 51,072 of record PDTX01000012.1, on the reverse strand, counting down.
AGGATTTCGGCGTGGGCGGCGTAGAAATCCCGCTGGTAGTCGAAGAGGGTGTACTTCTGCCCAGCGTCGAGTATGTCGATAAGGTGGTGAGGTACAGTCCCCTGCGGCGTACAGTAGTCGGCCAGGTCCTTGCCCGTGCCGATGTCCATCCCCCGGTACACCTGGCGTGAGTCGGCCGAGAGGATTTCCCCGTTGCGCCGCCGGGCCAGCGCCACGGCCAGCCGGGTCTTGCCGGAGGCCGTCGGCCCGAGTATGCTCAGGAGGCGGGGCGTGGGTGTACGGCTGGGCATGGTGGCTTAGGCCGGGGGTTGCAGACCGAGGACAAGGGCCAGCATGGCGCGCACACCCACTTCTATAGCCCCATCCTTGGGGCAGAAGTGCGCGCTGTGGAGGCCGTGCGGGCTGTCGACCCCGAGGCGGAAGTAGAGCGAGGGCATCTGCTGGGCGAAGTAGGCGAAGTCGTCGGTGGTCATGCGCTGCTCGAGGTCGACTATGGCATCGATGGCGGGGCTGGAGGCGAGTATCCGCTTGGCCTGGGCAACGAGGCTGGGCGAATTGACCAGGGTTGGGTATCCGTCCACAATATCCACCTCGGCGGTTGCGCCCATGGCCTGGGCGGTGTGCGTAGCGATGTGGGCAATACGCTCCTTGGCCTCGGCGCGCCACTGCTCGTCGAAGGTACGAAGGGTGCCCTCCAGGCGGACCCAGTCGGGTACGATGTTCATCGCCCCCCCGTTCTCTATATGGCCGAAGGAGAGCACGGTGGGCAGCAGGGGGTGGGCGTTGCGCGAGGCGATGGTCTGGAGGGCGATGATGGTCTGGGCGGCGCAGACGATGGGGTCGACAAGCCCGTGGGGGAGCGCCGCGTGCCCTCCCCTACCGCGGAGGGTGATGTTGACCTCGTTGCCCGAGGCCATGTAGGGGCCGGGGCGCATGCCGAGCGCACCGACGGGCAGGGTGGGCTCAGCATGGAGCGCGAGCATGATGTCGGGCCGATGGCGCTGGAAGGCCGGGGAGGCGAGTATGGGCAGCGCGCCCCCGGGGAGGACCTCCTCGCTGGACTCGAAGCAGACCAGGAGGTCGGGGCGTTGGTCCGTAGGCATCGCCACCGCGGCGAGGGCCAGGCCGAGGGCCACGGCCAGGTGGATATCGTGGCCACAGGCATGCATGATGCCGGGATGCTGGCTGGCGTAGGGCAGATTGGTCTGCTCCTGGATGGGCAGCGCGTCCATGTCGGCACGTAGCCCCACGGCGTAGCGTCCGTGGCCCGGCAGGTAGGCCAGCAGGCTCACCTGACCCGGGATGGGCAGCAGCTCGAAGCCCTTGCCCTCCAGGGTGCGTACGATGAGGGTGGCCGTCTCGCGCTCCTGGCCAGACAGCTCCGGATGGCGGTGAATATGCTCCCGGGCCGCCGCGGCGAGGGCCAAGGCCTCGGTGAGGGCGCGCTCTACCTGCTGCATAGTACGGTGGATGGCCTGCGACATGGGGCGGATAAAATGGCCGGAATGCGTGGTACGCCCCGAAGAAGTATCCCCATGCCCGACTAGCTAAGGAATAGGAACCCGACCAGGATGTAGAGTGGCAGGAGGACCAGCAGGGAGAAGCGGTAGATGTAGGCGATGAAATTGGGCATCTTGATGCCGTTCTCCACCGCGATGGCCTTTATCATGAAGTTGGGGCCGTTACCGATATAGGTCATCGAGCCGAAGAAGACAGCACCAACTGAAATGGCGCTGAGCAGGTGCTCGGGGATGTTGGCCACGTAGGTGGTGGCGCTCTGGGGCAAGCCCTCGGCCACGGCGTGGAAGGCGAGGGCGGTCGGCGCGTTGTCGAGGAAGCCGGAGAGGAAGCCGGTGGCGAAGTAGAAGTGGAGGCTGCTGGCCAGGCCCAGGTTGGCGGCATGGGCCTTGAGGTAGAGGAGCGCTGGGGTCATGGTGATGAATATCCCGATGAACAAGTAGGCCACCTCCACCATGGGATGCCAGGTGAAGCGGTTGGCCTCGCGGGTCTCCTTCTTGGTGGTGCTGAGCGAGAGGATAATCATGAGCATGATGGCCGCCTCGCGGATGAACTTGAGGGGGTTGGCATCACCCGCCATGAAGGGGAAGTACTGCTCATTGATGAAGGCCACCGACAGGATTACGCCCGCGAGCCACAGGAAGTTGAGGAGGCCCGTGATTTTGAGGGGTTGCTGGTTGAGGATGTCCAGCTGGAGCGAGGCCACGTCCTCACGCCTGTGGGCCAGGGTGTCGACGACGAAGTATATGGCCAGCAGGGCGACGTTGATGAAGAGCCACTCGGGGGCCAGGTGCATGAACCAGGTGAAGGGCGCGCCCCGGAGGTAGAGGAGGAAGAGGGGGGGGTCGCCCAGGGGCGTGAGCAGCCCCCCGGTGTTGGCCACGATGGCGATGAAGAAGAGGACGGTGTGGACCTTGTGCTTCCGCTCCATGTTGGTGGAGAGCAGGGGCCTGATCAGGAGCATGGCCGCGCCGGTGGTGCCCATGATGGAGGCCAGGACCGCGCCCAGGCCCAGGAAGCCGGTGTTGACCAGGGGGGTGGCCTGGATGTCGCCCTCCAGGTGTATGCCGCCGGTGACGGTGAACAGCCCGCCGAGTAGGACGATGAAGGGGACGTAGTCGAAGACCATCTGGTGCATGAGCTCATGCCAGTAGCCCTGCGAGATGAGGATGAGGGCTGTGGGGATGCCCAGGGTGAGAGCAACGATGAGCTTGCTACGGTTCTTCTCCCACCACTCGGGCACGACGAGCGGGAATATGGCGATGCCTCCGAGCATGATGCCGAACGGGACGAGCAGCCATGCCGGAATTTCGTGTGATACCATCTGTAGCTCCTATTAGTTTGTTATCCTGTAGCTTATCCTTGGTCCACTCCCTCTTCGGCCTCCTCGGGGGCGAAATGCTCGAGGCCGGCGTCGCGCAGGAGGATGTACCACCGCATGACCTTCTGCATATCGGCCAGGTAGACGCGGTGCTCCTGGTAGTCGGGGACAAGCTCCCCGAAGAGCTGCTGCACCGCCTCCTTATCCTTCTTGATATTGAGGGCGCGGACGGCCGAGTCGTGATCACGGGCGGCCTCGAAGACCTCGTACAGAGGGCGCTCACCCCCAGTGGTGTAGATGGAGATGTCGGCCAGGGTGCTGACATGCGAGTTCATCGGGATGGTGAGCTTAGTGCCTCCGCCCAGGGGCTCTATAATCATGCCATTACGGGCCTTTGCCACGTACCTATAGAGCCCGGGTTTGCCGGAGACCGAAAGGATTTCTTTAAGCGTCATGTAGGATTAGTTTTTACTCTTTTGTTCTGCACAAATGTACCCATTTTTTTCCGTACTGGCTAGCCTTCGGGTGCGAAAAGGGGTAAAGAAGCCGAATTTGTACACCAAATTGATTGGGCGGATGGGCGAATTGTGGGGGAGGAAAGCGGGAGCTGGGCGAGGAGTTGCGAGGGGATGCCAAGGCCGGGCTTAAGCCCACGTCCAGGGGGTGCGGAACGGGGCAAAATCACGGGCGGGTAGCCCCGAGCATCGGGGGCCAAGGACCCGATTACGCGGGTGGGTATTGGTGGGGAAAGGGAAGAGGAAAAGAAAGTGGGGGGACATGAGGGGCGAGTAGCAAAAAGGGTGGTGATAGCAGCATGCCATCACCACCCCTCAGTGTTTGTGCCCAGGACAAGAGTCGAACTTGCACGCCCTGTAACGGGCACCAGCCCCTCAAGCTGGCGTGTCTACCAATTCCACCACCTGGGCGAGCGCGAGCTGGAACCCCACTCGGGTCCCATTCTCCTCGCTCCCCTCGGAGTGCCCAGAACAGGAATCGAACCTGCACCTCATTGCTGAGACTAGTCCCTGAAACTAGCGCGTCTACCTATTCCGCCATCTGGGCTCCTGTGTGCCTTTCCCCGAAAAGCGTTGCAAAGGTAGGTCTTTTTTTCATACCTGCAAGGGGGGGCGGAACATTTCGGGGGAATATGGCTATTTCCTACTTTTTCTTACCCTTCTTCCTGTTCTTTTCGCCATTCTTTTGGGCCTTGCTCGTGCCCTTCTTCCCCTTGGCTTCTGCCTGTGGGAGATTAAGGAGCTCCCGCACGACGGGGTCGACAGACTCCACGCCAATTCGCTTCACCACAATCTTGTGGTCCTTGTCCAGGATGTAGATGACGGGGGTGCTGTAGATGTCGTAGGTCTTGTCGAACTTGGAGGTGCGGTAGGGGTCCCAGACGTTGGTCCAGCGGGTGAGCTTGTGGTCCAGCACGTACTCCTGCCACTTTGGGCCATCGCCCTGGGTCATGAAGGCGACCACGCGGAGGCCCTGCTTCTCGAGGGGTTTGCATATGGAGTCGAGCCTTGGTATGGCCACCCGGCAGTGCGAGCAGGTGGGCTCCCAGAAGATGATGAGGGTGGCCTTGGGCTTGGTGTCCTTGAGGAGCTCGTAGTCCTTCCCGTCGATCTGCTGCACGCGGAAGTTGGACGCCACCTTCCCTATGAGGTTGGGCTTGAGGGCCGTGACGCGCTCCTGAATCTTCTTGATGATGGAGTCGGAGAGCCAGGGGGTGCGGCCCTTGAGGAAGTAGCGCTCGGCCAGGTGGACGAAGACGGCATCCATGCCGACGATTTCGGACATCTGGTACTTGTTGAGCAGGCGGCTGGCCCAGAAGCTGAAGTTGCTCTGGCTCTTGCTGGAGCGCTCGAGGATGGTGTCGCAGTAGCGGGCCAGGGTGTCGGGCAGCTGGAGCATCTTCTTGTCGAGGTAGGTCTCCACCTTGTCGACGACGGTGGGGAGGTTGAGAATCCCGTCGTAGCCCAGGTCGATGTTGTCGAGGTAGTGGGCCTTGATGTAGTCGTAGCCGTAGCGCCACTGCGCGCTGTCCTTGTTCTTCACGCCCTCGGGGACGGTGTACTCCGGGACCGTGACGGGCTTGACGGCCATGGTGAACTTCCCGAGGATGTCGTCCTTATGCTTCTGCACGAGGCGCTCCTTGTAGTCCTCCACCTCCTGGTTGTACTGCGTATTGAGGCGTTCCAGCTGCTTGAACTCCTCGGTCTCCTGGGGCTTCTTGGGGTTCTTAACCCGGGCGATGCTGTCGAGGCCGCGGAGCTCGTCGGACTTCTTCTGCATGCTGAGCATGAACTGCTGGAAGGCGACGAAGTCCTCCAGGACGGGCGAGCCCTTGGCCTTCTGTGAGGCGACGAAGTTGTCCTTATCGAAGCTGATTTCCACGTTCTGCGGCCCCTCCCCGAGCATGAATTCGAGGATGCCGGCGCTGGGCACAATGGCGATGTACATGCCGGGGCGGTAGGTGGAGTCGTTGTGGAAGGTGACCTTTCCGCGGGCGTCCATCTGGGCCGTGTCGAGCGCGTAGCGCCCCTCGCCGTAGTAGTAGCCGAGGACGACGGAGCTGTCGCGCATTCCGTTCACCCTCAGCTGGATGGAACTCTTCGCCTGGGCCGTCGTACCTATGCCTACGAGGGCGAGCAACGCCACGAGGCAGAGCTTGATTTTGCTGTTCATGTAGATTGAGTTTTGGGGGCAAATATAGTAAAAGTCGCAGGATTTAATCTAGGCGTTGCATTGGATGCCAACGCGATACACAAACGTTCTGGGGGCGGATTTAGTACATCGCCCCGGGGGCAAATCGGGTGCTTGGGGGGACTGGGTAGGCGCTTGCAGCCGCTACTGCCCCCGGCTGCGGGGGTGATGGAGCATCATGGAGTCGTGGAGGTCCGCATCGCTCAGGTGGGTGTATATCTCGGTGGTGGTGATGGATTCGTGGCCGAGCATGGCCTGCACCAGGCGGAGGTCTGCCCCGCCGAGGACCAGGGCCGTGGCGAAGGAGTGGCGCAGGGTGTGGGGGCTGACGGTCTTGGGTATGCCCGCCCGTTCGGCCAGGTCCTTGACGATGTTGAAGACCATGACGCGCCCCATGGGTTTTCCCCGCCGGTTGAGGAAGAGGTAGTCCTCGGCCCCCCGGGCGATGGGGCCTGTGGCGCGGACGGCGCGGTAGTTCTCGATGTCGCGCAGGGCCTTAGCCCCGATGGGTATGAGCCGCTCCTTGGAGCCCTTGCCGATGACGCGGATGAACTCCTCGTCGGGGTAGATGTGCGAGAGGCGGAGGGTGATGAGCTCGCTGACGCGGAGGCCGCAGGAGTAGAGGGTCTCGATGATGGCCAGGTTGCGGTGGCCGAGGGGCGCGGAGAGGTCTATGCAGGCCTCCATGGCGTTGACCTCCTCGAGGGTGAGGAACTCCGGTAGGCGCTTGGGCATGCGGGGGCTCGGGATGGCATCGGTGGGGTCGCCGGGTACGCGGTGCTCGAGGGTGAGGTAGCGGAAGAAGGCCCGTAGGCCGGAGAGGAGGCGGCTCTGGCTGCGGGCGCCCAGCTGCCCGATGCTCCCCACGTGGACCAGGAGCGTGCCGATGTCGTTGCGATTGATCTCCTCGGGCCGCTTGGCCAGGGTGTGGATGGCGAAGTCGCGCAGCAGCTCCACGTCGTGTATGTAGGCCGTGAGGCTGTTGCTGGCCAGCCCCTTCTCCAGGGCGAGGTGCGCCCGGAAGTCGGCGAGGTGCTCATCCCAGATGGCGAGCAGGTCCGTGGGTGGGTGGCTCAAGGCTCGGGCGGATTGATGGCTAGCGCCCGTAGCGATAGCGGCGGGTCAGGGCCCACGCGCCGCCCACGGCCAGTAGCAGGAGGATGGGGAGGAGGATGTTGGCTAGCTGGATGGTGGTCCGCTGCTCGTGCACGTTCTTCATGTCGAGGAGGCGGGGTTTGATGGTCCGTCCGCGGAGGGAGAGGAGCTGGTCCTGGCCGAGGAGGTAGAGGCTGAGGTTCTCGAGGAGGGCCTTGTTGCCGAAGGTCTGCTGGGTGTACTTGTCGAAGCCCAGGGGGAGGGGCTGGAGGGTGCCGTTGCGGCGTACCTGCTCGTTCTGGGCGATGCGCCCGTCGGCGATGAGGACCAGGCGCGTGGGCTGGCTCCGGGGGCGGAAGCGGAAGTCCTGCCCGCCGGAGATGGTCCTGACGGGCCGATGCTCAAAGGCCGAGGGGAAGCGCCCCTGGACGGCGACACCGACGGGGAGGTACTGCAGGGGCATGGGGATGTCGAGGGGGTTCTGCTGTATCTGGCTGAGGGAGACGATGGAGGGGACGGGGCTCACGCGCGCGTGGGCGGAGCTGGCCAGGAATACCTGCTTCTGGAGGCTGTCCGCCCCGCCGGTGGGCTCTATGCAGGCCGGGAAGCGGGAGTAGATGGGAATCAGGTTGCGGGAGATGAGCGAGTGGGGGGCTGGCGTGAGGAGGGGGAAGTATATCCAGGGCATGGGGGTGAAGCGGGCGGGCTGGCCGGCCAGGGCGGTGTTGATGGGCACCAGGGCGCACTGCATGTCCTGCACCAGCACGTTCTTCACGCGCAGGCCGTAGCGAAAGAGCTGGTCCTCGAGGTTGAGCTCGAGGGGGTAGGCCAGGGTCTGCCCGGCCTTCTGGAGGCTGTCCACCGCGGTGTGGACGGGGTTGACCATCATGAGGATACGGCCGCCCTGCATGAGGTACTGGTCGAGGACGAGCTTCTCATCCTCGCGGAAGGCTTTCTGGGGGTTGGCGATTATCACGAATCGGAAGGGGTCCAGGTCGCCGATGCGGGTGGGGGCGGGCAGGTGCGAGACGAGGGCGTGCCGCAGGAGGGTTTGCTCGAAGTCGGCCACGTCCGCCGCGTCGAGCTCCCCGTGCCCGTGGAGCATGGCGGCGCGGGGTTTCTGGGGCAGGAGGATGTCGTGGATGGCGGCCGTGAGCTGGTACTCGAGCTCGGCGATGGCCTGGTCCACGTTCTGGGTGACGGAGCGCATGACGTTCTCCTGGTAGAGGTTCACGCTGAGGGTGCGGTCGCGGTAGGCGAGGGTGATGGCCGGGAAGACGAGCTTCTCGGTGTATCCCCCCTGCCCGTCGCGCGCCTGCACGTTGACGGGGCGTATGCCCTGGCGCATCAGGCTGGCCTGCAACTCCTTCTGGCGCTGGGGCTTGCTGCCCCCGTGGGGGTCCTCCTCAATGACCTCTATCTGGTAGGCGGCACCTACGCGGTACTCCTCGAGCAGCTCGTTGAGGTTGAGGCGTAGGCGGCTGAAGTCCAGGGGGATGTCGCCCCCGAGGTAGGTCTTGATGTAGAGCGGGCTGGGGATGGTGTCGAGGAGCTGGCGGGTGACGGTGCTGAGGGTGTAGCGGCGGTCGGCCGTGAGGTCGAGGCGGAAGTAGAAGGACTGGGCCGCCAGGTTGATGATGACGATGGCCAGGAGGGCGACGGCGGGCCTGAGGAGCTTTTTCATAGGGCTATTTCCCGCGGTTAAGGGTCAGGAGGGCGGCGTGGAGGAAGAGGGCGATCAGGGAGAGGAAGTAGACGATGTCGCGGGAGTCGACCACGCCCCGGCGTATGGCCCGGTAGTGCTCCTCAATGCCGAGTATGGCGACCTGGTGCTGGTGGCCGACGAAGATGTCGAGCCCGGCCATGCTCTCGAAGCCGATGTAGGCCAGCAGGGCGATCAGCGCGGCGAGCATGAAGGCCACGATGGGGTTGCGGGTGAGGGTGGAGGCGAAGAGGCCGATGGCGGTGTAGACCGCGGCCAGGAGGAGCAGGCCGAGGTAGGAGCCCAGGGCGGCGCCCGAGTCCACGTTGCCGGGGGGGGCGGCGAAGCGGTGGATGGTGACGTAGTAGACGATGGTCGGCAGGACCATCAGGGCGATTAGGGTGAGGGCGGCGAGGAACTTCCCCATCAGGACCTGTAGTGGGCTGACCGGGCGCGAGAGGAGGAGCTCGAGGGTGCCCTCGCGCCGCTCCTCGGCGAACATCCGCATGGTCACGGCCGGGACGAGGAAGAGGAAGAGCCAGGGGGCGGCGTTGAACAGGGTGGTGAGGTTGGCCTGGGCCGTGTCGAGCACGTTCCACTGGCCGGGAATCACGAAGATGAGCAGGCCGGTGAGGGCCAGAAAGACCGCGCCGGCCACGTAGCCAGTGAGGGTGGCGAAGAAGCCTGTGAGTTCCTTAGAGTATACGGGCCACATATTTCCGTGTCAGGACTTTGGCGATAAATACCGCGGCAAATATAGCGGATAGGCCCGGGATAGGAAAATAATTCTACATTCGCGTTCGGATTGAATATAGATTTCTTCTCACTCGCAACATTCCTATCCAGATGGACAGCACGACGCAGGCCACCACGGCCACCGACAACTTCAAGCCGCAGACCCTAGATGCGTACTTCTTCCTGCTCTGGGGCTACGTGATGGTATTCCTGGGGATACTGATTTTCGCCCTCCAGATGAACGGCGGGGGCAAGGCGCTCGGCTCCATGTGGGCGCTCACCCCCGTGCTGGGCATCAGCGGCACGCTCCTGCTCAAGCGGCGCATGCGGGGCAAGCAGCAGCTCTTCGCCGGGCACAAGAAGCAGATTGGGGCCATCTGGTCGGTCGTCGGGCCGGGGATGGGCTACGTCTCCCTGCTGGCCCCCAACCCCATGGGCATCCAGCTCTTCCTCTCGGGCGTGGCCATCAGCGTGCACGGGGCGATAACCCACTTCCGGGCCGCCCGCCTCATCGGCATAGCCCTCGCCCTGCTGAGCCCGCTCATCTTCAGGGTGCCCTTCCCCTACTCGAACCTGGTGTTCGGCATAGTCGGCGGGGCGGGCCTGTTCCTACCGGGCCACCTGCTGCTGGCCGCGGCCAGGAAACGCCAGCGCGCGGAGGCCTAGCGCCCACACTTCCCGCACGCAAATGGGCCGCAGCATCCATTCTGCGGCCCATCACCTACGTGCGCAAGTTCTTGCCCTTCTTCCTCAGCATCACGAGCAGGGCAATACCGTAGGCTCGCGCGGCACGCTGGCCCTTAGCCCGCACGGCGACCTGTCTAATCCGCCCCACGCACCAAGTCGCCCCTACCCTACTGCGGGCCCCCCTCCCCGCTCGATGCCTCCCCCGGAGCCTCTGCCCCGGCCGCCTGCAGCCGGGCCTCCAGCGCGGCGAGCTGCTCCTTGAGGCGGTCCACGTCGGCGGAGAGGTCGGGCAGCCGCCGGAAGACGGCCGAGCTCCGGTAGAAGTCGCGTATCGGCATGGCCGGGTAGCCCATGAGCGTGGCCCCGGCCTTGGTGATGGAGTTGTTGATGCCGGTCTGCGCGCCGATCTTCACGTCGTCGGCAATCTCGATGTGGCCCACCACGCCGACCTGCCCCCCGAACATGATGCGGCTCCCCAGCTTGGTGGAGCCCGCGATGCCGCTCTGGGAGGCGATGACGGTATCCTCGCCAATCTGGACGTTGTGGGCCACCTGCACCAGGTTGTCGAGCTTGGTGCCCCGGCCCACCTTGGTGGCCCCCATGGCCGCCCGGTCCACCGTGGTGTTGGCCCCGATCTCGACATCATCGCCAATCACCACGTTGCCCATCTGGGGTATCTTGACGTAGGTGCCGTCCTTCTGGGGCGCGAAGCCGAAGCCGTCGGCCCCAATCACCGCCCCGGCATGCACGATGAGACGCGCCCCCAGCTCGCAGTCGGCGTAGAGGCACACCCCGGGGTAGAGCACCGTGCTGGCCCCCACCTTCGCGCGGTCGCCCACGAAGCAGTGGGGGTATATCTGCGCCCTATCGGCCACGACGGCATCCTCGCCCACGTAGGCGAAGGGGCCGATGTACACGTCCTCGCCGATGCAGGCCGACCCCTCCACGCAGGCCAGCGGGTGTATCCCCTTGCGGCGGGGCTTCTGGGCCTCGAGCAGGTTCAGCAGGCGGGCCAGCGAGCCGTAGGCATCGTCCACGCGCACAAGGGTCGCCTTGACCTCCTGCGCGAGCTTCACGTCGTGGTTGAGCAGCACGATGGACGACTCGGTGGTGTAGAGGAAGTGCTCGTACTTGGGGTTGGAGAGGAAGGACAGCGCGCCGGGCTTGCCCTCCTCTATCTTCGCGAACTCGCTGACTGTGGTCTCCGGGTCGCCCTCCACCTTCCCCTCGAGGAATTCGGCTATCTGCCTAGCGGTCAGTTCCATTGGCTTTGCTGTTGTCGCCCGTAGGGGCTAGTATGCTTTTTTCTCAATGCCCAGGGGGCTAGATGATTTTGGGGGATTACTCGGCCGGCCATATGCCATCGAGCGACTCGGTGAAGGGGTACACGGGCTCGTTCACCCCGAGGATGGGGGGGAACTGCGCGCGCTTGTGGCGGCTCCCCCGTATCAGGGCCACCATCCGGTCGATGTCCCGGGGGTCGAAGGTGCCGCTCTCCCGGATTTCCGGCAGGGGGGACTGGAATTGCAGGAGCTGCTGTAGGAACTCGTCCAGCACCTCGTAGGGGGGGAGGGAGTCCTGGTCCGTCTGGCCCTCGCGGAGCTCCGCGCTGGGGGGGCGGTCGATGATGTACTGGGGGATGATTTCCTCCTCCCGGTTGATGTGGCGGGCCAGGGCGTAGACCGCCGTCTTGAGGACATCCCCGAGGACGGAGATCGCCCCGCAGGCATCGCCGTACATGGTGGAGTAGCCCACGTAGATCTCGCTCTTGTTGGAGGTGTTGAGCAGGGTGTAGCCGAGCTTGTTGGAGACGGCCATCAGGAGCACGCCGCGGGTGCGTGCCTGGAGGTTCTCCTCGGCGGTGTCGGGGGGGAGGTCACCGAATAGGGGCTGGAGCGACTGCTCGAAGGCCTCGGTCAGGGGGGTGATGGGGATGGTGGTTTGCTGGATGCCGAGCTTGGTGGCCAGCTGCTGCGCGTCGCGGAGCGATTCGGGCGAGGTGTAGCGGGATGGGAGCAGGACGGCGAGCACGTTCTCCGGGCCGAGCGCCTCCGCGGCCACGACGGCCACGACGGCCGAGTCTATCCCCCCGCTGAGGCCGAGGGTCGCCTTCTGCATGCCCTGCGCCCTGAAGAAGGCGCGTAGGCCCTCCACCAGGGTCTCGTAGAGCAGGGGTGCGGTGAGCTCATGGGCAAGCATGAAGGGCTGGCAGGGCTGGAGGGCCTCGTCGGGCTGCTTGCTGTCGTAGATGACGCGCCCCTGGCCGACGCCCAGCTCGTAGCTCTTCCCGCCGGGGGTGAAGTAGCCCGAATGGCCGAGCTTGACATTCGCCCCCTCCACGCCCCCCGACGACAGGCGGAAGGTCACGCAGGAGTGCCGCTGGGCCGTATCGACAAAGACGATGGACTGCTCATCGAGCATCTCGAAGCTGAAGTTCGCGTGCGTGGCCCCCACGACGAAGCGCGTCCGGCCGTGCTTGGTCTCCAGCATCTCCACCATGCTGTTACGCTCGAAGTCCGATAGCCCCCCAGACATGAAGTTGCTGAGGGCATCGGGCTCGTGGAGGATCCAGCGGTCCTTGTGGAACTCCATGAAGGACAGGGTCCGGGTGATGTCCTGGTAGCTCAGGAGTATCATGTGCAGGCCCTTGGCGTGCTGGCCCAGGCTCTCGATGAGCTCCTGCTGCCTGTTGTAGACGGACAGGGTGTCGCGGATTAGCTCGGGGTAGCTCGAGAGGTTGTAGAGCCCCACGCCGGACACCATCAGGAGGTCGCATTTTTCCTCCCGGGCGTGCTCTATCTCGCGGAGGATGAGCTGGTAGTTCTCCTCCAGCCGCCCCACCCGGAACTCCGGTTGCGCAATGAGTACTCGCATGTGCTACGTCGGTATTGGTTGGTGCTAGAACAGGAAGCCGAGGCGGAGGCGGCAGGCGTGCGAGAGGGCCCGCCCGAGGCCGGGCCTGAAGGCCGGGGTCATGCCCCCGTTGAACTCCAGTCCCAGCTGCACGGAGCTCACCCCCCCCAGGGAGTACTCGATGCCGAGGCGGAAGAGGTAGCCCAGGTGCATGAAGGGCCACATGCCCGAGAGGCGGGTGCTCTCGAGGTTCTTGGCGCTGAGGGTGCCGTCCTGCGCGAAGGTGAAGTTGGTGGTGAAGCCCGCGGCCGCGGCGAAGGTCACGTAGCCTATCTCTATGGCCCGGAGCTTGAGGGCCAGCGGCACCTGCATCTGGTAGGCCGTGGTGGTGAGGACTGCGCCCTGGGGCACATCGACCCGCCCCTCGTACTCGGTCTTGAGGACATGCCTCCCCTCGTGGTACTTGAGGCTGGCGCCCCGGAGGTCGAAGGCGGCCCCGGTGAGCACGGAGTAGCGCCCGTAGAAGGCGTACTCGAACTCCAGCCCGGCGTTGACACCCAGGCGCGCGCCCTCGTTGGCGAAGCGCGAGTTGTCGAGACTGAAGAAGGTGACCTGCGGGTCGGCGTGTATGCTGAAGTAGATCTTCTGCTGGGCTCGGGCGGGAAGGGCCATAAGGAGGAGGCCGACCAGGGCCACGAGGATGGGACGTGCTTTTCTCACTGTGCGCATTGCTTTCATTTTGGGTGGCAAAGCTAGCATTTTTTGGGGAATGGGGCGACTGGGAGACGGGAGAAGGTACGGGTCGGGAGCATAATTCCCGGCGCGGAGGGGGGCGAAGCCCATGCGTTCTGGCTGCTAGGCAAAGGGGCGACGCTAAGGATTAGCCGGCGAAAGCCAATTCTGGCTATATTCGCGGTATGGAAGCGAGCGCTAAGGACTTGCAGGGCATGTACCTGATCCTCAACCCCAAGTCGGGGAAGGGCGGGCGACGCAGCGCGAAGCGCAACGCGTTGCTGCGGGCCCGCGTCCTGCGCAAGCAGCTGGGCGTGGAGCTGGAGCTGCTGCCCACGACGCACGCCGGGCACGCCACAGAGCTGGCACGAACCCACGGCGGCGACGCGCTCGTGCGGGTGGTGGCCATCGGCGGGGACGGCACGGTCAACGAGACGGCCTGCGGGCTAATCGGCGGCCAAAGCCCCCTGGGCATCGTGCCGATGGGCTCGGGCAACGGGCTGGCCCGGCACCTGGGCATACCCCTCGGCCCCGCCGCCGCGGTGGACCTCGCCTTCGCGGGGCGGGTCATCGACATGGACTGCGGCACCATCGGCGGGCGACACTTCTTCACCACGGCGGGCGTAGGGCTCGACGCGGAGGTGGGCTGGGCCTTCGCGAACCTGAGCGGGCGCGGGCTGGCCAACTACATCCGCGCGACCACGGAGCTCTTCTTCCGCTACCGCCCCAAGCGCTACCGCATCACCGTGGACGGGCAGACCATGGAGCGCGAAGCGCTGATGGTGACCTTTGCGAACGCCTCGCAGTTTGGCAACAACGCGATCATCGCCCCGGCCGCGCGGGTGAACGACGGCTGGCTGGACATGGTCATCGTGAAGCCCTTCCCGAAGGTGGCCATCGGCGTGCTGGCCTCCATGCTCATGAGCGGGCGGGTGGACAGGGTGTCCTACGTGGAGAGCATCCGCTTCCAGCATGCGGTGGTGGAGATGGAGGGCGACTCGAAGGGGCACGTGGACGGTGAGCCCTTCGAGCTCGGGGGGAGGTTTGAGGTGCGGGTAGTGCCCTCCGCGCTCCGGGCCATCGCGGGGGGGCGGGCCAGGGAGGTGCGGGAGCTGGAGAGGGGAGGAAAAGGACATGGGCTACTGCACCGCGCGATGCAATAGCCCATGCTCAATCCATTCTAGAATCGTAGGGGGCTAGCCGCAAGAGCACGCCCCGCCGCTACAGCCCTTCTGCTGGGCCTTCTGCTCCTCGAGGATGGTGCGGGCCATGTTGAGGATGGTGGGGTCGTCCAGCTCCACGATGCCCCCGTCGGGCCCTTGCTGGTAGTGGAAACCGGCGGGCACACCCTTGTCTATATCATTGCCACCAAAGTAGTTGCGCACAGTCTCGATGTTGAGGTCTAGACGCTCGGCAATCAGACGCATCGTTCCCTCGGGCAACTCGCTCTTGAGCTTCCGTAGCTCGTTGAATGTGATTTGAACGGCCATAGCTATTTGGTATTATGATTATTGACTAGTACTGTAATTGGCTTGATAAAGGTACGCTTTATTTTTCATCTATCCAAATATCAAGGCCCGCTTCGGGGCATTCTAGTCTGGCGCTAGAGCCGCTGGGTATGGATGTAACATCCTTTGAATGAGGTGCTAGCCACCTCTGGCTGCTTGCGAAATAAACCGTAGCACGAGGGGCCCGTTCCGGACAGGGCGACGTAGGCGGCCCCCATGTCCCTGAGCCGCGCGAGGATGCGGGCGACCTGGGGGTGGGTCCGCTCGATGAGGGGCTGAAAGTCGTTGATGATGCCGCGCTGCCACTGGTCAAGAGGCTGGCCGAGGAGGTCCACGAGGGTTTGCCGGGGGGCCGTACTCGGCTCACGTGGGGGCAGATTGGCGAAGGCCCAGGGGGTGGAGATGTGTATCGGCGGGGTCACGAGGACGAGCCACAGCCCGGGGCATGGCCACTCGATGGGGGTGAGGATTTCGCCCCTCCCCCGGGCGTGGCAGGGGGCGTTGCGCAGGAAGAAGGGGCAGTCGCTGCCAATCCGCAGGGCGAGGTCGGCGAGGGGGATGTCGACGGGGAGCATGCATCGCTGGGCGGCGAGCTGGAGAAAGGCCGTGCCATCGGCCGAGCCCCCGCCCAAGCCCGCCCCCACGGGTATGCGCTTGGTGAGGGTAACGCGCATGGCCTGAGGACGGTAGGGAGCGAGGAGGTGGTAGGCCGTGGCCACGGTATGGGCCATGAGGTTCCCCATGGGGAAGGGGGAATGGTCGTTCACCTCCAGACGGTTCTGCCCCTCGAGCAGCTCGATATCGAGCGTGTCGGTCAGCTCGGTGACGGGGAGGAAGATGGTCTGGAGGTCGTGAAATCCATCGGAGCGGCGACCGGCTATACGCAGGCCGAGGTTCAGCTTGGCGTTGGGATGCAGGCGGATGCTCATGGTGCAGGCTCATGGGGAGCGACCACCACGACGAACTCCCCCTTGGGTGGCTGCTCCTCGAAGTGCGCGATGAGCTGCTCGACGCTGCCACGGAGGTTCTCGGCGTAGAGCTTGGTGATTTCGCGGGAGATGGAGAGCGGTTGCGCCGGGCCGTAGACCTCGGCCAGCTCGCCCAGGAGCTTGAGTACGCGGTGGGGCGACTCGTAGAGGACGGCCGTTCTGCCCTGTTCGCGCAGGAGGGTGAGGCGTTTCTGCCTCCCCTTCTTGGGCGGGAGAAAGCCCTCGTAGGCGAAGCGCTCGCAGGGCAGGCCGCTCATGACCAGGGCGGGTATCATGGCGGTGGGGCCGGGCAGGCACTCCACCTCCACGCCCCTTGCGAGGCACTCGCGGACCAGGAGGAAGCCGGGGTCGGAGATGGCCGGGGTGCCGGCATCGCTCACCAGGGCGACGGCCCGGCTGCTGGCGATGTCCTCGGCCAGGCGGGCTACGCGGGCGTGCTCGTTGTGGAGGTGGTAGGGCTTGAGGGTGGCCTGGACCTCCAGATGCTTGAGGAGCTTCCCGGTGGTGCGGGTGTCCTCCGAGAGGATGTAGTCGACCTCGCGCAGGACGCGGATGGCGCGGAGGGTGATGTCCTCAAGGTTGCCGATGGGGGTGGGCACGACGTAGAGCTTTCCGGGCATGGGGTCAGGCTTGAGCTTCGACAGGGGGCGACCCTAGCTGCTGAAGCGGCGCTCGATTAGGGCGATGAAGGGGGAGAGGGAGGAGTTGTCGGGCGAGCCGTGGTAGTACTCCTGCAGCACGTCGAGTGCGTTGGGGAGACTCGCGGCGAGGTCTATCCGCTGGACCAGCTCGCGGAGGGTATCGGTTCTCCCATCGAAGAGCTCGTTGGCGAACAGGCGAAAGTCGTTGATGGATAGGGCCTTGGCCAGCGAGCGGATGGGGGGGAGCGCTGGCGAGGCGCCGAGCTGGGCGGGACGGGCGAGATTCTCGTTGAGGACGGTCCGCCCGGAAAATCTGTCGGCCAGGGTGGAGACGGGCCGGGCCGGGGGCTCAGCGGGCTGTGGCGGGGCGGTCGGCTCGGGCGGGGGGAGGGCCTCCACCGGGGGGATGATGGGCTTGGGTGGCGCCACTGACACTGGCTTAGGCAGGGGGGCTGGCTCCGGCCTGGGTGCGCGCTGCTCCGGCGTGGCATCCGCCACAGCGGCCGGTGGCTCTTCCGGAGCCTCGACCACCGGGACGGGGTCCTGGGCAATGGGAGCTTTCTCCGGCTCTGCGGGTGCTTGCGGCGCGCTATCCTGCAGGGTCTCCGTCAGCAGCTCGCGGGCGGCATCGATGTGCATCAGGAGCATCTCCAGCTCGGGGGCGTGCAGCCTGGTGCTATCCTGCTCCATGAAGTCGATGGCTATTCGGAGGTGCTGCTTGGCCAGCCTCAGGGCCTTCTGCTTGGCCAGCTCCAGGGGGGACATAGTCATATCTTTACCATTTGGTGCGCGAGGCGAGGATGCGCTGCGCATCTCCCGCCCCGCGGCGTGTACTTGCTTGCGGCGGCCTACTTCTGGTAGCGCTTCCAGGCGGGCGCATTGGGGTCGTCCGCGGCCTGCGCATCCGCCACCGGCACGACCTCTGGCTCTAGGTTTGGCTCCTCGGCCTGCTCGGCCTGCGCGAAGAGGCTCTCTTCGGCCGCCACGGAGGTGCGGGTCTTCACCTTGCTGGCGGCCGCCCTGATGGTGGGGGCGGGTTCGGCCGCCGGGCTGGCCGGGGCGTTCTCCTGGTCGACCAGCTGGGGCATCCGGACCACCCGCTCGGCCCCCGGGAGCTTCAGCTTGGGCTGAGGCATCTGCATCTCCTCGAGGTCCTCGACGAGGTGCACCTTCTCCGGGGCCTCCGCATCGTAGTCGCGGAGGGCGACCTCCTGCTCGAAGACCTCGGAGGGCGGCTCCTCGAAGCCGGTGGCGATGATGGTCAGGCGCACGGTGTCGTCGGTGATCTCCTCGGTGGGCCCGCCACCCAGGGTGAAGTCGACCTGCGTCCCGGCCTCCATCTTGAGCAGGCGCTTAATCTGGTTGAAGTCGCGCGCCACGGGCGGGTTCTCCGAGTCCTTGGCGTAGAGCAGCTGGAAGAGGATGCGCCGCGCGCCGAGGATGGAGTTCCGCAGCAGTAGCGGGGAGTTGGCTATCTCCCTGAGGGCCTCCTTGATGCGGTCGGGTCCGCTGCCCTCGCCCGTGCCCAGGATGGTCAGCTTGCCCTTGTGCTCGGGGCTCAGCCCGGCCTTGTCCTCCCGGTTGAGGAAGTTGCTCTTGAGGACGGCGCGCACGTCGTTCATGTCGAGGTTCACCTTGGGGCAGCTGCTCACCACGTCGACCGATGCCTTGAGGGAGCGGGCCAGCAGTCGGTCGGCCTGCTCGTGGCACTTCTCGAGCTCCAGCTCGCCGAAGGTCAGCTGCAGCTTGAAGTTGTCGACCGGCATGATGGCGTCGGCCCACTTCTCCGTCTCGACCAGGGCCTCCTTGGCCGTGGAGTGCATGCGCTCGTGGGGCTCAGCGTCCGGGGTGATGCACAGCACGACGGTGAGGATTTGGTGCTCGGCGCACATGCGGGAGAGCACGGGGATGGCGCCCGAGCCCGTGCCGCCGCCCAGGCCGCCGACGATGTAGACCATCTCTATCTGGTCGTCGCCCTGGCGGGTGATGACCTTCTCGAGGTACTCGTTGATGCGGTCCTCGTCCTCCAGGAGGGCGTCGCGCCCGTTGGCCGCGCTCCCGCCCGCCCCGAGGCTGCCGGTGAGCTTGGCCCCAATCTTGAACTTGTTGGGGATGGTGAGCTTCTCGAGGTCCTGGAGGTCGGTGTTGATGGCGCAGTACTCCACGTGGGGCGAGGGGCTGCGGTACATGTACTCCACGGTGTTGCCGCCCGCGCCGCCCACGCCGATGACCAGGATGCACTTCCCGATATTCTCACGCACCACCGGGGCCACGGATACCTCTATTCGCCCGTCGATACTGTCTGGAAAAATATTGCTGGTGGGCGCTGCGCCGCCCGGAACGCTGGTCTTCTGCTCGTTGTTGTGCATGGCTTGGTGATAAGTTGTAGGTGTTGTTCTGGATGGTATCCGGTGTCAAAATGTGTCACTCTCATTCGTCAAAGCTGGTGTCTCCGAAGATGGTGCCCGACACCCAGCTCTTGAGCTGGTGGAAGCCCTTGGAGAGGAGGTTCTGGGGTTTTTCCCCCTCCTTCGCGGCGGGCTCCTGGGGCGTGGGCTCTTCGGGCGCGGCCTCCGGCTCGGGCTCGGGCGCTGCGGCGGGTGCGGGCCTACCGCAGCGCGAATAGTCTCCGTTCTTCTGGGCGAAGGCCAGCAGCGAGAGGGCCGCCCCGAGGATGGAGGGGTCGTAGTCGGCCGCCTCCTCAGAGCAGGGCACCAGCGGGTGGTCCGTCTTGACGGGCTTGATGACCCGCAGGGGCATGCCCATGCACGCGAAGAGCGACTCGACGTAGGTCTGGATGTTCTGGAAGGCCAGGCCGCCGCCGGTGAGGATAATCCCGTTGCCGTTGCGGATGAGGTTGGAGACATCCCACTCGCGGAGCTGCTCGTTGATGGTCTTGAAGTGGGTGACCACCTCGGCCCACACCACCAGCAGGGGGGAGGGGGGCTCGTTGCTCTTCACGAAGAGGCTGGTGGGGACCTCCTCGGTGAGGGGGAGCTGCATGTTGATGTCGATCTCGTTGCGCTTGGCCTGCTCGGCCCGCTCGGGGGAGTAGCCCAGGGCCTCCTTGAGCAGGTGGGTCAGGACGTTCCCCCCGAAGGCGAAGGTCTTGTAGTGCCGCAGGTGGCCGTCCACGAAGACGCCGAGCTGGGAGCGGGAGGCGCCCACGTTGAGGATGGCCGTCCCGGAGGGGATGAGCTCCCCGGGCAGGTAGAAGCGGTTCATGGTGCGCATGCTGCAGACCTTGGCCTTCACCTGGAGGCTGGCCTCCTGGAGGCCCCGCTCCAGCTTCTGCACGTCCTTCTCGTGGGCCGCGAAGATGTTGTAGCGGCAGGCGAAGCGGTCGGCGTAGGTGTTCACGTTCAGCCCGTTGATGGGGTGGCCGTTGGCCAGGTACACCACGGGCTCCTTGTCGTATATCAGCTCGTCCTTCTCCAGCTCGCAGTTGTGCGTGTCGGCCTCCACCTGCAGGAGGTCCTTCTCCGAGACCACCGTCAGGGAGGAGCCCTCCTCGTAGGTCTTGCAGACCGTCTCGGCGGTGTAGGCGATGAGGCGGTCCCGCCCGGCGTAGGCGACGAAGACCTCCCGGATGCGGAAGCCGGCCCTGGCCTCCAGGCTCTTGAGCATCCGCTCGATGTTGCGCTTGAGCTCGGTCTTGTTGGACACGGCGTTCTCGTATATCCCCTTGGAGGGCATGATCTCGTAGAACACCTGCGGCCCCGGGCCCTCGGGCCCATCCTCCACCCAGACGGCCAGCTTGGTGAGCTTGGCGCCGATATCCAGGCTTGCGATATATTTTATCTCGTTCATTTCTATGGCTTCCTCTATATTAGGTCCCTACCTTTTCTGGCAAACAATCTGGTCGCTATAGCTCAGGTCGATCTGCGCGTACTGATCGCGCACCCCCTGGGGGAGGTCGGCCCTGAAGTAGGACCACAGCTTGTTGAGTTTGTATTCGTACTGGTCGAGCCCGCCCAGGACGATGACCTGCCCCCCGACGCGGGGGATGAGCTCCACGCGCTGCGGACTAACAACGTACACCTGGCAGAAGAGGTTCTTCCAGAGCCTGTCCTGATGGAGGTGCTGGACCAGGCCGAAGAGCTGCGGCCAGAAGGGCCGCCAGCGCGCCGCGACGGTGGAGTCTCCGCGGGCGACATCCGACGGGGGGGCCGGGATGTTGCCCGAGACCACGAGCACATGGGCGGCGTACTGGCTGTCGAGGGGGAAGGTTCTCCCCTGGGCATCCACGTAGCACGCGTCCTGCCGTTGGTCGATGATACGGAAGAGCGGGGTGCGCTGCCACACGTCGATGCGCAGCTCGCGGCGCCCCAGGGCGTAGGCCTGCGCCTCGCGGACGCTGGGCAGCTCGCCGATGATGCTCTCGATGTGGTGGGTGTTGATGGAGTCGAGCAGCCGCCCCCTGATCGCGCCGAGCCTGAGCTGGAGGTGCTGCTCCACCCGCTCGGGGGTCATGAAGCGGTGGTGGGCCGAGTCGCGCACGCGCACCCTGATTTTCTCGCAGCGTTCCTCCGCGCTCTGGCCCGCGCTGTAGACGAAGGTGTAGCCCGCGAGTAGGAGCAGCATGCCGCCCAGCAGCAGGGCGAGTATCCTGAGCAATCTAGCCATTAGGCATCCTCCTTTCGCCTGATGATCTCGGCGAGCTGGGGGGCGAGCTCGCCGATGTTGCCGGCCCCCATGGAGAGGACGATGTCGGTTTCCTCCCGGGCCAGCACCTCGCCCAGGAGGTGCTTCTCGGTGTAGACCCTCCGTACGCTCCCGGGCATCCTGTCGAGTATGAGCTTGGAGTCGACCCCCAGTATGGGCTCCTCGCGGGCCGGGTATATGGGTATGAGTATGGCGGCGTCGGCGGTGGCCAGGGCGGTGGCGAAGCCGTCGAGGAAGTCGCGCGTCCGGGTGTAGAGGTGCGGCTGGAAGACGGCCGTTAGGTGCCTGCCGGGGAACATGGCCCTGACGGCCCGGATGGCGGCCTCAATCTCCTCGGGGTGGTGGGCGTAGTCGTCGATGAATACCCCCTTCTGGCCCTGGTGGTAGAGCTCGTAGCGCCGCTTCACCCCCTGGAAGGTCTCCAGCGCCGGGAGGAGCTCGGCCGGGGGTATGCCCAGCTGCTCGGCCATGGCGATGGCAGCCACGGCATTCTCGATGTTGTGCAGCCCGCCGGGGCGCATCGCGACGCGCGAACGCCCGGATATGGGGCTCGCGAGCGTGAAGTAGCAGAGGCCGTCGTGGCTGATGTTCTCGGCCCGGTAGTCGGCCGGGCCGTGGCCCGAGTAGGTGCAGAGCTCAAGGTCCAGCCCCCCGAAGTGCCCGGCCGCATCGGCATGCACGATCAGGCGCTTGGCCGTATTCTGGCTGGCGAACTGGCGGAAGGCCTCCACGAGTTGCTCGGGCGTGCCATACACGTCGAGGTGGTCGGGCGACACGGAGGTGATGGCCGTCACCTGCGGGGCGAGGTGGAGGAAGGACCTGTCGAACTCGTCGGCCTCGGCCACCAGGAGCTTGGAGCTCTGCTTGGGGAGGATGAGGTTGGAGTTGTCGCTGCGGCTCACGCCCCCCAGGAAGGCCGTGCAGCCCCGGGCCGCGCTGAGCATGTGGGCGAGCATGGTGGAGGTGGTCGTCTTGCCGTGGGTGCCGGCGACGGCCAGGGTGGTGTGGCTCCTGGCGATGAGGCCCAGCACCTCGGCGCGCTTGTATAGCTGGTGGCCCATCTCCTGCAGACGGGTCTTCTCGAGCATGTCGTCGGGTATGGCCGGGGTGTAGATGACGAGGGTCTCGGGGCTGGGCTGCCGGAATTCGGCCGGGATGAGGCCGGGGTCGTCGGCGTAGTGCACGGCCATGCCCTCGCGCTCCAGCGTGCGGGTCAGCTCCGAGGGCGTGCGGTCGTAGCCGGCCACGGTGCGCCCCTTCGCGTGGAAGTAGCGTGCGAGCGCGCTCATGCCGATGCCGCCCACGCCGAGTAGGTAGACGCGCTTGATTTCTGCGTATACGTGCGACCTACGCATGGCTATTCCTCCCCCAGTATTTGGTTGATAATCCGTACGATGTCCCTGTCGGCGTGCGGCCGGGCCAGGGGGCGTATCCTCTCGGCCATGGCCTGGCACTCCTGCGGGCGCTGCAGCAGCTCGAGGGCCTGCGGCAGCAGCTGCTCGCGGGCCTGGTGGTCGGGTATGAGGCGGGCGGCCCCCCGGGTGGAGAGGGTCTCGGCGTTGCGGGTCTGGTGGTCCTCGGCCACGTTGGGCGAGGGGACCAGGATGAGCGGCTTGCCCACGATGCAGAGCTCGGAGATGGCGATGGCCCCGGCCCGCGACACGATGAGGTCGGCCGCCGCGTAGTAGAGGTCCATCCGGCCGATGAAGTCTAGCACCCGGAGGTTGTCGCCCGGGTAGGTGGCCACGCGCTCCCGGACGGCCTCGTAGCTCCGCGCGCCGGTCTGGAGGCAGACGGTGGTCTCGGGGTGCTCGGCCAGCAGGGGCAGCTGGTCGGTGATGGCCGCGTTGAGCGTGCTGGCCCCGAGGCTCCCCCCCACGATGAGCAGCACCCGCTGCCGCGGCGGCAATCCCAGCTCCGCCCGCGCCGCGTCCCTTGTCGGCAGCCCCCCGGCGAGGACCTGCCGCACGGGGTTGCCGGTGAGCACTACCTTCTCAGACGGGAAGAAGCGCTCCATGCCCTCGTAGGCCACGCTCACCGCCCTGGCGCGGCGGGCAAGCAGGCGGTTGGCACGCCCGGCGTAGCCGTTCTGCTCCTGGATGAGGGTGGGCACGCCGAGCTTCTGCGCCTCCCCGAGGGTGGGCGCGGAGGAGTAGCCCCCGACGCCGATCACCAGGTCGGGCCCGAAATCCCGGATGATGCGCCTGGCCCGGCGGTTGCTCCGGGCCCAGGCCAGCAGGAAGCGCAGCATGGCCAGGGGGTTGCGCGAGCGGGGCATGCCCACCATGGGCAGCCCCTCGATGCGGTAGCCGGCCTCGGGCACGCGGGTCATCTCCATGCGCCCCTCCGCCCCCACGAAGAGCAGCTCGCAGCCCGGGTGCTCGGCCACCAGCGCGTTGGCGATGGCGATGGCCGGGAAGATGTGCCCCCCCGTGCCGCCGCCGGATATGATGAACCTGTAGCTAGACCCGCTCGCCCTCATAGAGCTCCTGCTTTTTCTGCACCCGGGCGATGCTGAGTATCATGCCCAGCGCCAGGCTGTTGACGATGATGGACGAGCCCCCCATGCTCACCAGCGGGAGGGGTTGCCCCGTGACGGGCAGCAGGCCCACCGATATCCACATGTGGACGAAGGCCTGCAGCACCATCATGCTGCCCAGCCCCGCCGCGAGGTACACGTAGTAGGCATCCTTGCTGCGGCGCACCACGCGCATGATGCGCACCAGCAGCCAGAGGTAGAGCACGATGAGGAGCAGGCCCAGGGCCAGGCCGCCCTCCTCTATGCTGTTGGCGTAGATGAAGTCGGAGTAGGAGAGCGGGAGGATGATCCGCTGGGTGCTGTTGCCCGGCCCCTTCCCCCAGAACATGCCGGAGGCCACGGCGATTTTCGCCTGCTCGGCCTGGAAGCTGTCCTCCTTGCCCTGGAAGCTGGTCAGGCGGTTCACCCAGGTGGAGACGCGGCTCTGGGGGTTGTTCTTGGCCATGATGAGGGCCCCGCCCAGGAAGAGGGCGACGATGATGCCCCCCACCAGGAAGAGGTGCTTCCAGGGCATGTTCCCCAGGGCCAGGAGGATGAAGGAGGAGAGGCCGAAGAGGACGGCCGTGGAGAGGTTCTCCGGGAAGATGAGCGCGGTGGTGACCACGATGGGGATGACCAGGAAGACCGTGGACCAGGCGAAGTCCTGCACCTTCTTGCGGTTCACGGCCAGTTGGGTGGCCAGGTAGACCATCATGGGGACCTTGACCACGTCGGAGGGTTGCATGCTCACGCCCAGGATGCGCGTCCAGCGGCGGGCGCTGTTGAGCTCCAGGCCCTGCACCAGCGTGTAGGCCAGCAGGAGGATGCCCGCGATGAGGAGCAGCCCGCCCCAGGGCATGTAGAGGCGGGTGTCGAACATCTGGACGATGAATATCACGAAGAGGCCCATGAGGAAATGCTTGAGCTGCTTGAGGAAGTAGAAGTCCGTGTCGCCCCCCATCTTCCTGAAGGCCAGGGTGTCGGTGGTGCTGTAGACCTCAATCAGGGAGATAATCATCAGCAGCAGGATGATGATCCAGATGTGCCGATCGCCCCGGAAGAGCCTCTTCCGGCGGCCTATCACCGCCTCGGGTGGCGGAGTCGGGTTGTTCCCGGTCACGGTTTCTGCTTGCATTACAGCTCCTCCACGGCTTTCCTGAACAGCTCGCCCCGCTGCTCGTAGTTGTCAAATAGGTCGAAGCTCGCGCAGGCCGGGGAGAGCAGCACCGTGTCGCCCGGCTGGGCGAGGCGGGCGGCCTGGGCCACGGCCTCCCGGGCTGAGCCCGCGTCCACGATGCGGCCGACGACCCCGGCGAAGCTGGCGTGCAGCTTCTCGGCATCAGTGGTCATGCAGATGAGCGTGTGCACCCGGCCCTGCACCAGGGGCAGCAGGGGCGCGTAGTCGTTCCCCTTGTCCACGCCCCCGGCGATCCAGACCACGGGGGTCGTCATGCTGTCGAGGGCGTACCAGGCCGCGTCGGTGTTGGTGGCCTTCGAGTCGTTGACGTAGCGCACGCCCCCCCGCTCGCCGACGAGCTCCAGGCGGTGGGCTATGCCCGCGAAGCTGCGCATGCCCTCGACTATCGCCCGCCGGGGCAGCCCGATGGCCTGCGCGGCCAGGGTCGCCGCCTGGCAGTTGTACATGTTGTGCTTCCCCTGCAGGCGTATTTCCCGCATGGGAATGGACCATGGGCCCTGCGCGTCGACGAAGCAGAGGGCCTCCCCGCGCTGGTAGCTCCCCGTGGCGGATGGCTCGCCCCCCCGGGTGAAGGGCCGGACGCTCCCGGCGGTGAGGGGGTGGCCCTGTAGCGTGGCCCGGCTCACGGGGTCGTCGGCGCAGTGGATGAAGGTGTCCGCCGGGCCCTGGTTCTGGGCGATGCGCAGCTTGGAGGCGGCGTAGTTCTCCAGCCTGTGGTCGTAGCGGTCCAGGTGGTCGGGGGTGATGTTCAGCAGCACGGCCACGTCGGCGCGGAAGTCGTACATGCCGTCGAGCTGGAAGCTCGAGAGTTCCACCACGTAGTAGTCCCGGGGGGCGAGGGCCACCTGGCGGGCGAAGCTCTGCCCCACGTTGCCGACCATGCCGACGTTGAGCCCGGCGGCGAGCAGCATCTGGTGCAGCAGGTGGGTGGTGGTGGTCTTGCCGTTGCTGCCCGTTATGCAGATGGTCTTCGCGCCGCCGATGTGCCGGCCGGCCAGCTCTATCTCGGAGATGACGGGTACACCCCGCTCCCGCAGGGCCACGACGATGGGGGCCGTCTCGGGGATACCGGGGCTCTTCACCACCTCGTCGGCCGAGAGGATACGCGCCGGGGTGTGCCCCCCCTCCTCGAGCGCAATGCCGCGGCGCTGCAGCTCGGCGCGGCGCGCCTGGCCCAGCTGGCCCGCGTCACTCAGGAACACGTCGCACCCCGCCCTCTGGGCAAGGATGGCGGCCCCCACGCCGCTCTCGCCACCGCCTAGCACCACGATGCTCTTGCTGCCCATAGCCTAGCGAATTTTGAGGGTTACGACCGCCAGCCCGGCCAGCAGGATGGATACGATCCAGAAGCGCGTGACGATGTGCGACTCCACGAAGCCCTTCTTCTGGTAGTGATGGTGGAGGGGCGACATGAGGAACACGCGCCGCCCCGCCCCGTAGCGCCGCTTGGTGTACTTGAAGTAGGCGACCTGCACTATCACCGAGAGGCTCTCGAGCAGGAAGACCCCGCAGAGCACGGGCAGCAGCAGCTCCTTGCGCACCAGCACGGCGTACACCCCCAGCACCCCGCCGATGGTGAGGCTGCCCGTGTCGCCCATGAAGATCTGCGCCGGGTAGGCGTTGTACCAGAGGAAGCCGACCAGCGCCCCGATGAAGCCGGAGATGTACACCACCAGCTCGCCCACCTCGGGGATGTACATTATGTGTAGGTAGCTCGAGTAGATGACGTGGCCGCTCAGGTAGGCGAACACCCCCAGGACCATGGCCATGGGCGCGCTCGAGCCCGCCGCTAGGCCGTCGAGCCCGTCGGTCAGGTTCGCGCCGTTGGACACCGCCGTGACGATGAAGACCACCACGAAGACGAATAGCCCCCAGGCCAGCATGTTGCCCATCCTCCCCTCGAGGGGCACCAGGTCCCTGTAGTCCAGCTCGTGGTCCTTCAGGAAGGGGATGGTCGTCTTGAGGTTCTTCTCGTAGCCCCCGGCCCGGGGCGTGGCCTCGGTGAGCTCCACGGCCACAGGCGCACTCCCGCTGGCCTGATGCGCCTCGCCGCGCACCATCACCCTCGGGCTGAGGAAGAGCATGAGCCCCACGAAGAGGCCCAGCCCCACCTGGCCCATCACCTTGAGCCAGCCGTTGAGCCCCTTCTTGTTCCGGCGGAACACCTTTATGTAGTCGTCCGCCCCGCCGATGAGGCCGAGCCACACGGTCGAGACCAGCATGATGAAGATGTAGGGGTTGCGCAGGTCGGCCAGCAGGAGGCTCGGGATGAGGGTCGCGGCCAGGATGAGGATGCCGCCCATGGTCGGCGTGCCCCGCTTGGCCATCTGGTCCTCGAAGCCCAGGTCGCGGATGTCCTCCCCGATCTGCAGGCGGCGCATGACGCGGATGAAGCGCCCCCCGAGGGCGATGGTCACCAGCAGCGCCAGGACGAAGGCTATCCCGGCCCGGAAGGACAGGTACCGTAGCAGGCCCAGCCCCGGGATGTCGTAGTGCGCTAGCGCGTGGTACAGGCTATACAGCATCTCTCTGCTTGTCCTCCGTTCTTAGTCCAGCTGCGCGAAGGCCCGCCGGACCTCCTCAGCGTCGTCAAAGGGCTGGCGTACGCCCCGGATTTCCTGGTAGTTCTCATGCCCCTTCCCGGCAATCAGGATGATGTCTCCGGGCTCGGAGAGCATGCAGGCGTGGAGGATGGCCTCCCGCCTGTCCTCGATGCGGAACACGTGCGAGCGGTACTCGTGCAGCACCCCGGCGTACATCTCGTCGATGATGCTCCCGGGGGTCTCGCTCCGGGGGTTGTCCGAGGTGAGCACCGTCCAGAGGCTGCGCGAGGAGGCGATGGCCGCCATGTCGGGGCGCTTCCCCTTGTCCCTATCGCCCCCGCAGCCCACCAGGGAGATCAGGTGGCTGTCGCGGTGGTGGGCGATGACGCGCAGGGTGTCTATCACCTTGTTCAGGGCATCGGGCGTGTGGGCGTAGTCCACCACCGCGAGGCGCTTCTGCGGCCCGAGTATCCCCTGGAAGCGGCCGCGCACCGCCTGCAGCAGGCTCAGCTGGCGGAGCAGCTCGGGCCGCTCGCCCAGCCCCAGGAGGTCGGCCACCGCGTACACCGCCAACAGGTTGTAGAGGTTGAAGCGCCCGTGCAGCAGGACGTGCACCGAGGTGCCGGCGATCTCCAGCTCCATCGACTCGGCATCCTCCCGGAGGAGCTTCCCGCTGTAGTCGGCCACCTCGTTGGCGGAGTAGTAGCACCGGCGGGCGGGGCTATTCTGGAGCATCACCTCGGCGTTGCGGTCGTCGCGGTTGGCCAGCGCGAAGGCCTCCGCGCCCAGCCCGTCGAAGAGCCGCTTCTTGGCGTCGCGGTAGGCGGCCAGGGTCCCGTGGTAGTCGAGGTGGTCGCGCGAGAGGTTGGTGAACACCGCCCCGGCGAAGCGCACCCCGGCGATGCGCTGCTGCACGAGGGCGTGCGAGCTCACCTCCATGAAGGCGTACTCCACCCCCTTGGCCACCATCTGGGCCAGCAGGCGGTTGAGCGAGAGGGCATCGGGGGTGGTGTGGGTCGCGGCCAGCGCCTGGTCGAGGATGCGGTTCTCGATAGTGGAGAGCAGGCCCGCCCGGTGGCCCAGCCCCCGGCAGAGGTTGTAGAGGAGGGTCGCCACTGAGGTCTTGCCGTTGGTGCCCGTGACCCCCACCAGCCGCAGGCGCTCGGCGGGGCGACCGTAGAAGTTGGCCGCCATCAGGCCCAGGGCCCTCGCCGAGCTCTCCACCCGCAGGACGGGCCTATCGGTGTCGGGGAGCTGGACATCGCGCTCCACCACCACCAGGGCCGCACCGGCCAGCAGGGCCGCCCCAACGAAGGCGTGCCCATCGTGCCGCGTACCGGGCACGGCTATGAAGACCCAGCCCGCCTCCACCCGGCGCGAATCGGCGGTGATGCCCTCCACCCGCTCGGGCAACTCCCCCCGGAGCAGGCGGTAGTCCACCCCCTCCAGCAGCCGCGCCAGACTGTACACCTGCTCTATCATAGTATGCTCATTCTTAGTTCCACCACCGTCCCGGCCTCCAGCTTCGTGCCAGGGGCCACGCTCTGCGTACGCACCGACCCGCGCCCCTGCACCCGGACGCGCAGACCGGCATTCTCCAGGGCGAAGAGCGCATCGTTGAGCGGCATGCCCTTCACGTTGGGCACCACCAGGCCCCCCTGGCTGCGTGCGCGCGCCGAGGGATGCACGACGACCTCCTGCGCGCCCCGCATGGGGCTGACCCAATCCGCCCCGCCCGAGCGGTCCTCCACGCGCATACCCAGCTGCTCGAGCGACTCGAGCAGGGGGCTGGCCAGCCCCGGCTTGCAGTACTGCGCCGCCATGCGCCGCGAGCCCGCCGCGTGCGGGAACCACTCCGACCGCGTGCCGTACACCTTGTCCACAATCTTGCGGAAGATGGGCCCCGCGACCCGGTTCCCGTAGTAGGACTGCTGGGTCGGCGAGGACACCACCACGATGCAGGAGTACTGCGGCGCGTCGGCCGGGAAGTAGCCCGCGAAGGAGGCCTGGTAGCGGACCTCCCCCCCCAGCTTGTAGCCCTTGTCGTTGCGCGCGATCTGCGCCGTGCCGGTCTTCCCCGCAATCAGGTACTTCTCGGCCCGCAGGTTCGAGGCCGTGCCGCTATCCACCACGCCCTTGAGCACCGAGCGCACCTGGTCGAGCGTCCTCGGGGAGCAGATGGAGGCCACCAGCTCGCGCACCGGGTAGGTCCTCACGGTGCGCCCGTCGCGCTGCAGCTCCGTCACGAAGCGGGGCGCCACCATCCGCCCGTCGTTGGCGATGGCGTTGTAGAAGGTCAAGATCTGCAGGGGGGTGAGCTCCACCTCGTAGCCTATGCTCATCATCGGCAGGGAGATGCCCGACCAGAGCCGGTCGCCGGGGTACTTGACGTAGGGCTTGGCCTCCCCGGCTATCGGTAGGTCCAGCCACTGGTTGAGCCGCATGCCGTACAGACGGTTCACAAAATCCTGCTCCCGCCCCCGATAGTGGTGGTCCACCAGCTTGGCCACGGCCACGTTCGACGACAGCTCCCAGGCCCGCCGCACGCTTATCTTGCCGTAGCCCCCCTCGTGCGAATCGCGTATCACCTTGTCGTACACGCGCCACGCGCCCCCCTCGGTGTCGACGCTATCGTCCAGCTTCACGTGCCCATCCTCCAGCAGGTTGATCAGGGAGGCCACCTTGAAGGTGCTGCCCGGCTCGGTCCGCCGGCCCACCGCGTAGTTCATCTCCTCACGGTAGCCCCCGCCGGAGGTCCGCTTCAGGTTCGCGATGGCCTTCACATCGCCGGTCTTCACCTCCATGACCACCACCGTGCCGAAGTCCGCCCGGTTGGCCTCCAGCTGCTGGCGCAGCTCCTTCTCCACCACGTCCTGCAGGTTGATATCCAGCGTGCTGACCACATCCGCCCCCTCCACCGGGTCCACCTGCTCGGCCGTGCCCACCGGGATGTAGCGCCCCCCGTAGGACTTCTTCTCTATCCGCATGCCCGGCGTGCCGCGCAGCGCCTCGTCGAAGGCCCCCTCCAGCCCCACGTACAGGTCGCCCTTGGTGTAGCCCAGGGTCCGCATCGCCATCTCGCCCAGAATCCGCTTGCGCACGTAGCTGTCCTCCACGATTAGCCCCCCCACGTTCCGGTTCAGCCGCAGCAGGGGGAAGCGCTTCAGCTCCCGCAGCTCGGCGTAGTTCAGGGTGCGATTCCCCAGCCGGCAGTAGTGCTTCTCGGCCCGGCGCTTGCTGATGAGCTCGCTGCGGTAGGCCGCCTCCGACCGGTCGCCGAACAGCCGCGAGAGGCGCAGCGCCAGCGAGTCCACATTCGCCGCGAAGAGCTCATCCTCCATCCCGTCGGGCGCCATGTCCATGTACACCTTGTAGGTCGGCAGCGAGGTCACCAGCAGCCGCCCGTCGTCCGAGAGGATATTCCCCCGGCTCGGCGCGATGGTCTTCTGCTTGTACGACTGGCTGTCCCCCATCGAGCGCAGCGACTCGCCCTCCACGTACTGTATCCACAGTATGCGCAGCACGATGGGCACCGCGCCCAGCAGCACCATGCCCCATACGAAGAGCCTGTAGAAAACCACTACCCGCTTCCTGCCCGACTGTGCCATACCTATTAGTTACACCCTAGCGCGCCCTTAGCGCTCCTTATACTCTATCTTCACAGGGGGCGTACGCGACTCCTTGAGCCCCAGCCCCTTCGATTCGGTCTGCTCATACACCTCCGACTCCTTGCTCCGCCGCATCAGCTCGGAGGACAGCACCAGCGACTCGCTCCGCAGGTTACGGACCTCCACCTCCAGCCGCTGCTCCTCGCGCCACAGGCGTTCGTAGTCGTTCCGCAGCCAGATGTAGAACACGCACAGCGCCCCCACGAAGAGGATGAACGGAACGTCCATCACCCCCAGGGGGGTCTGTATCCGCTTCGTCCGCTTCCGCCCGCCAGACCTGGGCGACTGACTCCCCTCCGGCGCGGGGGCATCCTGCTCCGCCGCCACGGTATCCTGCTCGTCCAGTGGCTCTACGTAGGTCTCGTCCCCCATCGCTCTATACCCTTTCGGCCACGCGCATCCTCGCGCTCCGGGCCCGTGAATTAGCCGCAATCTCCTCCTGGCTCGGCTTGGCGCCGCCCCTGCCCAGCATCCTGAAGGGCGCGTCGGTCTGCCCCTTCAGGTCCTGCTCCACCCTCCCCTCGGCATTCCCCGCGCGGAGGTAGTTCTTCACCAGGCGGTCCTCCAGCGAGTGGTAGGAGATGATCACCACCCTCCCCCCCCGGGCCACCAGCCCCGGCAGCTGGGCCAGCATCGACTCCAGCGAGGCAAGCTCCTGGTTCACCTCGATGCGCAGCGCTTGAAATACGCACGAAAGCACCTTATGTTTATCGGCCCGTGGCGGCAGCGCACGCTCCACCGCAGCCCGCAGCGCCGCTGTCGTACCTATAGGAGACGCAGCGCGCGCCTCCACAATCGCCCGGGCAAGCCGCCGCGAATCCCGCAGCTCGCCGTAGCGGTAGAGCACATCGGCCAGCGGCCCCTCCTCGTAGCGCGCCACCACCTCGGCGGCCGTCAGCAATGAGCCAAGGCCCATACGCATGTCCAGGGGGCCATCCTGCTGGAAGGAGAAGCCCCGCTCGGCCACGTCGAAGTGGTGCGACGACACGCCCAGGTCGGCAATCACCCCGTCCACCGGGCTGCAGCCGTAGTAGGAGAGCCACTGCCCTGCATCCCGGTAGTTGGCATGCACCACCTGCACCCGGGGGTCGCACGGCGCGTTGGCCAGGGCCTCCGCATCGCGGTCGAAGCAGAAGAGGCGACCCTCCGGGCCGAGAGCCTCAAGCACCGCCCGGCTGTGGCCCCCACCCCCAAGAGTTAGGTCCACGTACACCCCATTCGGGGAGCCGAGCAGCTGCGCTACCCCCGCGGAGAGAAGCACCGGGACATGGTAAGACATTCGCACCTCCGATTATTAATATTACCCATTCGTTTTGGCAGAAGCAAATCCGCTAATCGCCCCTTGGCGCGCCGCAAGGCCTCCCGGCGAGCGGCCCACAAGGTCGGGCGGAGGAGAACCCAGCGGTGGATGGAATGAAGGGGGCCACCACCCCTACCCGCCGTAGTGCTTTGCCAGGATAAAAGTACTGCTTAATCCTTGGCAATGCTACACAAAGCAAAAAAGCATGTGGCAATGTGAAACCTCCTATGGAGAAAAGCGTAGAGAATGGGCTATTAGCTAGCCAGTTAAAGGGGCCGGAATAATTATCAACACACCCGGGGTATGAGGGCAGAAATTAGCGCGGAAATTCTCAAAATCCGCTGTACCATGTCGATTATAATCATCTCATATCCAGATGGTAAAGCCCTTTCCAATCGATGATACTCCCGGAGCGGGGAAATACGCCCAGCAGGGTGAGGATAGAGCCGGAGAAAGAGCCATCGGCCAAATATCCGACATGCAGCACTCCGCTAATCTGGACAGCTTCATCATTAGGATTTCCTCGCCCGTACCGCAGCCTACTCAACGTGACCTGCGCGCAGCATACGCGGGGAAAGCCCAAAACATCGTCAATGCCGTTGGCCTTGTAGGGAGGTACGGCCAGGGCAGCCGAAGGGCTAGCAAGGGCAGGAAAGTGTCCCAGCTGCCTTCACGCACGGAAAAAAGTCCGTCCTGGCTTGTCGGGCCGGGACGGACTTTTTAATGTCTATTGGGCATACGGTTCAGGAGGGGGAACGGGTGCCCAATCTCCAGTATGGTGATTTTTGTTTAGCGGAGCCGATCCATGCGCTTGAGGAAGGCTATGTCCCTCTTCACCCCCCGGAGGCCCAGCAGGGCGAAAAGGGCCGCCAGCAGCGGTAGGGCGAGCATGGGGTCGAGGTGCATCCCCTCCCCGAGCAGATGGGCCCCGGCCACGCTGCTGTAGTAGGCCGCAAGCCCAAGGCTGCCCAGCAGGAGGACCACCGCGTACACCGAGAGGCGGAGCTGCAGCACCCGCCTCCTGTAGCTGAGGATGCAAAGCAGCAGGAGCAGGGCCGAGAGGAGCACGATGATTGCCAGCGGGTAGACCCGGAAGAGCACCGGCCCATCGGCAAGCCCCCGCAGGCCCAGCAGGCCCAGGGTGTAGTCCCCGCCCGGCACGGAGTAGCTCCCGAAGGGCAGGAGGGCAAAAATCACGAGTAGAATGAGGGCCACGGCCCACCAGAGCGTCTGGATACGCTGAATCATGACAAGCGTTTTAGTACTGCACCAAAAGGGGAGGCACGGCCGAAGCCGATGCCCCCCATAATTCTCTATATCGCACTCCTACAGCGCGCTAGGCCAGCAGGTGGTCCACCTTGGCGAGGGTCTTCTCCCGCCACATGTTGTACCAGATGGCGAACCACGCGAAGGCCACTACGACTGAGGCACCGCCCACGGAGTAGGCCACGCCCGTGGGTAGCCCCAGGCCCTCCGGCGCAATGCAGATGTAGGTGACGCAGATGCAGGTCATGAACACCGCCGGCAGCAGCGACACCCAGTAGGCCAGCCTGTAGCGCATGGCCATGTACACGGTCGTCGTCCAGAGGGTGAACACGGCCAGGGTCTGGTTCGCCCACGCGAAGTACCTCCATATCACGTTGAAGCTCTCCTTGTCCTGGAGGCTGTAGATGAGCAGGCCGCCCGACACGACGAAGAGCGGGATGCTGATCATCAGGCGGCTC
This sequence comes from Bacteroidia bacterium, assembly GCA_002749065.1. Classification (GTDB taxonomy): domain Bacteria; phylum Bacteroidota; class Bacteroidia; order Bacteroidales; family CAJPTX01; genus Bacteroides_D. The sequence goes on along the minus strand of PDTX01000012.1, from coordinate 16,969 downwards.
GAGAGCTTCTTCTGCTTCATGTGCAGGAAGTCGGCCACTATCAGGCGCGCCGAGCGGAAGGCCGTGTCGCCCGAGGTGATGGGCGCGGCCACCACCCCCAGGATGGCCAGTATGCCGCCCAGGGCGCCGAGCCACTCCTTGCTTATCTGGTCGACCACCACGGCGGCGTTGCTCTCGCCCATGCCGAACTTCTGGTAGAAGTACATGGCCGCGGCGGCCCATATCAGCGCCACGATGCCCTCGGTAATCATCGCCCCGTAGAAAATCGGGTAGCCGTGCTTCTCCTTGACCACGCAGCGGGCCATGAGCGGGCTCTGGGTGGCGTGGAAGCCGGAGATGGCCCCGCAGGCGATGCTCACGAACATGATGGGGAAGATGGGCAGCTCCTGGGGGTGCGTGTTCGCCATGCCCTCCCACAGCTCCGGCAGGGGCGGGTGCTCCACGTAGAGCATCACCAGGATGCCCACGGCCATGAACAGCAGCGCGAGGGCGAAGAGCGGGTAGACCTTGCCTATGACCTTGTCAACCGGCAGGAGCGTGGCCAGGATGTAGTACGCGAAGATGATGAGAACCCACATCCGGGTATCCACCGCCCCACCCGTGAGCGAGCTCAGCAAGCCGGCGGGCCCGGCCACGAACACCACCCCCACCAGGCACATCATCACCACCGAGAATCCACGCATCACCTGCTTGGTGGTCAGGCCGAGGTACTCGCCGATAATCTCGGGGAGGCTCGCACCATTCTGCCGCAGGCTCATCATCCCGGAGATGTAGTCGTGCATCGCCCCGGCAAAAATCGAACCTAGCGTGATCCAGATAAAGGCCGACTGGCCGAACTTCGCGCCGAGGATGGCCCCGAATATCGGGCCGAGACCCGCGATGTTCAGGAACTGAATCATGAACACCTTCCACGTCGGTAGGGGCATGAAGTCCACACCATCGTTCTTCTCAAGCGCCGGTGTGGCGCGATCCGTGGGATTGAACAGGTGCTGGAGGAAACGGCCGTACGTGAAGTAGCCGACTATCAGCACCACCAAACAAATAGTAAATGATATCATTACCCTTGAGTTTTATGTTGCTTTCCTCTTGCAAAGATAGCGGAGATGGGAAAATACGCAAGCCCATTTGCTCGCCCTGATGCGCAATGCATATTTCATATAAATAAGCTCCACGACGGACAAGCCACAGGCTAGGCGCAATGCCCTCTGGCACAGCGTCTACGGCTTGCTACCCGTGGTGACCCCGGGTGTGGCTCTGCTGGGGGCGGGGGATAATTGGCCCCGGGCCTAAATCAGGCGCCAGGCCGCGGCCGACGCAGGAAGGCGAGCTTGGTCTCCGAGATGAGGATGGCCGCGAAGATGAGCACAAAGCCCCAGAGGAGGACCCCGGAGATGGGCTCCGCGTTGAAGGCCACGCCGAAGAGCACGCCGAAGATGGACTCCGTGCCCAGGAGGATGGCCGCGCTGTTGGGGTCGGTGTACTTCTGGGCCACGTTCTGCAGCAGGAGGGCGAAGGCCGTGGCCACCAGCCCGAGGTAGAGCACCGCGCCCCAGAGGCCCCCGCTCCAGGCCGCGTTCACCACGGCGGCAGGCTCGCGCACGAGGGTGGCGAGGGTGGCGAAGAGCCCGGCGAAGAAGAACTGGAGGATGGTGATGGTGATGGCATCCTGGTGCTTGGTGTAGCGGTCGATGGCCACGATGGAGGCCGCGAAGAGGAAGGCGCTGGCCAGGGCCAGGGTGTCGGCCAGGGTAAAGCCCAGGAGGCCGGCATCCGGGTTGAGGTCGAGGGTGGGCGCGCCGCCGAAGGATATCAGGCCGATGCCGACCACGCACAGGACGGCCGCCATGAGGTTGTACCTGTCGGGCCGCTCGCGCTCGACGGCCCAGCAGATGAAGGGGACGATGATGCAGTAGGCCGCGCCCAGGAATCCGGAGCGCCCGGCATCGCCCTTGGCATCGGTCACGCCCATGGTCTGCAGGGCGTGGGCCGCGAAGAGCAGCAGGCCGATGACGAGGCCGCCGATGAGGTCCTGGCGCCCGATGCGCTGGAATTTCCGGAGGAAGATGGCCCCCAGGACGACACCGGCCATCAGGAAGCGGATGGCAATCAGGAGCATGGGGTTGATCGTGCCGGTGGTGGCCTTCATCACCACCAGGGTGCTACCCCAGATGATGGCAACTATCAGGAGCATGAGGCCGGCGATGAGCTTATTGCCCCGGCCGCCCGCGCTGAGGATGGGCATAGAGCTTATGGCGATTAATGGGTTGACAATGCGGAGAAACGGGGTGGATGACCCGCCGCCATCCACCCCGCGAATATAAGAGGAAAAACGCGGATACTACCCCTCTAGCGCCTGCTTGAGGTCGGCGATGATGTCGTCGGCATCCTCCAGGCCCACGGAGAGGCGCACCAGCCCCTCGGCGATGTCGCTCGCGGCCCGCTCCTCGGGCGTGTAGGGCGAGTGCGTCATGCTGGCCGGGTGCTGGATGAGCGTCTCGGCATCGCCCAGGCTCACGGCCGGGATGCAGAGGCGGCAGCTGTTGATGAGGGCCCTGCCCGCCTCGATGCCCCCCTGCAGCTCGAAGGCTATCATCGCGCCAGGCTGGCACATCTGGCCCATGGCCACATCGTGCTGGGGGAAGCTCTTCAAGCCGGGGTACATCACCTTCGCCACCTTGGGGTGCGACTCCAGGAACTCGGCCACCTTCTGCGCGCTGGCACAGTGGCGGTCCATTCGCAGGGCCAGGGTCTTCATCCCCCGCCCGATGAGGTAGGCCTCGAAGGGGCCGAGGGTCGCGCCGGTCATGTCCTTCATGCCGACGAAGCGCACCTGGTCGATGAACTCCTTCTTGCCGAGCACGAAACCGGCGATGACGTCGCCGTGGCCGTTGAGGTACTTGGTGGCCGAGTGCACCACCACGTTGGCCCCCAGGTCGAAGGGCCGCTGCAGGTAGGGCGTGCAGTAGGTGTTGTCCACGTAGACCTGTATGTCGGCGCTATGCTCATGGGCCAGCTTGGCGATGGCCCGGATGTCGCTGATGTACATGTTGGGGTTGGCGGGCGTCTCGAGGTACACCACCTTGGTGTTGGGCTTGAGGGCGGCCTTCACGTTCTGCGGGTCGCGCGCGTCGACGAAGTCCACCTCCACGCCGAAGCGCGACAGGCCGGCGTTGAGGAGCGCGAAGGTGCAGCCGTAGAGGGTCTTGGCCGCCACGATGTGGTCGCCGGCCGACACGCTGGTCCACAGGGCGGAGGTGATGGCCCCCATGCCCGAGGCGGCCGAGAGGCAGGCCTCCGCGCCCTCCAGCTCGGCGAGCTTGGCCTCTATCTCGGTGGAGTTCGGGTTGCCCAGCCGGGTGTAGATGTAGCCCTCCTCCTCGAGCGCGAAGCGCCGCCCGCCCTGCTCGGCGGAGTCGAACACAAAGGTCGAACTCTGGTAAATCGGCGTGTTGAGCGCGCCGAACTGGTTGGGCAAACGCCCCGCATGGATGGCCCGCGTGGCGAAGCCCTTGCCCCTTATTTCACATTCCTTGCTCATAATCCTGTACTTTTAGCTTTGTAATTATCGTATCCCGGGGGACTTCCAGCCGTCCCCCATCTTTCCAATGCCAAAGGTAGCCTTTTTCCTCAATCCACATAAGCCCACTAGCCCCCCACGCGGCCGAAGCCCGAGCGCGGGGCCTACCGGCGGAACCTCCACCTGGCGGGCCAAAACAGCCAGAGGAGCACAGGGAGCAGCAGGAGCAGGAAAACCCAGGTCGATGATGGGTGCTCGTCCAGCAAGCGGTCGAACCACTCGATGCCGAAGAAGTCCAAAATCGAGCGGTTGGAAACCTGCAGGCGGGCATCGAGCAGCTCGGTGCGGGCCGGGACCACCAGGTGCTTCCCCCGGGCCATCCGGTTGATCTCGTTCGAGCCCAGCTCCTCCCCGAGCAGGCGGGCGAGCGTGGCGCTGTCCGCGATGCGGTACACGGTGTGGTCCACGCCCTGCCCCTCGCCGTAGTTGTCGAAGAGGTAGCGCTCCTGGCCCTTCGCCCACACGGAGTAGAGCCCGGCCCGCCGCAGGGCGCGCCACTCCCCCTCGGGCAGGTCGTCGAGCGAGTAGACCGCCGTGTGGCGGCTGGCCAGGTAGCGACGGCTCCGGCTGCGCCGCCACACGTTGAAGGCATCCACGAAGAGGGTCCGCGCCCCGTCGGTGAAGACCAGCGGGGCAATCTCCCGGAAGCGCCCCCCGCGGAAGGGGTTGTCGCCCATCCGCTCGACGCGGTCCTCCCGGGTGTCGTAGAAGTAGACCCCGCCCTCGGCCAGCCACAGCGTGTGGTAGGCGTGGCTGTCGGCCCGGCTCAGCAGGGCGTAGGGGGCATGCGCCCGCGGGAAGGGGGTGGTGGGGGGGCGGGGCGCGTTGTCGCCGGGTATCTCGTTGGCGTACACCATCCCGTCGCGGGGGTCGAAGAGGTAGACGAAGTGCTTGCCGAAGGCGTTCTCCAGGCAGTAGAGGCCGTCGTGGTCGCTGAGCGGCAGGGGGCTGTGCTGGAAGTAGACGTGCTCCCCGTCGCCGAGGTACTCGCTGTCCCGGGCGCCGCGGGCCGAGTCGTGGGGTATCCAGCGGAGGCCCGCCGGGTGGGCCTCGGGCATGGGTAGGCCCCGGTGGTACACCTGCTCGCCGTTGGTGGCCAGCGCGCGGTCGAGCAGGGGGGCGTAGGGCGTGCCGCTCGGCGCGAGGCGGCGCACGGGGTGGAAGCTGGTGCGGGGTCGCTCCCCGCCGAGGTAGCCCTCCCGGAGGAACTGGTACCAATGCTCGTACCACGGGAGGTCGGCCCTCTCCACGGTGCGAAACCCGCAGTAGTAGGTGGTCGCCCCGTCGGTGTAGTACTCATTGCCCAGGTGGGCGAGGCGCGCGGGGTCGAGGTCCGGCACTATCTCATCCGCGCAGTAGACGTGGTGGCGGTCGATGGCCATGTAGACCGCCCCTTTACCCCAGGGGCGGAAGCTCGCCGTATCCAGCTCGGGGGGCATGCGGTAGTAGCCGCTCCCCACGACCATGGCGTAGATGCCGTCGTTGTAGCGGCGGTAGACGCCGGGGAGGGGCTCGCCCGGGCCCCGTGCGTCCATCCCGTTGACCGCCAAAATCAGGGGGATAATGAGCAGCAGCGTGGGCAGGAGGATGACGAGCGCCACGAGGATGAGGACCCGCCGCTTGTGCCGGGAGGAGAGGGTCCCCCAATTCTTACCGAGCATACCGTGTCGTATTTCTGCCCCCAACGCGGGCGCATGCTGGGGCAAAGATAGGGGAAAAAAGGCGCACTTCCCGCGGGAAGTGCGCCTTTTTGTGCTAATATTAGTTGCGGTCTACACTATCATGGTGTTGATGATGAGCATCAGGGCGGCGAAGATGCCGATGATGGCCATCAGGGGGAGGATGAACTTGAGCCACTTGGAGAAGGGCACGCCGACCATCTCGAGGGAGACGAGTATGAGGCCGGTGGGGGTGATGAAGGACATCCAGCCCTGCCCCCAGTTGTAGGCGTTGATGACGACCTCGCGGGAGAGGCCCACGGTGTCGGCCAGGGGCGCCATGATGGGCATCGAGAGCATGGCCAGGCCGGAGGCCGAGGGGATGAAGAAGCCCAGGAAGGAGAACAGGATGAGCTGCACCACGGCGAAGAGGCTCTGGCCCATGCCGGAGACGGCCTCGGTGGAGTAGTACAGCAGGGTGTCGGAAATCTGCCCCCCGTCCATGACCATGTTGATGGAGCGGGCCAGGCCGATAGTCAGGGCCACGCCGATGAGGTCGCCCGCCCCGGCCACGAAGGCGCCGATGTTCTCCTTCTCCGAGAGGCCGGAGATGGCCATCAGGATGAGCGACACGCCCAGGAACAGGGCGGACATCTCCTCGAACCACCACCCGGCGCTGGCCACGCCCCAGATCATCACCGGGAAGGCGGCCGCGAAGAGCAGCAGCGAGAGGCGTATGCGCCAGGTGTAGGGGACGGCCTCATTGGGGTCGTAGCCGCTGAGGAACTTGGCGTGTATCTCGGCCTCGTCCTCGTAGACCAGCGAGGCGGTCTTGTCCCTCCGGATTTTGCGCACGTAGCGGTAGATGTAGAGCAGGGTGATGACCGAGGCCAGCACCAGGGCCACGATGCGGAAGGCCAGGCCGGTGGTGAAGGATATCCCGGCGGCCTCGGAGGCAATCACCACCGAGAAGGGGCTGGTGGTGGAGAACATGGTGCCGATGGTCGAGCCCATGTAGATGGCCGCGATGCAGACCAGCGCGTCGAAGCCGCTGACCAGGAATATGGGCATGAGGATGGGGTAGAAGGCGATGGTCTCCTCGGCCATGCCGAAGGTCGTGCCCCCCAGGGTGACCAGCAGGAAGACGAAGGTCACCAGCAGGAACTCCTTGCCCTTGGTGCTCCGTGACAGGGAGACCATCCCGGCGTCGAAGGCGTTCATCTTCGCGAGGATGCCCATGATGCCCCCCAGGATGAGCACGAAGATGACGATGCCGACCGAGTCCGCGATGCCCTGCACGGGGGATTTGATCACCGAGAAGAAGCCCTGCGGCTGCTGCGCAATCTGGGCGTAGCTCCCGGGGATCGCGACGGGCTTGTAGATGGTGCCCTCGGTGAACTTGGCCAGCTCGAGCTTGATCTGCAGCGAGTCCAGCGCGCGCTGCGTGGCGGGTATGGCCCGGGTCTCGCCCCGGCCGCTGATGATGAACTCCTGGCCCTCCGCGCTGTAGGTCAGCCGCTCGAACTCCCCCGAGGGGACCACGTAGGTTAGCCCTGCCGCCAGGACAAGGATCAGGAATAGAACTGAGTATGCGGTTGAAAACCAGCTTCTCTTCTTCTTCGCCATTTTCTTTCCGGTTAAAATGGGGTTATCAATACGGTACATCCACTCTCTGGCCCGTGGCCCGGGCTACAGGAGGCAGGCGCGCGGCGACCCCAAGGCCACACCATCCGCCACATGCAGCTCGCACCATGGGCGCAAAACTGACGATAAATGTACCAATATATTTCTTCGCGGCAAGGGGGGTGGGCCTACAGTCGCCATTATGCGACGACGCGAGCTGCCGATTTCACCGTGAATGGCACAAGGGCAGGGCGCGCAATGCGACGGTTTTGCCGCAAAAACAGGAAGTGAATTGCCACAAAAACAGGAAGTAGAATGCCACAAAAACAGGAAGTGAATTTGCTAGATTGCTGATAGCTAGCTACATTTGCCCTCTCATAGGAGGAGTAGCAATGGAATACCCGGACCTCCCGCCCGATGCCCTCCAGCGCAACGATGGACTCCTCCGGCACGATGCGCCCGTCGTACACGCTCCAGGCAGAGGTTCTCGGCGGCGCAACCCAGGCCCACAAACAATTCACGATGGTCCACATCCACGACCAGTAGCACCCTCGTGAGGTCGGAATAAATGTCTATCCCCGAGCCCCTCGTGCTGAATAACCTGGGCTGGGTACTGTGCCCGGGTAGCGCCCCTGACGGCGTGCTCAATCATGAATAGCTGGTCGGCACTCTGGGCGGATGCGTGGCTCATGGCTCCAGGATGGCAATAAGTGCGAGTAGCGTGCTTCTCATCTGGTTCCAGCCGCTACGCGTAGCGACATGTAGCCGGGGGTACGCGGCTCTCTCCCCATCGACAGAAAAGGCCATTAACCACGCAAAAGTGGGGTCAGTTCAAGCCCTCGGAAACCCGCTTCAGCCCTTCTAGGGTAACAGGTAAGTCCCTTCGAATTGAGCCGCCGATGAGCCTCCCAAAGAGAGGAGCAAGAGGACCCGCAAAGGTAACCCTATGCAGAGCCTTCACCATGCCCTCCTGCGAGGAGAGATGATGCTCGAAACGCATGGTACACAGGGGCAAGCGGCTCACCACCGTAAAGCTCATGGGGGCAACAACCTCTGCGAAGAGGATATTCGCCTTTGGCCCGCTGGAAGGCACCAAGACCCCCTTCGCCCCGGAGGCAAAAGCCCCTTGGATGGTGGCGGATTTCACGCTGGGGTCCCATTTCGCCCAGCCCGGAACGTCGGCGTAGAACCCGAATACCCTCTCCTGGGAGGCATTGATAAGTATGTGCTCTTCGAAGGTCATATTCAGCATTTTATCTCATTCCACAAAGGTGTATAAATCTCCCAAAGGTAGGGAAAAATCCCCACACTGAGCGATATGGCCCGCCGGTGCGAAAAGGGGCCACGGCGAACCTCGCCGCAGCCCCCTCTCCGCGTATACAAACCTAAAACGCTAGAAGAACAGATGCGCCATCAGGACGATGACCGGCAGGGTAACCAGCGTCCGCTCGAGGAATATCACGAAGATGTCGAAGAGGTTCACCGGCAGATTTGACCCGAGGAGCACCGCCCCCGTCTCCGACATGTAGATGAGCTGGGTCACGGACACGCAGGCCACGATGAAGCGCGTCATGGGGCTGGTGATGTTGGCCTCGGCCAGGATCGAAGGCACCACCATGTCGGCGAAGCCCACCACCATCGTCTCGCTGGCCGCCTGGGCCTCAGGCACCTGGAGCAGGTTCAGGATGGGTAGGAAGGGCATGCCCAGCCAGGTGAAGATGGGCGTGGCCTCGGAGAGCACCAGGGCCATGGTCCCGGCCACCATGATGATGGGGATAACCCCTATCCAGAGTCCGAGCACCGTCCGCAGCCCCTTGCTCAGGAAGTTGCCCAGGCCGCTGGACTGCTCGGCCCTGTCGGTGGCCAGCTTGAGGGCCCAGCCGGGCATGGTGTAGCCCTCGGGGGTGACCTCCGTGCTCGCCCCGGCATCGTCCCGCATCCGGATGTCCTTCTTCATGGACAGGGGCGGAATCCGCGGCACGATCAGCGCGGCCACCACCCCGGCAACGCCCACCGTCAGGTAGAACTGGGCGAACATGTCCGTCAGCTGCACATTGCTCACCACCACCAGGCAGAAGGTGATGGAGACGGCCGAGAAGGTCGTCGAGATGACGGAGGCCTCGCGCTCGGTGTAGTAGCCGTCCTCGAACTGCTTGTTGGTCAGGGCGACACCGATGGTGCCATCGCCAATCCAGGAGGCCAGGCAGTCGACCGCCGAGCGGCCCGGCAGCCCGAAGACCGGGCGCATGACCTTCGACATGAAGACCCCCACGAACTCGAGCAGGCCGAACTCGGTGAGGAAGGGGAGGATGAAGCCCGCGATGAGGAAGATGGTGAACAGCCCGCCGATCAGGTCGAAGAGGATGAGCCCCCCGGTGTTGCCGTCGAAGACGATGGCCGGGCCGAGCTTGAAGGCCACCATCACGCCGACCACCAGGCCAGCCAGCCGGGCGATGTACCAGAAGACGGACACGTCCGAGAGCTCCTTGAGCAGCGGGCTATTCTCAATGAAGGCCGGCTTCGACACCTTGTACACCGTGGTCAGCACGCACGAGGCCACGATGCACACCAGCACCAGCCAGTGGATGGGCACCAGCGCGTTGATGGAGCTGTTGATGAACTTCGACATGACGGCGACCCCCACCGTCGTGCCCTCCCCGTCGTGGAAGGGGGTCATTAGCAGGAGGATACCCACCAGCGAGGGGATGAGAAATTTCAGGAGCTTCACGGTGGGGATTTTCCCCGTAGCACTCTCGTTTACCTGTTTAGCCATGTTTTTCGCGTTTTGTTTGGAAATATTTCACTGTCAACCGTATCTGCACACAAAATCCCACGGCACAGCACCCCATTGGCGCTACGCCCTAGACCGGCCCTCGGTGCTTGGGAGGATGTCCACAGGGCGCGCACGCTAGGCGTAGCAAGCCCCGTACGGCATTCTACCGCACCCTGCTGGCGATGAGACCCTTATACTATGTGGATAAAAAAAAGAGCCTCAACGCCTAAAGTCGTCGTCGGCTCCCCGTGGAAAGAGCAATCGAAAGGAACGATTGCAACGGAACGGAAAATACACCCTGCCCCCCGCTCAACACCGGAGAACCAAGGCCAGCCACCTCTACTATGTATACCTTATCCTTCACTAGACTTTCCGTATTTCCCGCAAAGGTAGTACAAATCGGCGAACTGGCAAACTCCCGGGGTGAAAAATGCGCGCAATCCCCCCTTGACAAGTCTACAGAGGGAACCCGCCCCCTCCTCCGCGCTAGTACTCTACCCTACTCAGGTACAGGCCCTCCGGGCTGACCGAAGCCCCCGCCCTGCTGCGCGATTTCGCCCGGAGGATATCATGCAGCTCCCCGAGCGTAATTCTGCCCCGCCCCATCTCCAGGAGCGTACCCACGATGGCCCGCACCATGTTGCGCAGGAAGCGGTCGGCCGCCACGGTGTAGACCCACTGGTCACCCTCCACCGCCCACTCCGAGCGCGCCAAACGGCAAATCGTGGTCTTGGCATCGCCCCCCGACTTGCAGAAGCTCGCGAAGTCCTCGTGGTCCAGCAATGCCTGCGCCCCGCGCTGCATGGCCTCCAGCGAGAGCTCGTGGTAGTAGGGGGTCGCCAGGCCCAGGGTGAAGGGGTTGGGCCGTCGCTGCAGCACGTAGCGGTACTCCCGTAGGCGGGCATCGAAGCGGGCGTGGAAATCGGCCGCGACCTCCGCCAGCGAGTACACCACGATGTCGCTCGGCAGCATACCATTGAGCGAGCGTACGAGCCCGTCCTTCGGCCAGGCCGTAAGCCCCTCTGGTCCATCGAAATGCGCCACGTAGCGAAGGGCATGCACCCCGGTATCGGTGCGCCCACAGCCCGTCAGCTCAATCGGGGCACGCAGCAGCTGGCCGAGCCTCCCCTCCAGCACCTCCTGCACCGAGAGGGCGTTGGGCTGGCGCTGCCAACCGTGGTAGGCGCTACCCCGATACGCAAGGTCTAGCCGGTAGCGCCGCGAGCTCCCCACCCTACTCCACCGGAGGGAAACCCACAGCGGTCAGGCGTTGCCGCACGGCCTCCTGGACACCCGCCGGGGCCTGGCAGCTCACCATCCCACTGGCGTGCGAGGCCTCCACTGCCGACACGCCCTCTATGCTCTCCAGCGCCTTCCGCACCGTCTGCTCGCAGTTGCCACACATCATCCCGCTGACCTTCACCTCGAAGCGGTCATCCCCCTGCTTCCCCGCATCCGCACCATCCATCCCGTCCCTGCTCACCGGGTAGCCCAGCTGCTCCAGCGCGGCGCCTATGGCCTCCACGCACTGCTCCCCGCCGTAGCACCGTACGGTCACCGTCTTCTGCTGGGTGGAGGCCCGCACATCGGCCACATCATCGAGGCTCAGCAACCGACGGCGTATGGCCTCCTCGCTCTCGGCACCACGCATATTGTCGACACGAAACACCTTGACCTGCGAGTTGGACTGCGACGGCTGGGTGGCAGCAGCCCGCTGGCTCCCGTGCGAACATCCCCCTGAACCACAGCCACAACCGCTGCTCCCGGCCTTACGACTACGCCGGTACATCACCACCGCGATCACCATGCAGGCGAGAACTATTGCATACACCAGCACATGCTGGATTCCATTCGTCTCCATACAAAAATCTTTCAAAATACAATGCGGCACAGATGTCGCCCGGCCGCGTAGCCCCGGTGGGAGGGGCTACGCGCAGGCTACATGAAGGCCAGCGCGATACGGTACACGATGAAGGAAAAGAGGTAGGCAACCCCCGTGGTGTAGAATATGGTGAAGATTGCCCACTTCCACGCCCCGGCCTCACGCCCCACGGCCGCGACGGCCGCGATGCACGGCATGTAGAGCAGCACGAATATGAGGTAGGCCAGCGCCACGGGTATGGAGAAGAGTGTCTGGCCCGCCCGTGCCCCCGAATGCACCTCCGCGGTGCGAATCTTGGTCTGCAGCGCCTCGCTCTCCTCATCCTCCTCCGTGCCCACCTGGAACAGCACGCCCAGCGTGGCCACGGCTATCTCCTTGGCCGCCAGGCCCGATAGCAGCGACACGCCCACGCGCCAGTCGAAGCCCATGGGCCGCAGCACGGGCTCTACCGCATGCCCCAGAACCCCCAGGTAGGACTCGCTCTGGCGCACCATATCCCACTCCTCCTCTATGCCGGCAATTTCCTCCTCGAGCGTGGCGCTCACGCTGTCGGGGTGCATCCCCTCGGATGCCTGCATCGCCACGGCGGTGGCGTTCGCCTCATCCAGCCGCGCCTGGAAGCTCGCGTCCTGGCTCGAGGTCCGCGGGAAGTAGCTCAAGAACCATATCAGGATGGAGGCCAGCAGGATCACCGTACCCATCTTCTTGAGGTACTGCGCGCCCTTCTCCCACATGTGCAGCAGGGTGATGCGGAGACTCGGCAAGCGGTAGGGGGGCAGCTCCATCACGAAGGGCGACTCATCCCCCTTGAAGAGGACCTTCCGGAACAGGAAGGCCGAGAGGACGGCCACGAATATGCCGAAGAGGTAGAGGCCGAACATCACCGTGGCGGGGTAGTCGCTGAAGAGCGCGCCGATGAACAGGATGTACACCGGCAGGCGCGCCGCGCAGGACATGAAGGGCGTAACCAGCACCGTGCTCATGCGCACCTTCCTATCCTCTATGGTGCGGCAGGCCATCACTGCCGGGACGCTGCAGCCGAAGCCCATCACCATGGGGATGAACGAGCGTCCGTGCAGGCCCAGCGCACGCATCAGGCGGTCCATGAGGAAGACGGCGCGCGCCATGTAGCCCGAATCCTCGAAGAAGGAGATGAAGAAGAACAGGATCATGATCGGGACCAGGAAGACGATTACCCCGCCGACCCCGCCGATGACACCATCGCAGATGAGCGCCTGCAGCGGGCCCTCGGGGATGAACTCCCGGCAGAGGTCGGCCACCATGCCCACGCCCGCTTCCATCCACTCCATCGGGTAGCCCCCCAGGGTGAAGGTCACCCAGAACATCAGGTACATCAGGCCGAAGAAAATCGGCAGGCCAATGAGACGGTTGATCAGTATGCGGTCCAGCTTGTCGGTCTTGGTGTCGCCCACCTTGCGTTTCGACCGCGAGTAGGTGCGCTGCAGCAACTTGGAGATGAAGGCGTAGCGGGCATCCGTTATGTAGGTCTCCGCGTCGAGGCCGACCTTCGTGGAGAGCTCGTCCGCGCAGGTCTTGAGCTTCGATACCACCTCCTCGGAGGCGCCAGCCCCCCGGATGGCCTCTAGCTGGGCGGCGTCGCGCTCCAGAATCTTCAGCAGCTCGTAGTCGTTGAAGGGCTGGCCCTGGCCATTGAGCACGCGGGCGTCGCCCAGGATGGACGACACCTTGGCGACCGATGCGCTCACCGCCTCGCCATACTCGGGGAGGATGGCCCGCTGCTTGTCCCAGCGGTTCTCATGCACGGCGACCACCGTGTCCCACAGCTGCTCCATCCCGGCCCCTGAGCGCCCCACCGTGGGGACGCAGGGCGCGCCCAGCAAGTCGCCCAGCATCACGCGGTTAAGCCTGTCGCCTCGCGCTACCAGGTCGTCCCACATGTTGAGGTCGACCACTACCTTGCGACCCGCCTCCAGCAGCTGGAGCGTGAGGTAGAGGTTGCGCTCCAGGTTGGTGGCATCCACCACGTTGACGATCACGTCCGGGTCGTCCTCCACGAGCGACTTCCGCACGTAGAGCTCCTCGGGCGAGTAGGTCGCCAGGGAGTAGGTCCCCGGCAGGTCGACAATCTGGATGTAGTAGCCGCCGTGGCTGATGGCCGCCGTGGCCGAGTCGACGGTCACCCCGCCGTAGTTGCCCACCTTGGCCTTGGCCCCCGAGCTGATGTTGAACACCGAGGTCTTGCCCGCGTTGGGGTTCCCCACCAGGGCCACCCGAATCTGCTTGTGGCTCTTCCGGTCGGCGGCCGTGCCACGGTGGATTTTCTCCCCGTGGGAAATCGCCGCGCCGAAGGCCTCATCGGGTACCTCAACGCCCGGCTCATGGGCCAGCTCCGATGCCTCAACCAGCTGGATTTCAACCAGCTCGGACTCCGACCGTCGTAGCGACACGTCGTAGCCCATTACGCGGTAGTGGGTTGGGTCGCCCACGGGCGCTCTGCCCACAACCTCCACCACCTGGTCCTTGACGAAGCCCATCTCCAGGACACGCTTCCGGAACGCTCCCTCGCCCTCCACACGAACTATTCTCCCCCTCTGCCCAACTTGCAACTCGCTTAGTCTCATTCGAATTAAATCTTATTCTACCTACAATAATCCAACTTTCAAAGGGCAAAGTTAGCCCACGGGGGAGAAGCACAAAATAGCCAATACAGGGTATTTTTCGTCGGAAAAACACCCAATAGTACGGATTGGGATTGGTCAGCCGGGACGATTTACTCGAACTTCCGCAGCGCCTTCAGCCAGAAGGCCCGCAGCGCGCCCCGAGCTAAGTCCCACAGCGCGCGGGGGTAAAGCCGCCGCAGGGAGTCGCGCGCCTGGTCGGACCGACCGACGCGGCGGAGCCGGTTGGCGTAGCGGGCATGCCAGTAGAGGAACATCGGGGAGCAGGAGTAGACGTACAGCTCCTCGCGGGACACCATATCGGCGTAGAAGCGACGTTCGTGGCTCAATCCCGTGTACACGCCGCCGCTGTGGCTACGGTAGACCCCGGTGCAGGCTGGTAGGCAGACCCCCCGGCCGTGCATCAGGAAGTGGGTGAGGGCCTGCACATCACGGTAGTCCGTCATCTGCTCGGCGAACTCTCGGGGGGGGTAGGCCTCGCGGCGGAACATGATGGTGAGGGTGCGGGCGAGCCAGGTGGCATGGAAAGAGCCCGATAGGTCAATCTCCACGTTGCCGTCCTTCCCCTTCCAGCGGTCGAAGAGCAGGGGGAAGACCTCGTCGGTCAGCTCCTCGCTGTCGAGGTGGGTGCTGCGGTAGCGGGTGGACACGAAGAGCACGTCCGGGTGGGCGGCGAGGAAATCGTGCTGGAGCTGGAGCTTGCGGGGGTCGGTCCAGTAGTCGTCGCCCTCGCAGTAGGCGACGTACTGCCCCCTCGACAGCTCGTTCATCCGGTAGTACAGCTCCACCCCCTGGCTGTACTGGTTCTCCTCCTCCAGCACGAGGCGGAAGAGGCCCGGGTAGCGGTGCTGGTAGGCGCGCGCCACGTCGGCCGTTCCGTCCTGGGAGGCGTCGTCATGCACGATGCACTCTATGGGGAAATCGGTCTCCTGCGCGGCGATGCCCTCGAGGCACTGCCCGAGGAAGTCTGCGTGGTTGTAGGCCAGCACCTGCACCGTGACCACGGGGGCTAGGGCGCCGGTCTCGTCTACTATGAGGTGCTCCATCTCCTTAGGTTTGCATGCGGATGGTGAAGGGGACGCTCTCGAGGTCCATGTGCTGGAACTCGGGCAGGGGGAGCGTCACCAGGAAGGTGGCCATGCACCCGGCGGCGTTGGCTGCGGGCGCAAGCGTATCGCCGGGCGAGGCGATGAGGTCCATGTACTCGCAGCGTGCGCCCGGCGGTAGGTGCAGCTCCAGCGCCTCGAAGCGCCCGGCCGCACGGGGGAAGACCAGGCGGCGGTATACGGCCCGGTCGACCAGCGGGTAGGCGTAGCCCCGGAGGGGTTCGCCGAGCGCGGCGCGGAGGGCATCGCCCAGGATGTCGAGCCTGTAGGCGCAGTCGACCGCGGCGGCCAGCCCGCCCCCCCCGGCCCGGGGCGAGAACTCCATGATGTAGGGTTCGCCATTGTCGCTGACCCTCGCCTCGAGGTTGAACACCCCGCTGCCGACCCCCATGAGGCTCACCAGCCGCTGCACCTCCCGCTGAAGGGCCTCTGTCCAGGCGGGGGGCATGTCGCAGGGGAAGGCAAAGAGCATCGGCGTGTAGACCAGGGGCGAACCCTTTGGCCCGAAGACCTCGTGCGACAGTAGCAGGGGCTGCACCACCCCGTCGACCACCAGGCAATCCGCCTCCAGCGCCAGCCCACGGACGAACTCCTCGGTCACCACGCGGCCAGCACGTGACTCCCCCATCGCCAGCCGGAAGGCCGGGGGGAAGTCCTCCTCCCGATTGACCCGGGAAACCCCCTTGGAGCCGGCCGAATCCACCGGTTTGACCATCAGCGGGAAAGTCTGGCCGGAGAGCTGCGACATCGCCTCCCCAAGGGTGCCCGCACCGAAGGAGGCCGGGGTGTTGAAATCGTGATTATGCAAGTAGTCACGGAAGGCATCCTTCCGCTGGAGAATCTGCGCCTCGGTGTAGCCCAAGGGGGATGGTAAGCCCAGCTGCTCAGCCGCATAGACCGCCGAGAGCACCGCCGGGTCCGCCCCGAAGGCCAGCACCCCGTCCACCCCCTCCTCCCGGGCCACCTCAAGCACCGCATCCCGGTCCACCACGCTCAGGTAGCGGTACGCATCCGAATGCCCGTGGGCCGCATTGCCCGGGCGGTAGTCGGCCGTAATCACGTAGCAGCCAAGCTCATGCGCCCGCGCTATCAGCGGGATGAGCACTGAACCACCACCCAGCAGCAAAATCCTCTTCATGCAGTAAGCCTATAGCCCCATTCGGTTTCCCCTCCATACACGATGCAAATATAGCAGCGATTTTCGCCATTTGCACATCCCAGCACCGAGTGCAACTGGGCAGGGGTAAAGAGAGCCCCCATAAAGGCATGGCGCTGCCACCGCCGCTCCCCCACTTTTTCGCTACCTTTGCACCAAACCAAAGGAGACCCGGCTATGTACGTGATGAAAAAACGCTTCCCCGTATCCTCGGCGGACTTCCCCTTCCTCCGCGAGGAGGACATGTACTACGTGGACAAGACCGACCTCGTGTGGCGCATCACCAACGAGCACAAGGTCACCTTCCTGGCCCGGCCACGCCGCTTCGGCAAGAGCATGCTGCTCAGCACCATGGCCTGCTACCTCAGGGGGCAGCGCGAGCTCTTCGAGGGGCTGCGCATCGAGGCCCTCGAGGCCCAGCGCGGCGAGAAGGCTTGGACCAAGCACCCCGTCCTGCGCTACGACTTCAGCGGCATCATGCGCAACGACATACCCTCCATCGAGATGATGATGCGCAACTTCATCAACGACGAG